>NZ_JBEZFI010000001.1:352895-900253 GCF_040649295.1 Micromonospora sp. NPDC048999 | reverse complement strand
ATTTGGCACTGGCTTATCAAGCACCCTGTTGAGTTCTCAAAGAACAACCACACACCATCCGAAAGCCCCGCACCGCAGGACCCCCATCCGGGGCATCTCGTTCAACCGCCCCCGCCGCTCTCGCGCCGGGCACTTTTACTACGTTACCTCACCGTCTCCGCCGTGTCAAACCGTGTGTCCCGGTCTGTCGTGCTTCGTACGGGTTGGCGTCCGCTGAGCTCGCGCAGCAGCGAACCGCTGCGCTTGATCATCGGATTTGGCAGGCCGGCCGCTGCGGATGTCCGCAAGCTCGCCCGGTTCCCTGCCGGTCGACAACCTTACCCGGTCGGTTTCGCTCTGCCAAATCCGCCCTGCGGCGTTTCCGGCGAGCTCCGCCCGGACCGTGTCCTTCAGGAGCTCTGCCCCCTGTCAGACCCGGTGCCGGCTTGGATCTGGGCCCCCGGGCTTTCATCCCGTTTGCCCCGTTCCGCGCTGGCAGAGAGAAAGTTACGCGGTTTCGGGTTTGAACGTCAAATCGGCGGCGAGCGTCCCGCGTCACATGATCACCGCCGACCTATCCTGCCTGGTCAAGGCGGCGGGGCCAGTGCCGTCGCCGCCTCAGCGAGCGTGCGGAGGGCGGCTGGTCAGGCGTTGGGACGACGGCGAGCCGCCAGCCAGCCCCTGATCCCCAGCACGCCGACTGCGGTACCGATCGTCAGCGAAGCGGCGATCAGCAGTGCGTGCACCCAGAGAAAGCTGGTCGGGGCGCCCACCCCGATCGTGCCGCTCGACCAGGAGCGGGAGTCGTTCCAGATGGCGGCGGCGAACCTCGGCCAGATGACCCAGGTCCAGACACCGACCCCGACCAGGAAGAGCGACCAGCCACGCGACAACACCATGGCTGGCCAGTATGCCAGCGGCTGGCGGGCATCCGGGCCACCGCAACAGACTGCGATGGGAACCGCGAATGCCGGCTGACCGGCTACCCTGCGAGGCATGGTCCGGCCGAGCACCTGCGCCCCGGAGACCATCGACGGTCTCTCGGCGGCTGCCGCTCCGGTTCTCCCGGCCCGTGTCGACGACGGTCGGGAGCAGATCCTCGACGCACTCCGTGCCGTTGGGTTGCGGTTCCGCGCCGGCGGGCGATGGCGGTTCGCGCTCTGAGCAGCCGATCCCACTGACCTCGGGCACCCCCGGGTCACCTCCGCGCGCCCGCGCGTCCTGTCCATCGCTCCTCGGCACGAAAGGCGTACCACCATGACCGCAGCACGAATGCTCACCGGCGACCGCCCGACCGGGCGGCTGCACCTGGGCCACTACGTCGGCAGCATCGCCAACCGGGTGCGGCTGCACCAGCGGCACGAGAGCTTCTTCATCATCGCCGACCTGCACATGCTCACGACCAGGAACAGCCGCGCGGACATCGAGCAGATCTCTCGCAACGCCCGCGAGATGGTCACCGACATCCTCGCCGCCGGCGTCGAGCCGGACCGGGCCACCTTCTACCTGCAGTCGGCGATCCCCGAGGTCGGCGACCTGAACACCCTCTTGCAGAACCTGGTCACCGTGCCCCGGCTGGAGCGTGTCCCGTCGCTCAAGGAGATGAGCCGGGACGCCGGCAAGGACGAGATGCCGTACGGCCTGCTCGGCTACCCGGTTCTCCAGGCCGCCGACATCCTCTGCGTGAAGGGGCAGGTCGTCCCGGTGGGGAAGGACAACGCCGCGCACGTCGAGGTGACCCGGGAGATCGCGCGGCGCTTCAACCACCTCTACGGCGAGGTCTTCCCGGTGCCCGAGATGATCATGTCGGAGACGCCCACCCTGGTCGGCGCGGACGGTCAGGGGAAGATGAGCAAGAGCAAGGGCAACGCCATCGCGCTCTCCGACGATCCGGCGACCGTGCGCCGCAAGGTGATGGGGATGTACACCGACCCGAACCGGGTGCGCGCCGACGTGCCGGGGACGGTGGAGGGGAACCCGGTGTTCGCGTACCACGACGTGTTCAATCCGGACCGGGCGAAGGTCGCGGAGTTGAAGGAGCGCTACCGGGCCGGCCGGGTCGGTGACGTCGAGGTAAAGGAGGAGCTGGCGGTCGCGCTCAACCGGTTCCTTGACCCGATCCGGGAGCGGCGGGCCCGGTTCGAGGCGGCGAGCGGCCTGGTCGACGAGCTGATCTTCGAGGGCACCGAACGGACCCGGGTCGAGGTGCGCCGCACCCTGGTCGAGGTCCGCCGGGCGATGGGTCTGACCAGCGCGTACACCCAGCTGCGGCGGCGGGCCGAGCGGTACCGCAAGGCCGTTGCCACGCCGTCCTGACTCCTCGGGTACGCCGGACACCGGCCCGGGAACGGTCTTGCGCCGCCCCCGGGCCGGCCGGTTAGGCTGCTGGCATGACCAGCTCGCACGCCCGCCAGTCGACGTCCCCCGACGTCCAGGTCGGCGCGCTGCGACGCCGGCGGTCCCGCGACCGCCTGCGCTGAGCATTCTTCTCTTGCGACCGGCGGATCGAGCCGCCGGTCATCGCCGATCGTCCTCGGTCCGCCCGCATTCCGAGTCTGGAGATCCGCGCGAGGCGGATCCGAGCGAGATCGGCGTACCCATGGATCTGGAGAAACTGCTGACCGACCGGCTGGCGCCGGCGTTCGAGACGGTGGCCGGCGTACCGGTGGACCCGGTCGTGCGGCGCTCGCAGCGCGCGGACTTCCAGTCCGACGCGGCGCTGGCGCTGGCCCGGCGGCTCGGCCGACCACCGCGCGCCATCGCCACCGAGGTGCTGGAACGCGCGGAGCTCGCCGATCTGTGCGCCGCGGCGGAGGTTTCCGGGCCGGGTTTCCTCAACCTGACCCTGGCTGACGACGCGCTGGCAGGGCTGGTCTCCACGCTGGCCGCCGACCCGCGGCTCGGCGTGCCGCTGGCGGCCGAGCCGGAGGCCGTGGTGGTCGACTACTCGGGGCCGAACGTGGCGAAGGAGATGCACGTCGGGCACCTGCGGTCGACGGTGATCGGCGACGCGGCGGCCCGGCTGTTGGAGTGGCTGGGCCACCGGGTGCTCCGGGCCAACCACCTGGGCGACTGGGGAACACCGTTCGGGATGCTGATCGAACACCTGGTCGACCTGGGCGAGGCCGAGGCGGTGCGGGAGCTGTCCATGGGCGACCTGGACTCGTTCTACAAGGCGGCCCGGGCCAAGTTCGACGCCGACGGGGCGTTCCGCGAGCGGTCCCGGCTGCGGGTGGTGGCGTTGCAGGGCGGGGACGAGGCGACGCTGCGGCGGTGGCGGCTCCTGGTCGAGCAGTCCGAACGCTACTTCCTGAGCGTGTACAACCTGCTCGACGTGACCCTGACCGAGCGGGACTTCCACGGCGAGAGCAGCTACAACGACCTGCTCGGCCCGGTGGTGGACGACCTGGACCGGCTCGGGCTGCTGCGGCGCAGCGACGGGGCGGCGTGCGTGTTTCCGGCCGGATCGGTCGGCCGGGACGGCGAGCCGCTGCCGCTGATCGTGCGCAAGTCCGACGGCGGGTACGGCTATCCGGCGACCGATCTGGCGGCCATCCGGCACCGGACCGGCACGCTGGGCGCTACCCGGCTGCTGTATGTGGTGGGACTGCCGCAGCGGCGGCACTTCGAGATGGTGTACGCGACCGCGGCGCAGGCCGGTTGGCTGCCCTCGCCGGCTCGGGCGGAGCACGTCGGGTTCGGGTCGATCCTCGGGCCGGACGGGCGGATGCTGCGCAGCCGGGCCGGCGAGTCGGTCAAGCTGGTGGCCCTGCTGGAGGAGGCGGTGGCCCGGGCCACCGCGCTCGCCCGGCAGCGCAACCCGGACCTGGGCGAGGCGGAGGCGGGCGAGGTGGGCCGGGCGGTCGGCATCGGCGCAATCAAGTACGCCGACCTGTCCAGTGACCGGCACAAGGACTACGTGCTGGACTGGGAGCGGATGCTGTCCCTGGACGGCAACACGGCGCCGTACCTCCAGTACGCGTACTCCCGGATCCGGTCGATCTTCCGGCGGGCGGGGGTGGCGGCCCGGCCGGACGCGGGAGTCTCGCTGGCCGAGCCGGCCGAACGGGCGCTCGCGCTCGAACTGGTCGGCTTCGGGACGGTGGTCATGGCGGTGGAACACAGCCTGGAGTTCCACCACCTGGCCGGCTACCTCCACCGGCTCGCCGCCGCGTTCAACGCCTTCTATGAGCGCTGCCCGGTGCTGCGGGCCGACGGCCCGGTGCGGGACAGCCGGCTGGTGCTGACCGACCTGACCGCCCGGGTGCTGCGGCAGGGCCTGCACCTGCTCGGCATCCGCACGCCTGAGCGCCTGTGACGCGGGCGGTCAGCGCTGCGCCGCCGCAGCAGTGGCCACGTCGATGGGATAGTGCCGCCGAGCGGCGATGAGGATCAGCCCGTTCGCCATCAGTGGCACCAGCATGATCAGGAAGGCGTTTTGCAGACCCGTCCCGGATGTGCCTCCTCCCGATCCGGCCAGTTGATCCGCCAGCCAGCCGAAGGCCGCCGGGGCGAGCGACTCCGCCGCGAGGCGGAGGACGGTTCGCAGGCTTTCCGCCCGGCCCCAGAGCCGGCCGGGCACGATGTCGAGCCGGGCCGCGTCCAACGGCGGGTTGGCGGCGGCCAGCGCACCGGCGCCGAGCGCGATCAGGGGGATCGCCACCAGGAGGGTGCTCGACCATATCCCCGGCGCGAAGAAGATCGCGGCGACGGTGTAGCCGAACGCCGGGACGAGGATCCGGACGCCGGTGTGGCCCCGGGCGAGGAAGTGGTCGGTGAGCCGGCCGGAGAGGAGCGTGCCCGCCAGCGCCGTCACGCCGATGATCGGCACCAGGCCGCCGAGCGCTTCCTGTGAGATGTGGAAATGCCGGACCGCGAAGACGATCACGAAGGTCCGCAGCCCGGCGAAGAAGAAGTAGCCGGTCGCCGAGGCCACGATCAACAGCCGGTTCGTCGGGATGTCCAGCAGATAGATCATTGCCCGGCGCAGTGACCACCGATTCGGGTCCTCGGTGAGGGTCCTCTCCCGGGCCGGCTGTACGCCTTGGGCGGCCACCAGGGCGCTCATCCGATCGTCCTCCGGGCGTTCCGGTTCGGTCCGCGCCCCGGGCTTCCCGCCGCCGTGCTCGTCAACCAGCCATCCGGCCCCGTTTCGCGCGGGCTCGGGCAGCAGCTTCCACAGCAGCACCACCAGGCCGGCGCTCGCCAGGGCGAGCAGGAGGAACGCGTACCGCCAGGAGAGTGCCGCGGAGATCTCGCCGCCGACCACCAGGCCGATCCCGGCGCCGACGATCTCGCCGGTGAGGATCCACCCGAGCACGCTCGCCCGGTCGGACGGCGCGACGAAGTCGCCGGTCAGCGAGACCACCACCGGCCCGGAGGCCGCCACGGCGGCGCCCAGCAGCAGCCGAGACATCAGCAGCCACCAGTAGCTGGGGGCGAGCCCGCCGGCAACCATCGCGACCGCCCAGAGCGCGATGGTGAGCACCAGCAGGCGTACCCGGTTGGTCCGGTCGGCGAGCACGCCCAGCGGGACGGACGCCAGCGCGCCGACCCCCGACGACACAGCGGCCAGCAGGCCGAGCTGGGCGTGGCTGATGCCCAGGTCTCGCTCCAACTGGTTCGCGGCCGCCCCGATCGTCCCGGTGTCCGCGCTGTTGAGGGCCAACACCGAGGCGAGCAGCAGCACGACGCGGGTCCGCTGCGGCCCACCCAGCAGTCGGACGAGCCGCCGGGCGAGTTCCGTACCCGGATTGTGCCGGCGGAGGTCGCCCATCCGGTCAGCGACCGGTACGGCTATCGCGGCCCGGCGGGCCGCTGACGCTGCGGCAGCACCGTGCACCTGGGGGTCCGCCGCCGCATGCCGCCTCCCGAATGTGGTTGACCACCTGTCTATGTCTACCGACAGGACCTCGGGTTCGGCCGAGGTTCGACAAATGACACCGCAACCCGCCGGCCCGGCCGGTCCGCGCAGCCCGTCGCACGCCGCTCAGTGCAGCGCGACACGCTTCACGGCCTCGTCCAGCGCCGCCCGGCAGGCCCGCACGGCCGGCCCGCTCTCCGAGGCGCGCCGAGCCGCTGTGAAGATCGTCCGTCGCGGGCCGTCGGGCAGTGGCACCAGGCGGACGTTGGGCGGACGCCGTACCCGCATCAGGTCCGGGATCAGCGCGACGGCGTTGCCCGACTCGATCAGCGCGAGGTGGGCTTGGAGGTCGGCGGTCTCGTAGCGGACGTCGGGTTCGAATCCCGCTTGCCGGCACGCCTGCTCGGCCCAGTGTCGCGAGGCGGCGCCGCGCGGCTCCATCACCCAGGGCACGTCGCGCGCGTCCTGGATACCCAGGATCCCGTCCCACGGCGCGTCGGTGCTGGGCACGGCGAGGTTGATCGCGTCGGTGGTGAGCAGCACCCGGTCGAGCTCCGGGTGGTGCGGAGCCGCGTGCCCCGGGTACTGCTCGGCGATCACCAGGTCGAAGTCGCGCGCCCAGGTCTCACGCAGGGCGGTCTCCGGCTCGCGTTGGGTCATCGTCACCCGGAGCCGGGGGTGCGTCCGGGTGAGGGCCGCCAGCGTCTCGGGCATGAAGGCGAGGGCGGCGGACTGGAACACGGCGACGCGCAGCGTGCCGGTCGCCTCGTGCAGCGAGGACGCGAGGTCCGACTCGGCCTGGTCGAGCCGTTCCAGGATGGCCGCGGTGTGCTCGATCAGGATCTCGGCCTGCGGCGTCAGTTGCACCCGACGTCCCGCCTTGCGTAGCAGGGGGACGCCCGCCTCCTTCTCCAGCTGGGACAGCTGCTGGGAGATCGCGGACGGGCTCTGGTGCAGCGCGAGCGCCACATCGGCAAGGGTGCCCCGGATGCTCAGCTCGCGAAGCACGCGGAGGCGGCGGACATCGAGCATCGGGCCCCTACTCATAAGTAAATGTGACGGGTAACCGTTAGAAAAGAACGCTTTATCTTAAGAGACTCGGCTCCAATAATCAGCGGGCACGCCCACCCAACCGAAAGGTCCCTGCCATGACGCCTGCCGTCAGCCCCGCTTCGGACCGGTCCGAGCTCCTGGCCCTGGTGCCCGACGTCGAACGGCAGGTCGAGGATTGGCTCGCCACGGCCGCCGGGCAACCTGCCGACGCGTCCGCCGAGCGTCTTGCCGGCCTCCTGCGTGACCCCAAGGGACTTCCGTTCACCGTCGGCTTCATCGACGGCGTCATCCGCCCGGAGGACCAACGGGTGGCCGCGCAGGTGTTCGCCTCCCTCGCCCAGGACGTGCCGTCCTTCCTCCCCCGGCACCTGCGCACCGGCGTACGGGTCGGCGCCCAGGCCGGGCGGGTCCTGCCGCAACTCGTCATCCCCGTCGTACGTCGCGCCCTGCGGGCCATGGTCGGCCACCTCGTCGTCGACGCGACGGACGCCAGGCTCGGGAGCGCCATCACCCGGCTGCGGAGGGACGGCGTCCGGCTGAACATCAACCTGCTCGGGGAGGCCGTCCTCGGCGAGCGTGAGGCCAACCGCCGTCTCGAGGGCACCAAGCGCCTCCTCGCGCGGGACGACGTCGACTACGTCTCCATCAAGGTCTCCTCGGTCATCGGCCCCCACTCCGCCTGGGCCTTCGAGGAGTCGGTGGCGCACATCGTGGAGCGGCTGACCCCGCTCTACCGGCTCGCCGCGAACGCGAGAAAGCCGAAGTTCATCAACCTCGACATGGAGGAGTACCGCGACCTCGAGCTGACCAAGGCCGTCTTCACCCGGATCCTCGATCGGCCGGAGTTCCGCGGTCTCGAAGCCGGGATCGTCCTCCAGGCGTACCTTCCGGACGCGCTCGCCGCCATGATCGAACTGCAGGAGTGGGCGGCCCGGCGGCGATCCGACGGCGGAGCCGCGATCAAGGTACGCCTGGTGAAGGGCGCGAACCTGCCGATGGAGCGCGTGGAGGCGGCGCTGCACGACTGGCCGCTGGCCACCTGGGGCAGCAAGCAGGACTCCGACACCAACTACAAGCGGGTCCTCGACTACGCGCTGCACCCGGACCGGATCGAGAACGTGCGGATCGGCGTCGCGGGACACAACCTGTTCGACGTGGCGTTCGCCTGGATCCTGGCGGGACGCCGGGGCGTCCGTCGCGGGGTCGAGTTCGAGATGCTGCTCGGGATGGCGCAGGGGCAGGCCGAGGCGGTCAGGAAGACCGTGGGCGGGCTGCTGCTCTACACCCCCGTCGTCCACCCGCGTGAGTTCGACGTCGCCATCGCGTACCTGATTCGCCGGCTCGAAGAGGGTGCCAGCTCGGACAACTTCATGTCCGCCGTCTTCGAGCTGTCCAGCAACCAGACCCTCTTCGACCGCGAACGCGCCCGGTTCATCGCCTCACTCGAAGCCCTCGACGACGCGGTGCCGGCCCCCAACCGGCAGCAGGACCGTCGGGTCGCACCGGCGGACTCCCTGATGACGGAGTTCCACAACGCCCCGGACACCGACCCCGCCCTGCCCGGAAACCGGGCGTGGGGCCGCGCCATCCTCGACCGGGTGCCGACCTCCGAGGTCGGCCTCGACCTGGTCCGGGCGACCACCCTCGAATCGGCCGAGCAGCTCGATGCGGTGATCGGCTCCGCGGTGGCCGCCTCAACGAGCTGGTCCGCTCGGACCGGCCGTGAACGCGCCGATGTGCTGCGCCGGGCCGCCGTCGAACTGGAGCGGCGCCGAGCCGAGCTCATGGAGGTGATGGCCGCGGAGTGCGGCAAGACCCTCGACCAGTCCGACCCCGAGGTGTCCGAGGCCATCGACTTCGCCAACTTCTACGCCACCTGCGCCGAGGAGTTGGACGCCATCGACGGCGCCCGGTTCACCCCGGTCCGCCTCACCGTCGTGACCCCACCATGGAACTTCCCGGTCGCGATCCCGGCCGGTTCCACGATCGCCGCCCTGGCTGCCGGTTCCTCGGTCATCGTCAAGCCGGCCGGCCAGGCGCGCCGGTGCGGGGCGGCGATGGTGGAGGCGCTCTGGCAGGCCGGGGTTCCGCGGGACGTCCTGCAGCTCGTCCAGCTCGAAGAGTCCCTCCTCGGGCAGCGACTCGTCGCCGACCCCCGCGTCGACCGGCTGATCCTCACCGGCGCCTACGAGACCGCCGAGCTGTTCCGGTCCTTCCGCCCGGACCTGCCGCTCCTCGCCGAGACCAGCGGGAAGAACGCCATCATCGTGACGCCGAGTGCCGACCTGGACCTGGCGGTGAAGGATGTCGTCCAGTCGGCGTTCGGGCACGCGGGGCAGAAGTGCTCGGCGGCTTCCCTGGTCATCCTCGTCGGGTCGGTGGCCAGATCACGCCGGTTCACCGACCAGCTCGTCGACGCGGTCACCTCGCTCACGGTCGGCTACCCGGCCGACGCCACCAGCCAGCTGGGCCCCCTCATCGAGCCCGCCGGCGGCAAGCTGCACCGTGCCCTCACCGTCCTCCAGGACGGCGAGCGGTGGCTCGTCGAACCGCGACGCCTCGACGAGACGGGCAGGCTCTGGAGCCCCGGGGTGAAGACCGGCGTCAAGCCGGGCTCGGAGTTCCACCTGACCGAATACTTCGGGCCGGTGCTCGGCGTGCTGACGGCCGGCAGCCTGGAGGAGGCGATCGAGCTCCAGAACGCGGTCGACTACGGGCTCACCGCCGGGCTGCACTCCCTCGACCCGGCGGAGATCGGCGGGTGGCTCGACCGGGTCCAGGCCGGGAACCTCTACGTGAACCGCGGCATCACCGGCGCCATCGTCCGGCGCCAGCCCTTCGGAGGCTGGAAGAAGTCGGCCGTCGGCGCCGGCACCAAGGCGGGCGGCCCGAACTACCTGATCGGCCTCGCCGACTGGCAGCCGGCGACCAGCACCAGCTCCCACGCGTACGGGGAGGCGGCGCGCCGGCTGGTCGAGGCAGCTCAGGAGTTGGGCCAGGCGTCGACCGCTCTCGCCTCGCTGAAGCGCGCGCTCGGCAGTGACGCGGAGGCGTGGGCGACGGAGTTCGGCCAGGTCAAGGACGTGACCGGCCTCGAGGTGGAGCGCAACCTGTTCCGGTACCTCCCGGCGGCTGCGCAGGTCCGCCACTCGTCCGGTGAGCCGCTCAGCTCGCTCATTCGCGTCATCGCCGCCGGCGTCGTTGCCGGGGCGAAGCTCCGGGTCTCCTGCGCCGACCCGATTCCGTCGGCCCTTGAGCGGGTCTTGGCGGAGCTGGGGGTTCAGTTCGCGCACGAGAGCGACGGCGAATGGTTCCGCTCGCTCAAGCACGCCCCCGCGGAACGAATCCGGCTCATCGGCGGTGACCTGGGAGAACTGGCCAAGGCCACCGGGGGCCGCCCCGACCTCGCGGTCTATCACCAGCCCGTGACCGAGTCCGGGCGGATCGAACTCCTGCCGTTCCTGCGCGAGCAGGCCGTCAGCATCACGGCCCACCGCTTCGGCACCCCGAACAACCTCACCGAGGGGCTCATCTGACGGCCGGCGGGCTGGGTGCCCACGCACCCAGCCCGCCGACGCCGGTCAGCAAGGGCGGCGACTTACTTCTTGACCTTGACGTACGCGGAGCTGCTGGTGACCGCCGCGGTCGTCGAGGTGCCCGCGAAGACGAGGCGGAAATATCCGCTCGCGGAGCCCTTCACCTTCACCGACACCTTGCCGTACTTGTCGAGACGCACCTTTTTCAAGGTGACGTACTTCTTGCTGCCGGCCTTGCGGAACTGCAGCGTGACCAACTGGCCGCCGTAGCCGCTGTAGGCGCCGTTCTCCCAGTTCGCCTGGGTGAGCGCGCCCTTGACGGTGATGGTCTTGCCCTTGCGGACCGACTTCGGTGTGGCGCTGGTCGTCAGCTTGGCGTGGTGCCGCACCGAGATGCTGGCCACCGCGTGCCGGTCGGTGAAGCTCTTCTCGTCCTTGCCGTGTGCGCGGACGGCGACCTGCCACACCCCCGCCAGCGCGTTCTTGCCCAGGCTGAGCCTCGGATCGACGCGGAAGGTCGCCTGGCAGGTCGCGGTGGTCGCGGAGACGCGGGTGCAGACTGCGGGCGATCCGCTGACCAGCACCCGATCCGGGTTGCGGTAGGAACCGCGGTAGAGGTAGACATCGCCGTCGGCGATGCCGGAGGGGTCGGTGGCGGTGAACTTGGCGTTGAACTGGCGCGCGCCGGACGGGGTCAGGACGAGGGGGCTGCCACCGTTGACCACCACGTTGGAGACCTTGGTGCCGCCGACCGTCTCGTCAGACTGGGACGCCGGGCCGGCGAAGGCCCGGATGACCGTACGCCGGAGGCTGCCGCCGAAGTCGTCGACCGCCGTGGCGCGCAACGAGACGAAGGCGACGGTGGAGGGCAGCGTCAGCTCGACCGATGCCCGGTCCTCCGATCCGGAGACGGGCAGCGCCAGCCAGGTCGCGCCGTCGTCGGTCGAGTACTCCAACCCGGTCAGCGTCGGGATCGCGTCCCAGCGACGCGAGGTGGCCGTCGCGTCGATACGCACCGGTGCGGCTCCGGCCGTGTTCTGGGCGTCCAGCCCCGCCACGGCGAAGTCGACGTCGACCAGGGGAAGCCGGCTCTGGTAGGGGATCGCGGCGGAGAGGAAGCGCCACTCACTTCGAACCTCCGTGGAGAGCCGGGACCAGGATCCGGCACGGGTGACGGTGTGATCCAACTGGTAGACCGCCGCCGCTGTCGGCACCGTCGCTGACACCGGCTGATACGGCGACAGACCGGTGGCCGAGGCGTAGGTATCCCACCCGGATTTGAGGGTGACGGAAACCTTGGCATCGTTGTCGAGCCCCAGGTTGCCGGCGGCATCGCTCAGCGACGGGTACTCGTAGATCCACATCGTCGCGTTGTCCCGGCCGGAGGTGGCGGCATCGGACGGGCGAGGAGCGAACGGCGCGGCTCCGATCGTCTCGCCGGCGGCCGTGCCCGCTGGCAGCGCCCGATTCTTCAAGGTCAGGTCGTGTGCCAGGTATCGGTACGAGAGCAGCCGCTGGAAGGATCGGTTGGGCGTCACGTACTCGGTGATGTTGCCCGGAATCGCCACCGGAGACGGAAGGTAGACACCGGTCCAGTCGCCGGTGGCCGGCACCGTCATCAGCCAACCGTTGGTATTTCTGGCCTGCCCTCGGAACGAGGTGACCGTCCGGGCCAGCCCGGCCGTGGCCACCTGTGCAACCGGGTTGGCCGGGACGGTGTTGTCGAAGCTGTGGTAGAGGTCGTACCGATAGGGGCTCGGCACATACTCGGACGCACCCTGCTTGATCAGCAGCTCGTGGAGTCGCAGCGAGACTCCGGCGAGGGAGAAGGGCGTCACGTAGACCTTCTCGGCACCGCCGCCGGCAAAGCCGGCCAGCCCGCCGCTCGGCACGGAGATCCACACCGCTGAGTTCTGGCGCCGCGCGGTGGCCTCGTCGACCGCGATTCGCGTCTCCCTGGCCGCGCTCTCCTCGAACCGGACCGTTGTTCCGGCATTGGTGACCTGGAAGGTCCGGGTGAGCAGATAGCTGCCGGCGCCCGGCCGGCTGTAGAGCGCGACGGCGAAGAAGTCGCCCGCAGGAAGCTGCACGCTGCCGTTCGGGGTGAACTCCTCGTCCTTGACCAGGTAGGAGGCCCAGGTTTGGCGGTCCCAGAGGTAGAGCATCTTGGAGTTGACCGCGACCGCGCTGGCGATGGTGAGCTTCACCGGGTAGGTATTGGCCGTAGCCGCTGCCGCGACGCGAGCGCCGGTCGTCAGCTTCATCGCCTGGGCCGAGTGGCCCTCGGGCTGCACCCGCAGCGTCCCGCCGACCGACGCGTACGCGTAGCGCCCGGCCCGGTCGGCGTTGTCGGCCGGGAGAACGCGGAACAGGGAGCCCGAGCGGGTGTCGTCGCTCATCAGCTCCAGTCGCTCGCCGTTGGCGAGCCGGACCGCCTTCTGCGGACCGCCAGCAGTCGTGACGGTGGCGCTGTCGGCCTTGGCGGCCGCCGCAGTGTTCGGCGCGGGCGCGGCGACTACGGCAGAGCCGGACAGGGCCACGAACAGGGTGGCCAGGGATGCGGTGGTGAGAAGTCGATACGACCGCAAATGATTCTCCTGAGGGTTCGAGCCAGACGGGCGTGCCTCGGCGACCGGTCGCCCGGGTCACCGAGGCACGCTCATCCGTGCGAGTGTTTCAGGCGATCCCGTACGCCCGGATGATCGTCACGTCGGTGTAGCCGCCGGTGGTGTCGGTGACCCGCACCCGCAGTGAGACCGCACCGGACTGCGGGTTGCCGACCAGGGCGGTCCACGTACCGTTGATCTTCTTGACCTGCACCGACCGCCACGTCCGCCCGTCGTCGAACGAGGCCTTGGCGGTGACCGCCTTCACCTTCGGATTCTTGCCCAGCTTGATGCGGGGATCGGCCTTGGGCCGGCTCGGCTTC
Organism: Micromonospora sp. NPDC048999; assembly: GCF_040649295.1. Lineage (NCBI taxonomy): Bacteria > Bacillati > Actinomycetota > Actinomycetes > Micromonosporales > Micromonosporaceae > Micromonospora > Micromonospora sp. NPDC048999. Next base: position 886,893 of record NZ_JBEZFI010000001.1, on the reverse strand, counting down.
AGCGGAACGTTGGTGATGCTGCCCGGCTTCGCCTGGTTGTAAAGGTTCAAGCCGGCCGGCTGCATGGTGACGGCGTAGACGGGCGCCGCCACCGAGGTGTTCGGCTTCGCCTTGAACCGGAACGTGATGCTGGTCCTCGGCGACAGCATGCCGGCCGGGAAGGTGATCTCCGGGTAGTACCGGCGCGCCGTGTTGGTGAGGGTGTACCAGCCGGATGCCTTCACCTTGTAGTTGAGGGACTTTTCCCCGGGCTCTCGGCCCCGTTCCTTGAGCGTCTTGACCGTCTTGCCACGGAAGGTCAAGGTCCCCGTCGCCTCGTCACCGGCCTCGACGTTCCACTGCGTGAAGTTGTGATCGGCGAACATCTGGTTCAGCGGGTAGGAGAGCCGGCCATTGAGCAGCACCGGCAACTCCGCCGCCGGGCCCCACGCGCTTTGGATGAACCGCAGGTTGTACGACTTACCCGCAGCAACCTGGCGCGGCGCGGAGAGGTTGCCGATAATCCAGCTGGAACCGGACTTGGTTTCCGCCCAACTGTTGGTATAGATGTCCCACTTGCCCGGTGACAGGAATACCTTCGTTCGGTACGGCCGATCGATGTCGAGCAGACCGCCCCACATGCGGTCGCCGCAGGGACGGTCGATCGGCTGCACCCTGAGCCCGCTGCTGGTGGACGCGGACGGGCCGCTCCGGGTCTCCACGTTCACCGTGGCGAGTGAGGACTGGGCGAAGGTCCGCGACGGCGAGCTCGGGATGCCGGTGGTGGTGGAATACATGACCGCGTGGCGATCGCTGTCGGCGGTGCGGTTGGTCCAGATCCGCATCGCCGCGAAGGCCACCTTCTTCGACGAGCTCGGAATCACGTACAGCTCACCGTCGCCGAGGTCGAAGGCCTCGACCCGCTCCACCGCCCCAGTGCGGGCGGTGCAGACCTGGGCGGTGGTCTGTGTCATAAGCTCGGCGCCGGCCGGGGCCGGACTGATGCCCAGCGAGATCCGGCGGCCCTTGCGCGCGTCCAGGGTGGTCTTGGCCGCGCCGGAGACCTTGACGACGCTTGCCCCCAGCGTGGACACCAGGCCGGTGTCGATCGAGGCGAGCACCGCGTACGTGCCCTTCGGCAGCTTCTTGACCTGACCGGACTTGACCGAACGGCTCTGGTTGGTGGCGAGGTTGACCACGGTCGTCTTGACGGTGACCTTCTTGCCCGTCCGGTCCAGGGTGGTGATGGTGAGCGTGTTGCTCGCGGCGACCGCCGGGGCGCCGCCGCTGGCCAAGATGGCCGGCACGAGGGCCGCCGCGACGACCCTGGTGGCGATCCGGGTAAGAGGAGTAAGCAATTCCACGAATTCCTATCAGTGGAAGGTAGCCCGCTCAGCGGCGGAAATATCGATGGTAGGCCAGGGTCCGCCGCCTTCGCTCGCCCGTTTCCCCGCGCCGCTCGCGATGTGCCGCCGGGTCACATCGCGGAATTCAGCCGGTCGCGCTGCTCGGCGGTCAACTCCAGCGAGACCCCCGCGACCGCCTCGTCCAACTGCTCGACCGTGCTGACGCCGATGATCGGCGTGGCTGCTGGGCTGCCGCCGGTCAGCCACGCCAGCACCACCCGGTTGCGGTTGGTGCCGGTCTCGGCGGCAATCTCGTCGAGCACCGCGAGTCGGCGGACGGTGCCGGCGTGGTCGTACTCCGCGTGCAGCGGCTTGTCCGCGCGGGTGTAGCCGCCGCCCAGCAGCGGCGTGTACGCCCACAGCGCCATGTCCGGGTGGTGCTCCAGGTAGTGCAGCACCTCGTCGGTGACCGCACCGAACCGGTGCACCACCGTGGGTTGGGTCCCGGGGCGCGGTCGCAGGTACGTGTGGTGCTGCTGCACTGCGGTGAAGCCGGTGCCGCCGCCGGCCCGCGCGATCTGCCGGGCCCGCTCGACCTGCCAGACGGGGTAGTTGGAGCAGCCGAGGCAGCCCACCGTGGCCGCGGACACCAGCTCGTCGAAGGCGGCGACCGTCTCTTCCAACGGGGTGGCCGGGTCGGGCTTGTGCGCCCAGTACAGCTCGACGTGGTCGGTGCCGAGCCGGCGGAGGCTGCCCTCGATCCCACCCTTGATCACTCCGGCCGAGAGGCCCTCGGCCGTCTCCGGGAACCGCCCGGCCACGGTCGGCTCGCAGCCCACCTTGGTGCTGATCCTGATGCGGTCGCGGACACCCGGGCGGCGGGCCAGCCAGCGCCCGAGCAACTCCTCGCTCTGCCCGCCGAAGCCGCTCGGGTCGGCCCAGAACGCGTAGCAGTTGGCGGTGTCGATCCAGACGCCGCCGGCGTCCACGAAGCGATCCAGGAGCTCAAACGACCGGCGCTCGTCCGTCAGCGTGCCGAACAACATGGCGCCAAGTGCCAGGTTCTCAATCATGCCCGTCACGCTATGCGGATTTGGATCGGCGGTACGCTCCAATCGTATGTCCATTTCGCAGACCAATTTTGCCTGGGCGACGCTGCTTGAGGTCGAGCCGCCGAAGCGTGGGCGGTCCCGCCTGCACGAACGCCTGGCACGCGCGTTGCGCACCGCGATCCGGGACGGCCGGTTGTCGGAGGGGGCCGCCGTACCGCCGAGCCGAACGCTCGCCGAGGAACTCGGCTACTCCCGGTGGGTCGTGACGGAGGCGTACGCGCAGCTCATCGCGGAGGGCTACCTCTCCGCCCGGGTGGGTTCCGCCACCCGCGTCTCCTGGGTGCCGAGCAGCGCCCCGCCCCGGCCCCGCGCGCCCCACCCGCCGGCGGCGCCACCGATCCGGTACGACCTCGCGCCCGGCCTGCCCGACCTGCGGGCCTTTCCGCGTCGCCGCTGGGCGGAGGCCGTCCGGGCGGTCATCGGCTCCGCCGTCCACTACGACCTCGGCCTGCCCGACCCGACCGGGCACCCGGTGCTGCGTACCACGGTCGCGCAGTACCTGCGGCGCTCGCGTGGCGCGGACGCCCACGCCGGGTCCGTCACCGTGTGCGCCGGCATCACCGACGGTCTGGTCCGTACCTGCCGGGCGCTGCGCGCCGAGGGGATCACCGACCTCGCCGTCGAAGAGCCGGGCTGGCGACGGCTGCACGACGCCGCGACGAGCGCCGGCCTGCGCGTCCACCCGGTGTCCGTGGACGAGGAGGGTCTCCGGGTCGACGACCTGGCGGGTACGCCCGCCCGGGCCGCCGTCGTCGGCGCGGCGCACCAGTTTCCCACCGGAACGGTGCTGTCCCCGGCCCGCCGGGCCCGGCTCGTGCGCTGGGCCCGCGACGCCGACGGCTTCGTCATCGAGGACGACTACGACGCCGAGTGCCGCTACGACCACCACCCGGTCGCCGTCATGCAGGGCATGGACCCGGGCCGAGTTTTCCTCCTCGGCTCGGTCAGCAAGACGCTGTCGCCGGCCCTCGGTCTGGGCTGGCTGGTCGCACCGGCCGTGATTTCCTCGGCGCTCCGGGCGGCGAACCCCGTCACCGCCGCGCCACCGGTGCTGGACCAGCTCGCGCTCGCCACCTTCATCGACCGCGGCTGGTACGACGCCCACCTGCGGGCGGCCCGGCGACGGTTCCGCGCCCGCCGCGACCTGCTGGTCCGGACGCTGGGCGCCCGGGTGCCGCAGGGCCAGGTCGGCGGTACCGCCGCCGGGCTGCACATCTTGCTGCACCTGCCAAACACCGTCGACACCCGCGCGGCGGTCCAGGCCGCGGCCGCCGCCGGGCTGCGTCTGGCGGACCTCGACGACTACCGCACGCAGCGCTCGGCCGGGCGCGCGCTCGTCATCGGGTACGGCAACATCAGCGACCCGGAGATCCCGCCGGCCGTCGAACTCCTCCGCGAAGCGCTGCTCTCGACCGTTCCACGCCACGGCATTCGGGTCAGGGGTTCGGGGAGAACAACATCCGGGCGAGCATGAGCATCGTGGCCACGAGCCCGGCGACCACTGCGAGCCAGGACCAGGCCCAGCCGACCGTCAGCGTCAGCATCACGAACGTGGCGAGGACCAGCAGCCAGGTCGTTCCGGCGTACATGCCGAAGCGCGCCGCGGCGACCGGATCCTTGGTGAAACGGTCCCCCACATAGGCGTGGGTCGCCTGCAACCGCACCACCCACTCCTTGTGCCGGTTGGTCTGGGTGGCGCCGAGATAGGTGAACAGCGCGGCCGACGCGACGACCGTGAGCGCACCACCGACAAGCCAGGGTGCGTTGCGCTCGTGCAGGTAGAGCCAGCCGGCACCGAGGCCGGCCGAGGCCAGCACCACACCGAGGCCGTATCCGAACGCCCGGCCGGTCGGCATCGGATGGTTACTGGTCGTCTCCTGGCGTAGTGCGTCGGCGGTGACCGCGCCGGCCGCCAGCGCGACGGCGGCAACGGCGGCGACCTGGCCGCTGAGCGGGACGTCCAGCAGCGTGGCGGCCAGGACGAGGACGATCAACCCGGCCGTGGCCAGCGCCGACAGCACAACCGCGCGAACCAGGAACACCGGATTCGGTCGTACCCGGTGGGCCAGCCAGTCGGGGGCGGCGGCCTCCTCGGGCTCCGGCGTGGTGCCGTCGAGGATCCCGCGTACGTCCCCCAGGTCCTCGACCGCCTGCCGGGCGGCCGCCTGGGGGGCGACCCCGGTGGCCTCCAGTTCGGCGACGCGGGCGACCAGGTTGGCCCGAATCTCCTCCTTGAGATCCTGCCGCTCCTGGGTCATCTCGATGCCGGCGAACGCCTCGTCGAGCAGGCGGTGCACGTGGATGCCGTGGCCGCCCACGATGTCGTTGGGGATGGTCATGATGACCGCCTTCCGGATGCCGGCTCGGGGGAGCCGTTACGTTCCTCCAGGTCGAGCAGCGAGTCGATGATGTCGCGGGTGGCGACCCACGCCACGACGTTGCGGCGGTAGACGGCACGGCCGGCGTCGGTGATGCGGTAATACTTGCGCCGCCCACCCTGGCTCTCGTCACCCCAGTACGCCTCGATCAGGCCGTCCTTCATCAGCCGCCGGTACGTCGCGTAGAGGGTCGCCTCCTTGATCTCGTGCCGACCGCCGGTGGCGTCCCGGATTCGCTTGAAGATCTCGAAGCCGTAGCTGTCCTCGCCGCGCAGCACCGCGAGGACGATCGTGTCCGTGTGCCCGCGCAGCAGGTCGGCGGCGAGCACATCGGCGCTCGGCGAGGCGTCGCCTCGTCCGTTGTCAACCATGGCTAGTACTGTACTAGATACAGTAGTGGTTGTCATTGGGAAAGGTGGCAGCCGGGCCACCAACCCGCCCCCGACGGAATCAGAATCGGGGCTGGACTCCCTCGGGATGCACCGAGACAATCGGTGGCGAGTCGTCACGTCTGCAGCCCGCTGGAAGGACTGCCCCTCGATGGCAGGACGCACTCTTGCCACGCCGCCGCCGTCGCTGACCGCCAACCAGACGCTGACGTTCCTCCTCGGCCTTGCGCTTCTCCTCGGCACCGCCGTGGTCCTGGGCCGGCTCGCGGAGCGGATCGGAATGCCGGCCATCGTCGGTGAACTGCTCACCGGCGTCATCCTCGGCCCGTCGCTGCTCGGGGCACTCGCCCCCGGCCTCACCAGCCGGATCCTGCCGGCGACGGCCACGCAGATGCATCTGCTGGACGCGGTCGGTCAGGTGGGCGTACTCCTGCTCGTGGCCATCACCGGCACGCACCTGGACCTTGCGATGCTGCACCGCCGGCGGGCCGCCGCGATCACCGTCAGTCTCTCCGGGCTGCTGATCCCGTTGGCGCTCGGCGTCGCAGCGGGCACCGTCGTCCCGGCCTCGTTGATCGCCGGCACGACCGAACGCTGGGTGTTCGCCCTGTTTCTCGGTGTGGCGATGTGTGTGTCGGCGATCCCGGTGATCGCCAAGACACTGACCGACATGCGCCTGCTGCACCGCGACATCGGCCAGCTCACCCTGGCCGCCGGCACGGTGGACGACGCGGTGGGATGGCTGCTCCTGTCGATCGTGTCGGCGGCCGCGACCGTCGGTGTGGGCGCCGGCGCGATCTCCCGGTCCGCGGCGTACCTGGTTGCGTTCCTCGCGCTTGCCGCAACGGCCGGCCGGGTTCTGGTGCGCTTCGTCCTGACCCGAGCGGCCCGCTCGCCGCAGGCCGGCCCCACGCTGGCGGCCGTGGTCGTCCTCGTCCTGGTGGGCGCGGCCACCACTCAGGCGCTCGGCATGGAGGCGACGCTCGGAGCGTTCGTGGTCGGCATCCTGCTCGGCCTGCCGGGGACCATCGACCAGGCGAAACTGGCACCGATGCGCACGGTCGTCCTGTCGATCCTCGCACCGATCTTCATGGCCACCGCCGGCCTGCGCATGGACCTGACCGCGCTACGTCGGGCGGACGTCGCCGTCGCGGCGGCCGCGATCCTCATGCTCGCCGTCGCGGGCAAGTTCGCCGGGGCGTACGTGGGGGCCCGGCTCTGCCGGTTGAACCAATGGGAGGCCCTGGCGCTCGGCGCCGGTATGAACGCCCGCGGCGTGGTCGAGGTCATCATCGCGTCGGTCGGCCTACGGCTGGGCGTGCTGAGCGTCGCGACGTACACCATCGTGGTCGCCGTCGCCGTCGTCACCTCGCTAATGGCACCTCCCGTGCTGCGCTGGGCGATGCGGCGGATCGCGGAGAACGACCAGGAGCTGCTGCGAAACGCCCAGCTGGCATCGACAGGGCAGGCTGCCGGCGGACGAGAGCAAGGTTCGGACGCCCCGTGGCCAGACAGAAAGAAGCCCCCTAGCTGACCTTAGGCCTGCTAGGGGGCTGTCTGTGCGCCCGAAGGGACTCGAACCCCTAACCTTCTGATCCGTAGTCAGATGCTCTATCCGTTGAGCTACGGGCGCTTGGTGCTCGACCAGTCTACACACCTGGTTTTCGCGCGGAGACTCCGGGATTCGAACCCGGGAGGGGCTTTAAAACCCCAACCGCATTAGCAGTGCGGCGCCATAGACCAGACTAGGCGAAGTCTCCCTGGTGGCCCGGAGACCACCGCGCCCGAGGATACAGGGCCGCCCCCGCTCAGGGCAAAGCGACTTCCGGCGAGGGGCATCCCGAGCGCCTCCCCCCGTGTGCGGCGTCACACTCGGGACTAGGCTCCATCGATATGCAGGAGCAGCCGCCGAGCGAGGACGACACCGCCTCGACGAAGAAGAGGGCCGTCGCCGCCGGTCCGGAGTCGGGGCGTAATCCGGGGGCAGGATGGCGGCCGGTGGCCGCGCGGCTGCTCGACCACCCGGGTTTCGCGCCGGAGCTGCTGGCCCTCGCCGCGGTGGACACGCTCGGACCGGTAGCCGAGGGCTGGGTCGCGCGGACCCGGGGGGCCTACCCGGACGCGGACGCCGACGGGCTGGCCCGGCTGGCGACCCGACGATTCGTCCGGCGGGCCGGTACGGGTGGCGCGGTCGCGGCGGGTGCCGGCGTCCTCGCGCCGGTGGCGGAGCTGGCGGCGGTGCTGTGGACGCAGGCCAGCCTGGTGCTGCACCTGGCGGCGGTCTACGACCGGGATCCCGGGCACCCGGACCGGGTGGCCGAGCTGCTGCTGCTGACCCGGGTGCATCCGGATCTCGGCAGCTCCCGCGTGGCGGTCGAGGCGGTCCCGTCGGCGGGCGTGCCGGTGGGCGGGCCGCGGCCCCGGGCGGCCGAGGCGGCCTGGCGGTTGACGATGCCGCTGGCCGCTCAGGCCGGTGGCTGGCTGAGGCTTCGGCTAGCGTCGCGGCTGTTGCCGGGCGTGGCGGTGCTCGCCGCCGCAGCCGGCGGCTCGGCTGCGGCCGAGCGGTTGGCCGCCCGCGCCGTCGCCTTCTACCGACCGCCCCGACCGCGCTGACCGCTCCGGCCGTGCTGACCCGCGTCGCCGGCGGGCGACATGCGGGCCGGTCAGAGCCAGCCGAACCAGGACTTCGGCAGCAGTGCGTAGCCGACGAAGGCGACCACGTCGAGCAGGGTGTGGGCGACGATCAGCGGGGCCACCCGGCGGGTCCGCAGGAAGAACGGGCTGAACACGACGCCCATCACCGCGTTGCCGAGGAAGGCACCGAAGCCCTGGTAGAGGTGATAGGAGCCGCGCAGCACGGCACTGGCGGCGATCACCGCGCCGAGCCGCCAGCTGAGCTGCCGTAGCCGGGTCATCAGGTAGCCGACCACGATCACCTCCTCCAGCACGGCGTTCTGCGCGGCGGCGAGGATCAGCACCGGCACCGTCCACCACAGGTCCGGCAGGGCCGCCGGCACCAGGGTGGCGTTGAGGCCGAGGTGCGCCGCCGCCCAGACCAGCGCCAGCCCGGGCAGGCCGATCAGCGCCGCCAGGCCCGCGCCCCGGACCAGGTCCGACCCGGGCCGGGTCAGATCCACCCCGAGGGTCCGCGCCGGGTCGCCGGGGTCGCGCGCCAGCAGGTGTACGGCGAGCAGCACCGGCAGCACCGCGAAGAAGATGCCGAGGAGCTGGTAGGTCAGGTCGAGGTACGGCCGGGCCGACGCGGAGGTGTTCAACGCGGCGGTCTGCTTCGCGAGCCCACCTGTGGCAGTCAGCTTGGCGACCAGCGAGACCAGCGCGTACACCGCCGACTGCCCGAGGGAGAGACCGAGAACCAGCAGCGTCTCGGTGCCCAGGATCCGGCGGGACACCGGGCGGGCGAGCTCGTCAACCGTCACCGGACCACTGTGCCGCACCCGAGGGCCGCTCGGCACCTGTCATGACCGATCGCACCGAGCGCAGCGAGGGCCGTGAGGGCATGACGAAGATGAGCCGCCCCGGGAAGCCAAATGAGCCGATCGCACATTCTGTGCGACCGGCGAGCACGGTCCGTGGAGATTCTGTGTTGGCCCGATCCGCCGTCAGGGGAAGGAGCGTCCTCCGTGGAGAACTTCGCGCGGCTGCTGAAGGAGAGCTGGACTCTCGTCGAGGAGCAGCGGGAACGGCTGAGCGGTCACTTCTACGCCCGGCTGTTCCTCCTCGACCCGGAGCTGCGCCACCTCTTCCCGGTGCAGATGAGCGGGCAGGGCGACCGGATCCTGGAGGCGATCGTCACCGCCACTCAGACGGTGGGCGACCCGGAGAGCTTCGACGAGTACCTGCGCGCGCTGGGCCGGGACCACCGGAAGTACCACGTCGACGCCGCGCACTACCGGACGATGGGCGTCGCGCTGATGGACGCGCTGCGCAGCACCGCCGGGGACGGCTGGAACCTGGAGTACGACCAGGCGTGGCGGGAGGCGTACGCGAGCATCTGCGAGCGGATGCTCGCCGGGGCCGCGGCCGACGGCGACCCGCCGTTCTGGCACGCCGAGGTGCTCACCCACGAGCGGTACGGCTCGGACACCGCCGTGCTGACGGTACGCGCTCTCCAGCACCCGCTGCGTTGGCAGGCCGGCCAGTACGTCAGCATCGAGGCGCCCCGCTACCACCCACGGGTCTGGCGGACGTACTCGGTGGCGAACGCCCCGAACGACGAGAACGTGCTGGAGTTCCACGTGCGTACGCCGGCCGGGGCGGCGGGCTGGCTGTCCGGGGCGCTGGTCCGCCGCACGAAACCGGGGGACCTGCTGCGGGTGGCCGCGCCGATGGGGTCGATGACGTTGGACCGCTCCTCCGGCCGGGACATTCTCTGCGTGGCCGGTGGGGTCGGGCTGGCCCCGATCAAGGCGCTGGTGGAGGAGCTGACCCGGGTCAACCGGACCCGCTGGGTGCACGTCTTCTACGGCGCCCGCCACCCGGAGGAGCTGTACGGCCTGCCGGGCCTGGAGGAGCTGGTGGCCGCCTACCCGTGGCTGTCGGTGACCCCGGCGTGCAGCGAGGACCCGGATTTCGACGGCGAGCTGGGCGACATCTCCGAGGTGGTCACCCGGTACGGCCCGTGGACGACGCACGACTGCTACGTCTCCGGTTCGGCGCCGATGGTGCGGGCCACCCTGCGCGTGCTGGCCGCCGACGACGTCCCGCCGGACCACATCCGGTACGACACCTTCGGCAACCTGTAGACCTTCCTCCCCCCGAGCCGGGTCGCGTGCCTCCGCCCCCTGGGGCACGCGACCCGGCCCCCCGTACACCGGTGTGCGGGCCGGGCCGGCAACCGGCCCGCGCACCGGAATCCCGGTCGGGTCAGTAGCGCCACGGGGTGCCGGTCTCCCGGTATTCCTCGACCGGCACCAGCGGCACGCCGGGTGCCATCCGGTCCAGGTAGAGCCGCCCCGCCAGGTGGTCGATCTCGTGGGCGACCAGCCGGGCCATCGCGTATTCGAAGGATGTGATGACGCGGCTGCCGTCCCAGTGGGCATGCTCCACGTCGATGCGCAGCGAGCGGGGCACCAGCCCGCGGTGGTCGAAGAAGGAGAGGCAGCCCTCGTACTGCTCGTCCGTGTCGGACGCGCTGTCGACCACGCGGGGGTTGAGCAGGACGACCGGCTCGGCGGCCCGGTCGGCGGGGCGGACCAGGGCGACGGCCCAGCCGAGCCCGAGCTGCGGGGCGGCGATGCCGACACCCTTGCTGAACGGGTGCAGTTCGTCGAGGCGCGCCAGGATCACGGAGAGCCGGTCGACGACGTCCCGGGCGACCCCTTCCTCACGGGGCAGGTTGAACTGGCGGGCGGGCTGTCGGAGCAGGTCGTCGCCGCGCTGCACGATGCCGATGGCGCGCATCCGGTCGCTGGCGCGTACCGGGCGGTGCGAGCCGTCGGGCTCGGTGCCCGAGGGTTGGTTGCGGAACCGCCACAGCATCCGGTAGCGGGCGTTCAGCGGTGGGTCGTCGGTGGCCCAGTCGAAGAGCGTCCGGCCGCCCTCGTCGCGCCGCTGGATCGGGGTACGCAGCGGGCCCTCCTCCGCGGAGAGGGAGGTCTCCACCCCCCACACCTTCGGGTCGAGCTCCGTGGGCAGGTCGAGCCGGACGGCGAGATGCCGGGTGGGCAGGCGTACGGCGCGCTGGAACCACGGGCCCCACTTGTCCTGCCCGGCCCGGTACGCGTACTCGATGGTGACCCGGTCGCCGGGGTAGAGCGGGAAGCTCCCCTCGTCGTTCTCGAAGAGCAGCCAGATCTCCTTGAACGCGTCCCGGTCGTGCTTGGCCCGCCAGTGCATCGGCTCGCGCACGCCGCCGTCGTCCCGATACGCCGTCAACTGCAGCTCGGCGAAGGTGAGCGGGTGTTCGCGGTGGTGCCGGTTGGAGCGGCCGGGGTCGTTGGGGTAGCGGTCGACGGCGACCCGGACCAGGTAGCGGGTGATCGGCTCGGTGCCGGCGTTGTAGAGCTCGCGCCGGATCGTGCAGCGGTAGCCGTGGTCGGTGTGGGTGAGGGTGGCGCTTTCCCGCTCTACGACCAGGCCGGTGCCGGGAGGCAGCCACTGGCTGGGGACGGACGACTCCCGGTGGGTCCCGGCGGAGCGGCTGTGCCGCAGCTCGTCGTACTCCCGGAAGCGCTGCCAGATCGCGCCGCTGGCCTCCAGGACGGCCTCGGCCCGGCGGGCGAAATCCTCGGTGGGCCGGTGCCGGCGCCCCTCGACGTGGCTGACGTACGACGGGTCGAAGCCCATCAGGGTGGCCAGTTGCTTCTTGGACAGGCCTCGTCCGGTCCGGTGCCGGGCGAGTTCGGCGGCGAAGGAGTCGGCGGCACGCTCGATGGGTGAGGTCGTCATCGGCTTCCTCGTACGCGGGAAGCTCATTTTCACGTTCGGTGGCCGATCGTGTACGGAAACTGCCTCGTATTCGACATTCACCTTGACAATTCAGCGGCGCACGTCGATGCTGACGCGGCCCACCGAACGACCGGCGGCGTTTCCCGCCCCTCCCGTCGGGTAGTCCGCGACACGCGGCGACGGCCGGTGGAGTGACCGAGACCTCCCCACTGCTTTCCACACGACTCCCCTACGGGCCGGAACTGTGGTTAGGCTGGCCTTAGTTTGCAAGCCGGCGGCGGGCGTCGACCGGCGGGACGACCAGACGGGGGACGGTTCGGGTGACAGCGGTGCTGCCGAGGCGGGACACCGCCACGCCACTCGCCCCGGTGACCGCGGCCCTGCGCGCCATGTTCGGCACCGACGACCTGCCCGGGCTCGCGCCCGGCCTGCTGGTCGCCGGCGGCGACGAGGCCCGCTGGTCACCGGCGACCCGGCTGATCGACGGGACGCTGCTGCCCGCGTTCCTGCACGGCGCAGCCCGGCGCTGGGGCGGCACCCCGCACGCCTGCGCCGCGCTGGCCTGGAAGTCGTACAGCTACTGGACCGCGCTGCCGGTGGTGCTCGGCTGGGCCTCGGCCCGGCGGGTGCCGCTGCTCGACCCGGCCGACGTGCTGATCCACTTCGAGGACCACCACCAGTTGCTCACCCTGGGCCTGCGCGACTCGACCACGGTCGCGGTGCTGCCCGACGACCCGCTGGCGCTGGCCGGCGCGCCGGGCGTACGGGTGGTCGCCGGCGAGGCCGCGCTGCTCGACGAGCTACGCGCCGCACTGCTCGACGCCCATCTCGCCCCGCTGATCGCCACGATCCAGGCCGAGATCCGGATCGGCACGCGTACGCTGCTGGGCTCGGTCGCCTCCGGCATCGCGCACGGCATCCTGCGCGCCTCGGACGCGCTGCCCGGCTCCGCGACGGAGAGCATCGGCACGCTGCTCGACGCGCTCGACCTCGGCGACCTGGTGGAGCTGGTGCCCGGCCCGGCCGGCGAGCCGACCGTGCAGCGGCGTACCTGCTGCCTGGCCTTCACCCTGCCGCAGCCGAAGATCTGCCAGGGCTGCTGCGTCCGCCCCTCCTGACCTGCGGGCCGGCGCCCGGGCCCGCCGCCTCCGGGACGGCCGGCCCGGCGCTCAGCCGACCAGCGGACGGACGTCCCAGAGCCACACCCCGCCGACGGACACCGGCTCGACGCCGGTCAGCTCGGTCATCCCCTGGCGCAACGCGTCGGCCTGCCGTAGCCGGGGGTCGAGGATCACCGCCCCGGCCCGCCAGTAGCGCAGGTCGTCCACCGCGGCCCCCTGATCCTGCGGGGTAATCGGCGGCACTTCGTTCGTACGCCGGATTTTGGTGAAGAGGCTGCTGGTGGGGCGGGGCGGGGCGGTGAACAGCGCCACCCGGCCGGCGCCCGGCCGGGTGTCCGGGTAGAGGAAATAGCCCCGGGCCAGCGGCATGCCCAGCCGGGTCTCGGCGGCCCAGCGCAGCGGGTCGGCGTAGTCGGTGTCCGGCAGCGGCAGGGTGACCACGCTGTGCCCGCCGGCCACGTACGGCCGCCAGGCGCCGGAGGTGACGAACGTGGGTGTCGGGTCGAGGCGTACCGAGGGCAGCGGCGTGGGCAGCAGCGGCAGCAGCGCCATGGTCAGCACGGTGGCGGTGGCGAACCGGATCTGCCGGCGGGCTGCGGGATGGCGCCGGACCAGCCTCCGGGTGTGGTCCGCGCCGAGCGCGAGCAGGATGCCGACGATCGGGGTGAGCGCCAGCGACCAGCGGGTGGGCACCACCGAGTGCAGGAGCGGCAGTTTTTCCAGCGCGGCCCACGGGCCCGGGATGCCGGTGTCCCGCCCGTCGAACCGGATCTCCCGGCCGAGCGAGAAGAGGGCGAAGACGACACCGACCGCGGCCAGACCGAGAACGACGACGTTGCGGCGCAGCCACCAGACCAGCGCGACCACCAGCACGGCGAGCGGCCAGCCGAAGAAGGCGTTCTCCTCGGTGGGGTTCTTGACGAGGTGGGCGTTGGTGCGGGCGTCGCCGGCGATCGACTCGCGGGACCACCCGACGAACGACGCCAGGTCGGTGCGGTAGCCCCGGATCAGCCGGGACAACCCCTGGTAGGCGCCGGGCCCGGCGAGCTGGACGTGAAGCGGGTACGCCAGCAGCGCCCCGGCGACGACGACGGCCACCCCGAGCCCGGCGCCGAAGGGCCGGGCCGCCCGGCGCAGTTCCGGCCGGCCGATGGCGAGGGCGAGCACCACCACGCCGAGCCCGATCGCCGCCATCAGCAGGATCTCCAGGTTGAGGAAGGCCTGCCAGACGATCACCAGGCCGAGGAGCACACCGTTACGCAGCCAGCGTCCCGGCTCGGCCAGACGCAGCGTCCGCCAAGCGATCAGGGGCACCACGAACTGGCTGACGATGTTGGGGTGCGCGTTGGCGTGCGAAACCATCGCCGGGGCGAAGGCGCAGAAGCCGGCCCCGAGCCAGGCCGGTCCCCGACTGCGGATCACCACCCGGGAGAGCAGGAAATACCAGGCCACGCCGGTGGCAATCATTCCGGCGGTGAGAAAGACCAGAAAAGCGGTACGCGGCCCGAACAGCAGGGTGACCGGCGTCATTGGCAGGGAAATGGATAATACCGAGGTATTTGCCATCAAATTGACGCCATCCGGCACATTCATTCGGTTCGAGGCGAACGGATAGGCGAAATCGGTCACCACTCGCGCACCGTGCGCCATCATCCACTGGAACTGCGCCTGATCGGACCGGTTGTCCCGTACACCATGGTCGGGGTGCAGCCAGAACCGAGCGGTCACCCAGAGCGCGAGCAGCACGAAACTGAGCACGGCGGCGGCGTCGACCCACCTCCCGCGTCCCGGTCGTCCCGAATTAGCGGTAGTCATGACAATTCAGAGCGTAGTCAGAGAATAGGGGGACCGTGAACAATTCGGTCATCCCCGGTGCCCCGATTCCCGCACCATCCATCCGGATGGTTGACTCTGTCGGTCCAGGCGGGGGTCGGTCGTATCGTGAGGAATCGACGAATGGCAGATATCACTGGGGATCAGCGCATCCAGTCGGAGGTGCTCGAAGGCCTTGCGACCGCGGTCAACCACCGCACGTGGTTCGTCGAGCTGGCCGTGCCCTACCTCGGTGACAACCCGATCGAGATCGGCAGCGGCCTGGGGGACTACGCGCTGGCGTGGTCGGAGCATCTCCCCCGGATCACCGCCACCGAGGCGGACCCGGACCGGCTGGTCCGGCTCAAGGAGCGGCTGGCTGATCACCCCACCATCGAGGTCCGGCAGATGCTGCTGCCGCACTCCGAGCGCGGCGACTACAGCGCGGCCGTGTCGTACAACGTGCTGGAGCACATCGAGGACCACGTGGCCGCGCTGCGCAGTCTGCGCGACCTGGTCCGGCCCGGCGGGGCGGTGATCATCATCGTGCCGGCGTTCCAGTTCGCGATGAGCCCGGCGGACATCGCCACCGGCCACGTCCGGCGCTACACGAAGAAGAGCCTCGCCGCCGCGATGACCGAGGCCGGCCTCACCGTGGAAAAGATCCACTACGCCAACGCGCTCGGCCTGATCGGCTACTTCATGGCCACCAAGGTCTTCCGGCTGATGCCGAAGGAGGGCCCGATGGTCAAGATCTACGACAGCCTGGTCCTCCCCGTCACCAAGGCGGCCGAGCAGCGGCTGCGCCCCCCGTTCGGCCAGTCCGTCTTCGCCGTCGCCCGCGTCCCCGGCTGACCGGGGTCGGACCGAGGAACGTTTCGGGCAAGATCGCGCAATTTCCAGGATGTAGTGGCCTCCCCGCGACGGAGAGGCCACTACATCCACGTTCGTGCGCGATCATGGCACGGGTCGGGCTGCGGTCATTCCTTGATCTGGTAGGTGGGACGCAGAACCGCGCGGGCCAGGGTGTGAAACGCCAGGTTGAAGCCGACGTAGGCCGGGCTGGCGTCGGGGCCGACGTCGAGGCGATCCACGTCCAGCGCGTGCACCGCGAAAAGATAGCGGTGCGGGCGGTCGCCGGGCGGCGGAGCGGCCCCGCCGTAGCCGGTGTCGCCGTAGTCATTGCGAATGCTGAAGGCGCTGCCGAGGTCGCTCTCCCGCACCCCGGCGGGCAGGTCGGTCACGAGGGCGGGCACGTTCACCAGTACCCAGTGCCAGAAGCCGCTGCCGGTCGGGGCATCCGGGTCGAAGCAGGTCACCACGAAGCCCCTGGTCTCGTCCGGGAAACCGGACCAGGACAACTGCGGGGAGACGTTGCCGCCGCCGACGCTGCCGTGCGCGTACCGCGGGTCCATCGGCTCGCCGTCGAGCACGTCGTCACTGATCAGCGTGAACGACGGCACCGTCGGCAGCAGGTCGTACGGGTCCGGGGCGATCGGTCGTTCCAGGGTCATCGAGAGGGTCCTTCCGGGTACGCGAATTCCTGCGCCCCTTCATACCCCTTCGATGAGCACGATCGCACCGAAAGTGCGCCGTGTCCGGAACCGCTGGTTTAGATCGGCGACAACACTTGTAGTCATGGGTGCTGAACGAGTTGCTGAGGACGGGGACGCAGCCCATGCACCGGATGATCGTTCCGGGCGGGATCGGCCACGGCTTGGGGGTCGGGTGCGGGTGCGGTGCTCAGAGTTCGCCGCGTCTTACGGCTCGATAACGACGTTCGCGAGCGGCTCGCCCGCCGCGTACCGCCGGACCTGGTCGACCAGCAGCCGGCGGGCCCGGGGAGCCAGCGCGGCGGTCAGGCCGCCGACGTGCGGGCTGATCAGAACGTTCGGCGCGAACCACAGCGGATGGTCGGCGGGCAGCGGCTCAGGTTCGGTGACGTCCAGGGCAGCGTGCAGCCGGCCCGCGTTGAGCTCGGCGAGCAGCGCCTCGGTGTCCACCACCCGCCCCCGGGCCACGTTCACCAGCAGGGCGCCGTCGGCCATCCCGGCGAGGAAGTCCTTGTCCACCAGGCCCTCGGTCTCGGGGGTCAGCGGGGTGGAAAGGATAACAACATCCGCTTGTGGCAACATCTCCGGAATTTCGGAAACTGGCCGTACGCCGGGGCGGGCGCTCCGGGCCACCCGGCTGATTTCCACCTCGAACCCAGCGAGCCGGCGCTCGATCGCGGCGCCGATCGAGCCGTACCCGACGATCAGAACCCGGGCGTCAGCCAGCCCGGTCGACCAGCCCAGGGCCCAGCGGCCCTCGCCCCCAGCCCGGACGAAGTCCGGCAGCCGGCGCCGGGCGGCAAGGGTGAGCGCCACGGCCAGCTCGGCGGTGGCCGCGTCGTGCACGCCCCGACCGTTGGCCAGGGTCAGGCCGGGCCGCAGGTACGGCAGGACGTGGTCGTAGCCGGCGGTCACGGTCTGCACCACTCTGAGCCGGGGCATCCGGGCGATCGGCTCGCAGAAGCGCGGATCAATAACCCCGTACGGAACCGCGTAAAACTCGACTTCGTCCAGATTCTCGGGCACGGGTTGGATGCCGTCGTACAGCGCGACGTCCAGATCGCCAAGCTCGGCCACTGCGTCGGGGTGAGAGATCAAGTAGCGCACGACGACGATCATGCTAGATCGTCGCTTCATCTCACATTCTGGTCACGGGAGCGTCGGCGCCCACCGGAACGGTGGGCCGGTACTCGCGGGGGTCGGCAGCCCGGTGGCGGCCGGGCAGGCAGGCAGTGTTTCGATCCGCGCGGTGGCGCTCGGCCGACCCAGGTCCAGGAAGGTGATCTGGTCACACCGGAAAGCGGACGGGCCGTACACCAACTCGTAGACGACCACGGTAAGCGCCGGCACTCGGCGGATCTCCCGCACTTTTACGCGGAAGGTCTGCCCAAGGGCGACGAGGTGCTCGTCGCTCGGCGCGGCCTCCCCGTTGGCGATGACTGTGTCGGCATAGAGCCGGATCCGCCGATCCAACTCCGCCGCCTCCGCCGCCTCGCGGGCCTCGGTCGTCTTCCGGAACTGCCGCCACATCATCTCCCATGAGATGAGCGCCCCCGCGCCACAGACCAGCAGCAGCACCACCAGCACCGCCGGCCACACAGACACCCGCTCGGCTTGTCGTCCCACCGCCACCTCCCCGATCGTGTGGGCCACGACCGGTGAGACAGTACGACCCGAGCGGGACGACGTGAGCCCCGCTCGCCATCCATAGACACGCCCCCTGATTGGCGTTTGCGCTGGTCAGGGGGCGTTGTTGCTGTTCAGAGGGGCGGAGGGTGTGGGATTCGAACCCACGAAGACATCGCTGCCTTACCGGTTTTCAAGACCAGCGCCATCGGCCACTAGGCGAACCCTCCCGGACACGTCCCCCGAAGGGGTACGCGGCCGTGCCTAGTCTGCCACGGACCGCACGGCGCGTGAGCCTCCGTCCCATTCCTCCACTGTGGCGCGTACGCCGGAACCGGTGGCGAACGCGATCATGACCCGCGTGGGCGGGCGGATCGGGTAAGACTGGGCCATGCACGCGATCACGATTGTGAAACCCGGCGGACCCGAGGCCCTCGTCTGGTCAGAGGTGCCCGACCCGGAGCCCGGCCCCGGCGAGGTGATCGTCGAGGTGTCGGCCAGCGCGGTCAACCGGGCCGACCTGCTGCAACGGCAGGGGCACTACCCGCCGCCGGCGGGCGCTCCGGCGTACCCGGGGTTGGAGTGTTCCGGGGTGATCGCCGCGCTCGGCCCCGACGTGACCGGCTGGCAGGTCGGCGACGAGGTCTGCGCGCTGCTGGCCGGCGGCGGGTACGCCGAGCGGGTGGCCGTGCCGGCCGGGCAGTTGCTGCCGGTGCCGCGCGGCGTCGACCTGGTCGACGCGGCCGCGCTGCCCGAGGTGGCCTGCACGGTCTGGTCGAACGTGGTCAAGGTCGCCGGGCTGGCCGGGGGCGAGACGTTGCTGGTGCACGGCGGGGGCAGCGGGATCGGCACCTTCGCCATCCAGCTCGGCGTGGCGCTCGGCGCGACGGTGGTGGTGACGGCCCGGGCTGCGAAGCACGAGCGGCTGCGCGAGCTGGGTGCCGCACACACGATCGACTACCAGGAGCAGGACTTCGTCGAGGAGGTACGCCGGGTCACCGACGGCCGGGGCGCGGACGTGATCCTGGACATCATGGGTGCTGCCTACCTGCCGCGGAACGTGGCGGCGCTGGCCACCGGCGGCCGGCTGCTGGTGATCGGCATGCAGGGTGGCCGCAAGGGGGAGCTGGACCTGGGCATGCTGCTGGCGAAGCGGGGCTCGGTCCACGCGACGGCGCTGCGGTCCCGCCCGCTGGATGAGAAGGCGGAGATCGTCCGGGGCGTACGGGAGCAGGTGTGGCCGTTGGTCGAGTCCGGGGTGGTCCGGCCGGTCGTGCACGCCCGGGCGAAGCTGGCCGACGCGGCCGACGCACACCGGCTGTTGGAGACGAGCGACCACCTGGGCAAGGTGCTGCTGGTCCGGTGACCGGTCAGACCGACGCCGCCTCGGCGTCGGGGCGGGGCAGGATGAGCCGGGCGCCGGGGCCCTCGGCGGAGAGGGAGTCTCCGGGGTTGTAGAGGGTGCAGCGCTGCAACGACAGGCAGCCGCAGCCGATGCAGCCGTCCAGGTCGTCGCGGAGCTTGCCGAGCAGCCGGATCTTCTCGTCCAGCCGGTCCCGCCAGGCGCGGGAGAGCGCCGCCCAGTCGTCCGGGGTGGGGGTACGCGAGGACGGCAGGGAGTCGAGCGCCTCCCGGATCTCGTCGAGGGAGACGCCGACCTGCTGGGAGATCCGGACGAACGCCACCCGGCGCAGCTCCGTACGGGCGTACCGGCGCTGGTTGCCGCCGGTACGCTCGGCCCGGATCAGCCCGAGCCGCTCGTAGTAGCGCAGCGCGGAGGGAGCCACCCCGCTGCGCGCGGCGAGCTGTCCGATGGTCAGTGCTTCGTGCATCACAGAGCTTCCTGCATCACATGGGCTTGAGTTGAAGTGCGCTTCAACTCCGAGGCTATCCGTATGACGACGACGACCGCCACCGACCCGGCCGTGCTGGGCGCGCTGCTGGACCGGATACGCGCCGGGCGCGAGTTCGGCGCAAACGTGTACTCGACGCTGGACGTGCTCCAGGTGCTCTACGACCGGGTGCTCCGGGTCACCCCGCAGACCGTGGACGATCCGAACCGGGACCGCTTCCTGCTCTCCAAGGGGCACGCGGTCGCCGGCTACTACGCGCTGCTCGCCGCGAAGGGATTCGTACCCCTGGAGTGGCTGGACGACCAGGGCGGTCCGGCCAGCCGCCTCGGCGACCACCCGGACCGGCTGCTGGTGCCCGGGGTGGAGATCGGCTCCGGGTCGCTCGGCCACGGGCTCGGCCTGGGCGTGGGCACCGCGCTCGGGCTGCGGGCCCAGGGCCGGTTCGACCCCCGGGTGTACGTGCTGCTCGGCGACGCCGAGCTGGACGAGGGCTCCAACCACGAGGCGATCGCGTACGCCGGGGCGACCGGGCTGGCCAACCTGACCGCGATCGTGCTGGACAACAGGTCCGCGAGCCACGGATGGCCGGGCGGCGCCGCCAGCCGGTTCAGCGTCAACGGGTGGACCGCCGCGACCGTGGACGGTCGGGACCACGCCGCCCTGCACACCGCCCTCACCGGGCACGACAACCACCGGCCGCACGTCGTTGTCGCGGTCGTCACCGACAAGGAGTGACCATGCGGGACGCCTTCGTGACCACGGCCAGCGAACTGCTGGACGACCCGCGGACCACCATCGTGCTGGCCGACATCTCCGCTGCGGCGTTCGCCCCGGCCGCCGAGCGTCACCCGGACCGGGTCATCAACGTCGGCATCCGGGAGCAGCTCATGGTGGGGGTGGCGGGCGGGCTGGCGCTGACCGGGCAGCGCCCGATCGTGCACAGCTATGCGCCGTTCCTCGTCGAGCGGGCGTACGAGCAGATCAAGCTGGACCTCGACCACCAGGGGGTCGGGGCGGTGCTGGTCGGCATCGGCGCCTCGTACGACCGGGCGGCGGCGGGCCGTACCCACCTGGGTCCGGCGGACGTCGCCCTGATCGACACGCTGAACGACTGGACGGTGCACGTGCCGGGCCACCGGGACGAGGTGCCCGGGCTGCTGCGGAACGTGGTGTGCGGGCAGGATTCGGCGTACGTCAGGCTGTCGGTGCAGAGCAACGAACGGGCGTACCCCGACGCGGGTGACCTGCGGGTGCTCCGGGACGCCGGGCCGGGCGCGCCGCTGCTGGTGGCGGTCGGGCCGCTGCTGGATCACGCGCTCGCGGCGGTCGCCGACCTGCCGGTCACCGTGGCGTACACCCATCGGCCGCGACCGTTCGACACGGCCGGGCTGCGCGCCCTCGCGGGCACCGAGGTGATCCTGGTCGAGCCGTACCTGGCGGGCACCTCGGCCCGGGTGGTCGGCGCGGCGCTGGCCGACCGGCCGCACCGGCTGCTCACCCTCGGCGTGGGCCGGTCGGAGCTGCGCCGCTACGGCACGGCCGAGGACCACGACCGTTGGCACGGCCTGGACGCGGCCGGCCTGCGCCGCTCGATCGACCCGTTCCTCGCCCCGGCCCTGGCCACCGCCTGAGCCACTGCCGGGCACAGAAGTGGCGGCATCCCTGCTGGGGGATGCCGCCACAGTCGTGATCGGAGGTCGGTTCGGCGTCAGCTCACGCGCGTACGCCGCCGTACCCGCTCGCGGGCGAGGATCCAGACGGCCTCGACACCGTCCTTCCAGGTGATCTTCTTGCCCTCTTCGCGCCCCCGGGCGCGGTAGCTGATCGGCACCTCGTAGGGGCGGATGCGCTGGCGGAGCAGCTTGCCGGTGACCTCGGCCTCCATGCCGAAGCCACGGGACCGGACCTGGAGCGAGCGGTAGAGCCCCAGCGGCATGAGCTTGAAGCAGGTCTCCAGGTCGCCGATGTAGGAGTTGAACAGCACGTTGGCCGCCATCGTGACGCCCTTGTTGCCCATCACGTACCAGAAGCTGTAGGCGCTGTGGCTGCCGAAGGTGCGGTTGCCGTAGACCACCGTCGCCCGCCCGTCGAGCACCGGCTCGAGCAGCCGCGGAATGTCCTGCGGGTCGTACTCGAGGTCGGCGTCGAGGACGACCATGTACTCGCCCTCGGCGTTGTCCACGGCGGTCTGGATCGCCGCGCCCTTGCCCGCGTTGCGCTGATGGCTGATCACTCGCAGTCGCGCGTCGTCCATCCGGCCGAGGACCTCTGCGGTGCCGTCCCGGCTGCCGTCGTCCACGACGACGAACTCAACTTCGCACGGGTAGTCCACCGCCAGTGCCTGCTTGAGGGCGTCCGCGATGCGTTCTTCCTCGTTGTAGACCGGCATGAGGATCGAGAGCTTCACGGAATCTCCACGGTGGCTACGGTCAGTCAACCGTAGCGTAACGCGGCTTGTTCACCCAGGTCAGAAGGACATGCCCCAAAGGCATGACGGGATTCCTCCCCCCGTCGCCCGGCTTTTTGTCGCGCCCGGCGCGTCCGATGTGTCGGAAGAGTTCCCTTCCGCAGTCGGTCGCAAGGTTTCCGAGACACATTCACATGCACCCTCCGCGACGTTACCTTCTGGTAACTAAATCGACCTCTGACGATTTACCCGAAAGGAGTGCGTCGATGCTTGACACCCCCACCAGACGCGGACGGGCGACCCGGCGGCGGGCCCTGGCCGTCGTGTCCGCCGCCGCCCTCGTCCTACCGATGCTCGGCGGGCCGGCCGCCCCCGCGGCCGCCGCCGACCGGCCGGCCGTCCAGCCACTGCCCGCCACCCTCGAAGCCGTCCGCGCCGCCGAGGCCACCGCCCTCTACGGCTCCCCCGACATCCGGCCACTGGAACAGCGACGGACCGCCCTGGTCACGATGGGCGACAGCGAGATCTCCGGCGAGGGGGTCGGCAACTACGTGCCCGGCACCCACCAGAACGGCAACTGGTGCGACCGCTCGTACGACCAGGCGGTCTTCCGTACCGGAATCGCGGCCGACGAGAAATACAACCTGGCCTGCTCGGGCGCTACCCCGTGGAACCTGATCGCCGGTGGCCCGACCCAGGACAACGAGCTCAACCAGGGCGACTACCTGGCGATCAAGGCACGCAACACGCACGTCAAGCTGATCTGGGTGGTCGTCGGTGCCAACGGCGATGGCACCATCCAGTTCGGACCGGTTGCCACCGACTGCGCGATCCATCGGGTCTTCTTCCAGGGAGCGTGCTGGCCGACGTACACCGACCAGTGGACGATCCGCACCGACGGCAGCCGGGCCGCGGTCGAGGACGCGCTCAACTCGATCCGGCAGACCATGACCGCCGCTGGCTACCTGCGCTCCGACTATGAGCTGGTGCTGATGTCGTACCCGAGCCCGGGCAGCCCGGACGTGGAGGACAACCCGGACTTCCCCGGCTGGTACTCCGGCGGCTGCCTGCTCTACCTGGCCGACGCGGCGTTCGCCCGGAACAAGGCCGTGCCGCTCTTCGAGTCCGCGCTGCGGGCGGCGGCCACCAACACCGGCACCCGCTACCTGGACGCGAGCCGGCTCTTCCACGGCCACGAGGTGTGCACCGACAACACCTCGGTCCGCGGCCTCTACATCGAGATCGGGATCTGGGACGAGAACGCCGCCCGGCAGTCGTTCCACCCCAACTATCGCGGCCACGGCATGTTCGCCCAGTGCATCACGCAGTTCTGGAACTCGGGCCAGGCGCAGGCCACCTGCGTCGACCCGGCCAGCACCGGGCAGGGCGTGCTCGTCAACGGTCTGCTGGAGTTCAAGCAGCTGCGCAACCTCGCCACCGGCACCTGTGTGGACGGCAAGGGGTACGACTCACGCAACAACACGGTCCAGCAGTCGTACGGCTGCCACGGCGGACGGAACCAGGGCTTCTGGTACGACCCGACGCGGCAGTCGCTGCACTCCGAGCTCTCCCACGACCGCTGCCTGGACGTGACGGGCGGCTCGCTGACCGCCAACACGACGGTCAACATCTACGACTGCCACGGCGGGCCCAACCAGAGGTTCGTCTTCGCCGGCAACCAGCTCAGGCCGGCCGGGGCGACCAACCTCTGCGTCGGCTTCGACAGTCCGCTGCTGGGCACCCCGCGGCTGCGGCTGGCCACCTGCTCCACCAGCACCCGCCAGCAGTGGTCCTTCGAGTCCCGCTCGTACGCCAACCCGGTCGGCTACGGCCACGGCGACTTCATCGGCTCCCGGGTCTACTGAGCCGAGCTGCTAGCAGGGGCCCCCTGTACAACGCCAGGCGTCAACCGGGGGCCCCTGCTCTCATGCGGGGTTCGGAAGGCGTGGTTGAGGAGGGTGTCCACCTGCCACACCTGCTTCGGGTGGTGGGTACGGATGAGGAACCGCTCGCGGACCCCGTCGATCGCGGTGGCCGCCAGCTCGACGCTCTGCGACCGGGGGTCAAGGCTCCAGGTGACGTTGCACAGCTCGCGCAGTTCGGCGTTGAGGTGCAGGCGCAGCCGGTGCAGCACCCGGCTCTGTCGGGTGATCACCAGCCGGCGGTGGGTGAGGAGCAGCAGATAGTCGCCGCCGATCTGGTCCGGGCGGCTGCAGCGGGTGACCAGGATCGGTGCGTCGCCGGAGCCGACGCACCGGCGGAAGATCGGCATGTGTCGACTGACGGTCTGGGTCGCCAGGCCGGTCTCGGCGGCGGCCGGAAGGAACGTTCGTGAGAACACATCCATGCAAGATGCAACGAGCAAGTGAACGAGAGTGACGTGGCTCACTCTCGATTTTTGGAACTTCCACCCCGCAGAGTCGCACCCGCAGTCCGATCCCGGGCAACGAGGCGGTCAGAGGAGTTCGACGATGGTGGCGTTGGCCATGCCGCCGCCCTCGCACATGGTCTGCAGGCCGTATCGGATCCCGTTGTCCCGCATGTGCTGGAGCATGGTGGTCATGATCCGGGCGCCGGACCCGCCGAGCGGGTGGCCCAGGGCGATCGCCCCGCCGCGCGGGTTGAGCCGCTCCGGATCCGCCTCGGTCTCCGCGAGCCAGGCCAGCGGCACCGGGGCGAACGCCTCGTTCACCTCGTACACGCCGATCTCCTCGATGCCCAGCCCCGCGCGGCGCAGCGCCTTCGCCGTGGCCGGGATGGGTGCGGTGAGCATGGTGACCGGGTCGTCCGCGGCGACCACGGCGGTGTGCACCCGGGCCAGCGGGCGCAACCCGTGCCGGCTGGCCCACTCGCTGGTGGTGACCGCCAGCGCCGCGGCCCCGTCGGAGATCTGGGACGCGGACCCGGCGGTGACCACACCGTCGGTCTTGAACGGGGTCGCCAGCTCGCCGAGTTTGGCCAGCGTGGTGTCCCGCCGGATGCCCTCGTCGGCGGCGAACTTGCCGCCGTCGGCCAGCGGCACCGGGGCCAGCTCGGGGTCGAACGCGCCGGCGTCCTGCGCGGCGGCGGCCTTCTCGTGGCTGGCCAGCGCGTACTCGTCGAGTTGGGCCCGGGAGAAGCGCCACCGCTGAGCGATCAGCTCGGCGCCGACGCCCTGGTTGAACGGGAGCGGGCTGTCCTCGGCGACGCCCTCGACGCCCCGGTAGCGCGCCAGGATCGCCGGGCTGAACGGCATCCCGCCGGCCACGCTGGAGCCCATCGGCACCCGGGTCATCGACTCCACACCACCAGCGACCACCAGGTCGGCCTGGCCGGCGAGGACGGTGGCGGCGGCGAAGTGCAAGGCCTGCTGGCTCGACCCGCACTGCCGGTCGAGGGTGGTGCCGGGCACCGACTCGGGCCAGCCGGCGGCGAGGACAGCGTTGCGCGCGATGTTCCAGGACTGCTCGCCGACCTGGGAGACGCAGCCCCAGACCACGTCGTCGACCTGGGCGGGGTCGATCCCGGTCCGCTCGGCGAGGGCACGCAGCACGTGCGCCGAGAGATCGACCGGATGCACGCCGGCCAGGCTGCCCTTGCGCCGCCCGACCGGGGTCCGTACCGCACCGACGATGACCGCGTCACTCATGACTACTCCCCGGTAACTTGGGCCTGCTCCGATCCTACGTGCTGCCCCGGCACCCCGTCTTCCCCCGTCCCCCGGCCGTCCGGCCGCCGGCTCGACCCGGCTGGCATGCTGAGGCGGTGAATCCACAGTCGCTCCCGGCCCGGCAGTGGCGGGTGCCGGCCGTCCTCCCCGTGGCCAAGCTGGTCGGGGCAGTCGTCCTGGTCGCCCTGGGCCTGCTCTTCGCCGACGGCGATCGGGTCCAGCTCGCGCTCGCCGGGCTGGCCGCCGCCGGGCTCGCCGGCTGGGCCCTGCGCGACCTGGTCGCGCCGGTACGGCTGACGGTGGACGCCGAGGGGATCACGGTGCGCGAGGGCTTCGTCGGCAGGCGGCGGCTGCCCTGGTCGGCCGTGGAGGCGATCCAACTGGAACGGCGTACCCGGCGGGGGCTCACCGCCGAGACGCTGGAGATCGACGCGGGCGAGTCGCTGCACCTGTTCGGCCGGTACGACCTGGACGCGCCGCTGGACGAGGTCGCCGAGGCGCTGCGCGAGGCCCACCCCGTCGCCGACTGACCCGCCGCCGCGACCCGCCTGCGGCACCGACCGAACGTCGGCGCCCAGCGGCTCAGCCCGTCAGCATCGCGGTGCGGACCAGGACCAGCCCGAGCAGCGCCACCAGCAGGATCGCTCCGCCCGCCGCCTGGAACAGGTTGCGCCGCAGCCGCGGGGCGTACGCCAGGACCAGCGCGATCAGCGCGCCGGTGACCAGGCCGCCCAGGTGGCCGGCGACGGAGATGTTCGGCACGGTGAAGGTGAAGATCAGGTTGATCACCAGGATCGGCACGATGGCCGAGGTGTCCCGGCCCAGCCGGCGCATGATCACGAAGATCGCGGCGAAGAGACCGAAGATGGCGGTCGACGCGCCGGCCGAGGGCTGGTTGGGCGCGCTGAACAGATAGACGGCGACGTTGCCCCCCAGCCCGGCGATCAGATAGAGCGCCAGGAAACGCAGCGGGCCGAGCACCGCTTCGAGGGCCCGGCCGAGCACCCAGAGCCCCCACATGTTGAGCAGCAGGTGCACCACGCCGTAGTGCAGGAACATCGCGGTGACCAGGCGGTACCACTGCCCGTCGGCGACCCCACCGATGGTGCCGTCGGCGAAACGGGCCAGGCCGATCACGGACCCCCAGTCGGTCAGCGGCGTGGAGCCCTTGAACAGCACCGCGCCCGCGTTCGGGGCCGAGGCGAGGGAGAGGAGCATGACCAGCACGTTCAGCGCGATCAGGGTCTTTGTGACGTAGCCCTCGCGGCCGGCGACACCGCCGCCGAAGGCGGTGCGCGCCGGCCGCACGCTGCGGCGACCCTCGTTGACGCACTCCGGGCACTGGTGCCCGACCGAGGCCTCCCGCATGCACTGCGGACAGATCGGCCGGTCACAACGGGTGCACCGGATGTACGTCTCCCGGTCGGGGTGGCGGTAGCAGACCGGGGTGGTCGGCACCGGCCCACCGGTGGCGTCATTGGCCTGCCCGGAGCGCTCAGTCATGCGAGCAAAGGTACCCGCACGGCGCTCAGGCCGACTTGCGCTCGATCTCGACGCGCTCGATGACCACGTCCTGCATCGGCCGGTCGCTCGGGCCGGTCGGGGTGTTCGCGATCGAGTCGACCACCTTCGCGGACTGCTCGTCGGCCACCTGCCCGAAGATGGTGTGCCGGTTGTTCAGGTGCGGGGTCGGCCCGACCGTGATGAAGAACTGCGACCCGTTCGTGCCGGGCCCGGCGTTCGCCATGGCCAGCAGGTACGGCCGGTCGAAGCGCAGGTCCGGGTGGAACTCGTCGGCGAACTTGTAGCCCGGTCCGCCGCGACCGGTGCCGGTCGGGTCGCCCATCTGGATCATGAAGCCGCTGATCACACGGTGCGAGATGGTGCCGTCGTAGTACGGTCCGCTGCCCGGCTGGCCGGTACGCGGGTCGGTGTATTCCCGGGTGCCCTCCGCCAGGTCGACGAAGTTGCGGACGGTCTTGGGCGCGTGGTTCGGGAAGAGCTCCAGCCGGATCGGGCCGGCGTTGGTGTGCAAGGTGGCGTAGACAGCCTCGGCCACGGGTACTCCTCACTTGTCGGTCAGTTCCATGCGGATCCTCCCATGTGCCCGATCTGGCCATGCGAAGGCATCCGAAGGTGGAGGATGACGAAGGAACAACTCCCAGGAGGTGGGACCGTGTTTGGAATCGGGCGGCGTAGAACGCAAGGGCAGCTCGCACGGGCGGAGCTGAACCAGGGCATCGGTCACCTGCGGCAGGCCGCGACGCACGCGGCGAAGGGTGTCGGTCCGCGGGTCCAGGCAGCCCGGGGCGCCGTCGGGCCCACCGCGATCATGGTCCGGGACCGGGCGTCGAGCGGCCTCGCCTCGACGGTCGCGGCGCTCGCGCCGCTGGTCCTGGCCGTGCGCGAGGCCCAGGCCGAGGCCACGGGCAACACGGCGGCCAGCCGGAAGGCCGCCGCGAAGCGGGCTGCGGTGAGCCGCAAGGTGAAGGCCAAGAACGCCAAGGTCGCCAGGAAGAAGCAGAAGAACAGGTCGGCGGGGAGGATGTTCGGGCTGCTGGCCGCCGGCACCGTCGCCGGGCTGGCCGGCGCGATGGCCATGCGCCGCCGCCGGGAGCACCAGGAGTGGGCCGAGTACGACCCGACCGGCGGGCTGGAGCCGATGCGCGAGGACGTCGACACCATCGTCGTGGAGACGCCCGACCCGAGCGCGAAGGTGACCCAGGCTCCGGGCGCGGACAGCTCCAGGGGCGGCAGTTCAGCGACGGCCGGGAGCGGCAGCGCCGCCACCGCCACGTCCAGCAGCCAGCCGGTGATCCAGCCGACCGACCAGGTGCCCTCGGTCGCCGAGGGGGCCCGGGACGCCTCCGGCCGACCGGCCGTCGACGTCAACAAGGCGCTGAACAACGGGAAGAACACCGCCAAGGCCAGCGGTCGCCGCTGATCCACCGGGACGGAACGCGCCGGCATGCGGGTACGCCCCGCGGCCGGCGCTCCCGTCTACGGGTACGAATCCCGGTGCGGCTACATCCAACCGTTGCGGCGGAACCAGCGGTAGAGGACCAGCGAGATGGCGAGCATGACCGTCAGCACGACCGGATAGCCGTAGGTCGTGTCTATCTCGGGCATGTACTTGAAGTTCATGCCGTAGATGCCCGCGATCGCGGTCCACACCGCGCCGATCGCGGCCCACGCGGCGATCTTGCGCATGTCGTCGTTCTGGTCGACGGTGACCTGGGCCAGCCGCGCCTGCAGGATCGAGTTGAGCAGGTCGTCGTACGAGCTGACCTGCTCGACCGTCCGGCTCAGGTGGTCCTGCACGTCGCGGAAGTAGCGCCGGACCTCCTCCGGCACCTCCCGGTTGGCCTGCGAGGTGAGCGTCAGCAACGGCCGCTGCAGTGGCGTCACCGCCCGCTTGAACTCGACCAGCTCCCGCTTCATCTGATAGATCCGCTGGATCCGCCCGCTGCCCTGCCGATCGAAGACGTCGGCCTCCAGCACGTCGAGGTCGTCCTCCAGCTGGTCGGCGACCTCCAGGTAGAGGTCCACCACCCGGTCGGTGATCGCGTACGCGACCGCCCACGGGCCGTGCCCCAGCAGCTCCCGCTTCGTCTCCAGGCCCGCCCGGACCGGCGAGAGCCGGGAGGCGTCCCCGTGCCGGACGCTGATCAGGAAGTTCGGCCCGATGAAGAGCATCACCTGGCCGGTCTCCACCACCTCGGAGTACTCGGTCAGCTCGGTGTGCTCGCAGTAGCGGGCGGTACGCAGCACCAGGAACGCCACCTCGCCGAAGCGCTCCAGCTTGGGGCGCTGCTCGGCCTTGACCGCATCCTCCACGGCCAGCTCGTGCAGGCCGAAGGTCTCGGCGATCTCGGTCATCTCGTCCAGCCCCGGCTCGTGCAGACCGAGCCAGACGAAGGCGTTGCCCTGCTCGCCGGCCGACGCCAGGGCGTCGGCGTAGTGCCACTCGCCGGGCTGGCGTGCGCCGTCGACGTAGAGGCCGCAGTCGACGACCCCGCTACGGCCGGCGCCGGTCGACTCGGGCGTACGCGGGGAGCCGTCGGCGTTGAGGATGCGGGACATGGCGCGTACCGGTGCCGCCCAGGCCCGCGGCCTGAGCGCGCGGCCGCCGTTCTGCCCGGCGGTGCGATCGCGTGCCGCCCGGTCCGTCATCTCGCCCCCCCTCGACATGGTGCTGCGGCTTGCAGGTTACGCCGATCGGGGCGACGCGCAGCACGGGCAAGCGGCCGCGACGGACGTCACACGGACGGGCGGTGGGTGGGTGGCGCCGGGCGGGCCGGCCGCGTCAGGGGGGTGAGGGGCGACACGGCCCACCCGGCACCCATTGGGGGCGGGAGTTGTGCTGCGCGCGCCAGCGGCCCCGGCGGGGGCTTCCCGGACGGCGGACCCGCCTCGGTGGGAGATGAACGGCGCTCGCAGCATTGTGGGCCGCCGGCCGGCCCAGCGGGAGTGCTGAACCGGCCGGCATCGCCTTATTGTCGGAAACCCGACAGAAATCAACCGCGAACCGCGGCCATCGCCTCGGCCAGCCGCCGGACACCCTCGTCGATCCGGTCCGCGGTCACCGCCGAGAACGCCAGCCGGAGCGCGTGCCGACCGCCGTCCAGCAGGAAGTCGCTGCCCTTGACCACCGCGACGCCGCGCTCCGCGGCGGCCGGGGCGAGGCGGTCCACCTCGACGTCCTCCGGCAGCTCCACCCAGAGGAAGTAGCCGCCGTCGGGCTCGACGAACCGGGCCTCGGGAATGTGCCGGCGCAGCGACTCGGCGAGCACCCCGGCCCGCTCGCCGAGGGCGGCACGCACCGTGTTGATGGACCGCTCGATGTCACCGGAGACGCAGAACTGGTGCACGATCGCCTCGGAGACCATGCCGGGCGAGATGTACAGGTTGGTGGCCTTCTTCGCGATCGCGGCGATCAGCTCGGCGGGGCCGACCAGGTAGCCGACCCGGACGCCCGGGCAGACCGTCTTGGTGAAGCTGGAGGCGTGCACCACCACGCCCCGGGTGTCCATCGACAGCATCGACGGCAGCGGCTCGCCCCGGAACCGGATGTCCGCGTACGGGTCGTCCTCGAAGATGGTGAAGTCGTACTCGGCGGCCAGGTCGAGCAGCTCCCGGCGCTTCTCGAGGGACAGGGTCACGCCGGCCGGGTTCTGGTAGTTCGGGATGACGTGGGCCAGCCGCGGCCGGACCCCCGACTCCAGCAGCTTGCGCAGCTCGGCGGTGTCCAGACCGTCCGGCTGGACCGTCACCCCGTGGATCTCGCCCCCCATCTGCTGGAGGTTGAGCAGGGTCCGGTCGTACGTCGGGCGCTCGACCACCACCGCGTCGCCCCGGCGGACCATGTGGTCGAAGAGAAAGGCGTCGGCCTGGAGAGACCCGTTGGTGATCAGCACCTGGTCGGCCTCGACGCCGTGCTTCTCCGCGATCCACTTGCGCAGGGGCGGGTAGCCGACGGAGGTGCCGTACGCCGTGATCCCGGCGGGATCGGCGTCAAAGGCGCGGACGGCGGCGGCCTTGAGCCCCTCGACATCAACGATGTCCAGCGAGGGAGCGCCACGGGCGAAGGAGATCAGCTGCTCGGCGGTCATGCGCACGAGCCTAGGGCCTGGTACGGCCGGTCCGACCGGCATACACGCGAAGTTCAACATGCGGGCGGTCGATCCGTCCGAGGGGACAGTGAAGATCCGAAACGGGCTCGTCAGCTGTCCACCTTCCGACGGATGCTGGCACCGGAGGCACCGGCCGTCGAAGGATTGCGGGTCGCGGACCCAGGAGACAGGCGGTGAGGCACGTGACCCAGTACGGTACCGGTCAGCTCGACGACCAGGCCTTCGCGGAATGGCTGGCCGAACGCGCGGGCGCGGCGCTGACCGCGCTGCGGGAGCAGCGGGGTTTCGCCGACCCGGCCGCGCTCAAGGACGCCGGGGACCGCAGGTCGCACGAGCTGATGACGACCGCGCTGGCCCGCTGGCGGCCGGCGGACGCGGTCCTCTCCGAGGAGCAGGCCGACGCCCGGCGCGCCTGGTCGGGCGGGGAACGCGCGGCCCGGCTCGACGCGGAACGGGTCTGGATCATCGACCCGCTCGACGGCACCCGTGAGTTCTCCGAGGCCGGCCGGACCGACTGGGCGGTGCACGTGGCGCTCTGGCGGCGTTCGGCCGGGCCGGACGGTGGGCTGGTCGCGGGGGCGGTGGGCCTGCCCGCTCGTCCCACGTTGGACGGTGGTCAACTCGTCCTCGGCACCGGCTGCCCGACCCCGCCGGCGGCGAACGGGCCGATCCGGATCGCGGTGAGCCGCAGCCGCCCGCCGGCCTTCGTCGGCGAACTGGTCCAACTGCTCGACGCCCAAGCCGTTCCGATGGGTTCCGCCGGGGTCAAGGTGTGCGCGGTGGTGACCGGGGAGGCCGACGCGTACGTCCACGCGGGCGGCCAGTACGAATGGGACAGCGCGGCGCCGGTCGCGGTGGCCCAGGGCGCCGGGATGCACGCCTCTCGGATCGACGGCTCGCCGCTGCGCTACAACCGGGCCGACCCACGCCTGCCGGACCTGCTGGTCTGCCGCCCGGAACTGGCCGACCGGCTGCTCGACGCGATCGCCCGCACCGGAGTCGAGATGCCCGCTTCGGCCGTCACCGGCAGCACCGGCCAGGCGTTCGGCTGAGTGTAACGGTACGCACGGCCCGGGTGACCGGGGTTACCGTCGGGCGGAACGCGCGTCCGACCTGCGCCCTGCGACGGGCCATCAGCCAGGGAGGGTTATGCCGGCCGAACGAGACCAGCAGCACGCCTTCGGAC
Source organism: Micromonospora sp. NPDC048999 (assembly GCF_040649295.1). Classification (NCBI taxonomy): domain Bacteria; kingdom Bacillati; phylum Actinomycetota; class Actinomycetes; order Micromonosporales; family Micromonosporaceae; genus Micromonospora; species Micromonospora sp. NPDC048999. The sequence goes on along the minus strand of NZ_JBEZFI010000001.1, from coordinate 854,441 downwards.
CGCCGACCGGCCTCTGGCCGGGTCAGGACATCCCGCGCCAGCAGGGCACACCGGCGCTGCCGTGGCCGGAGACCGCGGGCCAGGTTCCGCCGCTCGAGGCCCGGTCCACGTTGCCGTGGCCCGAGACCGAAGCCGCCAACAATCCCGGGGCGGTCCCGCCCGCCCGCGATCCCCGGCCGGTCCCGCCAGCCCGCGGTCCCGGGCCGATCCCGCCCACCGGCGGCGCCGACGTGCCGCCGCCCCCGGTCGTGCCGCCCCCCGCGCCGCCCGGTGGATCCCGCCGGGGCTGGTGGTTGACCATCGCGGCGGCGGTCGTGCTGGCGGTGGCGAGCGGCGGGGTCGCCGTGGCCACGCTGCGCCCGGATGCCGACCGCACGGACGGCGAGTGGCCGCAGGCCGTCCAGCCCCCGGTGCGGAGCGGACCGACCGGCACACCCGCCCCGAGCGCCGCCAGCCGGAGCGCCGGCCCGAGCGCCGCCGAGGCGATCGGCGGTCGCCCGCCCAGATCGCCGTCGGCCTCCGCCGGGTCGGCCCAGGGCTTCGCGGGCACCCGGCTGACCCTGCCCGGCGCGTCCATCGGCGTGCAGAGCGGGGAGACCTTCGGCCAGGCGTTGGCCCGCTCCGACCGTACCTTCGGCCGGCTGCGGATGGCCCGGATCTTCTTCCCCGGACTGCCGCCGGCCTGGAAGGGCAGCCGGGCCGACGTCGTCAACCGGCCCGTGGTGGTCTCCTTCAAGGCCCCACCTCAGGAGATCAACTCTGGCAGGCACGACGCCCGGCTGACCTCGTGGTTCGCCTCGATCCCGCGCCAGCACAACGTCTACTGGTCGTACTTCCACGAGCCGGAGGACGACGTCGAGCGCGGGGACTTCACGCCGGAGGAGTACCGGACGGCCTGGCGCCGAATCGCCGGGCTGGCCGACCAGGCGGGCAACCCGAAGCTGATCAACACGCTCATCCTGATGTGCTGGACGCTCGACCCGAAGTCCGGGCGAAGCTTCGACTCCTTCTACCCCGGCGGCGACGTGATCAAGACGCTCGGCTGGGACTGCTACAACTGGGGCGTCAAGTGGAACCGGTACGCGCCCCCGCAGGAGATCTACGGCCGGATGATCAGCAAGTCCCGCGAGCTGGGCAAGCCGTGGGGCGTGGCGGAGACCGGCAGCGACCTGGTGCCCGGTGACACCGGCGCCGGACGGGCGGCGTGGATCCGCGCGATGACCAGCTACCTCAGCGGGCAGCGGCCGGAGTTCGTGGCGTACTACAACCAGACGGTCAGTGAGGGCGACTTCCGGTTGCTGGACCAGCCCAGCATCCAGGCGTGGCGGTCCTTCTGCGCGACCTGATCGGGCACGCACGGCACGGGCGGGCGACCGGCTGGTCGCCCGCCCGTCGCGTACGGCTCAGATGCCCCGGCCGCGCTTGTGCAGGGTACGCAGTACCCGGTCGGCGTGCACGGCCCGACTCGCCACCGCCAGGGCCAGGTAGGCACGCGGTTCGCGGGGGTTACGGGCCAGGGTGCGCCGGGCCCAGCGGACCGCGTCCCGCCGGTTGCCCATGGCGGCCTGTGCGAAGGCGATCTGGCCGGCGACCCGGGCCTCACCGTGCGGCACGGTGGCGAACTCGGGGTATCGCCGCAGCAGCCACTGCAACGCGGTCGAGATGGTCTCCCAGCGCTGCGCGAAGTACGACCGCTTGTGCCAACGGACCAGCACGTACGGGCTGTCCACGTTGACCAGCGGGGCGTACCGGGCGGCCCGGAGCAGAAACTCGTAGTCCTCCGCGTAGCTGCCCGGGATCTGCTCGTCGACCAGCCCGATCGCGTCGATCAGCGCGGCCCGGCGGATCAGGAACGTGGACGGGTGCAGCTCGGTCATCCGGTCGCGGAGCAGCGCCTCCAGCGACACCCGGGACCGGTCCAGCGAGCGGTCCACCGTCCGGTCGTCATAGCTGACCCGGATGCCGCAGCTGACCAGCGCGCCGTCCGGGTGGACGTCGAGCGCGCCGAGCTGCGCGGCGAGCTTGCCGGGCAGCCACTCGTCGTCGTCGTCGCAGAACGCGACCAGCTCGCCGGTGGCCGCCTCGATGCCGGTGTTGCGTGCCCCGGCCAGTCCCGGCGTACGGGTGTTGGTGATGACCCGGACCCGCCGGTCGCCCCGGTCCAGTTCGAGGGACCGGTCCGGCTCGGACTGGTCGTAGACCACGATGGCCTCGATCAGGCCCGGGTGCGCCTGGCTGAGGATCGCGTCGAGCGCCACCCGCAGCAGCTCCGGACGGTCCCGGGTCGCGACGACTACCGAAATGTTCGGACTGCTCAAAACGGTGTCTCCTCAGCTCGCGACTGCGGGGCTCGCAAAACCGGCTCACTCCTCGCGCTCACGGCTCCTCCACGGAATCGGATCCCCGCTGGCCGAGGTAGCCGTAGCGGAGTCGGAGGGGCAGCGTGGCCAGGCTGACCACGGCGCGGCTGCGACGCGGCAGGCGGGTACGCCACGCTTCGTCCCGGCGTACCGTCAGGGGGCCGCCGTTGAACCGGAGCGGGTTGCCGGCGACGCTGTGTACGCGGACAAGCGACGCCAGCGACGACGCCGGCTCGCCACCCGGGGCCGGCGGCGCCGAGCCGGTGCGGTCGGCCGGGTCGGCGAGGATGCGCAGCGCCGCCGGGTCGTCCGGCAGCCCGGCGAACTCGCGCAGCCGGCGTACGGTGCCCGCCGGGTCGGCGGTGAAGTCCTCGTAGCGCAGCCGGAGCACCTGCGCGCGGGCGGCGAGCAGGTGGAACGCCGCGTTCTGCGCGGTCCACAGCTTGCTCACCTCCAACGGGGAGAACGTGGGCATGAAGTCCTCGCCGTCGACCACCTCGGGCCGGCGCACCTGCTTGCCCCAGGAGTACGCCACCGCCCGGCTGTCCCGGACCAGGTGCAGCACCCGCAGATCGAGCGCCTCTGCCCAGCTCAGCGCGAAGGCGAGCGAGGCGTGCTTGCTGGAATCCACCACCACCCGGGCCCCGCTGACCGCGAGAGCCGCCCGGTAGATCCGGGTGTAGCGGGCGGCGTACGCGCGGACGTCGGCGAGCTGTTCCGGCGACAGGGAACTCTTCGCGAGCCGGGGAATGTGCCGGGTGCGGTCGACGCGGTCCTTGAGCGCGAGCATCTCGTCCCGATCGACTGCGGACCAGCCGCCGAAGGCGTGCTCGCCCACCCGCTGCCAGAACGGGCACCCGGTGAAGCGTTCGCCGCAGCCGCACCGCTCGTCGGCGCCGAGCGCCCGCTCCCAGAGGTGGACCACCTCACCGACCGCGCACACGTCCGCGCTCTGCGCGAGGAGCAGTTCGAGCAGCGTGGAGCCGCTGCGGCCGAGGCCGCCGACGAAGAGCACGCGCGGGTTGTCCGTCACCGCCGCCCTCCATCGCGCTGCCGTACCCGGCGGGCCACCAGGTCGTCGATCACCTGGCCCACCCGGGCCACCGCCTCGGCCCGCGGGTCGGGCCGGCCCGGGTCTGCGGTCAGGAGGAAGCGGGACGGGTCGGCCAGCCCCTCGTCGAGGGCGGCGAACAGCTCGGCCTCGGACTCGCAGAGCCGGACCAGCCCGGCCGCACCGAGCCGCCGGGAGAAGAGCTGCTGGTGGTTGTCGACGTGCTCGTCGTGGGCCGGGTCCCGGGGCACCACGATCGGCAGGTGGCCGGTGCGCCGGGCCTCGGTGATGGTGGCCGGCCCACCGTGGCTCACCACGAGCGTGGCCTCGGCCATCGCCCGCTGCAACTCCTCGTGGCCGAGGAACGGGGTTGCCCCGGGCAGGCGGGGGGCGCGGCTGTGTCCGTACTGGAGGACGACGCTGACGTCGCCGCGGCCCGCGTGCCACCGCTCCAGCCAGTCCACCAGCCGGTCGAACCGGTGCACGTCGGTGCCGACCACGGCCAGCACGTACGGCGACGGGGCGCTCCGGTGTCGGGGGATCGGCACGCTCACAGCAGGTTACCCACCACTGTCGCCTCCGGATACATGCGACGCTGCTCCTCCCACTGCACCAGCATCGCGGAGAGGAAGGGCCGGCAGAGCCGGGCGGTCAACGTCGCACTGTCGATCCGGTCGTACACCTCGATGTAGACGGTCGGAATCCGGCGCAGCCGGGCCGCCACCACGAACGGCAGGGCCACCCCCGCGCCGGTGGTGACGACGGCGTCCACCCGGCGGCGGCGGATCACCTCGAACGCGAGCAGCGCGTTACGAGTCAGGTTCTTCACGTTGCGGGTGGTGGGATGGTGCGCCCACACCACGTCCTCGCCGTCGAGCAGCGACCGGGCGTCGGGAGTGTCGAATGTGACCCAGGCCCGCCGCCGGTGCCGGTACCAGGGCTCCAGGGCCAGCAGTTGGGCGAGGTGGCCGCCGCTGGAACCGACCAGCAACACCTGTCCCGAGCTCTCGGTTGAGCCGTTCACCAAACGTCCTCTCCGTACGCCCACGCCCCGCCCGGATTTTCGCGAATGGCCCTTGGGCGCGTCTTGCCAAACTATCGGCGTGGGGATGGACATTGAAGGGGCCATTGGAGGGATCCCGGCCCACCGGTCGGGCCAGCACGGACCCTGGCTCTGCAGCCACCGTTCCAAGCAAACAGGCAGGTCAGCCGCGACCGCAACGGCGGTGCGGGCCGACTCGCCCGGGCCGCTCGGGCGTCTGTCGGAATTCCGTCACCGCATTACGTGAACGGCACACAGGAAGTGAAGCAGACTTTCCTCCGACGTTTGGATCGGGGACAATCAAGGTCACGGTCAGGTTCCGCTGCACCGTGGACTGTTCGGCCCCGGCCGAAAGGGAGCGACAAACTCTGATGCCCGCAACCCACCCGGCCGAGCGCGATGCCGACGGACTTGCCCTGATGGCCTACCTGGGCTGGCTGCGCCGTCGCTGGTGGATCCTGCTTTTCGCCGCCGTTCTCGGCACGGCCGGTGGGCTGGCGGTCAGCCAGCTTCAGCAAGCCCGCTACACGTCGAGCACCTCGCTGCTGGTACGCCCGCTCAGCGCGGGCCCGGACAGCAACCCCAACGCCAAGGTCAACCTCGACACCGAGGCGCAGGTGGTTCGTTCACTCGTCGTGGCGGAGCGGGCCAGGGGCCTGATGAAGACCGACACCGAGGCCGAGCACCTGGTTCAGTGGGTGGCCGTCAGCGTGCCGCCGAACAGCCAGGTCCTCCAGGTGGCGTACGAGGCGGACAGCCCAGCCCAGGCCCAGGCCGGGTCGCACGCCTTCGCGCAGGCGTACCTGGACCTGCGCAAGGCCACCGCGCAGAAGTCGCTGGAGAACGAGACCACCGCGCTCAAGCAGCAGATCGCGGACGTTAACAAGCAGCTCAGCGCGGTCGCCGGGCGGATCGCGGCGGCACCGAGCAACTCGGTCGAGCGGCAACGGGCGGAGGCCGACCGGAGCGTGCTGACCAACCAGCTCACGTCGCTGAACAACCGGCTCAGCCCGCTGATGTCCGCCGAAACCGACCCGGGCGAGATCATCTCCGACGCCCGGCTGCCGCAGCGTCCCAGCTCTCCGAACCGCACCCTCAACCTGGCCAGCGGCATGGGGGCTGGCCTGCTCCTGGGCATCGTGCTGGCGCTGGTGCTGGACCGGCTCGACACCCGGGTCCGGCGTGGCCGGGACATCTCCGACCGGGTCGGCCTGCCGCTGCTGCTGGAGCTGCCGGCACGGATCCCCTCGCTGACGATGCTGCCGCCCTCCCACAAGATCTCCCGCGAGCTGGGCCGGCTACGCAACGTGCTGCTCTCCGCAGTCCCCGAGCCGCGTGACCGGGGCCGGGGGCGTCAGCTCCTGCTCTGCGACGGCTCCGCCGGCACGGCCGCCGGGTTCGTCGCCGCCAACCTGGCAGCGGCGTACGCCCGGACCGGCCAGCAGGTCGCGCTGGTCACCACCAAACCGGACTCGACGGTCAACGCCATCACCGGGGTCCCCGAGGGGCGACACAGCCTGGCCTCGGTGCTCCGCCGGGACGTACCAGCGCTCAAGGCCCTGGCCCCGGTGCCCGGCCTCGGTCAGCTTCGGGTGCTGATTCCCGGCGACCTGGACGCCGACGTCGAGTTGCCGATCGGCAGCCTGCTGGAGATCCTCGACGAGCTGGCCGCGCGCTTCGACCACGTGTTGATCGAGACCGCCCAGCCGACGGTAGCCGTGGAGGCCCAGGCGCTGAGCCGGCACGTTGACGCGGTGATCGTGGTGGCCGAGACCGGGCGGACCCGCAGCGGTGAGATCAACGCCGCGCTCCGGCAGTTCGAGCAGGTCAACGCCCCGGTGCTCGGCGCGGTGCTGGCGCCACGCCTGCCCGCGCCGACCGGCGGGACGAGCCGTCCGGCCAGCCCGGCCAAGGCCAACCGGCCCAAGCCGCGGCCGACCCCCGGCCCGACCCCCGGCCCGGCCCCCGGACCCTCCGTCGAGTCCACCATGGTGCTGCCCCGGATGCAGCCGTCCAACCCGGGTTCCGCCGCTGGTCCGGCGCGACCGTTGCGGCCGGGCAAGCCGACGGTGCCGGGCGAGCCGCTGCCGGTGAACGGCAGCGGCGGCACGTACCGCTCCCGCGGCGAGGCCACGGGCGTCGACGGCCCGGGGCGCAGCTACGTGCGCGATTCCGGCGAGGATCTGGGGTGAACCGCCGGCAGATCTTCCGTGCCGCCCTCGTGCCGGCCCTCGTGGTTGGCTTCGGCACGGCGTGCAGCAAGCCGCAGCCCCCCGCCGGCAGCATCCAGGTGGTCGACCCCGGCACGCCCGGGTCGGCCACCGGAAGCCCGACCCCGGCCGTGCCGGCGGCACCGCTGACCGGGCTGCCGGTGAGCGCCCCGGCGGTGGCCGACCGGCAGGCCATCGCCGTGCCGCTGCGGGTCGGTCCGTCGACGACCCCGGCCGGCCTGGACGCCGCCGATCTGGTCTACGCCGAGTTCGCCGAGTCCGACACGCTGCACCTCACGGCGGTGTTCCAGTCCCGGGACGCCGCCAAGGTCGGCCCGGTCACCGAGGTCCGGCCGGTCGACATCCGGTCCGTCGCCGTGCTGCGCCCCTTCGTCGGCTACGCCGGCGGCCCCAGCGGTTTCCTCACCCAGTTCGAGCAGTCCGGCCTGAGCGGTATCACCCCCGCCGACCCCAGCGCCAAGGTCTTCAAAGGCGATTACACCTCCACCGCCGCGCTGTGGAAGGCCGCGCCGAAGGGCGGCCAGCCGCCCACGCCGGCGCTCGACCACGCCACCGACGACGACCCACTGGCCGCCCACGACCTCGTGCTGACCCGCGAGCTGACCGTCGCCGTCCGCGGCGGCCCGTCGATGGTCTGGCGGTACGACGAGCAGAAGTCCCACTGGGTCGGCAAGGTGGGCACCGCGACGGTGACCGCCGCGTCGGTGTTCGTGCTGACCACGGAATACCGGACCGTGCAGGTCCGGCATCCTTCGCCGCGGTCGCTCCCGGCGGCGAAGGTGTTCGGCATGGGCAGCGTCGTCGCGGTCTCTGGGCCGTTCAGCGTGAAGGGCCGGTGGCGCAAGCCCGGCCTCGACATGGCCTGCACCATCGCCGACAACGGCGGCGACATCATCCAAGCGCGCCCCGGCAACGCCTGGGTGATCTACGCGCCGACCACCGCCAAGGTCACCGTGAAATGAGCACCGTCACCCCGCACCGCCCGGCCCCGGTCGGGGGTGACGTTCCCGGGACCGACGCGGCACAGATCGCGCCGGCCGGGGTGTTGTCGAAGGGCTGGTCGCTGCGGCTGCCGGTGGCGTGGCCGCTGATCGCGCTCTTCGTGCTCTACCCGCTGTGGTGGGTGCTCGGGGTGTCCAGCTTCGTCTTCGTCATCTTCGCGGTGCCGATGCTGATGCAGCTGCGCAACCGGGGCTCGATCCGGGTGCCGCCCGGCTTCGGGATCTGGTTGGTGCTGCTGCTCTGGGTGCTGCTCTCCGCCCTGATGCTCGGTCTCACCGCACCGAACACGCTCCCGGCCGCCGGCGGTGGCGGCCGATACCTCGGCCTGGCCATCCGGCTGGCGAACTACGTCGCCATGACCGTGGTCATGCTCTACGTGCTCAACCTGAGCGAGCGGGAGCTGTCCCGGCGGCGGGTGGTCCGGCTCTTCGGGTTCATGGGAGTCGTCGTGGTGATCGGCGGCTGGCTCGGCTCGCTCTTCCCCACGTTCAGCTTCGTCGCGCCGCTGCGGTCCGTCCTGCCGCACTCGATCGCCAGCCAGTCCTACGTCGCCTCGCTGATGAACGTCAAGTTCGCCCAGGTCCAGCAGGTGATCGCCGGCGAACCCAGCTCACCGCGTCCGTCCGCGCCGTTCACCTACACGAACTCGTGGGGCGAGAACACGGCGATCCTGCTGATCTGGCTGATCGCCGGCTGGGTGGTGCTGGGCCGGCCGCTACGCCGGGTGCTCGGCGTCGCGATCGTCCTGGCCGCGATCTTCCCGATTGTCTACTCGCTCAACCGGGGGCTCTGGATCGGCATCGGCATCTCCGCGGTGTACCTGGCGATCCGGCTCGCTCTGCGCGGCCGGATGGTGGTGCTCGGCGGGCTCGCCCTGGCGGTCGGCCTGATCGGCGTGTTGATCATTGCCACGCCACTCGGGCGGACGTTCGACGAGCGGCTGGAGAACGGGCACAGCGACGACATCCGGGCCACCCTGTCCCAGGGCGCGATCACCGCCGCCAACCACTCGCCGGTGCTCGGGTACGGCGGAAACCGGGCGCTGGTCGGCAGCAACCGCTCAATCGCCATCGGCAAGACCGCCGACTGCAAGCAGTGCGGCAACCGGGAGTTGGGCAGCAACGGGCAACTCTGGGCGCTGCTGGTCGGCCAGGGCTACGTGGGTGCGCTCTGCTACAACGGCTTCTTCCTCTACTGCATCTGGCGCTACCGGCGCGACCACAGCGCGATCGGGATCGCGGGCAGCCTGGTCCTGATCCTCATGCTCTTCTTCCAGTTCACCTACGGGGCGCTGGAAGCCACCCTCGCCTACGCCCTCATCTCGGTCGCCCTGCTCGCCCGCAACGACCGGCTGCGCCAGGCCGCCGCGCGGGCGCGCACCCAGGGCACCGTGTCCGGGCTGCGGGCCCGACTCGAAGCAGCCGGTGAGCGCTGATGGTGTTTCGCGTACCTCCCGACGGCGACGGCCGCTCCGCATACCTGGGCGAGCTGGCCGGGCTGATCTGGCCCGAGCCGGCCGAGCCGGCCCTGCGCAGGGGTGGGCGGGGCTGGGTGTTGGTGCCCTCGGCGGCCCGGCCACGGCTGCTGGTGCCCACCGGCTCGGGTCGGGCCGCGGCGAGCGCCGTCCAACACGCCACCGAGGCGGTCGGCCGCAGGGCGAAGCTGGTCCGGCAGGGGCTGGCCGTCGCGTTCCGGCTCCGGCTGGGGCCACTGGTGTTCCGCGACCGGCTGGTGGTGACGGGTGCCGGGCTCGACGCCCACCTGGCCGAGGTGCTGGGCGCGCCGGCCCTGGTCAGCATGCACATCGGGCCGGCTCGGGCGAACCGCAAGCCGGTGCTGCAACTACTCGCCCCGGACGGGCGGGCGCTCGGTTACGCCAAACTCGGCGTCGACCCGCTGACCCGCGCCCTGGTCGACGCGGAGGCCGCGGCGCTGCATCGGCTGGCCGGCCTGCCGCTCGGGCCGATCGTCGTGGCCGGGGTACGTCATCACGGCGACTGGCACGGGCACGCGCTGCTGGTGCAGGAGGCGCTGCCGGTGCGGCTGCCCCGGGCCACCCCCGCCGCCGCCGAGGCGGGCGAGCGGGCGGCCATGGTGGCGGTGGCCGGCTGCCTCGGCGTACGCCGGGGTTCGTGGGCCGGTAGCGACCACGCGGCCCGGCTGGCCGACGCGGTGGACGCGCTCGGCACCCGGCCGGAGGCCGGACGGCTGCGCGCGGTGCTGAAGACCGTCGCGGACGCCGACCCGACGGTGGCCTTCGGCGCCTGGCACGGCGACTGGAACGGCGGCAACAGCGCCGTGCTCGCCGACGGCCGGGTGCTGGTCTGGGACTGGGAGCGGTTCGAGGCGGACGTGCCGGCCGGCTACGACGCGCTGCACCGGGCGGTGCAGACCGCCATCGGCCACGGCGGGTCGGCCCCGACGGAGGCCGCCCGGGCACTGATCGCCGGCGCGGACCGGACGCTTCAGCCGTTCGACCAGGGCGGCCGGGACGCCGACCTGGTCGCCGTGCTCTACCTGGTGGAGCTGGCGGCGCGCTATCTGCGGGACCGGCAGGCGGAGGCGGGTGCGCGACTGGGGCGCGTCGACACCTGGCTGCTGCCCGTCGTGGAGGAGCACCTGGCCCGCCGGGCCCGGTGAGAGTGAGGAGTGGGGACTTGTCGCAGGCCAGGGAACAGGCGATCCGCGCGGTGAAGTCGGTGAGCCGGACGGTCGGGCGGTTGACCGTCGGATCCCGGATGGTGCCCGGATTCCTGATCGTGGGAGCGCAGCGCTGCGGCACCACCTCGCTGTTCAAGACGCTCTCCCAGCACCCGGGCGTGCTGCCGCCGGCCTACCACAAGGGCGTGCACTACTTCGACACGGACTATCACCGGGGCATGAACTGGTACCTCGGGCACTTCCCCGGCACCGGGAAGGCGGAGGCGGTCCGGCAGCGGCTCGGCGTACGCGGGATCACCGGCGAGTCGAGCCCCTACTACATGTTCCACCCCCTCGCCGGGCAGCGGATCGCCAAGGATCTGCCCTCGGTCAGGCTGCTGGTGCTGCTGCGCGACCCGGTGGAGCGGGCCTACTCGGCGCACTCGCACGAGCTGGCCCGGGGCTACGAGACCGAGTCGTCGTTTGAGCGGGCGCTGGAGCTGGAGGAGGAGCGGATCGCCGGCGAGGCGGAGCGGATGGTCGCCGACCCGACGTACGCCAGCCACCACCTGCAGCACCACGCGTACCTGGCCCGGGGGCAGTACATCGAGCAGTTGGAACGGCTGGCGGCGCTGGTCGGCCGGGACCGGCTGCACGTCGTCGACAGCGATGACTTCTTCGCCGACCCGCGCCCGGCCTTCGACGCGGTCTGCGACTTCCTCGGCCTGCCCCGCTGGGCGGACATCTCCTTCGGCAAGCACAACGCGCGCTCCCGGTCGCCGATGTCAGGCGAGCTGCGGGGCCTGTTGGAGGGCCACTTCGCCCCGTACGACGAGCGGTTGGCCGACTGGTGGGGACGCGTGCCGTCGTGGCGGCGGTGACCCGGGGGGACGGCGGCGCCACCGCGACGCCGACCACGCCGGCCACGCCAGCCACGACGGCCGGCGACGCCGGCGCGGACAGCGGCCTGGGCGGCGCGGCCCGGCAGGGGTTCGCGAACCTGGTCGGCGTCGGCCTCGCCGCGGTCGCCGGCTTCGGGCTGAACATCGTCATCACCCGGGGCTGGTCGGTCCACGACGCCGGCATGTTCTTCGCGGCCACCAGCGCGTTCATGATCGCCGCGTCGGCGGCGCGGCTCGGCACCGACGTCGGCACCGTCTACTTCGTCAGTCGGCAGCGCGCCCTCGACCAGCGGGAGCGGATCCGCGGCACCATCCTGGCCGGGTTGGTGCCGGTGCTGGCCGTCGGCGCGTTGCTCGGCCTGGCCGGCTGGCTGGCCGCCCCCGCGCTCGCCGAGGCGACCATGCCCGAGGCCGGTCCGGGTGGGGTGACCGCGCTACGCGTCCTGCTGGCCTTCGTGCCGCTGGCCGCGCTCAACGACTACGCCCTGGCCGCCTGCCGTGGCTTCGGTCAGATGCGGCCGCTGCTCACCGTGGAACGGCTCGGCCGCACGCTGGTGCAGTTCGTGGCGGTGGCGGTGGCCGCCTGGTTGGGTCTCTCCGCCAGCACCGCGCTGCCGCTGGCCTGGGTGGTGCCGTACCTGCTCGCCGCCGTGGTGGCGGCACTCTGGCTGGGCCGGCTGGTTCGCCGCGCCGGGCGGCATGTCACCCGGCCGGTGCCGGCCGGCGAGCTGGCCGGGCCGTTCTGGCGGTTCACCGCGCCGCGCGCGCTGAGCAGCCTGGCCGCGATCGTCGTGCAGCGGCTGGACATCGTGCTGCTCAGCGCCCTGCGCGGGCCGGCCGACGCGGCAGTCTTCACGGCGTCGACCCGCTTTCTCGCGCTCGGCCAGCTTTCCAGCGTCGCCCTGTCCAGCTCGGTCCAGCACCGGCTGGCCGCCGCCTTCGCCCGACACGACCGGGTCGAGGCGCGGCAGCTCTACCAGGCGGCCACCGGCTGGCTGGTGCTGCTCTCCTGGCCGGCCTACCTGATCTTCGCGGCGTTCGCCGGGCCGATGCTGGCGCTGTTCGGCAGCGGCTACGGCGCGGGCCATCGGGTGGTGCTGCTGCTCGCGCTGACCATGCTGCTGGCGACCGGCTGCGGCATGGTGGACATGGTGCTGAACATGGCCGGGCGCACCGCCTGGACCTTCTACAACGCGATGACCGGCACCGTCCTCAACGTGGTCGCCAACGTCCTGCTCATCCCCAGGTACGGCATCGTCGGTGCCGCCTGGGCCTGGACCGTGTCCATCCTGGTCACCAACCTGGTGCCGCTGACCCAGCTCTGGTGGTCGATGCGGCTGCACCCGTTCGGGCGCGGCACCCGGGCCGCGATGGCCCTGGCCGTGGCCTGCTTCGGCCTGCCGCTCGGGGCGGCCAGCCTGCTCGACGCCCCAGTGCCGGTGCTCACCCTGCTGGCGGTGGCCGGCACGGTGGCGTACCTGGCCGGTGCCTGGCGCTGGCGGGCCACCCTGCACCTCGACGCGCTCCGCGCGCTGCGCCGGGGTCGGGGCCGCAGCGGCGCGACCCCGGCCGCCCAGTCCTGACCCGCCCCTGCATACCGATGGGACATCGATGACCAGCAGCCCGCCCCTCGCCCCGCACACCGGCCTGTCCGCCGTGAAGGCCGCGAAGCTCGCCGCAGTCGGTCTCCTCGCGGACCGGAAGGAACGCCGGGAGCTGGAACGGCCGGTGGCGACCGCCAACCGCAGGCTCAGCCTCCGGGTGCAGCGGCCGATCTTCATTCTGGGCGCCCCGCGCTCCGGCACCACGTTTCTGGGCAGCTGCGTGGGGGCGTTGCCGGAGGTCTCCTACCATTTCGAGCCCCGGCTGACCAAGGCGGTGGCCCGCTGCGTGTACGAGGGCAGCTGGACCCCACAGCGGGCGGCCCGCTACTTCCGCGGCTACTACGGCGCGCTGCTCGCCGCGTCCGGTCACGGCGGGCTGCGGTTCGCCGAGAAGGACCCGGAAAACTGCTTCATCGTGCCGTTCCTCACCGAGGTCTTCCCGGACGCGGTCTTCCTGCACGTCTATCGGGACGGCCGGGACGTCGCGGTGTCGCACGCCGAGCAGCCGTGGCTGAACGCGGCCTCGACGGGCAGCGGACAGAGCGGTCGGGGCGGTACGCCGTGGGGCGCCACGCCGCGATTCTGGGTGGAGCCGGAGCGGCGCGAGGAGTTCACCCAGGTCTCCGACCTGGGCCGCTCGGCCTGGATGTGGCGCCGCTTCACCGGCAGCGCCCTGACCCAGCTCGCCGAGCTGCCCACCGAGCAGGTCCGCCACCTGCGCTACGAGGACATCGTCAGCCGGCCGGCGGAGACGGCCGAGCTGGTCGCCGACTTCCTCGAGGTCGGCGACCCGGCCGGCCGGCAGGCACTGCACGCCCGGTTCGCCAAGGCCCGCCCGGACTCCGTCGGCAGGTGGCGGAAGCGGCTGGCCGAACAGGACCTCGCCGACGTGCTGGCCCAGGCTGAGCCGCTGCTCAGCAACCTCGGCTACACGCCGTGATTGCCGCCGCACGATAGAGTGCCAGGGATGCTACGACGGTTACGACGGACGATGGCGACCGTGTCCGCTCTGGCCTGCCTGGTTCCGGTGGTGGCGGCCTGCGACTCCGGCAAGGCCGACCCGCCGGCCCGGCAGACGACGGCGGCACCGCCCCCGCCCCTCGTGGAGCCCCGGACCGCACCGGTGAGCACCACCGGCCGCGGGCCGACGCCGCCGGAGCAGGGCGCCTGGCTGGGCGCCTGGGTCAAGCCGGAGTTCCACAACGCCGTCGGGCGGGCGACCGCGCTCGACGAGTTCGACCGGGCGGCCGGCGGCAAGCTGGCTATCGCCCACATGTTCCACCAGTGGAACGATTCCTTCCCCGGCGCCACCGAGAAGGCGTTCCAGACCCAGGGCCGACTCCAAATGATCTCCTGGCAGGGCACGGACACCCGGTCCACGGTCAGCGGCAGCTACGACTCCCTGATCCGACAGCGGGCCGAGGACGTCAAGGCGTTCGGGGTGCCGGTGCTGCTGCGCTACCGGTGGGAGATGGACCGGCCGAACCTGGCCGCCAGCATGCACTCCCCGGCTGACTACGTCGCCGCGTGGAAGCACGTACGGGCCATTTTCACCGAGGTCGGCGCCACCAACGCGGCGTGGGTGTGGTGCCCGCACGCGGACGGCTTCGCCGACCCGACCCGGCGGGCCGCCGACTACTACCCGGGTGACGACCAGGTCGACTGGCTCTGCGCCGATGTCTACCCCAGCCCCGAGTGGAACAGCTTCCCCGACCGGATGGACCACTTCATGGCCTTCGCGCAGCAGCATCCCCGGCCGGTGGTGGTCGGCGAGTTCGGGCTCACCCAGGAGGGTAAGCCGGGCCAGCGGGCCGACTGGCTGCGCGAGGTCGGTCCCTATCTCAAGAAGCACCCGCAGATCAAGGCGGCGGTCTACTTCGCGGCCAGGCAGACCACGAAGCCGCTGTACGACAGCACGTTCGGCGACGATCCGGAGAGCGCGGCGGTGTTCCGCGACATGGCCACCGACCCGTACTTCAGCCCGCCGCGCCCGGCCTGAACGTCGGGGCCGCCGCGCAAATCCATTGATCGTCTTCGTGGGGGGATAACTCGGTCGGATTGACGATCCTTACTGGACGGGGCGGGCCCGGGTGCGCGAAGGTGTTGGGTGCACGTCTGCGGTCGACCGGCATACGCCCCGCTCCGCGTTCGCATCCCGGCCTGGACCGCAGCGTCTCCGACCTTTTTCTCCGGAGTTGCCTGTGGCTCTCTCGTTCCTGAGACACCGTTCGGTGTCCGCGCTCGGCGCCGCCGCTGTCGGCATCGCCCTCCTTTCCACTTCCGCCCCTGGGCTCGCTGCTGCCGCGCCGGGCCACACCACGATGGTCGGCGAGGTGCCGTCCGACAAGACGCCGAACATCAACGACGGCAACGTGGCGGCCATCTACGACACGGGCACCAAGGTCATCGTTGGTGGTTCATTCACCCGGGCGCAGGACCGTGGCACGAAGTCCACGGAAGTCACCCGGAAATACCTGCTGGCCTTCGACAAGGCCACCGGAAAGATCGACAGCTCGTTCGTTCCGGCGCTGGACGGGGAGGTGACGGCCGTCATCGCTGGGCCGGCTCCGGGCACGGTCTATGCCGCCGGCCAGTTCAACACCGTCAACGGCCAGAGCGGCTTCCGAAAGCTGGTCCTGCTCAACATCGCCGACGGCACCCCGGTCGCCGGGTTCAAGGCGCCCGCGTTCAACGGCACGATCAAGGACATCGCCCTGGTCGGCGGCCGGCTCCTGGTCGGCGGCATCTTCACCACCGCCGGCACCGCCACCCGCAACGGGCTGGCCACGTTGAACGCCACCACCGGCGCCCTGGACAACTACCTGACCGTCTCGCTCACCGAGCACCACAACTGGACCCCCACCAACGGTGGCGCCTCGGCCGGGGTCGGCGCCGCCAAGCTGGCCGTCTCACCGGACGGCAAGCGCCTGGTCGTCATCGGCAACTTCAAGAAGGCCGACAAGGTCGGGCACGACCAGATCGTCCGGATCGACCTGGGCAGCACCTCGGCCACGATCGCCGACTGGAACACCGACCGCTTCTCGGCGGCCTGCAAGTACACCGCGTTCGACTCGTACGTGCGGGACGTGGCGTTCGCCCCGAACGGCACGTACTTCGTGGTGGTGAGCACCGGCGCGCCGTACGCGGGAACGCTCTGCGACGCGGCGGCCCGCTGGGACACCTCGGCCACCGGCGCCGGCCGGCAGCCCACCTGGGTCGCCTACAGCGGCGGCGACACGTTCCTGTCGGTCGGCATCAGCGAGCAGGCCATCTACGTCGGCGGTCACTTCCGCTGGCTCGACAACCCGATGGGCCGCGACCGGGCGGCGGCGGGTGCGGTCCCCCGGGCAAGCATCGCGGCCCTCGACCCGGCGAGCGGCCTGCCGCTGTCCTGGAACCCGGGCCGGCACCCGCGCGGCTACGGCGTCACCAAGATGCTGGCGACCCCACAGGGGCTCTGGCTGGGCAGCGACCAGGAGTGGATCGGCAACCGCGAATACAAGCGGGCCCGGCTCGCGTTCTTCCCGCTCGACGGCGGCAACGCCCCGCACTCGACCGCCACCAAGGGCCTGCCGGGCAACGTCTACCAGGCCGGCCGCGCGGCGCAGACCGAGATCCTCTACCGGGTGAACGCGGGCGGTCCGCAGCTCACCGCGACCGACGGCGGCCCGGACTGGGCCGCCGACACCGCCACCGCGCCGAGCCCGTGGCACAACAGCGGCAGCAGCGCCTCGACGTACACCACGAACGCCACCTTCGACTCGACCGTGCCGGCGACGACCCCGGTGACGTTGTTCAGCAGCGAGCGCTGGGACAGTTCGCCGCCCCCGGACATGCAGTGGGCCTTCCCCGTCGCGGCCGGGGCCCGGATCGACGTACGGCTGTACTTCGCCAACCGTTACTCGAAGACCGGGACGGTCGGGAAACGGAAGTTCAACGTCAGCGTCGACGGCGTACTGAAGCTGAAGAACTTCGACCCGGTCGCCGCCGCCGGCGGCACCAACCGCGGCACCATGCGGTCCTTCTCCCTGGTCAGCGACGGCGTGGTCGACATCGACTTCGGCCGGGTGCTGGAAAACCCGCTGATCGAGGGCGTCGAGATCGTCAAGACGGCGCCGGCACCCACCTCGGCCGACGTGCTCTACCGGGTCAACGCCGGCGGCAACGAACTGCCGGCGGCCAGCGGGCCGAACTGGGCCGCCGACAGCGCCGCGTCGCCGAGCGGCTACCACAACGCCGGCAGCAGTGCCACCACGTACGCCACGAACGCGACCCTCGACCGGACCGTGCCGACCGGCACGCCGGTGGCGCTGTTCAACAGCGAGCGCTGGGATCCGGCCCCTACCCCGGAGATGCGGTGGTCCTTCCCTGTCCCGGCCGGCACCCAGGTCCAGGTCCGGCTCTACCTGGCCAACCGGTACGCCGGCACCGCCACCGCCGGGAAGCGACAGTTCAACGTCAGCGTCGACGGCGTACTGAAGCTGAGCAAATTCGACCCGGTGGCCGCCATCGGCGCCACCAACCGGGGCACGATGCGGGCCTTCGCCGTCACCAGCAACGGCACCGTCATCATCGATTTCGGCCACGTGCGGGAGAACCCGGTGGTCCAGGGCGTCGAGATCGTCAAGCTGCCGGCGCTGCCGTCGGCGAGCACGGTGAACAACGTGACCAGGCGGTCGTACGACGGGGCGAGCGCGGTGGGCGCGGCGACCAGCGTCGCGAACAGCGACAACACCCCGTGGTCGACGGCCAGGGGCGCGTTCTGGGTCGGCGGTGACCTGTTCTACGGCGTGAACGGCGGCTTCTACCGCCGCTCGTTCAACGGCAGCACCTTCGGCACGCCGGTCAAGGTGGACCCGTACCACGACCCGAAGTGGGACAAGGTCGTGACGGGTTCCGGCCCAGCGGGCTCGACGTACACCGGTATGACGTCGAACTTCTACGCGGAGCTGCCGAACGTGGCCGCCATGTTCTACAGCGGCGGCCGCCTCTACTACGCGCTCTCGGGCCAGCGCAGCCTGTTCTGGCGCTGGTTCACCCCGGACACCGGCACGGTCGGGGCGGAGCGGATGACCGTCAAGGACACCACGGCGTTCGCCGACGCGGCTGGCCTGTTCCTGAACGGCGACAAGCTCTACGTGGTGTCCCGGAGCACCGGCACCCTCTCCGCGCTGGCATGGTCGAACGGGGCGCCGACCGGTGCCGCCACCGTGCGCAGCGGCCCGGGCATCGACGACGTGGACTGGCGGGCCACCACCGTCTTCGTCGGCCCGTGACCTGAAGCAGGTACGACGGTGGCCCGGCCGGTGACGGCCGGGCCACCGCCCTTCCGGGCGTAGCACCGGGGCGTCGCCACGGGCGGCTCCGGCTCGCTACTGTCGTGGCGTGCCCACCGAGCCCCTCCGCTGCGCCGGCGCGCTGATCGTCGGCGACGACGGCCGCCTCTTCTTCCAGCGCCGGTCCCCCGAGCGGCGCCTCTTCCCGAACTGCTGGGACATCGTCGGCGGCCACCTCGAACCGGGCGAGGGGGTGGCGGACGCGCTGCGTCGTGAGGTCACCGAGGAGACCGGCTGGACCGTCTCGGAGGTGCTCGGGCAGGTCGGCGAATACCGCTACACCGGCGACGACGGGCTGGCCCGGGTGGAGACCGACTTCCTGGTCCGGGTGGACGGCGACCTCGCCCGACCTCGGCTCGAGGTGGGCAAGCACACTGAGTTCCGCTGGCTCGGCGAGGAGGACGTGGTGGTGCTGGACGAGCACCGCCACGTCAACGACGGGCTGATCCGGCGAATCGCCGAGGACGCCTTCGCCGCCCTGCGTTCGATCGGTCGGTGAGCGACTCGACCGTGCCGGGTCGCGGCGCGGCGGCCGACGCACCGAGCCGGAATGCCGACGGCGTCGAGCTGCCGCCGTACCGGCTCGCCGGGCTGGTCGCCCCCGCGGTCGACCGAGCCTTCGCCGCCGGCATGCTGGCCGGCCGCGACGGCTGCGCCGAGCTGAGTTCGCGGTACGGCGGTCCCGCCGCCACCGGCTTCCTGGTGGACCTCCGGACCCGGCTCGCCACGCCGGGCGGGACGGTGAGCGGTCCGGCCTTCGCCGCGGTGACCCGCTACCGCGACCCGGTCGCCTGCCAGCGCGCCCTGGACAAGCAGGTCGCGTACGGGATGCTCCAGCGCCTGCCCGACGGCGGCTGCTGCGCCACCGATCGCGGGCTCGCCTTCCTGGCCGAGCTCTGGCAGTTGCACGCCACGGTGACGGCGGAACTCTGGGCCGGGCACGACGACCGGGTGGGTCGGCTGGTGACGACGCTCGGCCGGGTGCTGGCGTACGCCCTGCTGCTGGCCGAGTCGGACGAGCCCGGCGCGTTCGCCGCGATGGCCCCGCCGCATGAGCCGGAGGGCAGCCCGGCCGGGGTGGTGCTGCTGAACCGGCTGGGCACGCTGCGCTACCACCGGACGGACGCGCATGCGGCGGCGTGGACGGCCGCGGGACACACCGCGACCAGCGTCACTCGGCTGCCGCCCGGGCCGGAGCGGCTGGCGATCGAGCAGGAGACCGATCGCCGGGCCGCCGACCCGTACGCGGTGCTGACCGCCGAGGAGCGGCTGGCGATGTTGGCGGACCTCGCCGCCCTGCCCGGCTGACCGAAGGTGGGCGGCGGCCGGCTGGCCGCTCGGCGCTATCCTCCACCGGATGGAGCCGAGTCGAACAAAGGATGCCCGCATGATCGGTATGGTGCTCGCCGCCGGTGCCGGACGGCGGCTGCGTCCGTACACCGACACCCTGCCCAAGGCGCTGGTGCCCGTGGACGGGGAGACCACCATCCTCGACATCGCGCTGCGTAACCTCGCCGAGGTCGGGCTGACCGAGATCGTCATCGTGGTCGGCTACGCCGCCGACGCGGTCCGGGAACGCCAGACGGCGCTGGAGCAGAAGTACGGCGTCAAGATCACCCTGGTGCACAACGACCGGGCCGAGGAGTGGAACAACGCGTACTCGCTCTGGCTGGCCCGGGAGTACTTCTCCCGGGGGGTGCTGCTGGTCAACGGCGACACCGTGCACCCGGTGAGCGTGGAGAAGACCCTGCTGGCCGAGCGCGGCCCGGGCATCCTGCTTGCCATCGACAACATCAAGCCGCTGGCCGAGGAGGAGATGAAGACCATCTTCGACGCCGCCGGCCAGCTCACCCGGATCACCAAGCTGATGGACCCGGGCGAGGCGTACGGGGAGTACATCGGCGCGACGCTGATCGAGCCGCAGGTGGCCGACGCGCTCGCCGACGCCCTGGAGACGACCTGGCGGCGCGACCCGAACCTCTACTACGAGGACGGCTACCAGGAGTTCGCCGACCGTGGCGGCGAGGTGCGGGCGGCGCCGATCGGCGACGTCTCCTGGGTCGAGGTCGACAACCAAGCCGACCTGGCCCGGGCCCGGGAGATCGCGTGCCGCTACTAGCCCGGACGATCCTCACCCCGCTGTACATCGACGTACGGCGGGGTGCGGTGGCCGACCTCGCCACGATCCTGGTTGACGGGCGGATCTCCGCCGGCGGTGACGTGGCCGTGGTGGTCGGTCCGGGGCAGGGTGGGCAGATCGCCGAGCTGATCCGCCCGTCGCTGCGCTCGGCGGACGTGTTCACCGTCGCCGGGGGCTCCCTGGACGCCGCCGACGACCTCGGCGCGAAGCTGCGCAACCGGTCGTACGACGCGGTGGTCGGCATCGGCGGCGGCAAGACCATCGACGTGGCGAAGTACGCGGCCACCCGGCGCGGCCTGCCCCTGGTCACCGTGGCCACCGCCCTGGCCAACGACGGCATCGCGTCCCCGGTGGCCAGCCTGGTCAACGATGGGATCAAGGGCTCGTACGGGGTGCACATCCCGATCGCGGTGATCGTCGACCTGGACTTCGTGGAGGCCGGGCCGGAACGGCACAACCGGGCCGGCATCGGCGACGTGCTGAGCAACATCAGCGCGCTGGCCGACTGGGAGCTGGCCCGGCAGGTACGCGGCGAGCCGGTCGACGGGCTGGCCGCCTCGCTGGCCCGGATGGGCGCCGAGGCGGTGCTCGCCCACCGGGGCGACATGGGCGACGACGCGTTCGTCACCGTGCTGGCCGAGGCGCTGATCTCCACCGGCCTGGCGATGGCGGCGTGCGGCACCAGCCGCCCGGCCAGCGGCGGCTGCCACGAGATCATGCACGCGATCGACGCGCTCTACCCGGACACCGCCTCGCACGGCGAGCTGGCCGGGCTGGGCGCGCTCTTCTGCACCTTCCTGCGCGGCGACGAGCGGCGGTTCGCCGAGCTGTCGGCCTGCCTGGCGCGGCACGGGCTGCCCCGCCTCCCGGCCGACGTGGGGCTCACCGACGAGCAGTTCGTCGAGGCGGTGCAGTTCGCGCCGGCCACCCGGCCGGACCGCTACACCATCCTCGAACACCTCGCGATGTCGCCTACCGAGACGCGGGAGCGGCTGGCAGACTACGCCGATGCATTCCGCGACGACCTTGGCTGAGCCGTCCCGCCCCACCGTCGCCGACTTCCACCGGGTCAACCGGGGCGGCGGCCTGTTCAGCGAGGCGATCAGTCAGTGGATCGGGGCGGTCTTCGCACTGGTCGCCCAGCGCCTCGGGCTGCGCCCCACCGCGCTGACCCTCACCAATCTGGTGCTCGGGTTGGCCGCCTCGGTCACCGTGGTCGCGCTCGCCGGCCCGGTGGCCGCCGGCACCGTCCCGGCCTGGGTCGTCGGGCTGGTCGCGCTGGTCGGCTGGCAGCTCGCGTACGCCTTGGACTGCGCGGACGGGCAGCTCGCCCGGGTCACCGGTCAGGGCAGTGCAGCGGGTGCCCGGATCGACATCCTCTGCGACGTGGCCGCCCAGATCGCCCTGGTCACCGCCCTCGGGGCAACGGCCGTGGCGCAGCGCCCGTCGACGCCGACCTGGCTGGTGGCGATCTTCGCCGGCACCTGGATGGTCAACCTGGTCACCTCGGTGATGCAGTCCGGCCCGAACGCGGCCAGCATGGTCACCTCGTCCTCGCTCCCCGTACGCCTGGTGAAGCTGGTCCGGGACTACGGCGCAGTGATCTTCCTGGCCGGCCTGGTGCTGACGGTCGCCCCGGCGCTGACGATCTGGGTGATCGTCGCGTTCAGCATCGTCAACGGCGGCTTCCTGCTCGCCAGCATCGCCTTCTCCGCCCGCGCCTCCCTCCGCTGACCCACCCCGCGCCCCCGCGCCCCGGCGAGGCGGCATGTTCGGGGAAGTTGCTGCCTGCGGCCGTCTGGAGGCAGCAACTTCCCCGAAGTTGCCGCGCACGGCTGGCGGGCCGGCCCGGCGCGCCGCGCCGGGCCGCGGAGGCGGAGGTGAGGTCAGCGGGCGGCGGCGGTCCGGGAGACGTCGGCGTAGATATCGATGAGGCGCTTGGTGACCACGTCCGGGTGGAAGGTGCGCTCGTAGCGGGTCCGGGCTGCCGCGGTGAGCTGCGCCGCGCCGGCCCGGGCCACGGGCAGGGCGGCTGCCAGCGCGGCCGGTTCCGGGGCGACCACCCAGCCCGCCTCGCCCGACTCAATGCCGGCCGGTATCGCCGGCCTCCCGGCATCGGCGGATGCCGACGCCACGCGAGCCGGCCCGGAACCGGGGTGCTCCGCCACCGTCCCGGCCGGCCCCGGCGCGGCGAATGCCGAGGCCACCTCGGCCGGGCCGGTGCCTGCGGGCTCCCGCGGGGTGTCCGCGCCGACCAGGTACGGGATGCCGCCGAGCGCGGTGCCGAGCACCGGCCGACCGCTGGCCAGCGCCTCGATGATCACGGTCGGCAGTACGTCGTGCCAGGTGGAGGTCGCCAGCACCACGGCGCTGTCGGCCAGCGCGGCGCGTACCCCGGCCCGGTCGAGCGGGCCTAGGAAGGTGAGGTCGGCACGCTCGGCGGCGGCCGCCTCGACCAGCGGACGCAGTTCACCGTCGCCGGCGATCCGCAGCGGGCCGAGCGCGCCGTCCGGGTGCCGCCGCCACGCCTCCAGCAGCAGGTCCAGCCCCTTCTCGGGGCTGAGCCGGCCGAGGAAGAGAAAACCCTCGCCCAGCGGCGCGGGCGTACCCGGGTCGGGAATCGCATTGGGCTTGACCACGATCCGCTCGGCGGGGATGCCGTAGTCCCGGAGGTGGTCGGCGACCGCGGTGGTGAGCGCGATGAACCGGTCCACCGACCGCCAGGTCGGCCGGTGCACGGCGAGTGTGGTCGCCATCAGCGCGCTCT
The DNA here is from genome assembly GCF_040649295.1 of Micromonospora sp. NPDC048999. Classification (NCBI taxonomy): domain Bacteria; kingdom Bacillati; phylum Actinomycetota; class Actinomycetes; order Micromonosporales; family Micromonosporaceae; genus Micromonospora; species Micromonospora sp. NPDC048999. Next base: position 831,366 of record NZ_JBEZFI010000001.1, on the reverse strand, counting down.
GCACCCGGGAGCCCCGGTAGCAGCTGTGCACGATCGCCGGCACGCCCAGCGCCCGGCCCCGGCAGTCCTGGCAGATCACGCCGTCGCGGAAGTAGAGACCGGAGGAGCAGACCTGCCGGTAGTTGTGCACCGTCTGCACCACCGGCACGCCGCGCTTGTGCGCGGTCCGCACCACCCAGGGCGACAGCAGGGGGTACGGGTTGTGCAGGTGCAGCACGTCGGGGCGGTGCTCGACGAGCAGGCGGTCCAGGTCGTGCTGGGCCTTCGGCGCCCAGATCGGCGAGATCGGCAGCAGCGCCTTGGCCGGCTTGGACATTGACGGGATCTCGTCGGAGCTGCGGATGAACGGCAGCACCTCCACCCCGGCCGCGGTGAGCTGGGCGATCTCCGCGTCGACGATCGTGTTTTCGCCGGAGGGCTGGGCTTCCCGGTACCGGTTGTGCGCCACCACGATTCTCACGGCAAAGAAGGCTACCTTTATTGGATGCCCGAATTACCGGAGGTCGAAGCGCTCGCCGGCTACCTGCGCGAGCGGGCGGTGGGCCGCTGCGTCGAGCGCGTCGAGGTCGCCGCGATCAGCGCCCTGAAGACGTACGACCCGCCGCCGAGCGCGGTGTCGGGGCGGGCGGTGGTCGGCGCGGGCCGGCACGGAAAGTTCCTGGACGTCCGCTTCGAGGGCGGGCTGCACCTGGTGGTCCACCTGGCCCGGGCGGGCTGGCTGCACTACCGGGAGGCGTTCTCGTCGGCCGTCCCGCTGCGCCCCGGCAAGGGCCTGGTCGCGCTTCGGGTACGCCTCGACGACGGCTCCGGCTTCGACCTGACCGAGGCGGGCACGCAGAAGAAGCTGGCCGCCTACCTGGTGACCGATCCGGCGCAGGTGCCCGGGGTGGCGAAGCTGGGCCCGGACGCGCTCGACGCCGACCTGCCCACCTTCGCCGAGCGGGTGCGCAGCCGGCGGGGGCAGGTCAAGGGGGTGCTGACCGACCAGGCGGTGCTGGCCGGGGTCGGCAACGCGTACTCGGACGAGATCCTGCACGCGGCGCGGCTGTCCCCGTTCGCGATCACCGACCGGCTCACCGACGACCAGCTCGCCGAGCTGCACGGCGCGACCCGGGCGGTGCTCGGCGACGCGGTACGCCGCTCGCTGGGGCAACGGGCCGCGGAGCTGAAGGGCGAGAAGCGCTCCGGCCTCAAGGTGCACGCCCGGACCGGGCTGCCGTGTCCGGTCTGCGGGGACACGGTGCGGGAGGTGTCGTTCGCCGACTCCAGCCTCCAGTACTGCCCCACCTGTCAGACCGGCGGCAAGCCGCTGGCTGACCGACGGTTGTCCCGCCTCGTACGGTGAGTAATCGCACTCGGTCGACTACTGAGCGGAATCGCCCGGGGATCGCCAAACGTCCCGCTCGCACCTCTACCCGGGCCGCGATCCATCGGTATAGTGGCCCGGTCCCCGGCTTCACAACCGATACGGAGCCGGCCAGATCCCCGCGTGACCAACTGGACGGCTTCCTTTCCGGCGGCCCGTTCCGGCCGGGTCCGCGTGGGAGACTGGGACGGTGGGCGACCCGGGTCCTCACGGCGAGTGAGGGCACGTGTCATGCGGGAGGACATGGGTTGAGGTGACGACAAGCCTCCAGCGCCCGGTAACCAACACAGGCCGGAGCGAAAGCGTGCGGCACGTCGACAGCTTCGAGATCCAGCCGCCGACTCAGCCGTCGCACAACGGCGTACCGCGGTCGGCGTGGGCCCGTGCCCGCCGCCGGGTGTCCCGCTGGCACCGCCCCTACATCGCGATCCTGCTGCTGCTCGACTTCGCCGCCGTGGTGCTGGCCGACTGGATCGCCCAGGACGCCTTCGGTCAGGCCCGAGCCGGCTTCGGCAACGCCACCTGGTTCTACACGGTGGCCTTCCTGTTGCTGCCGCTCGGCTGGCTGATCATTCTCTGGGGCAACCGCGCCTACGACCGGCGCTACCTCGGGCTCGGCCCGGATGAGTTCAAGCGGGTCATCCGCGGGGGGATCGCCGTCGCCGCGACGGTCTCGTTCATCGCCTTCGCCACCAAGACCGGTGGCCTCTCACGTTGGTCGGTGGGTTTCGCCCTGCTTGGGGCGCTGGTCCTGATCCTGCTCGGCCGGCTGCTCGCCCGCTTCACGCTGCACCTGGTCCGGCGTCGGGCCGGTCAGGCCGGGCACCGGATGGTGCTCATCGGCACCCTGCCGGAGTGCCTGGAGGTCTACACCGCGGTCACCCGTAACCCCGGCGCCGGCCTGGTGCCGGTCGCCATCCACCTCACCGACGGGTACGCCGCCGCGCGCGGCATGGAGACCCCGGTGCCGGTCTACGCCGGCCGGGACGTGCTCGCCCTGGTGCGGGAGGTCGGCGGGGACACCATCGCCGTCTGCGGCTCGGCCAGCGCCGAGCCGGGCGAACTGCGCCGGCTGGCCTGGCAGTTGGAGGGCTCCGGCGTCGACCTGGTGGTCGCACCTCAGCTCACCGACATCGCCGGTCCCCGGGTGCACATCCGCCCGATCGAGGGTCTGCCGCTGCTGCACGTCGAGGAGCCGACCCTGTCGGGCCCGGCGCTGCTGATCAAGAACCTGATGGACCGGGTGGCCGCCGGGCTGGGCCTGGTGCTGCTGATCCCGCTCTTCGTCGCGGTCGCGATCGCCATCCGGATCTCCGACCCCGGGCCGGTGTTCTTCCGGCAGCCCCGGGTCGGGCACGAGGGGCGGACCTTCCGGGTCTGGAAGTTCCGCACCATGTACGTGGACGCCGAAGAGCGGCTGGCCGGCCTGGTCGACCAGAACGAGACCGACGGCATGCTGTTCAAGATCAAGGAAGACCCGCGGGTGTTCCCGGTCGGTCGCTTCCTGCGCGCCTCCTCGCTCGACGAGCTGCCCCAGCTGATCAACGTGCTCTGGGGCGAGATGTCGCTGGTCGGGCCGCGTCCGCTCCCCGCCGACGACGGTGACTTCCTCGGCGACGTCCGCCGCCGGCTGCTGGTCCGGCCGGGCATCACCGGGCTCTGGCAGGTCTCCGGCCGCTCCGACCTTTCCTGGGACGAGGCGGTCCGACTCGACCTCTACTACGTCGACAACTGGTCCCTGGCGTACGACCTGAGCATCCTGTGGCGGACCGTCGGGGTGGTGCTCGTCCGCAAGGGCGCGTACTAGCGCTCCGGTCAGGATCGCTGCGTGGGTGGCAACCTCTCCGCCGTTTTCGGCGTCGTGTCGCTGGCCACCGCGCTCGCCGCGGCGCTCTGGGCGGTGCTGCGGCTGCGGGCACGGCGGGGCATCGCCACGGCCACCCAGCGGGCCACGTACGAGGTGCTGCACACCGCCGGGTTGGCGGCCGAGCCGCTGCGGGCCGGGCTGAATCGGGCGGGCGCGGCAAAGGCCGTACGCCATCTGCGGGCCCTGGTCGGCGCGGCCGGCCTGGCCCTGACCGACCGGGAGGCCCTGCTCGCCCTCGACGGTCGCGGCGCGCACCACGGTGACCAGTTGCTCGCGGCGGCCCGGCGGGTGGTCGGCACCGGCCGGTCGACGGTGCTGCGCGACTCGGAGCTGCGCTGCGATCTGGTGGACTGCCCGGTGCGGGGTGCCGTGCTGGCGCCGCTGAGCGCGGACGGCCGGGTGGTCGGGGCGCTGGTGGCGGTCGCCGACGAGCAGCCGGCCCCCGGGCTGGTGCAGGCGACCCTGGAGACCGCGCACTGGGCCGGCGACCAGCTCGCCCTGGCCGAGCTGGACTCGTCCCGGGAGCGCCTGGCCCGGGCGGAGGTACGCGCCCTGCGCGCCCAGATCAGCCCGCACTTCATCTACAACGCGCTGACCGCGATCGGTTCATTCGTACGGACCGACCCGGAGCGGGCCCGGGAGCTGATCCTGGAGTTCGCCGAGTTCACCCGCTACTCGTTCCGGGCGCACGGCGAGTTCACCACCCTCGCCGAGGAGCTGCGCTCGATCGACCGGTACCTGACCATCGAACGGGCCCGGTTCGGCGAGCGGCTCCAGGTGCGGCTGCAGATCGCCCCCGAGGTGCTGCCGGTGACCCTGCCGTTCCTCTGCCTCCAGCCGCTGGTGGAGAACGCGGTCCGGCACGGGTTGTCCCGCAAGCCGGGCACCGGCATGGTGAGCATCGAGGCCCGGGACGCGGGCGCGGAGTGCCACATCACGGTGGAGGACGACGGAGTGGGCATGGATCCGACGACGCTGGCCGCCGGCATCGCCGAGCTGGCCGGCAGCGACCCGACCGCCGACCCGGGCCAGCACGTCGGCCTCTCGAACGTCGACGAGCGGCTCCGGTCGGCCTTCGGGGACCGGTTCGGTCTGGTCGTCGAGACCGGCCTGGGCTCCGGTACGAAGGTGAGCATGCGGGTGCCGAAGTTCCACCCGGGCGTACGGGCGGGGTCGTGACCGTGCACGGCACCGGCTTCCTCCGGGTGCTGGCTGTGGACGACGAGCCGCCGGCGCTGGACGAGCTGGCGTACCACCTGCGGGCCGACCCCCGGGTGGCCCGGCTGCACACGGCGGGCGACGCGACCGAGGCGCTGCGGGTGCTCCGCGACGGCGACGTGGACGTGGTCTTCCTCGACATCCGGATGCCCGGGCTGGACGGCATGGAGCTGGCCCGGGTGCTGCGGCGGTTCGCCCGGCCGCCCGCGATCGTCTTCGTCACCGCCTACGACGACGGCGCGGCGGACGCCTTCGACCTGGGTGCGACCGACTACGTGCGCAAGCCGGTACGCGCCGAGCGGCTGGCCGAGTCGCTGCGTCGGGTGATCGGTGCCCGGGTGGTGCCCTCGCACCCGGCGGCCCTGGCCCGCGCCGAGGAGGATCCGACGATCCCGATCGAGCTGGCCGGCACGACCCGGCTGCTGCCCCGCTCGGCGGTGCGCTGGGTGGAGGCGCAGGGCGACTACGCCCGGCTGCACACCGCAGACGCGTCGCACCTGGTCCGGGTCCCGCTGGCCACCCTCGCGGAGCGGTGGGCGGACGCGGGTTTCGTGCGGATCCACCGGTCGTACCTGGTGCAGCTGCGGCTGATCGGCGAGCTGCGACTGGTCAACTCCGGCTATGTGGTGGTGGTCGACGGGACGGAGCTGCCGGTGAGCCGCCGGCACACCCGGGAGCTGAAGGACAAGCTGGTCCGGGCGGCGAAGCAGGACTGGAACCGCTGAGCCCGCCCCCGCCCGGCCGGGCCGGCACGCTGTGTGACAACGCGGGAGGCGCCACCGCCGGCGCCGCCGGCCCGCCGAGCCGCCTGGTCAGGCCCGGGTGAATTCCATGACCCAGTTGGACTCCCAGGTCTGTCCGCCGTCGGGGGAGAACTCCTGCTCCCATCGCGCCGAGGTGGGTGTGATGTCTGACCAGATGAAGTGTGCCTTGATCGGCTTGCCGTCGTGCGTGTCGTCGCCGTAGAAGTCGCCGCGGCCGTCGGTGAAGGTGCCGAGGACCGGCGGGAAGAGCAGGCCGGTGCGGCTGTTCGCCCAGTAGATTGACCATTCCTTTCGCTCGGTGTCGAACAGGCGCAGGGTGAAGCCGCGGCTGCCGAGCGTCGGGAAGGTGATCTCCTCGGTGTTGCCGGCGCCGTTGAAGATCGGCTGGCAGGTTGTGGTGCCGGGGAAGGACTCCCAGTCGTCGCTGTCGGCGAACAGCGTCTTGAGCCGGCGGTTGACCACGTTCCACGAGCCGATGAAGAAGTCGAAGTCGTTCATGCCAACGATCGTGGCGGACCACCCCTGACATCTTCTGTCAGTGGTCTGCCGCACAACTGGCCGCGGAACTCGGTGTCACCGCCCTCTGCTCGGAGTTCCGGTTATCCACAGGAGTGAGGCGTTCTCCACAGGTTGTTCACAACGCATGCCACCGTTCTCCACGACCGGTCCCTACCGCCGGACGGCATGGAGGAAGGCCGCCGCGTGCCCTTGACATTCACGGTTATCAGGCAAGACTGCCGGGGATGACCGAAGCGGACGAGCGGGACGTTCCGGGGCGGACCGCCGAGTCCGCTCCGGTGCCGGCCCCGCGCGCGGCCGACCCGGCCCCGCGCGCCGCGCAGCCCCGCCGGCGGGCCCGGATCGTGCTGGCCGAGGTGTCCCGTTCGGGCAGCCGGGCCGATCGCACCCGGTCGGAGCTGGCCCAGCAGACCCGGGTCGGCGAGGCACTGGTCCGTGGGCTGGTCCGCGCCCAGCTCGCGCTGGCGCTGCGGCTGAGCCTGCTGGTGCTGGTCGGGCTGGGCGGCCTGCCCTGGCTCTTTGCCATCGCCCCCGCGCTCGGACGCACCACGGTGCTCGGCGTCAACCTGCCCTGGCTGCTCCTCGGGGTGGCCGCCTTCCCGTTCCTGATCGCGGTCGGCTGGGCGTACGTGCGGCTGGCGGAACGGAACGAGCAGGACTTCACCGACCTGGTTCAGCGGCCGGAGCGCTGAGATGGGCAACGGGTACGTCGTCCCGGCGATCGTGGCGGTCACCCTGGTCACTGTCGGGATCGGCTTCTACGGGCTGCGCCTGGCCCGGACCACCTCCGATTTCCTGGTCGCCTCCCGGGCGGTCAGCCCGACCTGGAACGCCGCGGCGATCGGCGGGGAGTACCTGTCGGCGGCGAGCTTCCTGGGCGTGGCCGGGCTGATCCTCAAGTACGGCGTGGACGTGCTCTGGTACCCGGTCGGTTTCGCCGCCGGATATCTGGCCCTGCTGCTCTTCGTGGCCGCCCCGCTGCGCCGCTCCGGGGCGTTCACCCTGCCGGACTTCTGCGAGGTGCGGCTCGGCTCACGGCGGCTACGAAAGCTGGCCACCGTCTTCGTGATCTTCATCGGCTGGCTCTATCTGGTGCCGCAGTTGCAGGGGGCGGGGCTGACCCTGTCGACGGTGGCCGGCTCGGCGTACCCGGTGGGTGCGCTGTTGGTCGCCGCGGTGGTGACCGTGAACGTGGCGCTGGGCGGGATGCGGGCCATCACCTTCGTCCAGGCGTTCCAGTACTGGCTGAAGTTGACCGCACTGGCCGTACCCGCGATCTTTCTGGCGTTGCAGTGGCAGGCCGACGCCCGCCCGGCGGTGACCCCGCCCGACGGGCCGGCGTTCCGGGCCGCGACCACCGTCGTGGTCGAACACCGCGCGACCCTCACCTTCCCCGACGGCGACGTCCGGCAGGTACGCCCCGGCGACCGTCTCGACTTCGCCGCCGGCGACCCGGTGCCGGAGGTCTCCGGCACGGCCATCGACGCGACGGACTGGCTGCTGCCGGCCGCCGCCGGGGAGGACGACCGGGGGCTGTTCCGCACGTATTCCCTGATCCTGGCCACCTTCCTCGGCACCATGGGCCTGCCGCACGTGCTGGTGCGCTTCTACACCAACCCCGACGGCGCCGCCGCCCGCCGCACCACGCTTGTGGTGCTCGCTCTGGTCGGCCTCTTCTATCTGCTGCCGACCATCTACGGCGTGTTGGGCCGGATCTACACCCCGCAACTGTTGGTCACCGGCCACACCGACGCCGTGGTGGTGCTGCTGCCCGAGGCGGCGCTCGGCGGCGGTACGGCCGCGCGGCTGCTCGCCGCGCTGGTCGCCGCCGGGGCGTTCGCCGCGTTCCTCTCCACCTCCTCCGGGCTGCTCACCAGCGTGGCCGGGGTGATCTCCACGGACGTGCTGGGCCGTGGCTCGGTACGCGGCTTCCAACTGGCCACGGTGATCGCCGGCGGGGTGCCGGCGGTGCTCGCGCTGAACGTGTCCGGGCTGGACGTCTCCGAGGTGGTCGGGCTCGCCTTCGCGGTGGCCGCGTCGAGTTTCTGCCCGCTGCTGGTGCTGGGCATCTGGTGGCGTGGGCTTACCGACCTGGGCGCCGCCGCCGGGGTGCTGGTCGGCGGCGGTGCCGCGATCGGTGCGGTGCTGGTCACGGTGCTGGGCCCGCCGCTCACCGGCTGGCCGGCCACGCTGACCGCCCAGCCGGCCGCGTGGACGGTGCCGCTGGCGTTCAGCGTGATGGTGACGGTCTCGATGGCCACCCGGCGTCGGCTACCCCGCGGCGTCGGCACCACGATGCTCCGCCTCCACGCCCCCGAAACGCTCCGCTTGTAAGGAGAGGTCGCCCCGGCGAGATACGGTCGGCTCATGACCCATGAGCATCCCGCGCTGTCTCTCCATGGCCTGGCCAAGCGGTTCGACACCAAGATCGCTGTCGCCGGGGTCGACCTGGACGTGCCGACCGGGTCGTTCTACGGGCTGCTCGGCCCGAACGGGGCCGGCAAGACCACCACCCTCTCCATGGCCGTCGGCCTGCTGCGGCCCGACGCCGGCCAGGCCCGGGTGCTCGGGTACGACGTCTGGGGCGACCCGGTCCACGCCAAGAGCCTGCTCGGCGTGATGCCGGACGGCGTACGGCTCTTCGACCGGCTCAGCGGGGCGGAGTTGCTGGCGTACCACGGTCTGCTGCGCGGCATGGACCCGGCGGTGGTCGACCAGCGCGCGGCGGAGTTGCTGGACGTGCTGGCGCTGACCGACGCCGGCCGTACCCTCGTCGTCGACTACTCGGCGGGCATGAAGAAGAAGATCGGCCTGGCCTGTGCGCTGCTGCACGGCCCCCGGCTGCTGGTGCTCGACGAGCCGTTCGAGGCGGTCGACCCGGTCTCGGCGGCGCTGATCCGCGACATCCTGCACCGCTACGTCGTCGGCGGCGGCACGGTCGTCTTCTCCAGCCACGTCATGGAGGTGGTCGAGCGGCTCTGCTCGCACGTGGCGATCCTCGCCGAGGGGCGGATCAAGCGGGTCGGCACGCTCGACGAGGTGCGCGGCGCCCGGTCCCTGGAGGAGGTCTTCGTCGAGGTGGTCGGCGGGCGGACCGCGACCGGTCAGGAGCTGTCGTGGCTGTCCCGGTGACCGCGCCCGAGCGGCCGGCCCGACGGGTCAGCGCCCGGCACTTCGTCCGGCTCAAGCTGCGGGTGCTCGGCAACAACTTCCGCGGCCAGGGGTGGCGGATCGCGCTCTTCATAGTCGGCGTCGTGATCGGGCTCTGGGCCGCCACCGGCGGCTTCTTCGCCCTGGCCGCCCCCGGCCTGGCCGACGAGCCCCGGTACGCGCTCATGGTCGCGGCCTTCGGCGGGGGCCTGCTGGTGCTGGGCTGGCTGCTGCTGCCGCTGGTCTTCTTCGGCGTGGACGAGACCCTCGACCCGGCCCGGTTCGCGCTGCTCCCGCTCTCCCGCCGCACCCTGGTCACCGGCCTGTACGCCGCCGCTCTGGTCAGCGTCCCGGTGCTGGCGACGCTGATCGCGGTCGCCGGGCTGGTGGTGACCGCCGGCGCGCTGGGTGGCTGGGCGGCCGCGCTGGTCGCCGCCGTCGGGGCGGTCGCCGGGCTGCTGCTCTGCGTCGCCTCCGCCCGCGCGGTGACCAGCGCCTTCGCCACCATGCTCCGCTCCCGCCGGGTACGCGACCTGGCCGCCGTCCTGCTCGCGTCGCTCGCCGCGCTGCTCGGGCCGTTGCAGATCGTGGTGGTCGCCGCCGTCAGCCGGGCCGACTGGGACCGGCTGACCGGGGTGGCTCGCGTGGTCGGCTGGACCCCGTTCGGGGCACCGTGGACCGCAGGGATCGACGTGGCCGAGGGGCGTGCCTGGGCCGCCGTGCTCAAACTGCTGATCACCGTGCTGGCCATCGGGGCGCTGCTGTACTGGTGGTCGCGCTCGCTGGAGTCGGCGATGGTGGGTGCGGCCAACGCCGGCCCGGCGCGGAACCAACGCGGCACGGTCGGCACGGCGGTGGCCCAACTGTTCCCACGGGCCGTCGGCTGGGCGCGGCGGGACCGGTTCGGCGCGCTGGTGGCCCGGGAGTGCCGCTACTGGTGGCGGGACGCCCGCCGGCGGGCCAACCTGATCACCATCGCGGTGGTCGGCATCTTCGTACCGGTGATGGTCAACCTCGGTGGTGCCCGGTTCGCCGCCGGTGCCGGCGCCGAGGCGGGCTTCTCCGTCACGGGTGAGTCGTCGCCGGTGCTGGTCAGCCTGTCGATGATCTTCGTCGGGGTGCTCGCCACGGTCACCCTCGCCAACCAGTTCGGCTTCGACGGCAACGCGTACGCGGCGAACGTGGTGGCGGGCGTGCCGGGGCGGCTGGAGCTGCGCGCCCGGATGACCGCATTCTCGATCTACGTGGTGCCGCTGCTCGGCGTGGTCGCGATCGTCGTGGCCACCGTGCTGGGGCACCCCGGGTGGCTGGGGGCGATGGCCGGCGCGCTGCTCGCCGCGTACGGCACCGGGCTGGCGATCAACGGATTCGTCTCGGTGCTCGGCGGGTACGCGCTGCCCGAAACGAGCAACCCGTTCGCCATGAACACCGGTGCCGGAGTGGCGAAGAGCCTGTTCACCCTGGTTTCCATGATCGCCTCGGCGGTCGCCGCGGTGCCCATCCTGGTCGCTGCGGCGCTGCTGGGGGAGGTCTGGCTCTGGTTGGCCCTGCCGGTCGGCCTGGCGTACGGGCTGGGGGCCGCGCTGCTCGGCGCGTACCTGGCCGGCGACGCGCTGGACCGCCGCCAGCCGGAACTGCTGGCCGTCGTCACCCCGCGCCGCTGAACGAGTACCGGTCCTCGGCGGTCGCGTTCGGGCCGCCGGGGGCCGGTTGACGCACTGCGGCTAATGGCATTAGCCTGTTGGCTATGCTGATGTTCTTGCTACTGAGCGGCTGCCATGCCTAGGGCCCGCCTGTCCACCGCCGGCGTCGTGGAGGTGGCCCTTGCGGTGATCGACGAGCAGGGGCTCGAACAACTGACGCTGGCTGCGGTCGCGGCTCACGCCGGGGTCGCCACGCCGTCGCTGTACAAGCACGTCGCCAGCCTCGCGCAGTTGCGGAACCTGGTCGGCGTACGGGTCATGGAGGACATGGCCGAACAGCTCACCCTCGCCGTCGTCGGCCGCAGTGGCGACGACGCCGTGGCGAGCCTGATGCGGGCCAGCCGTGCCTACGTGGTGCGACACCCCACCCGCTACGCGGCGATGCCGGCCGACCCGCTGCACGACCCGGCGACACAGGCGGCGGGGTACAAACTGCTTCAGGTCTTCCTCGGCGCGCTACGCGCCTACCGCCTGGACGACGCCGCCACGATCCACGCCACTCGGTGCCTGCGCGCCATCACCCACGGGTTCACCTCCATCGAGGCCGCAGGCGGCTTCGGTCTACCCGAAGGCCTGGACGACACCTACGAGCAGCTGATCCAGATGTTCATCGCCAGCCTCCCCCGCCCCTGAAACCGGCAAAGGAACCCCTCATGTCCATGACCCGTACCCGGGCCGGCGCTGTCGCCCTCGCCGCCGCCGGCCTGCTGTTCATCCTCTACCCGGCCACCCGCCCATGGGAGGACGAGACCACCATGGCCGGCGCGACGGCGGCGATGGGTTCGACCGCATGGGTCGCCTCCCACCTGTTCGCGATGATCGGCTTCATCCTCCTGCCCCTGGGCCTGCTCACCCTCCCCGAAGCGCTGCGGCCGGGTCGGGGCGCCCCGCTCGCCCTCGTCGCCGCCGTGACCACCTGGGTCGGCGCGGGCCTCACCCTGCCCTACTACGGCGCCGAGGACTTCGGGCTGCACGCCATCGCCACCCACGTCGCCGACGGTCAGCCCATCGACCTGCTCGCCCTGGCCGAAACCGTCCGCTTCCAGCCGGTCGCGGTCACCACGTTCGCGCTCGGCCTGCTCGCGCTGGCCGTCGGAGCCGTGCTCGCCGCCATCGCGATCTGGCGCTCGGGCGTCCTGCCGCGCTACAGCGGCATCCCGCTGGCGGTCGGCTTCGCCCTCTTCCTCCCGCAGTTCTTCACCCCGCCGGCGGTCCGGATCACCCACGGCGTGCTCGTAGGTGTCGGCTGCGCCTGGGTGGCGATCACCCTCTGGCGGACCGCACCCCGATCGCCCCGCTGACCCCGGGCTCACGCTCGAACCGGGATGTAGGGGCATCCCGCGCCGCCCAAGGCCACGCTTTCCTGGATCGAGCGTGACCTTGGGCTTCGTCAGTCGGGTTAGCCGACCCGGAGGGCGGTGATCAGAGAGCGCCAGGCGTCGGGGGTGAAGGAGAGTGTCGGGCCGGAGCGGTCCTTGCTGTCCCGGACCAGCACCACCCCGGGCAGATTGCCCGCCACCTCCACACAGTTGCCGCCGGAGTCGGTCGAACGAGACGACGTACGCCAGCGGGGCTCGACGATGGTCATGGCGTCACCCTCAACTTCCGGATCAGATCCAGCGAGGCTCCCGTGGACAGCGCTTCGCCAAGGAGGCTATCCCACTTCCGCTCGATCAAGCCGACTGTCTCCGGGTCGTCAACGACATGTCCTCGGGCAGCATTCTCCAGGTAGAGCACCCGCTCACCGTCCGGCAACTCGGCCAATACGAAGCCGCCGCCGAGCCCAGCGTGTTCTCCGACGGCCAGGGGAATTACGTGGAGGCGCACGGCAGGAAGCTCGGCCACCTCCAGCAGCCGCCCGAGTTGACCGTCCAGCACCGCCGGTCCGCCCACCGGCCGCCGCACGGCGGTTTCGTCCAGCAGCAAAACGCAATGCGGTGGCTGGTCACGGTGTAGCAACTGTTGACGTTCCAACCGGACAGCCACCAGCTCGTCCACCACGGTCGGTGGATGGAGACCGCCGGTGGAGATGACCGCCCTGGCGTAATCCTCGGTCTGGAGAAGACCGGGCACCAGGCACGCCTCGAAGGCCCTCAGCCGCGTCGCCTGCTGCTCGTAACCTCGCCAGGGTACGAACCACGACGGCCCACGCTCCCGGTCGGCCGCCTCCAACAGACCGGCGAGGAGGCCGCCGGTGCCGAGGGCCTGGTCGGCGGCGACGGCGAACTCCACGGTGGGCCGGCGGCGGCCGGTCTCGATCGCGGCGACCGTTGACGGACTCCACTTGATCAGGGCGGCCAGCCCCTCCTGGGATACGTCCGCGCCGGCCCGGGCCGCCTTGAGCGCCCGGATCCACATCTCGATGTCCATCCTTACGTCTCCCGTAAGTACGTGACTGCGCTGCGTAGTAAGCCCTGGCATCCTCCCCTGTCCGCCCCGCCGCGTCCAGGGTGGAGGTACGCGGCCCGGCTGGTGGAGGCGACGCCCGGCGGTCGGGTCCTGCGTCGGGTAGCCCCGGCCATTCCCCCGGCCGGGGCTACCCCCGAGCCCCCGGGAGGTAGGCGATGTTCGGGTTCATCCGCCGCAGGAACGCCGCGCTGTGGTCGTACCGGAGGAGGAAGCCGGCGGTGACGACCACCGCGACCGATCCGGCGCCGCCGGCCGCGACCGGGCGGCCGGCGGGGCGGCCGAACGCGGCACCGGCATGGGCCACGGGGCCGACGATCGCCTTTCCGCGACCGGGTCGAGCCGGATGGTTGACGCCGGCCCAGGCCTGGCGGGCAAACGGCGGCCGCTGGTGATCGTTTCCCGGGCGTGTCGCGGCCGAGAGGCGATGACTGCTGCGAGCGATATGCCGATCAGTCATGAATATGCCTCTGTGTCATCACGCTCATTCGAGCAGTCGCCTCTAGCGGCCGACACGCTGGGCCGAGCGAACGACACGCCGGGGCGGAAAGGTGGGCGGGGGTGAGGCGGGCGCACCTGCCGATGCGGCCGGCGTGGCGGTGCCGGGGGTGTGGGGCGCAGTGGCCGTGCCAGCCGGCGCGGCTCGCGCTGCTGGTCGAGTATCGGCACGACCGGACGGCGCTACTGGTGTACCTGGGCGGGCTGATGGCCGAGGCCGGCGAGCAACTCGCGCCCGCGACCGGTCTGCACGAGCGCTTCCTCGGTTGGGCGCGGGCCCGGGGCGGCACAATGTTTCACGTGAATCATGAGCCGGGCGCGGAGATCCACCACACCGACCCGTTCGCCATGCCGGCCGGGCAGCGGTCGCCGGTACGGCGGCTGCGCGGGCGGTTGGCCGCCCCGGTGACCCTGTGGACGGCACCCGGGCCGGCCGGGCTGACCGTGTCGTCCACCCTGGTCGCCGAGGGCGAGCCGGACCGGCTGCTCGGGCTGATCGATCCGGAGTCGGACCTGTGGACGGCCGTCGAGGAGGCGGGACGGTTCGCGGTCGCGCCGCTGGGCCCGCCGCACCGGCAGCTCGCCGACCGCTTCGCCGGTCTCTTCCCGTCGCCCGGTGGGCTCTTCGCCGTCGGCTCATGGACCGACACGCCGTACGGGCCGGTGCCGTCGGACGCGGGCGGATGGGCCGGCTGCCGGCTCGACAATGCCCGAGAGTACGGCTGGGGCCTGCTGGTCGAGGCCACGATCGAGGCCGTCGACCTGGCCGAGGAGACCGCCCCGCTGCTGCACTACCGGGGCCGCTACCGCGAGCTGGGCTGACCGCGCCGAGCGGCGACCGGTGAGCGGAGTGACTCGGGTCACTCGGCGCAGGAGGGTGACCGTTCGGCGCAGGAGGTGACCGGGGTCGATCTGCACCTTCCCGGGTGGGAGGCGCGCTCTCTACCGTGCGCGAAACTCCCCCACGCCTTGCGAAGGTGGTGATCCACAGATGTCCACGGACACACCCGCGTCCGCGCCGGCCGAATCCGCGGCGGAACGGTACCTCGCCGTACAACGGTCGGACGAGTTCGCCGGGTTGCGGCGCGCGCTGCGCGGTTTCGTCTTCCCGATGACCGTCGCGTTCTTCCTGTGGTACGCGCTCTACGTCATCCTCTCCGCGTACGCGCGGGGCTTCATGGGCGCGAAGCTCTTCGGGAACATCAACGTCGCCCTGGTCTTCGGCCTGCTCCAGTTCGTCTCGACGTTCGTCATCGCCTGGCTCTACTCGCGGTTCGCCGACCGGCGGATCGATCCGGTCGCCGACCGGATCCGCACCGAGATCGAGGAGGTGACCGATGAGCACGATCCTCGCGGCTGAGGCGGGCAGCCACACCGCCCGCAACCTCACCATCACGCTCTTCCTGATCTTCGTGGCGATCACGCTGGCCATCACCGTCTGGGCCAGCCGGCAGACCAAGACCGCCACCGACTTCTACGCCGGCGGCCGGTCCTTCTCCGGCTTCCAGAACGGCATGGCGATCGGCGGCGACTACATGTCGGCCGCGTCCTTCCTCGGCATCGCCGGCATCATCGCCCTGTACGGCTACGACGGCTTCCTCTACTCGATCGGGTTCCTGGTCGCGTGGCTGGTGGCGCTGCTGCTCGTCGCCGAACTGCTCCGCAACTCCGGCCGGTACACGATGGCCGACGTGCTGGCGTTCCGGATGCGCCAGCGCCCGGTCCGGACGGCGGCCGCGGTCTCCACGATCACCGTGTCGATCTTCTACCTGCTGGCCCAGATGGTCGGCGCGGGCGCGCTGGTCGCGCTGCTGCTCGGCATCAAGCCGGGCACCACGTTCCTCGGCATGGACGCGGACACCGCAAAGGTGGCCACCATCCTCCTGGTCGGCGCCCTGATGATCATCTACGTCACCGTGGGCGGCATGAAGGGCACCACGTACGTCCAGATCGTCAAGGCGTTCCTGCTGATGAGCGGCGCGATCCTGATGACCCTGCTGGTGCTCGCCAAGTACAAGTTCAACCTGTCGTCCCTGCTCGGCGACGCGGCGCACGCCTCCGGCAAGGGAGCGGCCTTCCTCGAACCCGGTCTCAAGTACGGGGTGGAGACATCCGGCGACGCCCTGAAGACCTTCTACAGCAAGATGGATCTGCTGTCGCTCGGCATCGCCCTGGTGCTCGGCACGGCCGGCCTGCCGCACATCCTGATCCGCTTCTACACCGTGCCGACCGCGAAGGCGGCCCGCAAGAGCGTGCTCTGGGCGATCGGCATCATCGGCCTCTTCTACCTGCTCACCCTCGCCCTGGGCTTCGGCGCGGCGGCGCTGGTCGGCGGAGAGGCGATCACCGCGCAGGACAAGGCCGGCAACACCGCCGCGCCGCAACTCGCCGAGGCGTTGGGCAAGGACTTCTTCGGTGGCAGCCTGGGCGGCGCGACGCTGCTGGCGATCATCGCGGCGGTCGCCTTCGCCACCATCCTGGCGGTGGTCGCCGGGCTGACCCTGGCCTCGTCGTCCAGCCTGGCGCACGACTTCTACGCCAACGTGGTCAAGGGCGGGCAGGCCTCGGAGCGGCAGGAGGTGAACGTCGCCCGGATCTCCGCCCTGGTGATCGGCGCGGTCGCCATCGTACTGTCGATCTTCGCGCAGAGCCTGAACGTGGCGTTCCTGGTGGCGCTGGCCTTCGCGGTGGCCGCCTCGGGCAACCTGCCGGCGATCCTGTTCAGCCTGTTCTGGAAGCGGTTCAACACCTCCGGCGCGGTCTGGGCGATCTATGGCGGCCTGGTCGCCGCCGTGCTGCTGGTCTTCTTCTCCCCGGTGGTGTCCGGGGCGCCGACGGCCATGTTCCCCGAGCACGACTGGCACTGGTTCCCGCTGTCGAACCCGGGCATCATCTCGATCCCGATCGGCTTCCTCTGCGGCTGGATCGGCACCCTGCTGTCCAAGGAGCACGACGAGGAGAAGTACGCCGAGCTGGAAGTACGTGCGCTCACCGGCGCGGGCGCGCACTGAGTTGAGAGGGGCCCCCTGCTCTACGCGAGGCGTTGACAGGGGGCCCCTCCATGCCTGAGTAGGCTGGCCCGCATGAAGGTTGCTTCCCGATTCGGATCCGGCCACCGCGTCCTCGTCACCGGCGGCGCCGGCTTCGTGCCGTCACACCTGGTCGACCGGCTCGTCGAGCGTGGCTGCACGGTCGTGGTGCTGGACAACTTCGTTACCGGCTCCAAGGACAACGTCGCTCACCTGCTGGCGAAGCCGACCTTCACGCTGATCGAGGCGGACATCGCCGAGGGGCTGCCGGCCGACCACCCGGCCATGGCCGAGCGGTTCGACGCGATCCTGCACATGGCCTCCCCGGCCAGCCCCACCGACTTCGAGAAGCTGCCGGTGGAGATCCTGCGGGTCGGCTCGGTCGCCACCCTGCACCTGCTTGAGCGGGCCACCGCCGACGGCGCCCGGTTCCTGATGGCCTCCACCTCCGAGGCGTACGGCGACCCGAAGGAGCACCCGCAGCGCGAGACGTACTGGGGCAACGTCAACCCGATCGGCATCCGGAGCGTCTACGACGAGGCGAAGCGCTTCTCGGAGGCGGCCACCATGGCCTACCACCGCAGCCGGGGCACCGACACCGCGATCGTCCGGATCTTCAACACGTACGGCCCGCGGATGCGGCCGGACGACGGCCGGGCCATCCCGACCTTCATCTCCCAGGCGCTGCGCGGCGAGCCGATCACGGTGCACGGCACCGGCAACCAGACCCGGTCGATCTGCTACGTCGACGACCTGGTGCGGGGCATCCTGCTGCTGCTCGACTCGACCGAGACCGGCCCGATCAACTGCGGCACCGAGCACGAGATGTCGATGCGGCAACTGGCCGAGACGATCGTTTCCCTGACCGGCAGCGCGTCCGAGGTGAGCTACATCACCCGGGCTGCGGACGACCCGGAGATGCGTCGCCCCGACCTCACGCTCGCCCGCGAACTGTTGGGATACGAACCCACCGTGACGCCCGAAGACGGCCTGCGACGCACGATTGACTACTTCCGCGGGCGGCTGGGGTACTGACTTTCGCCCGGGAGGACGCTGACACCCGGCCCGCCTGAGGACGGGACTGGTTCAACCGACCTACCCTCGGTTACATGTCAGCGACCACCTCTGCCGGCCTTCCGCTCGCGTACCTGAGTCGGAGCGCGGGCCGCGCCCAGGTCCCCGGCCCCGATCGGGGCGCCGCCGGGCGCGCCCGCGTCACCGACGCCCGGCGGTCCCCCTCGTACGACGAGGGACCGCGCCCGGGCGGACCGGCCGGCCCCGGCGGGCCCGGTGGGCCCGGTGGGCCGAGCAGGCCCGGCGGCGACCCTGGACGCCGTGGTCCGCGTCCGCGCTGGGGGCGGATCGCCCTGGTGGCCGGCGCGGCGGTGCTGGTGCTCGCGTTGCTCGGCGGTGCGGGCGCCTGGTTCTACGCCCGCAACCTCAACGAGGATCTGGCCCGGACCGACCCCTTCTCGCAGATCACCGGCGGACGGCCGGTCAAGAAGGTCAACGGCGCGCTCAACATCCTGCTGGTCGGCAGCGACTCCCGGGACCCGGACGCCCAGATGGACCGGGCCGGCGAGTGGCGGGCGGACACGCTGATGCTCATGCACATCCAGGCCGACCACAAGAAGGCCTACCTGGTCTCCATCCCGCGTGACCTGTACGTGCCGATTCCGGCGAACGCCGGCGCCTCCTGCGACTCCGGCTCGCGCAACAAGATCAACGCGTCTTTCGCGTGGGGTGGCCTGCCGCTCGCGGTCAGGACCGTGGAGTGCTTCACCGACGTCCGGATCGACCACGTCGTGGCAATCGACTTCGGCGGCTTCAAGGAGGTCACCGACGCGCTCGGCGGCGTCGACCTGAAGGTGGACCGGACGATCACCTCGATCCACAAGCCGTACCGGAAGTTCACCAAGGGTGTGCAGCACATGAACGGCACCGAGGCCCTGGACTGGGTGCGGCAGCGCAAGCAGTTCCCCACGGGCGACTTCGCCCGCATGCGCCACCAGCAGGAATTCCTCAAGGCGCTGATGGACAAGGCGGCCAGCGGCGGCACATTGACCAACCCCAAGAAGCTGAACGATTTCCTCAAGGCGGTCACCAAGGCGGTCAAGGTCGACCAGGAATTCTCCCTGACGGACCTGGCACTGCAGTTCCGAAACCTGCGCGGCGACAATCTGACCTTCATGACCAGCCCCAACCTCGGCGGGCAGGACATCGACGGGCAGTCGGTGGTGCTCTCCGACCGGGAGAAGGCGCTGGCGATGTACCAGGCCATCATCGCGGACAAGATGGCCGAGTGGGTGGCGGCGAACCAGCAGGGCGACAACAACGGCAACTGACGCCTGACGGCACTCGGCCGGTCGGCGGTCAAGGTTCGCCTCGCGAGCCAACCGCCGACCGGCCCCTTACATTTAGCCGTTCGGCCACAATATCGGCACGAGTACGGAGATCTGCGGGAATATTCGACAGACGAGGTCGCCAGACCGGAGCGGGATCCGTAAAGTGGTCCCGCCCCCGATCATCGAGCTGGAGCACGCATGCCGGTTCAAACCAGCCGTCGCCCTTCGTCAATGGAGCCCGGAGCGCCCGGGCGGGTGCCTCCGACCATTCCGCCTCGGCCCGACCCCGGCGGGCGCGGCCCCGGCGGGCGCGGCCCCGGCGGGCGCGGCCCCGGCGGAGGAAAGAAGCGAACCAAGCGCAAGGACCCACTGTGGGCCCGACTCACGCTGATCTTCGGCGCGGTGCTGATGTTGACCAGCGGCACCGCGATCGTCGGCGCCAAGGCGCTGATCGGAGAGGCCACCAGCACCATCGACCGGGGCAATCTGCTCGGCGTGGCGGGCAAGACCGAGGCCGAGGGCGGCAAGAACCTCGAAGGCCCGATCGACATGCTGCTGCTCGGCGTGGATGCCCGGGAACGCTGGGCCGTCGACGACGCCCGCTCGGACACGATCATCATCCTGCACATCCCGGCCAGCCACGACCAGGCGTACCTGATCTCGATTCCCCGGGACACCGAGGCGCACATCCCGGCTTTTGAGAAGAGCGGTTATCGGGGCGGTGTCGACAAGATCAATGCGGCCTTCTTCTTCGGAGCGCAGAACGGTGGCGGCTGGGAGGGCGGCGCCCAGCTGATGGCCAATACCATCAAGCAGATGACCGGGATCAGCTTCGACGGCGCCGCAATCATCAACTTCGGTGGTTTCAAGCATGTCGTCAACGCGCTCGGCACCGTCCGCATCTGCGTGAGCCACGAGGTCACCTCGTACCACATGAAGCTGGTTGACGGTAAGCCGATGTGGAACGCGGACGCCAAGAAGACCGGCAAGGCGATGAAGCCGGTGGTGTACAAGAAGGGCTGCCAGGAGATGGCGGGCTGGCAGGCGCTCGACTTCGCCCGCCAGCGCTACGGCCTGCCGAACAGCGACTACGACCGCCAGCAGAACCAGCAGCAACTGATCAAGGCGATGGCGAAGAAGGCCACCGAGGGCGGCACGCTGACCAACCCGATCAAGCTGAACGAGCTGATCAAGGCGGCCGGCAAGGCCTTCATCCTGGACACCGGCGGCGTGCCGATCGAGGACTTCCTCTTCACGCTCAAGGGCGTCACCGGCAACGAACTGGTCACCCTGCGGACCAACGGCGGCACCTACAGCCCCAACTCCGACGGCTCACGAGAGGCGCTCAACGAGCTGAGCATGCAGATGTTCAAGGCGGTCAAGAACGACGCCCTCGCCGACTTCGTGGTCGCGAACCCGGAGGTCCTCTCCACCAGAAAGTGAACGTGACCCGGCGGTGGTCGCGACGAAACAACCACCGCCGGGGTGACCGGACCGTAGCCTGACGTGAGGAGGCCTCACGTCAGGCTACGGGGAGGAACGCCACGTTCAGGCGAGCACGGAACAGAAGCGGGCGGGGCCGACCCGCCCGCTGGACCCGGTTCCTGCTCGGCGGCGGGCTCGCCCTGATCCTGCTCGCCACGCTCGGGCTGGCGGGGCTGCACTGGTTCAGCCACCGGTACGACCGTACGGTGGCGAAGCAGAACCTGCTCGACCCGGCTGCCCGGAAGCCGAAGACCGACCTGTCCCGCGCGCTCAACTACCTGCTGATCGGCTCGGACCACCGGGCCGGCGCAAACCCCGACGACCAGCGCTCCGACAGCATCCTGATCGTGCACGTGCCGGCCGGGATGCGACAGGCGTACCTGATCTCAATTCCGCGCGACCTGCTGGTCACCATCCCGCCGGCGCCCGGCTACGACGGCGGCCAAGACAAGATCAACGCGGCGCTTGATCACGGCGGCGGGGGTGAGGCCGGGGCCCGGCTGCTCTCGGCCACCCTGAGCCGGCTCACCGGGATCCGCTTCGACGGCGCCGCCCTGCTCGACTTCTCCGGCTTCAAGGACGTCATCGACCTGCTCGGCGGCATCCAGATGTGCGTCGACACCGAGGTCCGGTCGGTCCACACCAAGACCCTGTTCAACACCGGCTGCCAACAGATGGACGGCGCCCGGGCCCTGGACTACGTCCGCCAGCGCTACGGCCTGCCCGACGGCGACTACGACCGGCAGCGCCACCAGCAGCAGATGCTCCGCGCGGTGCTCGACAAGGCCGGCCAGACGCACCTACGCGACGACCCGGTCAAGCTCGACCGGGTGCTCCGGGCGGTCGGCAGCGCGCTGACCGTGGACACCAACGGCAAGTCGCTGGACGACCTGCTCTTCGCGTTCCGCGGGCTGCCGCCGGACGCGCTGCGCGGCGTGCAGGTCCCCTCGTATCCGCAGATCATCGACGAGATCTCGTACGTGGTGCTGGACAACGGCGGCGGGGGGCTCTTCGACGCCCTGCGAGCCACTCGGGTGCCCGAGTGGGTCGAGGCCAATCCTCGCTGGGTCAACCGGCTGTGACCGGCCGGCCGGTCTAGGCTTGGTAGCCGTGTTCGGACCCCATGTACCCAGCGTTCCCGCGTCGGCAGTGCCCGACGACATCTACCTGCTCGACGTCCGGGAGGACGACGAGTGGGCCGCCGGCCACGCGCCGGCCGCCCACCACCTGCCGATGACCGAGCTGCCCGGCCGCCTGTCCGAGGTGCCCGACGACCGCGAGGTGGCCGTGATCTGTCGCTCCGGCGGCCGGTCCGCACAGGTCGTCGCGTACCTGCTGCGCAACGGCTGGGACCAGGTGCGCAACGTCGAGGGCGGAATGGGCGACTGGGCCACCGCCGGCCACCCGGTGGTCACCGACGACGGGCAGCCGGGCCGGGTCGTCTGAGGCGCGACGAGCGACATGACCCCGCCCCTGGTCTTCGCGCACCGCGGCTCGTCGTACGACCTGCCCGAGCACACCCTGGCCGCATACCTGCGGGCGCTCGACGAGGGCGCCGACGGGCTGGAGTGCGACGTCCGGCTGACCCGGGACGGGCACCTGGTGTGCGTACACGATCGCCGGCTGGACCGGACCAGCAACGGTCACGGGCTGGTCAGCGCGCGTACCCTCGCCGAGTTGGAGACGCTGGACTTCGGCTCGTGGCACCCCGGTGGGGTGACGGCCGAGGGCGACCTACCGCTCGACGAGTCGCACACCCGGCTGCTCACCCTGGAACGGCTGCTCGACGCCGTGCTGGCCGCCCGCCGGCCGGTCCGGCTGCTGATCGAGACCAAGCACCCCACCCGGTACGGCGGGGACGTGGAACGCCGCCTGGTCACCATGCTGCGCCGGCACGGCCTCGCCGAACCCCGCCCGGACGATCCGGTCCAGGTCACCGTGATGTCCTTCTCCCCGCTCGCCGTACGCCGGGTCCGCGACCTGGCACCCGGCCTGCCCACGGTGCTGCTGTTGGAGGTGCTGCCGCGCTGGCTGCGGCTGGGCCGGCTGCCGTTCGGCACCCGGATCGCCGGGCCGGGGGTCGCCCTGCTCCGGGCCCGGCCGCAGCTCGTGCCCACGCTGCGGGCCGCCGGTAACCAGGTCTACGTCTGGACGGTGAACGAGCCGGAGGATCTGGAGCTGGTGCTGGCCGCCGAGGTGGACGGCGTGATCACCGACCGGCCCGCGCGGGCGTTGGCCCGGCTGGGCCGTTGAGCCGCCTCGATCCGTCCGGCGGTCGGCCCCGCCCCGAGCGGGGGGTATCCCTCGACCGGTCGGCGGGGCAGACTCGGGGCATGCCGGAGCGAACCGACTATCGGGCCCTCGTCGCCGGCCACACCGGCGTGTTCGCGATGATCAACTCCGGGGACTCCGGGCTGCCCGTACTCACCCGCCTGCTCCGGGTGGTTGAGCCCGCCGTGGGCGCGGCCGGCCTGGTGTTCGTCGAGTTCGCCGCCGCCGGGGGCCGGGTGATCGTGGCGACCGGCAGCGCCGAGTTCATCGTCGGCCGTCCGCTGCCGCCAGCCGACCCGGCCACCGTCTGCCTTCTCTCCGGTCCGGTCGTCCGCGAGATCCGCGTGGACGCCGTCCCGGGCGCGCTCGCCGACGAGCTGGCCGGCCGGGGGCTGCGCCGGATGATCGTGGCACGGGCCGAGATCGGCGGCGTCACCGTGGGCAGCCTGCACGCGCTCTACCCCGACGACGACCCGCTCGACGACTCCCAGCGAGCCGTCATCGCGTACGTCGCGGCCTGCATCGCCCACCTGTACGGCGACCAGACCGGCCTGCCGGTGCACGGCGACGGCCCGGTGGTGGCGGCGCTCACCGACGGCCTCGCGGTGGTGGACCGCAGGCACCACGTACGACTGTGGAACCCGGCCGCCGCGCAGGTGACCGGCCGCCCGCCCGCCGAGGCGCTGAACCGCCCGTTCCCGTTTCCGCTTCCGCCGTCCGGGGAGGTGCTCGACCACCGGTTGCCGGACGGCCGCTGGCTGCGGATCACCTCCGCGGAGCTGCCCGGCCCGAACGCGCTACAGGTGGTCACCTTCCGGGACATCACGGACCAGCAGCGCCGCGACCACGACCGGGACCTCTTCGTCGCGGTGACCAGCCACGAGCTGCGTACCCCGGTCACCGTGATCAAGGGGTACGCGGACACCCTCACCGACCACTGGGAGTCGCTCGACGACGACGACCGGCGGCACGCCGCCCGGATCATCGGGCAGCGGGCCAATGAGCTGGCCCGGCTGGTCGATCGGCTGCTCACCGCCGCCACGGAAACCCCGCGCGGGGAACCGGCCGCCCCCTTCGACCTCGCCGACGCGCTGCGGGCGGCGGTCCTCGACCTGCCGGCCGACGTCCGGCACCGGATCGTCCTCGACCTGCCGGCCAACCTGCCCAAGGCACTCGGCGACCGCCACGGCCTGGCCACCGTGCTCACCGAGCTGAGCACCAACGCCGGAAAGTACTCGCTGCCCGGCACCTCCATCGAGGTCACCGCCGAGGCGAACGAGCGGACGGTGTCCTTCCGGGTCGCCGACCGGGGCATCGGCATCCGACCGGAGCACGTGGAACGGGCGTTCGACCGGTTCTGGCAGGGCGAATCCGGCGACCGCCGACGCTATCCGGGGGCCGGACTGGGTCTCTATCTCGTCCGCCAGATCGTTGAACAGCAGAACGGATGGGTATCCCTTCGACCGAGGGTCGGTGGGGGTACGGTCGCAGAGGTGCGGCTGCCACGGGGTTGACCAGGGCACCGGGTGGAAGGGAACGACGTGTCGACGGGTTCGGTCGAGCGATCATGGTGTGTGGTGGTACCGCATCACGCGACCGGCGCGCGCCAGGCCCGGCACCGGCTCGCCGACGAACTGGTCGACATCGTGCCTCCGGCCCTGCTGGCCGACCTGGTCGCGGTCCTCGCCGAGCTGGTGGGCAACGCCGTACGCCACGCCGACCCGCTGCCCGGCGGAGTGGTCCGGGTCGCCTGGCGGCTACGCCCGACGGCCGGCGGGCAGAGCATTCAACTCCGGGTCACCGACGGCGGTTCCGCCGCGGGCCCGCTGCTCCGTCGACCGGCCCCGGGATCGGTCGACGGACGCGGCCTGCACATCGTCGCCGGCCTGTCCAGCCGCTGGGGTGTCGAGCGCGACGGCCTCGGTCAGCGCGTCTGGGCCGAGTTCGACCCGGTCGGCTCGCCGCGGCCGGACGTGCTGGTGGCCGGCTGAGCGGAGCCGAGAGACGGGTCCTGCCCACGGGGACCCCGGCCCGGCATCTAGGCTGTGTCGCCGTGAGCAAGGGCAGCGAGCGAAGCGAGGCGGCTGCATGAGTAAGCGTCGAAAGAATCAGCGGGCAGCCGTGGAAGCTGCCCCGAAGCGGGAGAAGGTGCGCGACGTCTTCGTGCCCCGACCGTTCGAGGGGCTGGTCGACGAGCCGGAGTGGATCGCGCTGCGCGAGCTGGTTCCGGCCGCCACCGCGCCACTGCAGCTGACCCCCGAACTGGTCGAGGAGTACGGCGACCGGCCGGTCACCCTGGCCACCGTGCTGCCGATGGCCGCCCCGGCGATGACCAAGCCGGACGGGCGGGTCTTCATCGGCCTGCAGCGGCACCAGCAGTCCGGCGACGTCTCCCGGGACCTGGCCGACGCGCTGCTCTGCGCGCTGCGTACCGAGCCGGGCGGCCAGGTGTCGGTGCCGCCGCTGCCCGGCCCGGGCCCCCGCCTCCAGGACATCCTGGTTGACGGCCCGCTGGAGATCAGCATGCACGACGGGTTCGAGTTCTGGCTCGACCCGGGCGCGACCGACGACCCGTCTGTGCAGGCGTCGCTGGAGCGGGCCAATGCGGCGGTCTACCCGACCGCGAAGCTGGCGGCGGCGCGGGCCGCGTACTGGTGCCAGGTGCCGGAGAAGGCGCACGTGCGCTGGGCGCTGCCGGACGACGAGGACGCGGCGCTCGACGCGCTGTCACGGCTGAGCGCAGCCGGCACGCTGTCCCTCGGCGACAACACCCGCTTCGCCGGCATGTTCCGGGCGCACGGTCGGCTGGTGCCGGTCTGGGACCTGCCTGAGGACGTTCCGGCCGCCGACTGGGAGGAGCCGGTCGCCGAGTTCGCCAAGCGGTACGCGGAGGCGCTGGAGGAGCAGGAGCCGCTCGACGCGGCCGGGCGCCGGGCCCGACAGGGTCTCCTCGGCCGCCAACTCACCCTGCGCTGAGGGGTAAGGAGGGGCCCCTTCTTTACGGGCCCCTCCTTACCCGCGTAGCGGTTCGCGGACCAGTGGGCAGGACATGCAGCGCGGCCCGCCCCGACCGGAGCCCAGCTCCGAGCCGGCGATGGCGATCACCTCGATACCGGCCCGTTCCAGCTGCGCGTTGGTCTCCACGTTCCGTTCGTAGCCCACGCACAGCCGGGGCGCGAGGGCGAGGGTGTTGTTGCCGTCGTCCCACTGCTCCCGTTCGGCGGTGACCGGGTCGAGGCCGGTGTCGATCACCCGAAGCTGGTCCAGGTCCATCGCGTCGGCGGCGGCGCGCAGGAACGGCGCCGGGCCGTCGACGCGCGGCTCGTCGCCGTCCACCCCGGCGATGACCGTGTACGCCGACAGTTCGCTGGCGATGTTGGGATACATCAGTACGGCGTCCACGTCGACCATGGTGCAGACGGTGTCCAGGTGCATGGTGGCCCGCTCCTGGGCGATCGGCACCACCAGGATGGTGTGCGACAGGCCGGCGGCGAAGACCTGCCGGGCGAGCCGTTCCGCCCCGGCCGGTGTGGTTCGCTCGCCCACCCCGACGGCGAGCACCCCGGGCGCGAGCAGCAGCACGTCACCGCCCTCCAGGTGCTCCAGTTCCGGCTGGTAGACGAACTCCGTGCCGGCGAAGCGCGGGTGGTGGCGGTAGATGGCGTCGGTCAGCGTGCTCTCGCGCCGCCGGGCCGGCATGGCCAGGCTGGTCACCGCGACCCGGTCGGAGATCCAGACCGAGGAGTCCCGGGTGAACAGCAGGTTGGGCAACGGGTCGACGACGAAGTCGTGGCGATCCATCAGGGCCCAGACCAGGCCGCCCGGCCGGTCCCGGCCGACCCGTAGCTCCTCGTGCGCGAGGCCGGCGATGAACACGTCGGCCAGGGCGGCCGGGTCGAGGTACGTGAGGTGGTCGGCGACCCGCCGGCGCAGCGTGTCGCCCAGCCGGGGCGAGCGCAGCACGAGCTCGGTCAGCTCGGCCCGGGCGTCCGGCACGGCGAGCGTCTCGGCCAGCAGGGTGGCCAGATAGAGCACCTCCACCCCCCGGCTGCGCAGGGCGTCGGCGAACGCGTCATGCTCCTCCTGCGCCCGTCCCACCCATGGGATAGCGTCAAAGAGCAAGGCGTCGTTGTTGCGTGGGGTGAGGCGGGCCAGTTCCGGCCCGGGGCGGTGCAGCAGCACCGTGCCGAGTCGGGCGACCTCGCTGTCCACATAGTGGGTCACCTTCGCAGCGTAGGACGACGTCCGCACCATCCGGGAAAAGAAGTGTGAATGAATATGGCATTCATCCGCACTCATTCCGGCGATCCAACTTGCCGACCACCCGGGTGCGCAACGTAGGGTAGTGGAGACATAACTTCGAGAGACCTTTTGCCGGAGGTCGCGATGACTGTCTTTCCCGCACGCCGAGGCGCGCCGACCCGGGCCCTGTCACCGGTCTCGACGCCTCATCCCCGGGTCGAGCCCACCTCGGCGCTCGAACCGGCCCGACCGACTCCGCTGGAGTGGGCCCGCCGCCGCCGGGCCGACCGGGGCGCCCGCCGGTTGGAGGCGGCCGGCGCCCGGGCGCTCGGCCAACTCGACCACCTCGGTCCCGCCTGGCACGTCATCGAGTGGCCCCGGACGGATGTCTCGGACGTCCTGCTCGACCGCGGCCAGACCGAACGGGCGGGCTTCCTCGCCATCGGGCCGAGCGGGCTCTTCGCGGTCACCGTCGTTGACCACGGCCGCGCCCGGGTGCTCGTCGCCGGCGACGTGGTGCAGATCAACGGGAAGCGTCCGCCCTATGTGACCGAGGCGCGTCGGGACGCCAAGCGGGCCAGCAAGGCCCTCTCCGAGGCGGTCGGCCTGCCGATCCCGGTGAGTCCGGTGCTGACCTTCGTCGGCTCGGGGGTCATCAGCGTGTACGGCCTGCCGAAGGACTGCCTAATGGCCACCCACCGAGAGCTGGACCGGCTCCTCGTGGCGGGCGGCAACCGGATCAGCCCGGCCACCGCCGAGAAGCTCTCCCGGGTCGCCCAGGCCCCATCCACCTGGTTCAACGGCACGTACCGTCCAGCGGCCGACTACCGGTGGTATGACGAGGGCCGAACGGCCCCTGACAAGCGGGCCGCCCGCCGGTAACGTCTGCGGCGACGCCACGTGGTCCGCGGCGCCGCCTCCGGTGGTTCCGTCGGTCCGCGCCGTCGCCGGCCGCCCCGACACGGGCACCCGTCGCACCGACACCTGTCCCACGCCCCCGCCGGCGCTGAGGCGCCCCGAGCAGCACCGGCGGCCCGGTGGTCCAGCGCGGTCGCGCGGCCGCCGTGCGACCGGCTAGCGTGGACGGACCGTCGGTGTACATAGGAGGCGCGGTGGCCCACGTCGAACTGTCGCTCTCGGAAGTCTTCGCGCCCGCAGCCGGGACACCGACCGAGCAGGCGTTCGACAACGTCGGGCAGTGGTCCGGCATGGTCCGCCGGGCCGCCGAGCCGTGCCTGCTGATCGACGCCGGCACGACCGTCGTCGCGATTTCCGCGTCCGGCTGCGAGCTGCTCAGCCTCGGCACGCCGGAGGCCGTGATCGGGCGGCCACTGCTGGAGGGCGGCCTGCGCCTGGTCGACTTCACCGCCGTGCCGAGCGAGCTGACCGAGCAGGACACCGACAGGATCCCGCCGCTGCTCGCCCTGCACTCCGGGCGGCTGGCCCGCGGCCTGCTCCGAATGCAGGGGGCCGGCACCGATGGCGGCACCACCGTCGACGCCATCTCCACCCCGGTGCTCGCCGACGGCAAGGTGGCCGGCTCCCTCACCTTTTTCTCCAAGGTCTGACCCGCGCCACGCCGGCGATGCCGGAGCCGGCCCCGGTGCGGCGGCCCAGCGCGCCGGAGCGGGCCGGGCACCGGGCGCACAGGTGGCCTTCACCCGGCCGGATGATCCTCCTACGATTGGCTCGGCCAAACCGGCCACAATGATGCCCCTCGATTCCCGAGGATCGGACCCGTGCCAGCCACCCCACCCAGGCCCACCGACCGGCGGAGGCCGAGCCGTCCGGTGACGCCGCGCGCCCCGCGGTCCGTTCCGGCGGCACTGGTCGCACTGCTGGCGCTCGCCGGCTGCGGCACGCCACCGGAGCTACGGCGGCCGGCCCCACCAGCCGCCACCACCTCGGCCACGGCCACCGCCACGGCCGTGCCGACCGCGACGCCGACCTCCCCGGCCACGGTGGCCGCCCCGACCCGTAGCCCCACCACCGCCCCGAGCGCCGCGCCGTGCGGATCCGGCCCGTCCGGCGATCGGGTGATCGCGGTGCTGCGCGCCGGACGGGTGCTCCCCGAGAACGTCCGGGTCACGGTCCGCAAAGGGCCGCTCTGCGCGGAGGGCTGGCAGTACACCGTGCTGGCGATGACCGGGCGCGAGGAACTCCAGGTGGTCACCCGGACGGAGCCGGGCGCCCTGGAGCTGGTGACCGCCGGGACCGACGTCTGCTCCGCCGAGGTACGCGCCGCCGGCCCACCGGGCATCCGGACTCTGGCCTGTGACGGCGTCCCCGGTGCGTAGGCTGGTCGTCATGCCCGGAACACCGCCGACCCGCTTCGTCTACCTTGGCCCCGAGGGCACCTTCGCCGAGCAGGCACTGCGTACCGTCCCCGCCGCCGAGCGAGGCAGCCGGTCGCCGGCCCGCAGCGTCGGCGAGGCGCTGGACGTCGTACGGGCCGGAGAGGCGGACGCGGCCCTGGTGCCGCTGGAGAACTCGATCGGCGGCGCGGTCGGGGTGACCCTCGACGAGCTGGCCGAGGGCGAACCGCTGGTGATCACCCGAGAGGTGATCCTGCCGGTGGAGTTCGTGTTGGCGGCCCGTTCGGGCAGCTCCCTGGCCGAGGTGCGGAGCGTGGCCGCGCACCCGCAGGCCTCCACCCAGTGCCGGGGCTGGTTGCGCGACCATCTGCCCGACGCGGTCGTGGTCGACGTCCTGTCCAACGGCGCCGCCGCGGCGGGCGCGGCGCGGGGCGAGTACGACGCCGCCATCTGCGCCCCGATCGGCACGACCCGACACCGACTGGCCGTGCTCGCCGACAAGATCGCCGATCATCCGGACGCGGTGACCCGGTTCGCGCTGGTGTCCCGCCCCGGCCCACCCCCGCCGCCCACCGGTGACGACGTCACGTCGCTGGCGGTCTACATCGCCCACGACCGGGTCGGCGCGCTGCTGTCGGTGCTGATGGAACTGGCCGTACGCGGGGTGAACATGAGCCGGATCGAGTCCCGCCCGACGGGCGAGGCGCTCGGCCGGTACGTGTTCTTTCTCGACTGCACCGGGCATGTGGCCGATGCCCGGCTCGGTGAGGCGCTACAGGGGCTGCGTCGGATCTGCGCGGGCGTGCGCT
Source organism: Micromonospora sp. NPDC048999 (assembly GCF_040649295.1). NCBI lineage: Bacteria > Bacillati > Actinomycetota > Actinomycetes > Micromonosporales > Micromonosporaceae > Micromonospora > Micromonospora sp. NPDC048999. The sequence continues at coordinate 801,379 of NZ_JBEZFI010000001.1, read as the reverse complement.
TCCTCGGGTCGTACCCCCGACACCGCTGGAGCCCGGCGGCGAGTGACCGGCCGGTCCCCGCTCCGGCCGGTCTCTCCGACGCCGACTACGCCGACGCGGCGGCCTGGCTGGCCCGGCTGCGCGCCGGCGAGTTGAGCTGACGCTGCAAGCGACCGGACGGACGCCCGCAGCGCGGTCAGCCCCAGCCGAGGGCGTGCAGCCGCTCGTCGTCGATGCCGAAGTGGTGGGCGATCTCGTGCACCACGGTCACCGCGACCTCGTCGACGACGTCCTCCTCCGTGTCGCAGATCCGCAGGATCGGGCGACGGTAGATGAGGATCCGGTCCGGCAGGACGCCGGAGTAGTTCCAGCCCCGCTCGGTGAGGGCGTGCCCCTCATAGAGCCCGAGCAGGCTCTCGCCCGGGGGCGGATCGTCCTCGACCAGGATGACCACATTGCTCATCAGCCCGAGCAGCTCCTCGGGCACCTCGTCGAGCGCCTCGCCGACGAGTTCCTCGAACCGCTCCCGACTCATTTCCACGGCCACGCCGCCCATCCTCCCCGACCCACCACCCGACCATCCGCCCGTACCGGCGCACGTTCACGGAAGGAGTGGCCACCGGAGTTCCGGATGGGACACTCCTTCCGTGCCGCGCCGTGCCGGATCAGGCGAGGCGGGCGGCCAGGGTGATCTGGGCGCCCGGGGAGAGCAGCCGCGAGATCGGGCAGTTCTCCTTGGCCACCTCGGCCAGCTTGGTGAACTGGGCCGCGTCCATGCCCGGAACCTGACCGACGGTCTCCAGGTCGATCCGGGTCACGGTCATGCCCGCGTCGGTCTTGTCGAAGTGCACCTTGGCGGTGGTCTCCACCGAGATGTCGGTCGCGCCCGCGTCGGCGAGCTGCTTGGAGAAGGCCATCGAGAAGCAGCCGGCGTGCGCGGCGCCGATCAGCTCCTCGGGATTGGTCCCCTCACCCTCCTCGAAGCGCGACTTGAATGAGTAGTTGCCGGTCAGGCCGCCCTTGCCGGTGCGGACCGTGCCGGCACCCCCGGCGAGGTCGCCCTGCCAATGTGCGGAAGCGGTACGGATAGGCATGTCTCCGACGCTAACCGAAACCCGGCCGAAAAACACCGAGCAGCGGCGAGCCGGGCGGACCGGTCGCCGGGGCCGCCTGTGTCATGATTCGACGCAGGCCCGCCGACGCGGAAGGGTGGCCGATGTCCGATCTTCCCATCCCTGGACAGGACGACCGGTCAGCCGGCATGACCGTCGTGGAGTGGGGTGACGTCGAATCCGCGCCGCCCGGCCGGGTCGGCCGTTCGCTGGCCGGGCTGGCGCGGGACCGCCGGCTGCCGCCGGTGCTGGCCGGCCTCGGCGCGGTGGCCGCCGTCGCCTCGCTGATCGGCGAGTGGGCGGTCATGACGATCCCGAACAACGGTCCGGAGGGAAACACCACCCTCCGGACGCCGAGCGGGGTGGCGGAGGTGGGCGGCTTCGGCGTCGCCTACCTGGTGGGGCTACTCGGCCTGACCTGCGCGGTCGCGCTCGCCCTGCGCGGCACCGGCCCGGCGCGGCAGAACGCCCGGGTGGCCGGTCTCGGCCTCGCCGCCGCGATGCTCGCCGTGCTGACCGCCACCGCCCTGTCGCTGGGCGCCTCGGAGCAGCGCCTCTTCATCTACGGGCCGGAGGACGGTTTCCGGGTCGACCACGGACGCGGACTGGTCACCGCCTTCGTGGCCACCGTGCTGCTCGCGGCCGGCCTCTACCTGTCCGGACGAGCAACCGGCGCGCAACTCGATCCGGACGGCGAGGCCGCAACGGCGTCACCGGACCACGGCCGGGCGGGACGGGGCCGACCCCGTTCGGACGAGGACTACCGGCCGCCCGCGCCGGCCGGCCTGACGGTCGAGCCCACCATGCCGTTCGCCCGTCCCGAAGCGCCACGCTGAGCTGGGCGCGGCGGGACACCGAACAGCCGCCACGGGTTGGTGTCCGATTCGCCAAAAAGCCATGGTTGCGACCCGTTCCGCGAGATACGGTTGCTGCCCGCCGGTCGTGGGCCGAGGCACCGACGACCTGACGGCTGACGCGACGGCGGCGGGCGAAGGAGGAACCATGACCCGCCCGGGGCTGCCCAAGCTGATCGCCACCGACCTCGACGGCACGCTCGTCCGCAGCGACGAGACCGTCTCGGCGTACACCCACCAGGTGCTTGACCGGGTGCGGGCCGCGGGGATCCCGGTGGTCGGCGCGACCGGCCGCGGACCGCGCCTGACCGAACTGACCCGCAACGACATCCGCGCCGCCGACTTCCTGGTGATGGCCGGCGGGGGACGGGTGGTCGACCAGAGCGACCCCGAGGGGCCGCTGGTGCTGCGCGACGAGCGGCTCTCCGGCGAGGTGCTCGCCGGGCTGCTCGTCGACCTGGAAGCCGCCGTCGGCCCGCTGACCGTGATGGTGGAGGCGTCCGACGAGCACGACGCGCCGCTCTGGGGCGACTTCCACGCGAGCTGGCCGTACCAGGACCGGTTCGAGGCGCGCACCCGCGCGGAATGCCTCTCCGGCGACGTGATCAAGGCGTTCGCCCGGACCGCCGACCACCACGTGGACGAGCTGCTGGCGGTGGCTCGCCAGATCGTCCCGCCGGCGCTGGCCACGCTCACCCAGGCCGGGCTCGGCTTCATCGAGATCTGCCCGCCGGGGGTGGACAAGTCCACCGGGCTGAGCGTGGTGGCCGAGCGGCTCGGCGTCGACCCCGCGGAGGTCCTGGTCTTCGGGGACCAGCCCAACGACCTGCCGATGTTCGGCTGGGCCGGCTGGTCCCGGGTGGCGGTCGCCAACGCCCACCCGGAGGTCCGCGCGGCGGCCGACGAGATCACCCTGCGCAACGACGACGACGGAGTAGCGATCTACCTGGATCGACTACTCTCCCGGTGATGGGAGAGGCACCTCGGCTGGTCGCCACCGACATCGACGGCACGCTGCTCCGCGACGACCGGACGATCAGCCCGCGCACCGCCGGGGTGCTGGCCCGGATCGCCGCGGCGGGCACGCCGGTCGTGCTGGTCACCGGCCGTCCCATCCGCTGGCTCCAACTCGTGTACGACCAGCTCGCCGAGCCGCTGCCGGCTATCTGCGCCAACGGGGCGGTGGTGTACGACCCGGGCGCTGACGAGGTGCTCCGCGCCGACCCGCTCGCTCCCGAACTGCTCGCCGAGGTGGCCCGGCGGCTACGCGCCCAGGTGCCCGGGATCAGCTTCGCGGTGGAGATCGTGAACAGCCGGCAGATGCGGCACGAGGCGCACTACCCACTGCGCTGGGACGCCGACACCGACGCGATCCGGGCCATCGAGTCGCCGGAGGAGCTGCTGGCCGTCCCGGCGGTGAAGCTGCTGGCCCGGGCCGGCGAGCAGGACCCGGACGTGTTCGTACGGGTGGTGGCCGGGGCGCTGGCGGGGCTGGCCGAGGCGACCCACTCGTCGTACAGCGGGCTGGTGGAGATCTCCGCCTCGGGCGTGACCAAGGCGGCGGGCCTGGCCTGGTACGCCGCCCGGTTCGGGATCGACGAGCGGGAGGTGCTGGCGTTCGGAGACATGCCGAACGATGTGCCGATGCTGGCCTGGGCCGGGCGGGCGGTGGCGGTCGCCAACGCTCACCCGGCCGTGCTGGAGATCGCCGACGAGGTGACCGGGTCGAACGCCGAGGACGGCGTGGCGGCGTACCTGGAGCAGGTCTTCGGGGTGGGCTGAGCCCGGGCCGTCAGAGGTACTGGCCCGGGGCGTGTCCCTCGTTGGTCGGCGGCATGCCCGGCATGCCGGGGGCTATCCCGCCGGGGCCGCTGGGCAGCGCGGCCCGGCCGGAGCGCATCTGCTCGAGCTGCACCCGGGCGGCCATCTGCTGGGCGACCAGGGCGGCCTGGATGCCGTGGAACAGCCCCTCCAGCCAGCCGACCAACTGGGCGTGGGCGATCCGCAGCTCGCTCTCGCTGGGTGCCTTGTCCTCCGCGAAGGGCAGCGAGATCCGTTCCAGCTCCTCGCGCAGCTCGGGGGCGAGGCCCTCCTTCAGCTCGACGATCGACCGCTCGTGGATCTCTCGCATCCGGTGCCGGCTGGCGTCGTCGAGGGGGGCCGCCTTGACCTCCTCCAGCAGCTGCTTGATCATGCTGCCGATCCGCATCACCTTGGCCGGCTGCTCCACCAGGCGGGTCGGGTCCTCGCCCTGCCCCTCCTCGGTCTGCATCGTGCCGACCGGTCGACCATCCGGCCCGACCACCACCACCGTGCCGGGGATGCCGTCGTTGTCGTGTTCGTCGTTGTGTCCGGCGGAGTGCGCTTCGGTCATGGCACCCATCTTTACCCAGCCGCCGCCCGTCGCACGAGTCGGGACCGGCTCCGGGGCCCGAACCACCCGGCCGGGCGCGCTACCGTCGCCGCCATGTCCACAGACCCGCGCGCCGTCCTGACCCGACCGGCCCCACCGCCGGACGTCACGGTCGCCTACGGTGACCATCCGGAGCAGCTTGCCGACCTGCGCCGACCGGCCGGCGGTGGTCCGGCCCGACGGTTGGTGATCGTGGTGCACGGCGGCTTCTGGCGCGCCGAGTACGACCGCACCCACACCGGCCCGATGGCCGCCGCGCTGGCGGCGCTCGGTCATCCGGTCGCCCAGGTCGAGTACCGGCGCACCGGCCAGCCCGGCGGGGGATGGCCGAACACCCTCACCGACGTGCTGGCCGGGGTCGCCGCGCTCCCCGGGCTGGCCGCCGCCGCGCTCCCCGGGCTGGTGGCACCGGCGCCGCCGATCCTGGTCGGGCACTCCGCCGGTGGGCACCTGGCGCTGCACGTGGCCGCGAACGCCCCGGCCACGGTCGGCGGCGTGCTCGCGCTGGCGCCGGTCGCGGACCTCGCCGAGGCGTACCGGCTGGACCTGGACGGGGGCGCGGTCGCCGCGCTGCTCGGCGGCGGCCCGGCCGAGGTCCCCGAGCGGTACGCGACCGCCGACCCATCCGCTTCGGTGGCGATTCGGGCACGGACAGTGGTTATTCATGGTGCCCTCGATCGCCAGGTGCCGGTTTCGATGAGCCGCTCCTGGGTTGCCGCCGCCCAAGCCGCCGGCACCCCCGCCACCCTGATTGAGCTGCCCGAATGCGAGCACTTCGGCCTTATTGCCCCCGACTCGGCGGCTTGGCCCCGGGTGGTCGATGCGTTGCGGTTCCTGCACGATGATCTTCCGGCCATTGACGCACGTTCGCCAAGCAGGTAGAACGCCGGAGGGGCGTGCGCCCTGTCAGCCCTTTCCGGGAAGGAAGTCGGTGTCGCAGATGAACCGCAGGCGGGCTCTTCAACTGCTGGCCGCGTTGGGTGCCACCGGGCTGGCGGCGGGCTGCGGCTCCGACTCCGAGGGCGACGCGCCCGGCAGCCTGGTCAAGATCGGGCTCATCGTGCCGGGCAGCGGCCCGAACAAGGCCATCGGCGAAGAGATCGCCAACGGGTTCCAGCTCTTCCTCAGCCTCAACGACCAGCAACTCGGCGGACACCCGGTGACCCTGGTGACGGCCGAGGAGGGCGACAGCGCCAAGACCGGCCAGGCGGCCGTCGACAAACTGCTCAAGGAGGGCGTGCTCGCGCTCACCGGCGTGGTCAGCCCCACCGTCATGTTCGGCATCCGGGACGCCGTCGAGCAGGCCCGGGTGCCGCTGGTCGGCTCCAACGCCTCCCCGATCAGCCTGCAGAGCGTCGTCTACATCTGGCGCACGTCGTACGTGCTCAGCGAGCCGGGCGAGGCGATCGGCCAGTACCTGCGTCAGACGCTCAAGGACACGTCCAGCCGGATCACCGTCTTCGCTCCGAAGACCACGAGCAGCCGGGACATCATCGAGGGCTTCCGGCGGGGCTACGAGCAGAGCGGCCGCCGGGTCAACGATTTTGTCTACACTCCCGACCTGTCCAACCCGGGCAAGGGCGCATACTCCAGCGCCATCCGCAAGGCACTGCCTCGCAGGCCGCAGGCGGTCTTCTGCCACTACACCGGCGCGGCCGCGACGAGCTTCATCAAGCAGCTCTACGACGAGGGCTACCGGGGCCCGATCTACGCGCCCGGCTTCCTCACCGAGGGCTCCGTGCTGAGCCAGCTCGACGACGGTGAGGGCGGTGAGCTGCGGACGCGGATCGAGAAGTACGGCATCCACACCGCCCTGAACTACTCGGCCGACCTCAACAACAGCGCCAACCGGGTGTTCGCCTCGGCGTACCGGAAGACGCACAACGCCACTCCGACCACCTACGCGATGGCCTCGTACGATGCCGCGCAGGTGTTGGACAAGGCGATCCGGCTGGTCGGGGCGAACCCGACCCCGCAGCTGGTCAACCTGGCGCTCGGCAAGATCGGCCAGATCGACAGCCCGCGCGGGCCCTGGCAGTTCAACCAGCCGCGTACCCCGCAGCAGAAGTGGTACCTACGCCGGGTCCAGCGCGACGGCCGGCTGCTGTCGAACGTCGTGGTCTCCGAGTTGGCCACGCTGGGCTGACCCCGTCCGTACACCGCACGGGGCGGCCTCCTTTGTGAGAAGGCCGCCCACGCGGCGTGCTCGGCACGGGATACCCGTCAGTGCCGCAGCTCGGCGATGCAGCACTTCACGCTGCCGCCGCCCTTTTTCAGCTCGGCCAGCTCGACCGGAACCGGGTTGTACCCGACCGCCTTGAGCTTGCCGGCCAGCCGGGTCGCCTCGGTGTTCAGCACGACGTTGAGCCCGTCGCTGACCAGGTTCAGGCCGAAGGTCAGGGCGTCCTCGTCGTCGGCGATCACCGCGTTCGGGAAGAGCTGGGCGAGGATCTTCTGGCTGGCCGCCGAGAAGGCGCCCGGGTAGTAGACGACGTTCTCGTCGTCGATCGATGCGAGCGCCACGTCCAGGTGGTAGAAGCGCGGGTCCACCAGACGCAGCGAGACCACGGGGCGGCCGAGCGCCTCCTGCGCCTCGGCGTGCGCCGCCAGCTCGGTGCGGAAGCCGTAGCCGGCGAGGATCAGGCCGCCGTGCGCGTCCGGCAGGTACGCGAAGTCGCCCTCGCCTTCGTTGATCACGCTCGGCGCGACGAACCGCCAGTCGTTCTCCTCGTAGAAGGCGCGGTGCGCGGCGGCCTCGGCGGTCCGCTGTTCGTACTTGAACTGGGCGCCGTAGACCGTGCCGTCCACCACGAAGGCGCCGTTGGCCGCGAAGACCATGTCCGGCAGGCCCCGCTCGGGGGTGAGCAGGTGCACCTCGTGGCCGAGGCCGACGAGGGTCTCCCGCAGGCGGTCCCACTGCTTGACCGCCAGCTCCGCGTCGACCGGCGCGGTCACGTCCATCCACGGATTGATGGCGTACTCGACCGTGAAGTGGTCGGGGGAGCACATGAGATATGTCCGCTTTCGCGGGACTCGCTGCTGGTTCACGATCACCAAGAGTAGGTACGGTACAACTTTGGTAACAGCCACAACCATTGCTTGCCAGAGGCGGAACGTTGCAGATAGACGCGATTGACCAGCGAATCATTGCATTGCTCGTGGCAGACGCCCGTGTTTCGTACGCGGACATCGGCACGCGGGTGTCACTCTCCGCCCCCGCGGTCAAAAGACGCGTCGACCGGCTTCGATCGTCTGGGGTCATCCGGGGATTCACCGCGATCGTCGACCCGGCCGCCGTCGGCTGGACCACCGAGGCCTTCGTCGAGCTCTTCTGCGCCGGCCGGACCACCCCGGCGCAGATCGGGGTCGCCGTACGCCGGCACCCCGAGGTGGTCGGCGCGTACACCGTCTCCGGGGAGGCGGACGCGCTGGTGCACCTGCGGGCCGCCGACATCTCCCACCTCGAGGAGGCGCTGGAGCGGCTCCGGGCCGAGTCCTTCGTCACCTCGTCCCGCAGCACCATTGTCCTCTCCCGGCTGGTCGAATCCCCCGGCGTCGGCCCGTCCGGCCCCTGAACCGCCCAGCCGGTCCCTGACCCCCTGACCTGCCCAGCCGGTCTGAGCTGCCCGGGCGGCGGCCCCGGCCGGGTGCCGCGGGCGGTGCTCGCGACCGGGAACCGGGCCGGGCCGGCCCGCGTCGAAACGGACATGCGACCCGTAACCACCGTCGCCGGGGCGGCCGGCCTGCTCGCCCTGGCCCTGCTGGGCGGCAGCTCCGTCGCGCCGGCAATGTCCGCGCCGAACGCGCCCGTGCCGAACGCGCCCGTGCCGCCGCCACCCGCCGCACTCCGGCTGATCTCGTACGACTCGTGTGCCGAGGCGCTGGCCGGGCTGCGGGCAGCCGCCACCGCCGTCGTCGGCCCGTGGGGCTTCGGGCAGGGCTGGCGGCGCGCCGTCGACTTCGGCGCCGTGCCGGCGGGGGGCGCCGCCGTCACGGGCCGGGAGGACGCCGCGGCACCGGCCTACTCCGGCACGAACAACCACGAGTCGGGCGCCGACGAGCCGGACCTGGTGAAGACCGACGGACGGCGGATCGTCACAGTCACCCGTGGGGTGCTGCGGGTGGTGGATCCGGCGACCCGGCGGGAGAGCGGCCGGCTCGACCTCGCCGGGGCGGGCCGGGACCGGTGGTGGCCCGACGGCGAGTTGCTGCTGCACGGCGACCGGGCGCTGGTGCTGGTTCGGTCCCCCGTGCTGCGAGGGGGCCACGTGCCGGCCGGGCCCGGGGAGGACACCCGGCCCCGGCTGCTCCTGGTCGATTTGGTCGGGCCGCCGAGGATCATCGGGACGTACCGGATCGAGGGCGGTCTGCTCGACGCGCGGCTGACCGGGTCGACCGCCCGGGTCGTCGTCCGCTCGGAGCCGCTGCTCTCCTTCCGGTACGACGAGCGGGCCACCGACGCCGAGCGGACCGCGGCCAACCGCGCGGTGATCGCGAAGGCCGGCCTGGACGCCTGGCTGCCCCGGTACGAGTGGACCGCCGACGGCGTGCGGCACGTCGGCCGGGTCGGCTGCGACCGGCTGAGCCGGCCGGCCAGTTCCACCGGCACGGCCCTGCTGACCGTGCTCACCTTCGATCTCGCCACCGGCCGGCTCGGCGACGGCGACCCGGTCAGCATCGCCTCCGACGCCGACCTCGTGTACGGCACGTCGGGCAGCCTCTATCTGGCCGGCGAGGCCGGACCCGGACCGCGCCGGTGGGATCGGCCGTGGCGGCCCGAGGCGGTGTGGACCGAGATCTACCAGTTCGACACCGGCGGTCCCGGGCACCCCCGCTACGTCGCCACGGGCAGCGTCCCCGGCACACCCGTCAACCAGTACGCCCTCTCCGAGTGGCAGGGGCACCTACGGGTGGCCACGACCCGGGAGACCACTCGGGGTACGACCAGCGAGTCGGCCGTTCACGTGCTCACCCGGCAAGACGACCGGCTGGCCGAGACGGGTGTGGTCACCGGCCTGGGCCGGGGCGAGCGGATCTACTCGGTACGTTTCCTCGGCGGGACCGGCTACGTGGTCACCTTCCGGCAGACCGACCCGTTGTACGCGCTGGACCTGACCGACCCGGCCGCGCCCCGGGTCACCGGCGAGCTGAAGATCAGCGGCTGGTCGTCCTACCTGCACCCGGTTTCCGAGGGTCGGCTGCTCGGGGTCGGGCAGGAGGCCGACGGCCGGGGCCGGGCACTGGGCCTGCAGGTCTCCCTCTTCGACGTCCACGACCCGGCCCGCCCCGCCCGGCTGGCCCGCTACCACCTGCCCGAGAGCATGTCGACGGTCGAGTACGACCCGCACGCCTTCCTGTTCGACCCGACGACCGGGCTGCTGGCGCTGCCGCTGGACAGCGGCGCGATCCGGCTGCTCACCGTCAACGGCGGAAGCATCACCGAGGTGGGCACCGTCAACCACGGGAACGACCCGGCACTCCGGTCCCTGCTGGTCGGTGGGGAGCTCTGGATCGTGTCGGAGGCGGGGCTGCGGGTCACCGATCCGGCCACCGCCCGCACCCTCGGCTGGCTGCCCCTGACCTGACGGACACCTCCCTCCTCCGGCGCGAGTCGGGCTTCCTGCCCGCGGCGGTTGACCTCAACTCGGGTTGAGGTTGTTGGCTGGAGGCCGGTCGTCGGAAGGGGGACACGTGCGCGCTGTGTGGTTACGGGAATTCGGAGGTCCGGAGGTGCTGCTGCCGGGGCCAGCGCCCGATCCGGCTCCCGGGCCCGGGCAGGTGCTGATCGAGGTGGCGCACGCCAACCTCACCTTCGTGGAGACCATGTTCCGGGCCACCGGCTTCGGGCCATTCCCGACCGCGCCGCCGTTGATCCCCGGCAACGGGGTGGGCGGCGTGATCAGCGCCGTCGGCGCGGACGTCGAGCCGGAGCTGGTCGGGCGCCGGGTGGTGAGCGGTACCGGTGGCTCGGGCGGGTACGCCGAGCGGGTGGTCGTCGACCGCGGCGCACCGATCGAGGTCCCGGCGGGGCTGCCGCTGGACGAGGCGGTCGCAATGCTCGCCGACGGTCGTACCGCCACCATGCTGGTACGCGCGGCCGGGCTGCGTCCCGGCGACCGGGTTCTGGTCGAGGCGGCGGCGGGCGGGGTCGGCACCCTGCTGACACAGCTCGCGGCGGCGGTCGGCGCCCAGGTCGTCGCGGCCGCCGGAGGTACGCGGAAGGTGGCGCTACTGCGCGAGCGCGGCCTCGACCCGGTGGTGGACTACCGGCAGCCGGACTGGACCGACCGGGTGCGCGCGGCCACCGGCGGGGTGGACGTGGTCTTCGACGGGGTGGGCGGGCAGGTCGCCCGCGACGCGTTCGACCTGCTCGGCGCGAGTGGACGAATGCTCAGTTTCGGGCTGGCCAGCGGCACCTGGGCGGACCTGTCCGCCGAACTCGCGGCGGCGCGCGGAATCACCCTGCTCCGGCCGTCCGCCGCACCGGCGCAGCTGCGGGCGTTCACCGAACAGGCACTCGCCGAGGCGGCTGCCGGGCGGCTCCGGCCGTTGATCGGACAACGCTTCCCGCTGGAGAAGGCCGCCGACGCGCACGCCGCCATCGAGTCCCGTACCACGGTCGGCAAGACCCTCCTCGACCTCCACTGATTCCCCGACGCGGCCCGGGCGCCGGTTGGGTGGGTGTCAGAGGTACATGCCGGTGCGGTGGTCCGGTTGGGCGCGGGAGGACTGGTCATCGCCGAAGAAGCGCTTACCGCCGAACTCGCCGTGCAGCCGGTCGTCCAGTTCGTCGGCCAGACCGGTCATCACCTGCACGGCGAGCATCAGGTGAGAGGGCTGGAAGTTACGGCCGAAGACCGGGATCGAGGCCCAGACCGTGTCGTCCGCGCAGTAGAGGCGGCCGATCGGCATCCGATTGGTCAACTCGGAGAGCTTCACGTAGAGGCGCTCGGTCGGCTCGATCTCGGTGAGCACCGGGGAGAAGACGTCAACCAGGGGCGGATTGTCGCGTACCCGGACGAAGACCATCGCCGAGCCGGCGCGGATGTTGATGTCGCCGTCCGAGTCGACCTGCAGCTGGTCCGACTTGGCCCTGAGCATGGTGGAGACGACGGTACGCACCCGTTCCGCCAACGCGAGCACGTCGTCGTCGCCAGCGTTGCCGCGTGCGGCAACGGCCAGCGCCTCGTCCAGCTCGGCCGACACGTCCCGGTCCGGGCCGAACTCGCTGCGGGCGGTGCCCAGCGGTTCCACCGGCAGCGGCTCACCTTCGGCATCCTGCGCGAGGTAGACCAGGAAGGCGGGGTGGGGAGCGCCGTAGACATCCCGGAGGGTCCGGGACAGCACGGCCGCCAGCCGGCTCGCCTCCGCGACCGTGCAGTCCAGGCCGAACTGGTCGCCGGAACCCTCCACCACCCCGGGCGGGGACCAGCCGAGCGCGATCATGTCGGCCACCGCGGCCCGGTCCAGCCGGTAGCCCGGGGGCAGCATGGCGTTGCCGACCGCCCGCGCCGACAGCCGGCCCACCTCGACGACATCGGCGCCGATCGAATAGACGGCGTCGCCGGTGCCGGAGGCGGTGGGGTCGAGGGTCAACTCCAGGTGCGCGCCGGCGGGCAGGACGCGCAGCCGGTCGGCCAGCGCCTTCGCGAAGTCCCGCCAGGCCTCGGTCACCTTGGCCCGAAGGTCGGCCGTGGTCGGCTCGTCCAGCAGGATCGACTCGTACTGCTCCGACGTTGCGCCGGCGGGCTCGTCGACCGGCGTCGAGGGGGGTTCTGCCGTCATGATCGCCTCCGTCCGTCACCGCCACCCTACCCACGGGCCGTGACAGACGAATCACGCCGGACCGGGATCGGACACCCCCGCCCGGGCGAGCTACCCGGTCGGCCCGGTCCCGTCCAGCTCGACCGGCCAGGTGCCGGCCAGCTCGCTGAGCCGGGCGGCCGTCGCGGCCTGGTCGGCCCCCCGCCCCACGGCCACCCCCAACAGGTACGCGGTGACCGGCGCGCCCGGGCGCAGCACCTGATGGGCCACGTCCTTCGCCAGGTCGAGCACGACCGGCACCGACACCTCGCCCGGGTCTATCCCCAGCTCGGCGCAGGCCGCCGTGACCCAGTCGTCCATCACCGTCATCGTGTCCACTCCTCGGCCCGGCGTACGTCCTCGTCAGTGTCGCAGTCGAACCAGGGCGGCGGCCCGAACCCGGACCACGTGACCTCCCGTACGTCCGCCCCGGCCAGCAGCCCGCGCACCGGGGCCCCGTCGACCGTGCCGCCCCGCTCGACCGCCAGCCGGTCGACCGCGGCCCGCAGCGCGGCCGCCCGCCACACCCCGCAGAGCTGCTGCCTGCGGCCGTCACCGTCCACGTAGCAGGCAACGTCGGCGCCCGACCCCTCCAGCACGCGCCGCAGGTCGGTCACCGCCGCCGGGGTCAGCAGCGGCAGATCCGCGGCGAGCAGGGCGATGGTGGTCGTGCCGGGGCCGAGGCGGGCCAGCCCCGCGGCGGTGGCGGCGACCGGGCCACCGCCGGGCGGTGCCTCGCGGGTCACCCGTACGCCGGCGGGTAGCGGGCCGGCGGGGCCGACCACGATCCGCGGCGCGGCGTCGACGACCGCAGCCAGCACCCGGTGCAGCATCGACCGGCCGCCGACCGGCCGCGCAGGCTTGTCCACCCCGCCCATGCGCCGGGCCGCGCCCCCCGAGAGCACCACCGCCGCGTACGCCACCCGGCCACGCTAACCGCCCCGAAAGCCGGCCGGGCAGGGGCCGGCCGGCGCAATGTGCGGCAGGTTGGGGCCTTGCGGGCGCAGGATGCCACAACCTGCCGCAACCTGAGTGGATCATGCGGCGACGCGCGGCCCCGCAGGTGCCGGGCGGGAGCGACGTCGGCGTGCGGGTGGCCGGCCTGGCGAGGCAGGATGGCGGGATGGGACGGGCGACTGACCGGCGTGGCGTGCTCCGGATCGACCTCGACGGGGCGGCCGACGGGCGTAGCCAGGTACGGCGGCCGGACACCCTGGCGGTGGAGGAGCCGCTGGAGATCCGCGTCGGGCCGGCGGGCCCGGGCCGGCGGAAGCCGCTTGCGGTGACCATGCGCACCCCCGGTGACGACCTGGACCTGGCGATCGGGTTCCTGCTCACCGAGGGGCTGATCCGCTCGGCCGACGACGTGCACACCGCGCAGCTCTGCGCCGGCGCGGAAACGCCGAACACCTACAACGTGGTCGACGTGGTGCTGGCACCGGGCGTACCGGAGCCCGCCACCGACCCAGCCCGCAACTTCTACACGACCAGTTCGTGCGGGGTGTGCGGCAAGGCCAGCATCGACGCCGTACGCACCCGGTCGCGGTTCGCCGTGCGGGACGACGCGCTCAGCGTGACCGCGGAGGCGCTGGCCGCCCTTCCGGACCGGCTGCGCGCGGCGCAGCGCGCCTTCGACCGGACCGGCGGCCTGCACGCGGCCGGCCTGTTCACGGCCGACGGTGAGCTGGTGGTGGCGCGCGAGGACGTCGGCCGGCACAACGCGGTGGACAAGGTGGTCGGCTGGGCGGTCCGGGAACGCCGGCTGCCGCTGGCCGGGCACGTGCTGCTGGTCTCCGGCCGGGCCAGCTTCGAGCTGACCCAGAAGGCGTGGATGGCCGGTGTGCCGCTGCTGGCGGCCGTCTCCGCGCCGAGCACCCTCGCGGCCGAGCTTGCCGAGGAGGCCGGGATGACCCTGGTCGGCTTCCTGCGCGGCCGGACGATGAACGTCTACGCGGGCGCGCAGCGGATCAAGGGATAGCTTCCCGGGTCGCGATCGTTGACAGTCGGGCTGGAGGTTTGGCGGCGTGTCGAACAGCTGCGCAGCCACGATCATGGCCGGGCTGGCCGGCGGGGGCGGCGGGGCCGGCGGCGGATCACCTCGGGGGAATCGACCGTGGGCCAGCCGTCCAGCTCGGACGGGGGCAGCCCACGGCGGAGCATGTCGTCCAGGAGCAGCGCGAGCGAATAGTCGGGGTGGGCGGCGAGCACCCGTTCCAGGGCCACCGCGGCCAGGGCACCCTGTCCTGCCCGCCAGGCCGCGAAGGCGAGCAGGCTACCCGGAGCGGCGATCAGCTCCGGCTCGGCCCGGCGCAGCACCTCCGTCCAGAGGCTGATGTCGGTGTCCCGCCCGTCGGTGCGTTCCCAGGCGTGGTCGCGCACCGGAAGGTGGGTGAGGAGCACGGTCAGCCAGGCCACCTCGTCGTCGCCCAGCCGCTCGCCGCGTCGGTGGCGGTGGAATGCGCCGCGCACCGCCGCCACCCCGGCCGAGCGGACTGACCCGCCGACCTGCGCGGTCCCGGCAGCCTTCTCGGTCAGCTCGGCCAAGCGGCGCCGGGCCCGTGCGGTGGCCCGGTGCATGGCGACCCGGATCGGCCCGTCGAGCGGGGACACCTGCGCGGTCAGCGCGGCCCGGTCGGGCAGGGCCACCTGGCCGGCGAAGACGGCCGCCGCGCTGACCTCGCTGGCCTGCGGGTCGTACGCGGTGCCGTCGAGGGGGCAGCACTCCGGCTCGGTGCAGAGGTAGGACCACCACCGCCCGTCGGTGACCCGTAGCGCGTCGAGGACGAGCAGTCCGGACGCGTCCAGGGCCGCACCGACCGCGTCGACCGCTCCGGTCACCCGGGCGGCCGGCCCGTAGCCGATCACGGTGGCGGACTCGGCGTCCTGCCGGGCGACGACCTGCGCCAGATGCCGGGCGGCGGGCCGAGGGTCGGTGCCCGGCTCGGGCAGGTCGCCCCGGGCGGCGAAGACGACCTGGCGGCCGCGCAGCGCCACCACGACCACGCTGTCGGTGGGGTGGAAGCCGAGCAGGTACGGCACGGCGGCGATGAGGTCGGCGGGTGAGCGGACGGCGAGCCGGGGCTGGTCGGTCGGTGTCATGCCGGCAGCGTGCGCCGGCTGCCCTCGGCTCGACAGACCCTGTGGACGACACGCGGTTCGTCCACAGATACGGAGAGTATTGGCGCAGGTGAGCGCCGTACGGTCAGGTGCCGGGACGGCGCACGACCCACGGCGAGCGGCGGGAGCGGATACCTTGCGCTCATGGACCTGGCGTACCTGCGAGCGCACCCGGAGCACCTGCCGACCTTCCTGACCCATCAGCGGATCCGGGAGACGCCGGTTTCCGGCGGGGACAGCTGCGCCGCGTCCCGGCTCACCCTCGACGACGGGCACTCGGTCTTCGCCAAGACCTGGCCCGAGCGCGCGGGGCGGCCAATCCCCGAGGGCTTCTTCGCCGCCGAGGCGGCCGGGCTGCGCTGGCTGCGCGCGGCGGGCACGGTCGCCGTACCGGAGGTGATCGTGGCGCTGCCGGAGCTGCTGGCGCTCGACTGGGTCGACCCCGGCGAGCCGACGCCGGCGGCGGCCGAGCGGTTCGGGCGCGAGCTGGCCGGTCTGCACCGGGCCGGGGCATCGGCGTTCGGCGCCGAGTGGGCCGGATTCATCGGCGCGCTGCCGCAGGACAACACGCCGGACCCGGGCCCGTGGCCGGAGTGGTTCGCTCGTCGGCGGCTGCTGCCGTACCTGCGGATGTCGGTCGACAACGGCGCGCTCGCGAGCGCGGAGGCCGACCTGGTCGAGGAGCTGATCGACCGGATCGGTGAGCTCGGCGGCGACGAGCCGCCGGCCCGGCTCCACGGCGACCTCTGGCCGGGCAACCTGCTCTGGGGGGTCGACGACCGGGTGTGGCTGGTCGATCCGGCCGCGCACGGCGGGCACCGCGAGACGGATCTGGCCCAGCTCGCGCTCTTCGGCGGCCCGCCGCACCTGGACCGGATTCTCGCCGCCTATCACGAGGTGTGGCCGCTGGCGGACGGCTGGCGGGAGCGGGTGCCGCTGCACCAGGTCCAGCTGCTGCTGGTGCACACCGCGCTGTTCGGCGGGGCGTACGCGGACGCGGTGGGCTCCGCGGCCCGCGCGGCGCTCCGGAGTGCCGGACACGCTACGGTCGACGGGTGACCGCCGCCCCGACGACGACCGACGGGGTCCTCGTCGACCGGTACGGCCGCGTCGCCCGGGACCTACGGGTCTCGCTGACCGACCGCTGCAACCTGCGCTGCACCTACTGCATGCCGGCCGAGGGGCTGCCCTGGCTGGCCGGGCCGGAGCTGCTCACGGACGACGAGATCGTCCGGCTGATCCGGGTCGCGGTGCACCGGCTCGGCGTCACCGAGGTCCGTTTCACCGGCGGGGAGCCGCTGATCCGCCCCGGCCTGGTCGGCATCGTGTCGGCGGTGGCCGGGCTGAAGCCCCGGCCCCGGATCTCGCTGACCACCAACGGCCTCGGGCTGGCCCGCCTCGCGCCCGCCCTGCGGGCCGTCGGCCTCGACCGGGTGAACGTGTCGCTGGACACCCTGGACCGGGCCCGGTTCACCGAGCTGACCCGGCGGGACCGGCTGGCTGACGTGCTCGCCGGGCTGGCCGGTGCGGCGGCCGCCGGGCTGGCCCCGGTCAAGGTCAACGCGGTGCTGATGCGCGGGGTCAACGACGACGAGGCACCCGCGCTGCTCCGGTTCGCCCTGGCCCACGGCTACGAGCTGCGCCTCATCGAGCAGATGCCGCTCGACGCCCAGCACGGCTGGGACCGCGCCGCGATGGTCACCGCCGACGAGATCCTCGCCGCCCTGCGCGCCGAGTTCGACCTGAGCGAGGACCCGGCCGAGCGGGGTGCGGCACCGGCCGAGACCTGGCTGGTGGACGACGGCCCGGCCCGGGTCGGGGTGATCGGCAGCGTGACCCGCCCGTTCTGCGGCGACTGCGACCGTACCCGGCTCACCGCCGACGGCCAGGTCCGCACGTGCCTCTTCGCCAACGAGGAGGCCGACCTGCGCGGCGCGCTGCGCGCCGGGGCGGACGACGCCGAGCTGGCCCGGCGCTGGCGTGGCGCGATGTGGGGCAAGCGGGCCGGGCACGGCATCGACGAGCCGGCGTTCCTGCAACCCGCCCGCCCGATGTCAGCGATTGGAGGCTGATCGGTGCAGCTCACCGTCCGCTACTTCGCCGGGGCGCGGGCCGCCGCCGGCCGCACCGAGGAGACCACGTCAGCCGGCCGGTCGCTCGACGAGCTTGTCGACGAGTTGGCCGCGCGGCACGGCGAGCGGCTCTCCGCCGTGCTGACGGCGGCGAGCTTCCTGGTCGACGGGGTGGCCTGCCACGATCGTCGGGTGCTGCTGCCGGCCGGGGCGACCGTTGACGTGCTGCCGCCGTTCGCGGGCGGATGAGGGAGGGTTCCGTGTTGGCGATGGTCACGTTCCTGGGCTTCGCCGTGCTCGTCGTCGCGCTGATCCACCTCTACCTGTGGAAGCGGCTGGTCCGGGACACCACCGGTCCGGGGCGCTGGCGGCGGGTCGGCGGGGTGGTCGCGCTGCTGCTGGCGCTGTTGCTGCCGGTCACTCTGGTGGGCACCCGGTTTGGGATGTTTTGGCTGGCCGGGCCGGGCTACCTCTGGCTGGCCCTGATGTTCTACCTGCTGGTGCTGCTGCTGGTGCTGGAAGTGCCGATGGCGGTGGCGAGGCTGGCGCTGCGCCGGCAGGCCCGGCGCGCCGAGCCCACCACCGCCGCGCCGAAACCGGCCCTCGTCGCAGCGGGCGACTCCGCCGGCGCCGCCGGGTCGCCGGTTGACATCCTGGCCGCCGCGCAACCGGCCGAGAATGCCGCCGCCGCGCAGCCGGCCGAGAACCCCGTCGACCCGCCGGCCGCCACGCGGCCGGAGCACGACCCGTCCCGGCGGCTGCTGCTCGCCCGGGGGGCTGCGATCTTCGCCGGGCTCACCGCCGCCGGGGTCACCGGGTACGGCGTCCGTACCGCGATGGGCCCACCGCAGCTGGACCGGGTGCGTATCCCGCTGGCCAAGCTGCCCCGCAGCATGGACGGGCTGCGGATCGCCACCGTCTCCGACATCCACCTCGGGCCGCTGCGCGGTCGCGCGCACACCGAGCGGATCGTGGCGATGATCAATCGGCTCGACGCCGACCTGGTGGCGGTGGTCGGCGACCTGGTCGACGGCTCGGTGGCCGAGCTGGGCGAGGCGGCGGAACCACTGCGTGATCTGCGGTCCCGGTACGGCAACTTCTTCGTGACCGGCAACCACGAGTACTACTCCGGCGTGGAGGAGTGGGTCCGCGAGGTGGACCGGCTCGGCCTGCGGGTGCTCCAGAACGAGCGCCAGGAGATCCACGCCCGGGGTGGCGTCCTGGACCTGGCCGGGGTGAACGACGTGACCGCTGCCGGCACCGGGCTGGCCGCCCCCGCCGACTACGCCGCCGCCCTCGGCGACCGGGACCCTAGCCGCCCGGTGGTGCTGCTGGCCCACCAGCCGGTGGCCGCCCACGAGGCGGCGAAGTTCGGCGTGGACCTGCAGCTCTCCGGGCACACCCACGGCGGCCAGATGGCACCGTTCAACCTGCTGGTCGGGCTTCAGCAGCCGGTGGTCTCCGGCCTCGGTGAGGTGGACGGCACCAAGGTCTACGTGACCAACGGCGCCGGCTTCTGGGGTCCGCCGGTCCGGGTCGGCGCGCCGCCGCAGGTGACTCTGGTCGAGCTGCGCGCCGCATAGCGCGGACGGGTCGCGCAGTCCAGCACCGGATTGCTCAGGTCACGAGTACGCGTGGCGGCGGGCGGGCGGGGGATCGGGCATGACAGGATGCGGCGTGCCTCCGTTCAGCGCAGCACCCCCCGGTGGCCTTTCGCCGTTCGTCGCGGATCTGCACATCCACTCGAAGTACTCGCGCGCGTGCAGCCGCGATCTGACCCTGCCGAACCTGGCTCGGTGGGCCCGGCGCAAGGGCCTCGGCGTGCTCGGCACCGGCGACTTCACCCATCCCGCCTGGTACGACCACCTGCGCGAGACGCTGCACCCGGCCGAGCCTGGCCTGTTCCGGCTCAGCCCCGAGGCGGAGCGGGACGTCGCCCGCCAGCTGCCGCCCCGGCTGGCCGACGCGGCGGAGGCCGACCCGGTCCGATTCCTGCTCAGCGTGGAGATCTCCACGATCTACAAGCGGGACGACCGGACCCGGAAGGTGCACCACCTGATCTACCTGCCGGACCTGGACGCGGCGGCCCGGTTCAACGCGGCACTGGGACGGATCGGCAACCTCGGTTCGGACGGCCGGCCGATCCTGGGGTTGGACTCGCGGGATCTGCTGGAGATCACGCTGGAGGCCAGCCCGGACGGCTATCTGGTGCCGGCGCACATCTGGACGCCCTGGTTCTCGGCGCTGGGTTCGAAGTCCGGCTTCGACGCGATCGCCGACTGCTATGCCGACCTCGCCGAGCACGTCTTCGCGGTGGAGACCGGGCTCTCCTCCGACCCGGCGATGAACTGGCGGGTCGGCAGCCTGGACCGCTACCAGTTGGTGTCCAACTCCGACGCGCACTCCCTGCCGGCCCTGGCCCGCGAGGCCACGGTGTTCAACTCGACGCGCGACTACTTCGCGATCCGCGAGGCGCTGCGGACCGGGGACGGGCTGGCCGGCACCATCGAGTTCTTCCCGGAAGAGGGCAAGTACCACGCCGACGGGCACCGGCTCTGCGGCGTCAACTGGTCGCCGGAGCGGACCCGGGCGGCCGGGGGACGGTGCCCGGAGTGCGGCAAGCCGCTGACGGTGGGCGTACTGAGCCGGATCGAGGAGCTGGCCGACCGGCCCGAGGGGCATCGGCCGGCGCACGCCCGCGAGGTGACCCACCTGGTGCCGCTGGCCGAGATCCTCGGTGAGATCAACAAGGTGGGCGCCCGCTCGAAGAAGGTCGAGGGCAAGCTCAACGAGCTGATCGCGGCGCTCGGCCCGGAGTTGGAGATCCTCACCAGCACCCCGCTGGACGAGATCGGCCGGGTCGGCGGCGAGCTGCTCGCCGAGGGCATCGGCCGGCTGCGCCGGGGCGAGGTGCACCGGATCCCCGGCTACGACGGCGAGTACGGCGTGATCACCCTCTTCGACCCGGCCGAGCTGGGCGGCGGGACATCCGGCGGGCAGGACACGCTCTTCGACGTACCGGTGCCCGCGCAGCGGAAGCCCGCGGCGCCGGCGCGGCCACCGAAGGGCACCCGCCCGGCGGCGGCCAAGGCCGAACCGAAGCGGAAGCCGGCTCCACCGCCTCCGCCTCCGATCGCGCCGGCACCCTCCCCGCACGAGCCGTTCGAGCCGATGCTCGCCGGCATGGAGGAGGTCGGCACCGGCCTCCTGGACCGGCTCGACGCGATGCAGCGGGTGGCCGCCTCCGCGCCGGGCGGCCCGCTGCTCATCGTGGCTGGTCCGGGCACCGGGAAGACCCGGACGCTGACCCACCGGATCGCGTACCTGTGCGCGGAGTTGAACGTCTTCCCGGACCAGTGCCTGGCGATCACCTTCACCCGGCGGGCGGCCGAGGAGCTGCGCCACCGCCTGGACGGGCTGCTCGGTCCGGTGGCCGAGGACGTCACCGTCGGCACGTTTCACTCGCTGGGGCTGACCATCCTGCGGGAAAACGCCGAGGCCGCCGGGCTGCCGGCGGACTTCCGGATCGCCGACGAAGCCGAGCGGGCCGCCGCCCGCGCCGAGGCCGGTGACGACGACGACCGGTACACCGCGCTGCTGCGCAAGCGGGACCTGGTCGACCTGGACGAGCTGCTCACCCTGCCGGTGGCGCTGCTGAAGGCGGACAAGAAGCTCGTCCGCGAGTACCGCGAGCGCTGGAAGTGGATCTTCGTCGACGAATACCAGGACGTCGACGCCGTCCAGTACGAGCTGCTGCGGCTGCTCAGCCCCGCCGACGGCAACCTCTGCGCGATCGGCGACCCCGACCAGGCGATCTACTCGTTCCGGGGCGCCGACGTCGGATACTTCCTGCGCTTCTCCCAGGACTTCACCGACGCCCGGCTGGTCCGGCTGAACCGCAACTACCGCTCCTCTGCCCCGATCCTGGCCGCCGCCGTGCAGGCCATCGCGCCGTCGTCGCTGGTCCGCGGCCGCCGGCTCGACCCGGCCCGGCTCGACCCGGAGGCCCCGCTGGTCGGCCGCTACGCCGCGGCCTCCGTCGCCGACGAGGCCGACTTCGTGGTACGCACCATCGACGAGCTGGTCGGCGGCCTGTCCCACCGCTCGCTCGACTCGGGCCGGATCGACGGCCGGTCCACCTCGCTGTCGTTCTCCGACATAGCGGTTCTCTACCGCACCGACTCCCAGGCCGCTCCGATCCTGGACGCCCTGGCCCGGGGCAACATCCCGGTGCAGAAGCGCTCGCACGACCGGCTGCGCGACCGGCCCGGGGTGCTGGCGATCGCCCGCGAGCTGCGGAATGCCGGGCTCGACGGTTCGTTGACCGCCCGCGTCCGGCTGGCCGGGCAGATCCTGGCGGACCGCTTCGCCGTGCCGACGCTCGACGGCACCGGCTCGGTACGCCCCGAGGACGTGCGTACCGCGGTGGACCTGCTCACGCCGCTGGCTCGCCGCTGCGGCGACGATCTCGGGCTCTTCCTCTCCCAGCTCGCCACCGGGGCGGAGGTGGACGCCCTGGACCCGCGGGCCGAGGCGGTCACCCTGCTCACCCTGCACGCGGCCAAGGGGCTGGAGTTCCCGGTCGTGTTTCTGGTCGGCGCGGAGGACGGCCTGCTGCCGCTGCGCTGGCCGGGGGCGGAGCCGGACGACGACGCGGTCGCCGAGGAGCGGCGACTCTTCTTCGTCGGCCTGACCCGGGCCCAGGACCGGCTGTACGTCAGCGACGCCGCCCGGCGCAGCCGGCACGGCGCGGAACGCGACTGCCGTCCGTCCCCGTTCCTCGACGTCATCGACCCGGGACTGTTCGAGCGCTTCGGCGAAGCCGCACCCCGCCGCCCCAAGGACCGCCAACTCCGCCTGCTCTGACCGGGTGTCCCGGGCGAGTGGGCGGAGAGCACCGTGGTCACCCGGAGGCGAGCAGGATCGCCAGCCAGGCACCGGCCAGGATCGCCGGGCCGAACGGGAGCGCGGTGTCCCGGCGTACCTTGCGGGCAGCCAGGAGAGCGAGCACCACGACTCCGTTGAGCAGGTGCGGCAGGAGCAGGCCGAGCGCCAGGGCCGGCCAGCCCAACCAGCCGAGCGGCAGGCCCAGCGCGGCGGCGAGCTTGACGTCGCCGAAGCCGAGCCGGGAACCGGGCAGGAGCGCGAGCAGCACATACCCGGCGAAGGAGGTGGCCGCACCGGCCAGAGCGGGGAGCAGGCGGTCCACGTTGCCGCCGGCCAGGGCGGCGCCGGCAAGGCCGAGCCCGCCCGCGACCGCAGCAAGGGCCACCAACCGGTCAGGCAGCCGAAGGCAGGCCAGATCCACCAGGGCGAGTACCAGTCCGACCGCGCCCACCAGCAACAGCGCCGGCAGTTCGGGCGCCGCTCCCCGCGCGGCGGCCAATCCGCCGAACACCACCGCGCCCGCCACGATCACTCCGAGCCGCGCGACGGGTCGGACTGCGACCTGTCGACCAGATGCCGACCGGGGAAACGGAGCAGACGCCGACCCGGCGAAGCGATGGGCGAGCGGGCCGGCGGCCCAACCGGCCAGCGCGCCGAGCAGCGCGGCAACGGCGACCAACCCGGCGGACACGCGCCCGGATGTTACCGGCGGGCCGCCACCGGGGCTGCCCCGTCGACCCGGCCGGCCGCCGCCTTGCGGGGCCGCTCGGTGCTCACCACCACCGCCACCCCGGCGACGATCACCGCGCCGCCGAGCAGCACCTGGTGGGTGACCGGCTCCGCAGCGAGCGCCGCGCCGAGCGCCACCGCGACCACCGGGTTCACGTACGCGTAGGTGGAGACCAGGGAGATCGGGGCGTGGTGCAGCAGCCAGACGTACGCCGTGAAGGCGACCAGCGAGCCGGCCACCATCAGGTACGCCAGCGCCGCCCACGAACGACCGGTCACCTCGGCGGGCGAGAAGTCGCGCAGCTCGCCGCGAGCGCCGGCGAGCACGGCGAGCGCCAGCGCGCCGGCCACCATCTCGTAGACGGTGGCCACGAACGGATCGGCCGGCATCCGGATGCGCCCGGAGAGGAAAGAGCCGATCGACCAGGAGGCAGCCCCGGCGACCACGGTGAGCGCGCCGGCCACCGGCACGCTTCCCGGCCCGTCGACGGGGAGCACGAGCAGCACGAGGCCAAGGAAGCCGAGGGTCACCCCGGCGAAGGTCCACGGCCGGGGCCGGTCGCCGCCGAGCGTACGTAGCAGCACGACCAGCAGCGGGACGGTGGCCACCAGCAGCGCGGCGATGCCGGAGGGCAGCGCCACGCCGGCCTGGCCGGACTCGGCGAGCACCACGAGACCGTTGCCGCCGGCGAGCAGCAGCACGCCGACCAGCCCGGCGGACCCGAGCTGCCGCCGGTCGACGCGGAGCGCGCCCGGTCCCCGGCGGAACCGCAGCACCAGGGCGAGGACTCCGGCGGCGGCGGCGAACCGCAACGCCGCGGAGGTGAGCGGCGGCAGCGACTCGACCGCGACCCGGATGCCCAGGTAGGTCGAGCCCCAGAGCACATAGACGAGGACCAGCGCGGTCCAGAGCAGCGCGGGACGGGCGGCCGACGGCTCCAGGTCGCTGCGCGGCGTCAGACGCGCCGAGCTGGAGTTGTCGTTGGGGGCGTGGGCGACGGCTGGCGTCGCACTCAGGGGACGGGAGCGCATCGGTCAACCACGCTACGGTGATCACGGCGTCGGCGTCCCCCATTGGTGGCCGACCTCTCGGCAATGGCGTACCCAGGAGGACGTTCATGGCGAATTTCGGACCACCGGGCGACGGTTCACCGGAGCCGTGGGGTGGACGGCGACCGGAGGACGGCTACGGCCCCGACCCGCGCTACGGCCCCGGGTACGCCGCCCAGCCCCGCGGCTGGGGCGAGCCACCGGCCACCCCGTACGAGCCGCCCGTTTCCTGGAACGGTGGGCAGCCGGACGCCCCCGCGCCGCACCAGGGATACCCGGCGGCAGATCTCGGATACGGCGTCCAGCCGCCGTACGCCGAGCCGAGCCCGCCGAAGCGCGGCAAGGGGCCGCTGGTCGCGGCGCTGGCGGTGCTGGTGCTGCTCGGGCTCGGCGGCGCCGGGGCGTTCTGGTTCTTCGGTCGGGACGAGCCGGCCCCGGCTGGCGGCACCGGCGTGCCGGCCCCGTCGAGCAGCGACCCGAGCCGGCCGGCGAGCAAGCCGACCGGACCGGTCACCGCGGAGCCGGCCCCGACGTCCTCGACCGATGCCCGCTTCGTGAAGGCGGGGCAGTGCCTACGCAACGAGGGGGCGGCCGACCAGCCGAAGCTGGTGATCAGCGAGTGCGGCGCCAAGACGTACCAGGTGCTGCGCCGGATCGACGGTGCGACCAGCGGCAAGAAGGACGCCGAGGCGAAGTGTGCCAAGGTCGACGGCTACACCGACTGGTACTTCTTCGACAGCGAGTTGGACTCGCTCGACTTCGTGCTCTGCCTCAAGCGGCGCTGACCCGATAACCGAAACTAGGGCTGTCTAGCGTCCAGGCTAGACAGCCCTAGTTTTGTCTCGACGGCCCCGACACGCCGGTAGCCACATCTACGGATGTCTAGCCCCACGGCTAGACGGCCCGATACTGTGCGATTCGTGGATCCGGTCCGCAACCCGTACGCCCCCGGCGCCGGCCAGCGTCCGCCCGAACTCGCCGGGCGCGGGCGCGAGCTGGACGTGTTCGACGTGGTGCTGGAGCGGATCGCCCGGGGCCGCCCCGAACGCAGCCTGATGCTCACCGGCCTGCGTGGGGTCGGCAAGACCGTCCTGCTCAACACCCTCCGCTCACAGGCGATCAACCATCTCTGGGGCAGCGGCAAGATCGAGGCCCGGCCCGACCAGTCGCTGCGCCGGCCGATCGCCGCCGCGCTGCACATGGCGGTCCGCGAGCTGGCGCCCCGGCACCGCGCCCCGGACCGCATCGACGGCTTCCTCGGCGTGCTCAAGGCGTTCGCCCAGCGCGCCACGCCCAGCGGTCGCGGCGGGGCGGCTCCGAAGCTGCGCGATCGCTGGCAGCCCGGCATCGACGTGCCGGCCGTCAGCGGCCGCGCCGACTCCGGGGACATCGAAATCGATCTGGTCGAACTGCTCACCGACGCCGCTGCCGTCGCCACCGACGTGGGCACCGGCATCGCCGTCTTCATCGACGAGATGCAGGACCTCGGGCCGGAGGACGTCTCCGCGCTCTGCGCCGCCTGCCACGAGCTGTCCCAACTCGGCGCGCCGCTGATCGTCGTCGGCGCCGGGCTGCCGCACCTGCCGGCCGTGCTCAGCGCCGCGAAGTCGTACTCCGAGCGGCTCTTCCGCTACCAGCGCATCGACCGGCTGGACCGGATCGCCGCCGACCAGGCGCTCTGCGCGCCGGCCGACCGGGAGGAGGTCGAGTACGAGCAGAAGGCCCTCGACCTGCTCTACGAGAAGTCCGGGGGCTACCCCTACTTCGTGCAGGCGTACGGCAAGGCCACCTGGGACCACGCGCCGCGCTCGCCGATCACCGCCGCCGACGTCCGGGTCGCCGCGCCCGAGGCGGAGGCCGAACTGGCCGTCGGTTTCTTCGGCTCCCGGTTCGAACGGGCCACCCCGGCCGAACGCGAGTACATGCGGGCCATGGCGTCCCTCTCCCTGGTCGAGGGGGAGGAGAGCGGCCGGGACGACATGGACGCTGCGGTGCCCACCGCGGAGATCGCCCGTACGCTGGGCCGGAAGCCGGCCAGCCTCTCGCCGGCCCGGGACGCGCTGATCAAAAAGGGGCTGATCTACTCCGGCGAGCGGGGCACGGTCGCCTTCACCGTCCCGCACTTCGGCCGGTACCTGCGCACCCAGCCGGCCTGAGCGCCGGGATCGGAGTCAGACCTTCGACCAGGGGGGCGGGAAGACGACCTCGCCCTGCGGCGGCGCGGGCTCCTCGCCGACAGGCGGCAGCACCAGCGCCTGCCACGGCTCCCCCAGCCCGGACCACGGGCTGGTCAGCCCCATCCGGTCGGCCCGACTGAACCCGAAGCGGCGGTAGAAGTTGGGATCGCCGAGCACCACCACCAGCTGTTCGTCCAGCTCGGTGGCGGCGTCCAGGGCCGCCTGGACCACAGCCGTGCCGTGCCCGATCCGCTGCCGGTGCGGGGCGACCGCCACCGGGCCGAGCGCCAGCGCCGAATACGCGCTGTCGTCGGCACGCACCCGGACCCGGGTCAGCAGCGCGTAGCCAACCACCTCGCCGCCGTACTCGGCGACCATGGCCAGCTCCGGGATCCAGTCCTCGCTGCGCCGGAGCTCGTCGACCAGACCCACCTCCGGCGGCGTGGCCACGTCGGGGCGGGCGAAGGCGCCGGCCAGCACCCGGGCGACCGGTGCCTCGTCGGCCGGATCCTCGGGTCGCAGTCGCAGCGTCGTCACCCGCGCGACCTTACCCTGCGTACCCGGTCCATCCGCGACGGTCGCTGAAATCGTTACGCCGGCCGCCCGGCTCGGGACGTCCACGTCGGCCGATCCCGTTCGTGTGTTGCGGGGGTGACGACCGCCGCGACGGGGTATGACTGAGCCATGAAGCCCGTGCGTACCCTCGCCCGCGTCATGTTGAGCGGCATTTTCGTGGTCAGCGGCGCCCGCACCCTGAAGAACCCCGGTCGGCTGGTGCCCACCGCGAAGCCGGTCACCGACTGGGCCGCCCCAATGATCCAAAATCTGCATCCCCGGATCCCGACCGACACCGAGGCGCTGATCCGGGCCAACGGGGCCACCCAGGTCGTCGCCGGGCTGTTGCTGGCCACCGGTCGGTTCGCCCGACCCGCCGCGCTCGCCCTCGCCGGCACCCTGGTGCCGACCACCATCGCCGGTCATGCCTTCTGGAACATGGACGAACCGGCGGCGCGGGGCAACAACCAGATCCACTTCATGAAGAACCTCGGGCTGCTCGGCGGTCTACTGCTCGCCGCCGCGGACACCGGCGGGAAGCCCGGGCTGCGGTGGCGCGCGGGCCACCGGATCAACCACTCACGTCGCTCCGTGCAGCGCGCGGTCCGAACCGCCCGCCGGGAGGCCAAGATCGCCGTACGCTCGGCGGCCACCGGTCGCCGAGTTCCCGGCTGACCCTTACCGGTGCGGCCACCACCCCCGCGAGGCCGCTAATCACCTGAACCCCCCGAGCCCCGTTGATGCAGTAACCAACAAGAACAAGTGTGGGATCGGACGCGGTCGCAGAACGCGGGAGGCAGTAACGTGAGGCACCGTTCTAGGCTCCGTGCGGGACCTGGACGGGTAGGGCGATCTCGGTACGGAGACAAAGCAGCCGTACGCGCCGGTGTCATCGCCGCCGTCGCCTACGCCGCGTGGCTCGCCATCGGCGCCTTCGGTCGGCCGTACAACTTCTTCGACATGAAGATCTACCACGGTGCCGTGGTGTGGTGGGCGAACGGCCACGAGCTGTACGACTTCATCGCCCCCGCGACGAACCTGGGCTTCACCTATCCCCCCTTCGCCGCGCTGCTCATGCTGCCGATGTCCCGGCTGCCGGTCGAAGTCGCCGGCTGGCTGAACGCGCTGGCCAGCATCGCGGCGCTCGCCGTCGTACTGGCCGCGCTGCTGCGCCCGATCGTCGACCGGCTGGGCTGGTCACTCTGGTTCACCGTCGGCCTCGCCACGCCGATGGCCGTCGCCCTCGAGCCGTCCCGGGAGACCCTCGGCTACGGCCAGGTCAACCTGCTGCTCTTCGCACTGGTGATGGCGGACCTGATCGGCCTGCGCTGGCGGGCGAAGCGGGGCACCCACCAGGCGACCGCCGACTCGGCGCCGGCCCGGTTCGTCTACAGCGGCGCATGGGCCGGGGTCGGCATCGGTCTGGCCACCGCGGTCAAGCTCACCCCGGCGCTGTTCATCGCGTACTTGATGATCACCCGGCAGTGGCGCGCCGCGATGACCGCCGTCGGCACCGCCGCCGGCGTGACGCTCGGAACGTTCGCACTGGTCGAGCCGGAGTCACGTACGTACTTCACCGGTGTGCTCTGGCAGACCGAGCGGGTCGGCGCCGCGGACATGACCGCCAACCAGTCGCTCGCCGGCCTGCTCGCCCGGCTCTACGACGCCATGAAAACACCCGGCCTGCTCTGGCTGGCCTTCGCGTTGCTGATCCTGACGCTCGGGTTGTCCCGGGCGGCCAGCGCCCGGGCCGACGGTGATGAACTGACCGCGTTCACCCTGGTCGGGCTGACCGCCAACGTGATCAGCCCGATCTCCTGGTCGCACCACCTGGTCTGGGTCATCCCGGCGATCATCGTGCTGGCCGACGCCGCGGTACGCCGTCGCGAGGCGAGCCGCGGTGTGCCGCCCCGGGGCGCCGCGACACCGCCCACCGGCGGGGTGCCGGCGCTGCGTCCGCCTATCTGGTATCCCACACTCACCGGCCTGCGGCACGGGGTCGGCGCGCTCACGCTCTACCTGCTCTTCCTGATCTCGCCGATCTGGCCGTACGAGCACCAACTCCCCGAGGTGTCCCACTATCAGGACGGGCT
Source organism: Micromonospora sp. NPDC048999 (assembly GCF_040649295.1). Classification (NCBI taxonomy): domain Bacteria; kingdom Bacillati; phylum Actinomycetota; class Actinomycetes; order Micromonosporales; family Micromonosporaceae; genus Micromonospora; species Micromonospora sp. NPDC048999. The sequence goes on along the minus strand of NZ_JBEZFI010000001.1, from coordinate 772,538 downwards.
GTTCGGCGCACTGATGGAGAACAGCCTGGCGATCGCCCTGATCGTGCTGGTCGCGGCGCTGCCCTGGCGTCCGGGTGCCGACCCGGCGTTCTATCACGACCGGCTGGCCCGCTCCGCGCACCGCCCGCCGCTGGCCGTCTGGCCCTCCCGCTGAGTGCGGACCGCCGACGTCAGGGGCAGTTCACCCACTCCTCGGCGCCGTCGGCGAAGACCTGCCGCTTCCAGATCGGCAATCGCGCCTTGACCTCGTCCACCAGCCGGGCACAGGCCGCGAAGGCCGCCGCCCGGTGGGCGGTGCTGACCGCCGCGACCAGGGCGACCTCGCCGATCTCCAACGGCCCGATCCGGTGCGACACGGCCACCGCGTACACCTGCGGGTCGGCGGCGATCTCCGCCGCCACCTCGCGCAGCACGGCCTCGGCGGTGGGGTGGCCCTCGTACTCCAGCAGGGTCACCGCGCGGCCGTGGTCATGGTCGCGGACCACGCCCTGAAAGGAGACCACCGCGCCGGCCCGGCGGTCGGCGACCGCCGCCTCATGCGCGGCCAGGTCGAGCGGCCGCTCGGTCACCGCGCCGATGACGATCGCCTCGGCCGGGCGGATGCCTTCTTCGTTCGCGACTACGGGGCTCACCACGCCCGCTCCCCGGCGAGCAGCGGCAGCGGTACGACGGGCACCCCGTCCCCCATCGCGCCGCTGGTGCCCGGCCTGATCACCGCGAAGCCGTCCGCCCCGGCCAGACCGCGCAGCATCGCCGAGCCGACGTGGCGCAGCGGGTGGGCGGTGCCGGCGACCCGGTCGAGCCGGACCAGGGCGAGGTGCGTGTAGTCGCCCCGGCCGGGGATCGGCGCGGCGAGGGTGGCCTCCGGCAGCACCGGCATCGGCCGGCCCGCCAGGCCGGCGAGCAGCGGCGCGACCAGCGAGACCAACGCGACGACGGCCGACTGCGGGTTGCCCGGCAGGCCGGCCACGAACCGGACCCGGCCGTCGCCGTCCACCAGCCGGGCCAGCAGCATCGGGAAGCCCGGACGGACCGCCACGGTGTTGACCACGTAGTCCGCGCCGAGCGCCGCCAGCGCCGGGTGCAGGTGGTCGACCGGGCCGTGCATGGTGCCGCCGGTGGTGCAGATCAGGTCGGCGTCCGCCAACGCGCCCCGCAGGGCCGCCACGTGGGCGGACAGCGTGTCGGCCACCGGGCCCACCACGTCGGCCGGACGCACCTGGCAGCCGTACCGGCGCAGCCAGGCGGGGACCGCCGGGCCGAGGGCGTCGCGGACCCGGCCGGCACCCGGCGGACCGGAGGTCAGCAGCTCGTCGCCGAAGACCAGCAGCGCGGCGCGCGGCCGGCGGCGAACCCGCAGCGTGTCATGCCCGCAGGACGCGGCCAGGCCGATCAGCGCCGGATCGACCGGCGTGCCGGCGGGCAGCAGTTCCTCCCCGGCGTACGCCTCCTCGCCCGGCTGCCGCCACTCGGGCACCGGGCGCGGCGTACCGGCCACCCGGCCATCCCCGGTCCGGGTCGACTCCTCGACCCGCAGGATCGCCGTGGTGCCCGCCGGCACCATCGCACCGGTGGCGATCTCGGCGGTGGTGCCGTCGGCGGTCAGCGGGGGCGGGGTGTGCCCGGCGAGCACTCGACCGACGACCTGCCACGGGCCGTCCCCGCGCACCGCCCAGCCGTCCACGCTGGAGGTGGGGAACGCGGGCAGGTCGGTGCGGGTGGTCAGCGGCTCGGCGAGCGTGTGGCCGTCGGCGTCGGCCAGCGGAAGCTCGACCGCGGGAAGCGCGGCGGCGAGGCCGATCGCGTACGCCCGGGAGCGGGCCTCCTCCCACCCGACCGGCGGCGCGGCGACCTGCGCCACCGCGGCTGCGGTTTTCGTGCTCATCCGGCGAGCCTATCCCCGGCGCGGCGGCCGACGGCTCCAGGTCGCCGAGCTGGAGCCGTCGCCGGGTGCCGTCAGTGGTCACCGCCGCGGAGCTGGTCGACGGCGTGCCGAAGGATCGGCCCGAGCACGGCCAGCCCGTCCTTCGCGCCGCCGCGCGAACCGGGCAGATTCACCACCAGCATCCGGCCGACCACGCCCGCCAGCCCCCGCGACAGGGCGGCGGCCGGGACGGTGTCGCGGCTGTGCGCGCGGATCGCCTCGGCGATGCCGGGGATCTCGTAGTCGAGCAGGGCGCGGGTCACCTCGGGCGTCCGGTCGGTCGGGGTGATGCCGGTGCCGCCGCTGGTCAGCACCACGTCGGTGCCCTCGTCGCGAGCGGCCCGCAGCGCCGCGCCGACCGGCTCGCCGTCCGGCACCACGATCGGTTCGTCGACCTCGCAGCCCAGCTCGCGCAGGCCGGCGACGAGCAGCGGCCCGCTGGTGTCCGCGTACACCCCGGCGGCGGCACGGTTGGAAGCGACGATCACCCGGGCCCGGATCACGCCCGGTCCTCCGGCCGGACCCACTCGCCGGTCTTGCCGCCCTCCTTGCGGAGCACCCGGACCGCGTCCACGGAGGCCGCCGGGTCGACGGCCTTGACCATGTCGACCAGGGCGAGCCCGGCCACGGCCACGGCGGTGAGCGCCTCCATCTCCACGCCCGTCCGGTCGGCGGTCTTCGCGGTCGCGGTGATCTCGACGGTGTCGGCGGTGAGCCGCAGGTCGACGGTGACGCTGTGCAGGGCGATCGGATGGCAGAGCGGAATCAGGTCGGGAGTGTGCTTGGCGCCCATGATCCCGGCGAGCCGGCCCACCGCGAGCGCGTCGCCCTTGGGCAGGCCGTCGCGGCGCAGCAGCTCCACCACCTCGGGCGTGGTGCGGAGCCGACCGGCGGCGACCGCGAGCCGGCCGGAGACCGGCTTGGCGGAGACGTCGACCATCCGGGCCGCGCCGGCGGCGTCGACGTGGGTGAGCTGCACGGAATCGGTCACGGCCGCGAGCCTATCCATTGGGTACGACGTGCCGGCCGCACCGGCACCGACGGTGGGGAGGAGCGCCGCACGGCAGGTGCCGGTCGTGCGACGCTCCTCCCTCAGCCACCCGCCGCCCAGTCGCTGGGGGGAACCTGACGGCGGGCGTCTCGTCGACCCGGTCCGCTGCCGGCTGGACCGCCCCCGTTGGTCGACACGCGGAGGACGGTAGCGGGCACCGCGACAAAAAATCGATAAGCGAGATAGCGACTGATCAACAGGCGGCATCGGGCAACCTCCTCCGGAGGTCGTGCTGCTCGGGTGCTCCGGTTCGCTCGAAGATCGACAGCGCCCGGCGCCAATGCCGGCGCGCCTGCTCTGGTTCCTCCACCATCATCAGGTCCCCGATGCGAGCCAACGCGCGACCCTGCTCCTGCAGGTGGTTGATCCGGGTCGCCAGTTCCAGCGCCCGTTGGTGGAACCGGGTCGCTTCGTCCGGATCACCCTGAGCCTCGGCCGTCACGCCGAGTTCGTTCAGCGCCGCGCACTGGGCGTGACGCTCGCCGTTGTCGATCGCCAACTGCAGCGCCGTCTCGTGCTGCCGGCGTGCCTCGTCGAGCTGCCGCAGTTCCCGTAGCGAGATGCCGAGGTCGACCCGAAGCTCCGGCTCTCCAAGGCGGTGGCCTGTCCGATCCCGAAGCTTCAGGGAAGCATTCATGAGACGGATCGCTGAGGCGTGGTGACCCAGCCTCGTCTTGACTATCCCGATGTGGCCCAGCGCATTCAGCAGATGAAACTGGTCCCCGTTCATTCTGGCAAGGTAGAGATGCAGCGCTGCGTCGAGTTCTCCACTCAAGAAGTAGACGCCCGAGAGGTTGGCACGGAAACGGGCGGCGTTCCGGCGGTCGCCCAACTCCTGACACGCGGCGACCGCCGCCTTCACCAGTTTGGTGGCCTCCAGGTAGTTGCCGGTCCGCACGTATGCGGATGCGAGATAGTTGTGCATCTGGGCAACGGCAGCCCGGTCCCCGATCCGTTCGGCGGCCACCAGGCCATGCTGGTTGGTGGTCAGAATGTCGTCGAAGTAGCTACGGATGTAGCAGAACCGCCATAATGCGCGGGCCAGCCGCCAGGCGTACCCGCCACGACCGGCCTTCTCGGCGTACGCCACGAGCGCAACAAGGTTGGCTCGCTCGCGCTCCAGCCATTCCACATCCGGAGCGCCTAGCGCCACCAACAGCTCGGGACGGGGTGGCGGGTCTACTGCGAGCACCTTCCCGTCCAAGGCCGGCTCCAACAGCACGGCAACGGCAAGCGCCGCACGGAGGCAGAGGTCCAGGAGCCGGTCGAGGGCGTGAAGGCGTACCTGACGATCGTCGAGTCGTCGCGACAGTTCTGAGGCGTACTCGCGCATCAGGTCATGCAGCCGGTACCGCCCGCTCGATGTCTCCTCCAACAGGTGGCGGTCCACCAGATCGTCGAGAAGCCGGGCGGTCTCCGACAGCGGAAGATCCGCCAGCGCCGAAGCCATCGGCGGGCTGAAGTCGTCACCCGGGTGGATGGCGAGCATCCGGAAGAGGTAGCGGCTGCGCTCGCTCAACGGCTCGTACGATGCGGCGAAGGCCCCGGCCAACGTTCGGTTCTCCACCGCGAGCTGGCTGATCCCGCCTGGCCCATTGGCGAGCCGACGCGCCAGGTCCACGACTCGCCAGCGGGGTCGATGTGCCAGCCGGGCACCTGCGAGCCTGATGGCGAGCGGCAGGTACCCGCAGCGCTGGGCCACCTCCCCGGCGGCGTCCGGCTCCGCGGTCACCCGATCAACGCCGGCCGTCACCGCAAGGAGGCGCACCGCCTCAGCCGGGGGCAGGACGCCCAACGATTCCGGAGCGCCGAGCTCCGCGGCGAACAACCGTGCGCGCGTGGTCACCAGGACCACGCAGCCTCGGTCCACCGGCAACGGGGGAAGTAACTGCTCACTGCAGACGGCGTTGTCCAGGACCACCACTGCGCGCCGCCGCGCCAGCTCCCGACGCCAGAGCTCCACTCGGTCGTCGAGTTCGGTCGGCATCCGCCCGGCCGGTATGCCCAACTGCCGAAGCAGTGTCACAAGGATGGCCTGCGGCTCGACGGGGGCGACGTCACCGTGACCCCCGAAGGTCAATGAACAGTTGAGCGTCGGGATAGTCCGGGGTCAGCTTCTGAGCCACATGGACGGCGAGCGTCGTCTTACCGCAGCCGGCCATGCCGTCGATCACCTGGATGACCGATCCGTGCCGGCTTCATGGGCGCGGGGGCCGTGCCCCTCCGCTCAGCTATTCGGCGGCGGGATTCAAGCAGCGACCGCCCCGCAGGATCATCTGTGGCGATGAGCGCCTGCATGAGCAGGACCTGAACATGCTCCCGCGCGTAGCGTCGGGCCGCGTACGGCCGCAGCAGCCCTACGGCGAGGTCCGGACGACCAACCCTCAGGTGCAGGTCGGCCAGGAGCTCGAAGGCTTCCTCACACTTTCGCTCGGCGGCTTCACGCCGGGCCGCCAGAGCCGGACCGAGCGGCAACCCGGCCAGGAGCGAACCGTGCCAGCCTTCGACCACATCGGCCAGCAGAGGCACGGCTTCCGCCGGGCTCTCGGCCTCCGACGTAGCGCGAGCTTCGGAAAGTCGAGCGGTCAGGCGGTTCAGATCGACTGTGTCCGGCGCTCCCGAAAGCCGGTATCCGCCCTGCTCACGAATGACCTCAATATTGCCATCTGCGGCTTTCTCGAAGGCTCGACTGTTTAGGTGTGCCGAGGGGTAGGTTGCAGTCGCCAACGCGGACCCCGAGGTCGCCGAGAACTTTTATCTCCACAGAACCCCACTCCGTGGTCGCGGCATTTCCAGATGATCAAAACGTGAAGTTTACCGATCGCAGCCGATTCACTACGCCCTCCACGTGCCGGTCGGCCGGCAGGGGTTTCGCTGAGCGACTTCCAACGGAACGATTGAGCGACGAGCCACCCCGTACATGAGTCGAGCGATGCCAGCAGTCAGACTGAGCATGGCGTCCAGGCGCGGGCAACGCGCGGCATCAACTCAAGAGCGCTCTGCACAGGCGAGATGGACAGAGTGTCACAAAGCTACTTAAGCTTGGCTAATATTGCGCAATGCGACATTTAGCCGACCTATTGGCGCATCCTTCTCCATAAGATCTCCCCAACTGTTTCGTAATAACCGCTCCGGCGGATTCGGAGCGCTCGAGCTAGGGGAGAACGCCATGCGCGGCAACGAGTGGATGTGAGAAGCCAACGACCATCCCGACCGACCCGGACTTTGCGCTACGGTGCGAGCAGCACCGGGTTATATCGGGAGCGCCATGGACAGTGCACAACGACGCGGCCATGAGGTCGACAGGACGCTGAGGATCCTGGTCGGCCTCATCGTCGTTCTAGCGGTCGCAGTCTGCGCCATCTCGTTGACCTCCGGAACGAGGTCCGCGCCCCACTCGGTCCGCGACTTCGCCACGATCGCCACGCTCACCTTCATGGTCACGGTGGCCACTCTGGTCAAGGCCCGAATCCGTATCAGATCGACGACCCATTCGATCACCTGGAACGAGACGGCCATCCTGATCGGAGCCGCCGTCGCGCCGCTTCCATGGGTGGTCCTCTGCACCGCAGTCGGAGTGGTGGTCGCCTTCACCATCCTCCGGCTCCCCGCCATCAAGACAGCGTTCAGCGTCGGCAAGAACACACTCATCGCGGGCGGTGCCGGGCTCACCCTGGTCACTCTTCAAGGCCCCTCGGATCCCGGGGGACCGCTGGCGTTGCTTGGGCCGATCGCTGCGGCTTATCTCGTGGCCACGGTCCTCGACGAGGTGATGGCGATACCGGTCATCGCGCTCGCCTCAGGCATGCGGATCCGCCAGCAGTTCCGCACGAACTGGGATCTTCGCGCGGTGGGCTTGGTGGTGCGGTTCGTGGTGACCGTCTGCACCCTGCTCATTCTCCGGGCCGACCCCCGACTGCTGCTCGCCGTGCCGCCGCTCGTGCTCAGCCTGCACCTGGCGTATTCCACCCGGATTCGCACCCGCACCGAGCAGCAGGCCTGGCAGCGCCTGGCCCAGACCACCGACGCGCTCAACGTGGTCGACCTCGATCGAGTGCTCACCACCGCCGTCACCCAGGCCGCCGAACTCTTCTCCGCCGACGAGGTCGAGATCGAACTGCGCGAGGGGGATCGCACGGTCCGCGGTGGCACCGGCGGCATCGCGTACGACGGTCCGAGTCCCGGGCCCAGCGCGGTGGACGGCACCGTCATGCCGGTGGTGCTGGAGGGGCATGATCGCTCGGTCAACGTCGGCCTGCTCCAGCTCCGGTTCGCCGGGCCGGTCGAGCTCTCCGAGCGGGAGAGGTACACCCTGCGTACCTTCGCCTCCGCCCTCTGCACCGCGGTCCGCAACGCCCAGGCGTACGCCGAGCTGGCCCGGATCGCCGAGGAGCACGCGTACGCCGCCACCCACGACGCCCTGACCGGGCTCTCCAACCGGCGCCACCTGCTCGACGAGGGCACCGAGCAGTTGACTCTGCGGCACGCCGACGGTGTCACCGCCCTGGTGCTGATCGACCTCAACCACTTCAAGGAGGTCAACGACACCCTCGGGCACGGCGCCGGCGACCGGGTGCTGATGCAGGTCGCCGACCGGCTGCGCGGCGCGGCCCGCCCGGGTGACCTGGTGGCTCGGCTCGGCGGTGACGAGTTCGCCGTCCTGCTACGCGGGCTGCCCGCGCCGGCGGTGGCCGTCCACCGGGCCGACGCCCTCCTCGCCGCCCTGCACGAACCAATCGACCTGGACGGCATGCGGATCAGCGTGGAGGCCAGCGGCGGCATCGCCGTCGCGCCGGCCAGCGGCGGGATGCCCGAGCTGCTGCGCCGCGCCGACGTGGCGATGTACCAGGCGAAGCGGTCCGGCCGACGGACCGCCACCTACGCGCCGACCCGCGACACCGCCGACCTGGGCCGACTCACCCTCGGCGGCGAACTGCCCCGCGCGGTCGCCGACCACGAGTTCAACGTCAACTTCCAGCCGATCGTCGACCTGGGCAGCGGCGAGGTGATCGGCGCGGAGGCGCTGGCCCGCTGGCAGCATCCCACCCACGGCGTGATCGACCCACTGCGGTTCATCGAGGCGGTGGAACGCAGTGGGCTGCTGCCCGCGTTCGCCGAGGCGATCCTCGACCAGGCGTTGATCGCGGCCGGCACCTGGCGGCAGGCCGGCTTCGACCTGCCGGTCTCGGTGAACGTGTCGCCGCGCAGCCTCCTCGACCCCCGGTTCCCGTCGGCGGTGCTGGCCCGGCTGCGGGCGCACGACCTGCCCCCGGACCGGCTGGTGCTGGAGCTGACCGAGACCCTGACGCTCAGCCAGCTCGACGTGGTGGACCGGGTGCTCAGCCGGCTACGCGACTCCGGCGTACGGCTGGCCCTCGACGACTTCGGCACCGGCTACTCCTCGCTCTCCCTGCTCTCCCGCATCCCCGTGCACGAGCTGAAGATCGACCGCAGCTTCGTCACCGCGATGGAAAGCTCGGCCGAGGCCGCCGCCGTGATCCGCTCCACCCTGGACCTGGGCCGCAGCCTCGACCTGGTCGTGGTCGCCGAGGGCGTGGAGAACGAACCACAGCGGCGGGCGCTCTGGGAGCTGGGCTGCGCCGCCGGGCAGGGCCACCTCTTCGCCCGGCCGCTGCCGGCCGGGACGCTGCTCGCCGCCCTCAACCGGGGGGCGGGCGGGCGACCGGGTGCCCTCGCGGCGCCGCTGCACGACGCGGGCGCGGTGATCCGCCTGCCCGGCCGCCGCACCGGCGGTCGAGGCCGGGCAGCTACCCCGGCGGCCACCCGGACCGCCGACGAAACCGCCCACTCCTGACCCGCCGTGTGGTCTGGATGCCGTTGATCGACTCGATGTGCGGCACGTGGTGGTCTCCGCCGGTGGTTGACACCCCCGTTTGCGGAACATGGACGAGGGAGTACGACCCGGGGCGTGGACAGGCGCATCTGCCAGACTGGGCCGTGTGATGGTGGACACCGGTCGAAGCTCCGGGCGCTGGACGAAAATCGACCGCGCGGCCGGCGGCCTCGCCCTCGACCTCGGTCTCTACGCCGTCGCAGCAGCCTTCGCCGGGGTCACCGCCACCACCTCCACCCTGCTCCCGCACCGAGCTTGGGGAGCCCTCGCCACCGCCGGGTACGTGCTCGCGGCGCTCGCCGTGGCCGGCCAACTGCTCGCTCGACGCCGTCGCATCGACACGCCACTCGCCGGGCTCGGTGCCCGCTGGGCGGCAGCCGGGTTCGCCTGGACCACCACGACACTTTTGCCCGTCGTCGCGCAGAGCGTCCAGCGGGCGACCGGGCGTACCGACCGGGCACAGGAAGAAGTGGTGGTGGTCGAACAGGCCGGCACCCGGCTCGCCGAGCACGGCACCCCCTACCTGGGCCACGACGCGATCGCCGCGCTGCCACCGGCGGAACAACTACTCGGCTACACCCCGTACCAGCCCGGAATGGCGCTGTTCGGGCTGCCCCGGGCCGCCACCGACGCCTGGTGGACCGACGCGCGGATCTGGTTCACCCTGGTCACCGCCGCAGCGCTGGCCGCCGCGGTAGCCACCCTGCGGGCCACACCCGGCTCGGCCACACCCGGCTCGGCCACACCGGCCCGAGGCTCCGCCGTGCTCCGGGGCGTACAGGCGGCCACCGTGCTGCCCGTCTGCGCCCTGACCCTGTCGACCGGCGGCGACGACCTGCCCGTACTCGCGCTCTGCCTGCTCGCGCTGGCCCTCGCCGCAGCCGACCGGCCCGGTCGGGCCGGCCTGGCGGTCGGCGCGGCCGGCGCGCTGAAACTCTTCGCCTGGCCGGTGGCGATCGTGCTGGTGTGCTGGGCCGCCACCCGCCGGGCCGGCGTCCGCGCCGCCGTCGGGGCGTTCGGGCTGCCGGTTCTCGCGTTACTCCCCGCCCTGCTGGTCGACCGGGACGCCCTGGTCGAGAACGAACTGCGCTTCCCGCTCGGGCACGGCCTGGTGACCAGCCCCGCGCAGTCCCCGTTCCCCGGCCATCTCATCGCCACCGCGCTGCCCGCCGGCCGGGTCGTCGCCGCCGCACTACTGGTAGCGGCGGGGGTGGCGATCGCCGTCCGGCTCCTCCACCGCCCACCGCGCACCGCCGCCGCCACCGCGCTGATCTGCGGGTACGGGCTGCTCGCGGCGATCCTGCTGATGCCGTCGACCCGTTTCGGCTACCTGCTCTATCCGATCGCCCTGCTGGTCTGGGCCCCCGCACTGGCCAAGGCCGGCGCGCCGCGGCCAGACTTTCGGGCAACTTTCACCACACGACCCGCCGCGAGGGCGTAGACCTGAGGACATGACCACCTATTGCGACCGGGCCGAGGCGGGTCGAGCGCTCGCCGACCGGCTCACCGACCTCGCCGGGCAGCCGGACGTCATCGTCCTCGGGCTGGTACGCGGCGGGGTGCTCGTCGCCAAGGTCGTCGCGGAGCGCCTCGACGCGCCAATGGACGTGCTGGTGGTCCGCAAGCTCGGCGTGCCGTGGGCGCCCGAGGTGGCGTACGGCGCGCTCGGCCCCGGCGGGGTGCAGGTGCTCAACGAGGTGGTCGCCAGCCGGCTGAGCGACGCCGACAAGGCCGAGGTGCGCCAGCGCGAACAGGCCGAACTGGAGCGCCGGGAGAGCCGGTACCGGGCCGGCCGGCCGCCGCTCAACCTGAGCGGGAAGACGGCAGTCGTCGTCGATGACGGGCTGGCCACCGGGGCCACCGCCCGCGCCGCCGTGCAGGTCGCCCGCCACCTCGGCGCCGCCCGGGTCGTGGTGGCCGTGCCGGTCGGCTCCGACCAGGCGTACGAGATGTTGGCCGCCGAGTCCGACCAGGTCGTCTGCCTCCAACTGCCGCCGGACTTCGCCGCTGTGGGCGCGTACTACGACGACTTCCACGAGGTGTCCGACGACGAGGTGACGGACCTGATCACGGCCAGCGCGTAGGCCGAGCTTCGTGCCAGCCTGGATGCCGAGCCGATCCTCCTGTGAGACGCTCGCCCAATGAAGCCCGGCGGGCAGCACATCGCGTTGGCGCAGGCCTACGACGGCATCACCCGGGTGATCGCCGATCTGCCCGACGTCGACCTGCAACGGCCGACCCGCTGCCGGGGCTGGCTCGTCGCCGACCTGCTCTTCCACGTTCTCTGCGACGCTCAACGGGCCCTGGTCGCGCTGGCCAGCCCCGTGCCCGGTCCGCCGGACGTCGACAGCGTCAGCTACTGGCGGCCCATCCCGTCCGGCGGAGACGACGGCACCCGGCACGCCCGGTGGATCCGGCGCTCCGCCGCCGCGTTCGACCGCCCAAACGGCGTGGTCCGGCTCTGGGGCGACACGGCTCCCGCCGCCGTCCGCGCGGCCGGTGCCGCCGTGCACAGCTTCGACCCGCATGGCTGCGTCACCACCCAGGGCCACGTGATCGCCGTACCGGATCTGCTGGCCACCCTCACCACCGAGGCCGTGGTCCACCACCTCGACCTGGTCGTCGACCTGCCCGACGCGCCCCCACCCGGCGCCGTCGCCCTCGGCGTCGCGGTGGCCACGCTGGACGGCCTACTCAGCGACGCCGTCCGGCCGACTTGCTGGGACAACCAGGAATACCTGCTCAAGGCCACCGGCCGGGTGCCGCTGACCGACCACGACCGGCGGGAGCTGGGCGAGGCCGCCGGCCGGTTCCCGCTGCTCGGCTGAACTGCTCGCCCGCAGCGGTTCTCGGCGGAACGGATCAGACGATGGCCATGTCGACGAAGCGGGAAAGGTGCAGCTGAGCCGCGACCGTCACGGTGTCAGTCGGACCATTTCTGTGCTTTGCAACAATAAAGTCCGCTTCTCCGGCTCGCGGCGACTCCTTGTCGTAGTAGTCGTCGCGGTGCAGCAGAAGGACAACGTCCGCATCCTGCTCGATTGAGTTATGAGTGGCGATGCCGTTGGCGATGAAGTTATGCGTCCCCAGCACGGTCGCGTCGTAGACGTCCTGTTCACCTACGGACTCGATCGACACGATCTCGTCCCAGAAGACGTCATTTGTGGCGTGCAGGTCGAGGTCGACAGCGTCCAACACGCTAGCGATCTTCGCGAGCCTCGAGCGGCTGGGGGCATGCTTCCACATCGTGCTGCCGCAGAACTGCGTGCCGTTGGCCGCTGCAAACTCGCGATGGCTCATCTGCTGCTCGGCCAGAATCTCGCGGACCCGGGCCCATACCTCTCTCGGTACGGTATCGACGTTCGGATTGCTCTCCACGCCCTGAAGGCAGTCAAGCAGGGCGGCACACCTGGCCGACCGCTCCCCGTACACGCCGATTTCGCGAAGGAAGCGAAGCTGGTCGTCACGCCCGGAGATATCAAGGGTGTACTGCGGCCGATGACGGGCGACCGGTACCTGTCTCAACCTGGCGGTGATGCCATAGCGGAGCAGGAGGCGGGAGATGTCCTCCAGCATCCGGCGGCTGGTCGAGGAGAAGTAGACCCGACCACCACGACCTGACTTGTTGACGGTGACGGACCCATCGGTAGCCCACAGGTGCCGCAGGAACAGGGTGACCTGCTCCTTGGGCAAGCCGAACACGGACTGCGGCAGGAACTTCTCGTGGGACCTCAGCCCGAACAGGCCGAGTTCGTCCAACCACGCGGCGATCGGATTCCGTCGCCCACGGGCGAGCCGGTACGGCGCGGGTAGGCGGAGGGTGGTCACGCGAGCGGCGGCGTAGTCATCTCGAACGGCAGTAATGCCGAAGTGTTCGGCGGCATTCGACACGGCCTGCAGGTTCATCTCGTCACAGCTGGCGTAGCGAATGGGCTGGCGAGGAACGAAGGAGCCGTCGCCGAGCAGATGCGCAAGCAACACCACCTCGGGTTCGGTCCAAGGCTGAACAGCCAACGGCGGCGGGATGTGCCGAGGAGCCGCGATCCTTGTCTGGACTGTCAGCTCGGCCAACGGCACCCAGCCGCCGAAGGTGAGGAAAGGATGGTTCGCCGTGGCATCGATCTGCTTGCCGGACGCAAGGGTCATCCGGAAAACCTCCCGAGTCCCGCTAGGGAAGGCGTGTGTGAGGGTTCGCGGCGTGTAGCGAAGGCTCTCGTCCAACGCCCAGACCGGGATATCCTTCGCCTTGTCGGCAAGGAGCTGCCCCAAGGTCACTTCGGCGTTGGTGTCGGCTCGGATGAGCCGCGTCTCGGCGGTCAGACAACCGGACTCACGGAGATCAGACAACTGGGGTCGCTTGTCGGTGCGCTGCTCGGGGCCACGGTTCAGCTGGCTCACCGCGATAACCGGGCACTCGACCTCCTTGGCCAGCAGCTTGAGGCCACGGGACAGGTCGGCGACCTCCTGCTGCCGGCTCTCGGTGCGCTTGGGCGAGGTCATCAGCTGCAGGTAGTCGACCACGATCAGCTTGAGGTCGTGCTTCTGTTTGAGCCGCCGCGCCTTGGCCCGGATCTCCATCAGGTTCATGCTCGGCGTGTCATCGACGAAGAGCGGGGCCTCGCTGATCTCGCCCATGCAGCGGGCCAACTTGGTCCAGTCGTCGTCGGAGAGCTGGCCGCTGCGCAGCACGTGCAACGGTACGCGCGCCTCGGCCGAGAGAAGTCGCATAACGATCTCGACCTTGCTCATTTCCAGCGAGAAGATCGCCGCCGCCTGGTTGGCGCGGATAGCCGCGTTTCGGGCAAAATCCATACTTGCGGTCGATTTGCCCAAACCCGGCCGGCCGGCCACGATGATGAGCTGGCCCGGGTGCAGGCCGTTGAGCAGCCGGTCGAGGTCGCTGAAGCCGGTCGGGACGCCGGTCATCACGCCGCCCTGGGCGCCCACCGCCTCAATCTCGTCCAGCGTCGGCTGGAGCATGTCGGCCAGGACGGCGAAGTCCTCGCTGACCCGCTTCTCGGTCACCTCGTAGACGGCCTGCTGGGCGAGGTCGACGACGTCGTCGACGTCCCGGCTGCCGCCCTGGCCGGTGCCGTACCCGAGCTGGACGATCCGGGTGCCGGCCTCGACCAGCCGGCGCAGCACCGCCCGCTCGCCGACGATGCGGGCGTAGTAGGCGGCGTTGGCCGCGGTCGGGACGCTGGCGATCAGCGTGTGCAGGTAGGGGGCGCCACCGATCCGGGCCAGGTCGCCAGAGTCGGCGAGGGCGGCCGCGACGGTGATCGGGTCGGCCGGTTCGCCACGGCCGTAGATGTCGAGGATCGCGTCGAAGATGGTGGCGTGCACCGGACGGTAGAAGTCGTTGGACTTCAGGATCTCCACGACGTCGGCGATGGCGTCCTTGGAGAGCAGCATGCCGCCGAGGACGCACTGCTCGGCGGCCACGTCCTGGGGCGGGGTCTTCTCGAACTGCGCGTCCCGCTGCACCGGCATGGGCGGTTGCCCACCGGTTCGCTCCGTACGCGTGTCGTCACTGACCGACACGGGTCCCCCCTCGCTGCGTCGGATCGAATCCGGCTTGACCGCCGGGTCTGACAGCCTCGGCGACCCTCCGGTCGATCGGGGGCCATCGCCCGGACGGTCGAGGGAACACGATACGGAACCCGAGGTCAGCCCCTCAACAACGGCGGTGGACGAGCCTTGGGACAACCTGTGGATGCCGGGGGACCGACATGTGCGCAGGATGTGCACAGGGGTGTGGACAAGCGCAGAGAATTCCCGGCTAAACCAGCTCTGACCTGCGGAAATGCAATCCACAGCCTGTGGATGGCAGATTTCGGGTCGGATTTCGGCGGCTGGCGCGCGCTACGCGCCGGGATCCACGAGGTCGGGCATGCGGAAGGGCCCGCACCGGGAGTCCGGTGCGGGCCCTTCGTCGTGCTGTCGCGGCGTCAGCCCTGAACGACGTTCAGGTCGAACTTGGCGGTCACCTCGGGGTGCAGCTTGATGCTGACCGCGTAGTGGCCGAGCGACTTGATGTGACCGGGCGTCTCCAGCCGGCGACGGTCCAGAACCGGGCCGCCGGCCGCCTTGACGGCGTCGACGATCTCGGCCGGGGTGACCGAGCCGAAGAGCCGGCCGCCGGTACCGGCGCGGGCCTTCAGGTTGACCTTCAGGCCCTCGATCTGGGCCTTGACCTCGTTGGCGTGGCCGAGGTCGCGGATCTCCCGGGCCCCGCGGGCCCGCTTGATGACCGTGACCTGCTTTTCCGCGCCCTTGGTCCAGACGATCGCGAAGCCCTGCGGCAGCAGGTAGTTACGGCCGTAGCCGTCCTTAACCTCGACGATGTCGCCCGGGGCACCGAGGCCGGACACCTCCTGCGTCAGGATGATCTTCATGTCGGTGCCTCCTCTCAGCGGGCCGTGGCCGTGTACGGCAGGAGCGCCATCTCGCGGGCGTTCTTGACCGCACGGGCGATCTGCCGCTGCTGCTGCGAGGTCACGCCGGTCACCCGCCGAGCGCGGATCTTGCCGCGGTCGGAGATGAACTTGCGCAGCAGCGCGGTGTCCTTGTAATCGATGTAGGTGATCCCGTCCTTGTCGAGCGGGTTCACCTTCTTCTTCGGCTTGCGAAGTGCCGCAGCCTTGGCCATTGCTCTTGCTCCTGGTTTGCGATCGCGGGCGCTCGGCGCCATTAGAACGGGGGCTCCTCGTCGAAGTTTCCGCCGCCCGAACCACCGCGCGAGGGAGCCGGCGCAGCCGAGGCCCAGGGGTCGTCGAAGTTGCCTCCGCCGCTGCCCTGGCCACCACCACCGCCGAAGCCGCCACCGCCGCCCGAGCGGGACATCTTCTGCACCTTCGCCGTGGCGTAGCGCAGAGACGGGCCGATCTCGTCGACCTCCAGCTCGATGACGGTGCGCTTCTCACCCTCGCGGGTCTCGTACGACCGCTGACGCAGCCGGCCGGACACGATCACCCGGGCGCCGCGCTGCAGCGACTCGGCGACGTTCTCGGCGGCCTGCCGCCAGACCGTGCACGAAAGGAACAGCGGCTCGCCGTCCTTCCACTCGCCGGAGGCCTTGTCCATGAACCGGGGCGTCGAGGCGACCCGGAACTTGGCGACCGCCGCACCGGACGGGGTGAACCGCAACTCGGGGTCATCGGTCAGGTTGCCGATGACCGTGATGGTGGTGTCTCCTGCCATGACCATCTCCTCGCGCACTCATCAGGTCTGTCGTACAGGCTCTCAGAGCCCTCTGACAGAGCCGATGAGGCTGATCCGGACGAACCGGGTGTGGATGCTTAGCGCATCTCCGGCCGGATGACCTTGGTGCGCAGCACGGACTCGTTGAGCCGCAGCTGACGGTCCAGCTCGGCCACCGCCTCCGGCGTCGCCTGGAGGTCGATGACGGCGTAGATGCCCTCGGCCTTCTTGTTGATCTCGTACGCGAGGCGCCGGCGGCCCCACACGTCGGTCTTCTCCACCGAGCCACCCGCGGTCCGGATCACGTTCAGGTACGTGTCGAGCGACGGGGCGACGGTGCGCTCCTCGAGGCTGGAGTCGAGGATCACCATGACTTCGTAATGACGCAAGACGTGCTCACCTCCTGTGGGCTAAGCGGCCACGGTCCTTCCGTGGCAGGAGGTCGTGCGTCGTTGCCCGTGGCCGGTCCCGGGGGGACCCGGTCGGACGCGGGCAACCGGACCAGGATACCCGGTCGGGACGATCATGCCCGGGCCGGTCGTGCCGGGTGCCCGGATGCGGCGACAGGGGCCCACCTCGGCCACGAGCACCGGAGGTGGACCCCTGTCCACGGGGCCGCGGGGCGTCCCGTCCGCATTCCTTGGGTGGGACCTGGGGAGGAACGACCACACCGATGAGGTTGGATCGAGGACGCCCCGCGGAGCTTTATCGTGTTGTTACCTGCTCTGACCATACAACCGGTCTCGTCACCTGTAGGGGGAATTAGCAGAATTTGCCCCGATATCCTGCCGCCTGCGGTCAGGTGTGCCGAGCCGAACGGATCCCGCCCCGTCGTGCCGGGCCGCACGGCGGGGCGTCCCGTTTCCGGGGGTCTCCCCTGCACCCGGGCGCCTGTGGACCGCGCCCAGGTGGAGCGTCGACCGTCGATCCCACCTCGGACAACGACCGCGGGGCCCGCTGGTGACGCCACCCGCACCCGGTGCGGGGCACCGACACGCGCGTCCTGCCCGCTCATCACAGGCGCGACGTAGGCTGCCGTGCATGCGAATCGGAGCCCACGTCGATCCGACCGACCCACTGGCCGAGGCGGCCGCCCGGGACGCCGAGGCCGTGCAGTTCTTTCTCTCCGATCCTCAGGGGTGGAAGGCCCCGAAGGCCCGGGAGGACGCCGAGCGGCTGCGCGACGCCGGCGTCGACCTCTACGTGCACGCGCCGTACGTCATCAACGTGGCCACGCTGAACAACCGGATCCGGATCCCCAGCCGCAAGCTGCTGCTCGGCCATGCGGCCGCCGCGGCGGCCATCGGGGCCAAGGGGCTGATCGTGCACGGCGGTCACGTCAACGCCGGGGACGACGTCGCCGTCGGCTTCGACAACTGGCGCAAGACCTTCGCGTACGCGGCGGAATCCGGCGGCTTCCCGCTGCCGGTCCTCATCGAGAACACCGCCGGCGGCGACAACGCCTGCGCCCGTCACCTCGACGCGCTGGCTCGGCTCTGGGACGCGCTCGGCGACTACGAGGTGGGCTTCTGTCTCGACACCTGCCACGCGCACGCCGGCGGCGAGGAACTGCTGGGCCTGGTGGACCGCATCAAGGCCATCACCGGCCGGATCGACCTGATCCACGCGAACAACTCCAAGGGCGCCTTCAACTCGGGGCAGGACCGGCACGACAACCTCGACGGCGGGACCATCGACCCGGAGCTGGTGGTGGCGGTCATCCGGGCGGCCGGTGCGCCGGTCATCGTGGAGACGCCGGGCGGTGTCGAGGGCCAGGCTGCGGACATCGCCTTCCTGCGCCGACAGTTGGGCGCGGGGGCGGCGGCATGACGACCGAGCAGTCCGACGCCACCGGCGGAGCCGACGGGCCCGAGAAGACCGACGAGGCCGAGTCCGCCGGCGCGGCCACCGAGAAGGACACGCCCACCGAGAGTGCGCAGCCGGCCGACCCCTGGTCCGCCTTTGGTCCCGCCCCGGATCCCGTGCTCACCCGGCCACGCCGGGCGGTCCGCGCGGTGGGCCGGTTCCTGGTGCACGAGTGGACCCTGGCCGCCGTCGCCTCGCTGGTGCTGGCCGTCCTGATGACCTGGCCCACCCTGTATTACGCGCGCTACACGCTGCCGCAGGACTACTGGGACCCGAGCCTCCAGTCCTGGCAGATGGCCTGGTCCGGGCACATTCTGCTGACCGACCCCGGACAGCTCTGGCAGTCGAACACGTTCTTCCCCGAGCGGTGGAGCTTCGCCTTCTCCGACACGCTCCTCGGCTACGCGCCGGCCGGCATGCTCGGTCACGGCCCCGAGGACGCCGTGCTGCGTTACAACATCATGTTCGTGCTGGCGCACGCCCTCGCCACGCTCGGGGCGTACGCGCTGGCGCGGCAGCTCGGCGCGGGTCGGATCGGCGCCGCGGTGGCCGGTGCCGCCTACGCGTACGCGCCCTGGCTGCTGGCCCAGGCCGGGCACCTGCACATCCTCTCCAACGGCGGCATCCCGCTGGCGCTGGCGATGCTCGCCCGGGGGCACGGCTGGTCCCTCCGCCACGGCTACCGGCCCAAACGCCGCCACGCCGGCTGGGCGTTCGCCGGCTGGCTGGTGGCGGCGTGGCAGCTCAGCCTCGGCTTCGGCATCGGGCTGCCGTTCGCCTACCTGCTGGCCGGCATCGTGCCGGTCGCGGCCGTCATCTGGTTCGCCCGGCGCTGGGTGGTGCGGCCGGTGAAGCGCCCGTTCGGTGGCCGGCTGCTCCTCGCCGACGGGCTTGGGGCCGTGCTCTTCGCCGCAGTGGGCGCGCTGCTGGCGGTGCCGTACTTCAAGGTTGCGGAGCTGCACCCGAACGCGGCGCGGACGCTCGCCGAGATCAACTTCTACTCGCCGCCGGCCAGCGGGTTCTTCACCGCCCCGGCGGAGTCGCGGATCTGGGGTCCTTTGCACGAGGGGGCGCGCGCCGTGCTGCCCTGGCACTCGGAGATGACGCTGCTGCCGGGCTTCGTGCTCTACGCCCTGGCGGCCGGCGGGCTCTTCTTCTCGGTCTGGCGGGTACGTCACCGGATCTTCCTGCTCGCCGGAGTGCTGGTGACGATGGCCCTGGCCATGGGCACCAAGTTCTTCGGCGGCCGGTTCACCTACGTGCCGCTCTTCGACTACCTGCCCGGCTGGAACGGGCTACGCACGCCGGGCCGGCTGATGCTCTGGACCACCCTGCTGCTCGGCCTGCTCGCCGCCGGCGCGGTCACCGCGTTCTGCGCCCGGGTACGCGAACTCGCCGCCGAGCGGATCCCGTCGTGGCCCGGCCCGTGGCTGCGGCTGGCCACCCTGCTGCCGCTGCTCCTGGTCGTCGTGGAGGGGTTGAACATCACCCCGCACCCGGTGGTGCCGGAGCAGCCGGCGGTGATGCGGGTGGTCGACGGCCCGATGCTGGTGCTGCCCAGCAGCCAGGCGCTGGACCAGTCGGTGATGCTCTGGTCGACCAGCCGGTTCCAGGACGTGGTCAACGGCGGCAGCGGTTTCACCCCGGTCCGCCAGGCCCAGGTGCGCGACGTCGCCGTCGGGTTCCCTGACCAGGCCAGCGTCGACTTTCTGCGCCAGCTCGACGTGAAGACCGTGGTCGTGCTGCCCGATCTGCTCGACAACACCCCGTGGGAGGGGCTCCTCGACCGGCCGACCGACGGGCTGGGCATCTCCCGCGAGGAGGTCGGCGACGCGGTGGTCTACCAGCTGCGCTAAGCGGCGGCGGGCGCGGTCACCGGATCGGTGGGCGGGCGGACGCGGTTGCGCCAGCGCTCGTGCCAGGGGGCGTCCTCGGCGCCGTCGAGGACGCCGCCGTCCGGGTCGTCGGCGTACGTGGCGCGGACCGCGTCGCGCTCGGGGCGGACGATGTCCCGGATCACGAAGCCGCAGAGCACCGCCACGGTGACCAGCCGCAGGCTGGCCGCCAGCACGAACACCCCCTCGGGGAAGACCGGCCGGCCGGTGGTCGAGCCGAGCAACTCGCCGTAGAAGGCGGCGAAGTAGCAGATCTCGGCGACCTGCCAGGCCAGGAAGGCCCCCCAGCGCGGCCGGGCGAGCACGGCGAGCGGGAGCAGCCAGAGCACGAACTGCTGGGACCAGACCTTGCTGAAGATCAGGAAGGCGGCGACCACCAGGAAGGCGAGCGACGCGAGCCGGGGCCGGCGTGGGGCGAGCAGCGCCAGCGCGGCCACGCCGACACACGCCATCCCGAAGAGCAGGTACGACACCCAGTTGAGGGTGGAGATGTGGGCACTCAGCCACTCGAACGGCCCGAGGTCACCCGGCTCGGACGGGCTGACCTTGCCGTCGAGGTAGCGGCCGATGTACCAGAGGGTGCCCCAGTCGATCGGCCGGGTGGTGTTCAGCTCGAAGAACCGGTTCCAGTTGTCCCGGTACGGGATCGCCACCGGCAGGTTGACCACGACCAGCGCCACCAGGCCCGTCGCGGCGGCGGTGAGCGCGGCGCGCAGCCGGCCGGCCCGTAGCCCGAGCACCACGATCGGGCCGAGCAGGAACAGCGGCCACAACTTCGCCGCCCCGGCCAGGCCGAGCAGGACGCCGGCCGTCGCCGGGCGGCGACGCGCCCAGGCCAGCAGCCCGAACGCGGCCAGCCCGACGGCGAGCAGGTCCCAGTTGACGGTGGCGGTGAGCAGCAGGGCCGGGGCGAGCGCGAACATCGCCGCGTCCCAGGGTCGTCGGCGACGCAGGTTGAGGATGACCGCGACGGTGGCGACGGCGAGCACGCTGAGCACCAGCGCGTTCAGGTTGTAGAACCACTGGCCCTGGTTGATGCTCGGGTTCTTCACGCCGAGGGCGTGCACCGGCAGGCCGAGCGCGCCCATGAAGTAGCCGGTCAGCACCGGGTACTCCACCGGGTGGTCGGCGTAGGGCACCTTGCCGTCGCTGAGCCCTTCGGCGTAGTAGAGCGCCAGCACGTCCGTGTAGCACATCCGGGTGTACTGCACGTTGTTCTGCCAGGCGCCGTTCTGGCAGGGCGACTTCTGCACCCAGTGCAGCGCGAGCGTCAGGCAGACCAGGGCCAGCACGATCCGGGCGGCGGTCCAGAACCGGCCCTCCCGGTCCACCGGCCGGTGCAGGGCGACCGCGTGGTCGCCGAGCGGGCCGCCGATCAGCTCCGAGGCGCCGCGGACGAAGCCGTCCGAGCGGGACGGGTGATCCACGGGTCCGCTCTCATCGATGCGCGCCGTCGACTGGGTGCTCATGGACAGGCATCCTGCCGCATGTCGGGGTATCCCGTCCCGTCTCAACGGCAGAAATTTCGCTACCCGGACACGGCGACGGCGGCCGGACCACTGGTCCGGCCGCCGTCGTCAGGCCATGCCATCAGTACGTCTGGCGTGGTGGCGTGCTGGGCAGCAGACCACCACCGCGACCGCCGTTGCCGTTGCCCTGGCCCGGCCAGGGGAAGCCGTTCCCGTTGCCGTTGCCGTTCCCGTTGCCGTTGCCGTTCCCGTTGCCGTTGCCGTTCCCGTTGCCGTTGCCGTTCCCGTTGCCGTCCTGGCAGAACCCGGGGATCGGGCAATCCGGCTGCTCCTCGGGCGGCTGCTCGACCGGCTTGACGCCGTTGCCGGCGTTCTGGTCGCCCATCCCGGTGACCGACGGCAGGGGCTCCTTGTCCGTGCCCTCCAGCGCGGCGTTCATGAACCGCTGCCAGATGGCGCCCGGCAGGGAGGAACCACCGATGTTCTGGCCGTTCTTGTCGATGATCTCCGGCTTCTTCTGGTCCCGACTACCCACCCAGACGGCGGTGGCGAGCTGCGGGGTGTAGCCGACCATCCAGGCATGGGCGTTGAGCGAGGCGTTACGTCCCGACTCCCAGGTACCGGTCTTGCCGGCGGCCTGCCGACCGTTCTGCAGGGACCGGTTGTTCGGCCCGGGGATCTGCTTGAGGACGCCGGTGACCTCCTTGGCGACGTCGGCGCGGATCCGCCGCTGCGGCTTGAGCTTCTCGCTGGCGACCAGCTCCCACTTGCCGGTGTCCACGTTCTGCTTCTCGACCTTCATCACGAAGTGGGCCTTGTTGTAGGTGCCTTCGTTTGCGAGCGTGGCCACGCCGTTGGCGTGGTCGAGCACGGTGACCGGATACTGGCCGTACGCCAGCACCCGGTCGAACTTGCTCGGGGCGAGATCTTCCGACTTGTTCTTGGTCAGGTCATACGCCTGGGGCGGGTCGACGGTCCAGACCGTGGACACACCAGCCTGCTTGGCCATGTCCAGCACGGTCGACGGCTTGATGTCCTCGGCGAGGTGGAAGAACGGCACGTTGTACGACTGAATGGTCGAGTATTCCAGCGTGCAATATTTGCCGCAGGTCCGGCTCACATCCCGGTTGGCGTTCTGAATCGGGGCGCCGTAGCCGTCGGGCGTGAACGGGGTGGCGTCCCAGTGCGACTTCACCGAGATGCCGGCGTTGACGGCCGCCGCCAGGCTGTAGATCTTGAAAGACGAGCCCGGCGGATGCCCGCCGGTCAGGTCGCCGTTCTTGTCGACGTTCTTGCCGGCGTAGTCGAAGTCGACGCCACTGTCACCGCCGTAGTAGGCGCGCACCCGGCCGCTCTTCGGTTCGATCGAGACCAGCGCGGCCATCAGGTTCTTGGGCTGGCCGGCGAGTTCGGAGTTCTTCTTGGCCCGCATGGCGGTGTTCTCCGCCAGGGTCTGGAGCTTCGGGTCGATCGTGGTCTGGATCCGGTATCCGCCGTCACGCAGCGCGTCGACACAGCTGATCTTGTCGGCCGCCCCGGTGTCGGAGCAGATGCCCCACTGGTCCATCTCCTGCCGGACATAGTTGATCACGTTGCCGCGGGGGCTCTTCACGCCGAAGCCGGTGTCCGCGACCGCCTTCGGCTTCAGGACGTTCTTCGGATACTCGGTCGGCCGCGCCGGCGTGTTCGGCGCGTTGAGCCAGCCCTCGATCTCCATACCGTCGAGCACGTACTTCCACCGCGCCTGGGCGTCTTCCGGGTTGACGGCGGGGTCGTAACCCCGGTGCGCGTCGGTGGCCTCCGGCTGCTTGATCAGGCCGGCAAGCACCGCGCCCTCGGCCGCGTCCAAATCCTTCGAGTGCTTGCCGAAGTAGGTCTGCGCCGCCGCCTCGATGCCGTACGCGCCGCGCCCGAAATAGATCACGTTGAGGTAGTGCTCCATGATCTGGTCCTTGGTGAAGGTGTCGTTCAGCTTCGAGGCGAGCATCGCCTCCTTCACCTTCCGGGCGTACGTGTCGTCCTTGAGGCTCGCGTAGGCGTTGCGGGCGTACTGCTGGGTGATGGTGGAGGCGCCCTGCTTGTCGGAGCGGGTGAGGTTGTTCCAGGCGGCCCGGGCGATGCCCTTGTAGTCCACGCCGGAGTGCCGGTAGAAGTTCCGGTCCTCCGCCGCGGCCACCGCGTGCTGCACGTGCACCGGAATGTCAGCGATCTTGACCAGCTGACGGTTCTCCTCGCCGAGCTTGGCCAGCACCGTCTTGTTGTCCTTGGCGTACACCGTGGTGGACAGCGGCATCGGCAACTGGTCGGGGAGGACGACGTTCGTCGAGTAGTAGGTGAAACCGACGACGCCGATACCCGCGATCATGATGAAGACGGCGAAGCCGGCGATCAGGATGTTGATCCGCCGGCGCTTCTTCGCCCGGGCCCGCGCGGCCGGGTCATCACCACGGCCACCGCGACCACTGCGGCCGGGACCGTTCGGGCCGCCCGGCCCACCGGAGCCGCCACCCGCCGCGCCGGACACACCGGCCCGGGCCACCGCGGCCCGTCCACCCGCCGAGCCGACGCTCGCCCGCCCGGCCGTACCCACGCTGGCCGCGCCGACGGAGGCGCGCCCGGCCGGCGCACCCGGAGAGACCGGCACCGAGGCGCGGCCCGCGCCCGCCGCCGCACCCGGCGACACCGGCACCGAGGCGCGGCCGGGCCGACCCACCGAGGCCGAGCCGGAAGCACCGCGCGGTGCCGGGGCCACACCGCCGACCGAGGCGCGTCCGCCGGACGCGGAGCCGCGGGGCGGCACGGAGGCGCGCGCCGAGGCACCGCCTTCCGACCCGGATGACCAGTCGTTCCCGCGCGGGCTACCGCCTTGATCGTGGTCGCCGTACGGGCCCGGGATCTGGGCCCGCCCACGCGAAGAACTGGGATCGCCGTAGTTCATTCCTCACACCCTGCCGGTCGCGATGGGGCGCAGGGGCGCCGCCACCGGGTTGCCGTGAGCTGGAACACGAGTCGCTACCCCCCGGGCGTACCGGGGTGCAGCGATCGAATCCGACCTAATCGGACCAATCAGACTTGAAGGCTGTCGATCGCCCCGCCCATACGTCGGACCGGGGTCGACCGGCAGCGCCGAACTCACCGTTGCGCCTCTCGCCTCCGACGAGGGGTGGAGCCGGCCGGAGCGGACGAGCCACTCACCGCCTGCGGCTCCGACCCGTCCTCCGCGATGCCGGGCAGCCCGTCCAGGCCGAGCAGGTACTGCTCGACGAGATGGTTCCACGCACAACCGGGGCAGACCTCCACCACGAAGACCTGGAACTCACGCAGCGTCATCGCCAGGACCGACAACTCGGCCCGGGTACGCGCCTGCCCGGCGGACTGCTTGAGTTCGTCGCCGTAAATGTAGTGGACATGCACGAGGTTGTCGCTGCGGCAGATCGGGCAACGCTCCTCGGTGGGTTCGCCGTGGAACCGAGCCGCGTTCTTCAGGTACGGGGAGGCGTCGCAGACGTCGTACCGGCCGATCCGGGCGGCGAGCAGATCACGCAGCACCGCTCGCTTCCGGAGCGAGTAGTCGACGACCTGGCGCTGCGTACGCATGCGGCAAAGGGTACGCGGTCCGGCCGGATGAGGCGACCACCGTCACGATCCGTAATCGCAAAACCGCATGTCGAATAGTTTGCCCTAATCATGGGTCTCCGCTAACGTGCGATGTATCGGTCCGATACATCGCGGCGGTTACGCCTCCACGCCAGGGGTAAGAAGGGGTGGCCCGTGCTCGAGCTCGCCATCCTCGGCCTCCTGCAGGAGGCTCCGATGCACGGCTACGAGCTGCGCAAGGAGTTGGCCGCCAAGCTCGGCGCCATCCGGGCGGCGATCAGCTACGGCTCGCTTTACCCGACCCTGCGCCGGCTGCAGGCGGCGGGATGGATCACCGAAGCCGCCGAGGCACCCGCGACCGCCGAGGAGGTTCCCGCGCTGACCAGCCGCCGTGGTCGGGTGGTCTACACCATTACCGCGGAGGGCAAGGAACGGTTCGCCCAGCTGATAGCGCAGGCTGGACCCGAGACGTACGACGACACGGGCTTTGGCGTGCACTTCGCGTTCTTCGCCCGGACCGACCAGGCCACCCGGCTTCGGATCCTGGAAGGTCGCCGCCGCAGGATCGAGGAACGTCGCGAAGGCCTTCGCGACGTGCTCGGCCGGGCCGCCGAGCGACTCGACGCGTACACCCTGGAGCTGCAGCGCCACGGCCTAGATGCCTGTGAGCGCGAGGTCCGCTGGCTGGAGGAGCTCATCGCCAACGAGCGCTCCGGCCGAGCCCCGACGGTCCCGGAACCCGGGACGGCCGGCGGTCGACGAGAAAACGAAAGCCCGCCCCCGCCTGGAGAGTCCAGGACAGAGCGGCCGTGATGAAAGAAGAAGGAGGCAGACGCTATGGGCTCCGTCCGCGTCGCCATCGTCGGTGTGGGTAACTGCGCCTCGTCCCTCGTACAGGGTGTGGAGTACTACCGGAACGCCGACCCGACCGACCGCGTCCCGGGTCTCATGCACGTCACCTTCGGCGACTACCACGTCTCCGACGTGAAGTTCGTCGCGGCGTTCGACGTGGACGCCAAGAAGGTGGGCATGGACCTCGCCGAGGCGATCGTCGCCAGCGAGAACAACACCATCAAGCTCTGTGACGTGCCGCCGACCGGCGTGACCGTGCAGCGCGGCCCGACCTTCGACGGTCTCGGGCAGTACTACCGCGAGATCATCGAGGAGTCGGACGTCGAGCCGGTCGACGTGGCCCAGGCGCTGCGCGACGCCCAGGTCGACGTGGTCGTCTCCTACCTGCCGGTCGGCTCCGAGCAGGCCGACAAGTTCTACGCCCAGGCCGCGATCGACGCCGGCTGCGCGTTCGTGAACGCCCTGCCGGTCTTCATCGCCTCCGACCCGGAGTGGGCCAAGAAGTTCGAGGACGCCGGCCTGCCGATCGTCGGTGACGACATCAAGAGCCAGGTGGGCGCCACCATCGTGCACCGCGCCCTCGCCAAGCTCTTCGAGGACCGCGGGGTCGAGCTGCTGCGCACGTACCAGCTCAACTTCGGCGGCAACATGGACTTCATGAACATGCTGGAGCGCAACCGCCTGGTCTCGAAGAAGATCTCGAAGACCCAGTCGGTGACCTCCCAGATCCCGCACGAGATGGCCAAGAGCGACGTGCACATCGGCCCGTCGGACCACGTGCCGTGGCTCGACGACCGCAAGTGGGCGTACATCCGCCTGGAGGGCCGTTCCTTCGGTGACACCCCGCTCAACGCCGAGCTCAAGCTCGAGGTGTGGGACTCGCCGAACTCGGCCGGTGTCATCATCGACGCCGTCCGGGCCGCGAAGATCGCGCTGGACCGGAAGATCGGTGGCCCGATCCTCTCCGCCTCCTCGTACTTCATGAAGTCCCCGCCCGTGCAGTACGCCGACCACGACGCGCACGCCGCCGTCGAGGCGTTCATCGCCGGCGAGATCGAGCGCTGACGATCTGACCGTCGAGGGCCGGGTCCACACGGACCCGGCCTTCAACGTCATTGGGGGCCGAAATCCACCAAGATCTTCGCCTATCCGGCTAAGCGGGACACGCTTCTCGGCGCTCAGCAGCCGGGTGACCAGGCCCGTTCCAGGGCCACCCGGGCCTCCAACTCCAGCAGGGTCACCTTGCGCGGCAGGCCGCCGCCGAAGCCGACCAGCTTGCCGCCCGCGCCGACGATCCGGTGGCAGGGCACGATCACCGGGATCGGGTTCCGGTTGCAGGCCACCCCGACCGCCCGGGCCGCACCCGGGTCACCCACCGCCTTCGCCACCTCGCCGTAGGTCTTCGTCTCCCCGTACGGGATGCGGGTCATCTCCCGCCACACCGCCCGCTCGAACTCCGACCCCCGGGGCGGCACCACCGGAACGGTGAACTCGGTCAGCTCACCGGCGAAGTACGCACGCAGCTCGGCCAGCGCGCGAGCGGCCACCTCGTCGCCGGGCTGCTCGACCGCCGACTCCACCCAGCCGAAGTGCGCCCCGCGGACGGCCTCGCCGTCGGTGCCGACGGAGAACTCTCCGATCGGCGAGTCGAGCACGGTCCAACCCATGCGGCCATTCTGCCCCGCGCCCGCCGCGCCATCCGCATCCCGTCCAAGATCGTGCTGAGTGGTCGCGCAGCCGGGCGGCTTGCCCGGTGTCGATATGGTGCAGGTCGTGGCCACCGGGACGCTCATCTTTCTGATCATTGGCGGGGTCGGGGCCGGCGTGTTGGCGCTCGCCCTGCTCGGCGCCGACCTGTTCAGCTTCGGCCATCCGGACGTCGACGGTCCGGTGTCGCTGGAGGCGGTCGCCGGGTTCACCGGGGCGTTCGGCTTCGGCGCCGCCATCGTCAACGAGCTGATCGGCGGGCGTACCCCCGGGATGATCGCGGCGGCGGTGGCCGGTGGCGTATTCGCCGCCGTGCCCACCGGCTGGCTGGCGGCCCGGCTCACCCGCGCGGCGCGGAACATGCGTACGGACGCCACGCCGACCCGGGACCATCTGGTCGGCGCGGTCGGCCTGGTGGTGACCCCGGTCCCCGCCGATGGCTACGGCGAGGTCCGGGTACGCCTCGCCGGCCAGCCGGTCAAGCTCAACGCCCGCGCCGACCGCGCGATCCCGGTCGGCGCCCAGATCTTCGTGGTCGAGGCGCTCAGCGAGACCAGCGTGCACGTCGAAACCTACTGATCCCCAGCAGAGACGGAACTGCCATGACACCCCTGCTCGTCGCCATCGGCGGCGCGGTCCTCCTCGCCGTCCTACTCGTCCTCTTCGTGCTCTCCCGGATCAAGGTGGCCGGCCCGAACGAGGCGTTCATCGTCACCGGCCGCAAGGGCCGGACCACCCAGACCGCCGACGGTGGGCGCTCCACCGACATGTCCGGCCAGAAGGTCGTCATGGGGGCGTCGGTCTTCGTCCTGCCGATCGTGCAGAAGCTGCAGTCCCTCGACCTGTCCAGCCGGCGGATCCACGTCGAGATCCAGGGCGCGGTGAGCAAGCAGGGCATCCGCGCCAACCTGCAGGGTGTCGCGATCGTGAAGGTCGGCGGCACCGAAGACGCGATCCGCGCCGCCGCCCAGCGCTTCCTGCACCAGCAGAACGAGATCGAGGAGTTCACCCGCGAGGTGCTGGCCGGCGCGCTGCGCTCGATCGTCGGCCGGCTCACCATCGAGGAGATCATCCGGGACCGCGCCGCCTTCGCCAGCGCGGTGGCCGAGGAGGCCGAGCACTCGATGACCAACCAGGGCCTGGTGCTGGACACCTTCCAGCTCCAGGACATCCTGGCCGAAGGGTCGTACCTGGCCGACCTGGGCCGGCCGGAGGCCGCCCGGGTGCTCAAGGACGCCTCCATCGCCGAGGCCCGCGCCCGGCAGGCCGCCGAGCAGGAGCGGCTGCTCGCCGAGGAGGCGATCGCCGAGGCAAACCGAAACCTCTCCCTCAAGCAGGCGGCCATCCAGGCGGAGATCGACGCGGCCAAGGCCAAGTCGGCGGCGGCCGGGCCGCTCGCCCAGGCCGAGCGGGACCAGGCCATCCTCTCCGAGCAGCAGAAGGTGGCCGAGCGGAACGCCGAGCTGAAGCAGCGCCAGCTCGACACCGAGGTGCGCAAGCCGGCCGACGCGGCCCGGTACAAGGTCGAGCAGGAGGCCGAGGCGTCCCGCAACGCGGCGGTGCTGCAGGCCGACGCCGAGCGGCAGGCCACCATCGCCGCCGCCCAGGCCGCCGCCGAGCAGGCCCGGCTGATCGGTGAGGGCGAGCGGGCCCGCCGGGCCGCGCTGGCCGAGGCGAACGCGATCGAGGGCGCCAAGGAGGGTGAGGCGGAGCAGCGCCGGCGCTCCGCGATCGCCGAGGCGGTCGAGCGCGAGGGCCAGGCCGAGGCCGCGGCTATCCTGGCCAAGGGGCAGGCCGAGGCCGACGCGATGGCCCGCAAGGCCGACGCGTTCGCCACGTACGGCGAGGCCGCGGTGCTGGACCTGCTGGTCAAGGTGCTGCCGCAGGTGGTCGGGGCGGCCAGCGCGCCGATCGGCGCGATCGACAAGATGACCGTCATCTCCACCGACGGCGCGTCGTCGCTGACCAAGTCGGTGGCCGACAACGTGGCCCAGGGCCTGCAGCTCGGCAGCGACCTCACCGGCATCGACCTGGCCGGGCTGCTCGCCAAGCTGGGCGGCGCGCAGATGAACGGCAAGACGACGGTGGACGGCACCGCGGTCGAGCACTGAGCACCACCGGAAACGAAGGCGCCCGCCGGGCCCCCTCTCGGGGAACTCCGGCGGGCGCCGCCGTTATCAGGGCTTACAGGACGACGAAGAAGAACTTCTCACCGTTGCCGAGGCCCAAGGTCTCGCTCTCCCAGTTGATGTTCCGGCTGGCCTTCAGCTGGCTGGTGCCGCTGCCGCCGGCCGTGACCACCTTGTAGTTGGCGAACGCGAACAGGTAGACCGAGCCGTCGACGTTGTAGTCCAGGAAGGCGAACTTCTCCTCCCAGCTACCGAGCGACTTGCTCTTGGCGATCAGCGGCTTGGCGCCCGCGCTCGGCGCGGTCACGTACTTGCCGTTGCCCTTGGCGCGCAGGCCGATGATGCCGTCCTTGACGTTGACGATCTCGAACTTCTCCCAGGTGCCGGCGGTCTTGGCCTTCGCGATCAGCGGCTTGGTGCCCTTGCTGTCCGCGGTCACGTACTTGCCGTTGGCCTTCGACTTGATGCCGACCACCGGATCCGGCGCGGCGAAGTCGAACTTCTCCCAGGCACCGATCGACTTGCTCTTGGCGATCAGCGGCTTGGCACCCTTGCTGGGCGTGGTGACGTACTTGCCGTTGGCGTTCGCCTTCAGGCTCACCGTGCCGTCGGTGTTGTCGATGATCTTGAACTTCTCCCAGCCGCCGATCTTCTTAGCCTTGGCGATCAGCGACTTGGTGCCCTTCTTGTCCGCCGTCACGTACTTGCCGTTGGCCTTCGCCCGCAGGGCCACGAAACCCTTGCCGGCGTCGACGACGTCGTACTTCTCCCAACCGCCGAGCGACTTGCTCTTGGCGATCAGCGACTTGGTGCCCTTCTGATCCGCGACCACGAACTTGCCGTTGGACCGCGCCTTCAGGCCGTACGAGCTACGGGCGAGCTTCACCGCGCCGACGTGCAGGAACCGGTTGGTCGACCCCATCGGGTCGTGCACGGCACCACCGATACCGGTGGTGACGATGTTGTCGCGCACCTGCTTCGGGCTCCAGGTCGGGTGTGCCTGAAGCAGCAGCGCCGCGGCGCCGGCCACGTGCGGAGACGCCATCGAGGTGCCGTCCATCACCGCGGTCTTGTTGCCCGGCGCCGTGGAGGTGATGTTGACGCCGGGGGCGAAGGTGTCCACGCAGCGGCCGTAGTTGGAGAACCAGGCCCGGAAGTCCACCCGGTCCGTCGCGCCGACGGTGATGGCCGTCGACACGGCGGCCGGCGAGGTCTTGCACGCGTCCATGTCCTCATTGCCCGCCGCGACGGCGTACGTGACGCCGGAGGCGATCGAGCGGGCGACCGCGTCGTTGACGGCCCTGTCGATCTCGTCAGTGCCGAGGCTCATGTTCGCCACGGCGGGCTTGACCCCGTTCTCGGTCACGTCCTGGGTCACCCAGTCGATGCCGGCGACGACCCCCTCGGTGGTGCCCGAGCCTTCGCAGTCCAGCACCTTCACCGCGACGAGCTTGACGCCCTTGGCCACGCCGTACTTGGTGCCGCCGACGGTGCCGGCGACGTGGGTGCCGTGGCCGTCGCAGTCGGTGTCGTTTTCGTCGGCGGTGGTGTTGGTGCCCCAGCTGGCCCGCCCGCCGAAGTCCGGGTGACTGATGTCGATGCCGGTGTCCACGATGTACGCGGTGACACCGGCCCCGGTGGACGGGTAGTTGTAGGAGCCGCTGAGCTTGGCCGTGGTCTGGTCGATCCGGTCCAGGTTCCACGGCGCGTTGGGCTGAGTGCCGGTGGCCCGGTAACGCCGGACCTGCTCGACGTAGGCCACGTCGGGGTCGGCGGCCAGCCGTTCCGCCTGCCGCCAGTTCATGCTGGCGGAGTAGCCGTTGAGGGCCTTGGTGAACACCTGGCGGACCGAGCCACCGTGTGCGCTGGCGAGCGCCGAGGCGCGGGACCGCACCTTGGCGGGGCTGGCCTTACGGTCCTTGAGCACGACGATGTACCGGTCAGGTACGGCGTCGGTGGTGCCGGCGCCCCGAACCGGTGCCCGGTGCGGGTCGGCGGGGGCGGCCATCGCGCCGCCAGCGGTAGCGGCACAGACGATGGAGGTCACGGAGGCGAGAGCGATCCCCGCCAGCGTGGAGCGGCGCAGTGCGCCAGATTGAGTCACTAGAACTCCCCGTGTTCCGGCGAACCGTCCGGATCGGACGGGTGGACAACCGCTCGGCACAGCCTCACGGCAGACAGGCCGGGAGACTGGTAGCGGTCCCATCATCATCCACGATGGTCACCATCGATCGCGTCCACCGTTCGGTCGATACGCTGGCGTACCGTCGTCACGCGGGCACCGGGATCAGTCGACGACGCCCTGCTCCCGGGCCCAGCGCAGCAGCTCCGCCTCGGCCTCGTCCCGATCCAGCGGGCCACGCTCCAGCCGCAGCTCCTTGAGGTGCTGCCACGCCTTTCCCACCACCGGACCCGGCGGCACGCCGAGCAGCTCCATGATCGCGTTGCCGTCCAGGTCGGGCCGGACCCGGGCCAGATCCTCCTCGGCGGCGATCCGGGCGACCCGCTCCTCCAGCGCGTCGTAGTCGGCCGCGAGCTGGGCCGCCTTGCGCCGGTTGCGGGTGGTGCAGTCGGAACGGGTGAGCTTGTGCAGGCGGGACAGCAGGTCACCGGCGTCGGTGACGTAGCGGCGCACCGCCGAGTCGGTCCACTCGCCCCGGCCGTACCCGTAGAAGCGCAGGTGCAGGCCGACCAGCTTGACCACCTGGGAGGTGACGTCCTTGGGGTAACGCAGCGCCTTCATCCGGGCCTTGGTCAGCCGGGCGCCGACCACCTCGTGGTGGTGGAAGCTGACCCGACCGTCCGGGCCGACCGCCTTGGTGGCCGGTTTGCCGGCGTCGTGCATCAGCGCGGCCATCCGGAGCACGAAGTCGCAGCCGTCCTCTTCCATGGACATCGCGTTGCTGACCACGGTCAGGGTGTGCTCGTAGACGTCCTTGTGCTGGGCGTGCTCGTCGATCTCCAGCTTGAGCCCGGTCAGCTCGGGGAGGAAGCGCTCGGCCAGCCCGGTGTCGACCAACAGCCGCAGCCCGGTGATCGGGTCCGCGCCGCAGAGCAGCTTGGTGAACTCGTCCCGGATCCGCTCGGCGGTGATCCGGTCCAGGTCGGCGGCCATCCGGACCATTGCCGCGCGCACGTCCGGGTGCACCGTGAACCGGAGTTGGGCGGCGAACCGGGCCGCGCGCAGCATCCGCAGCGGGTCGTCGCCGAACGACTCCCGAGGCGTGCCCGGGGTACGGATGACCTTGGCGGCCAGGTCGGCCAGGCCACCGTACGGGTCGGTGAACCGATGCTCGGGGACACTGACCGCCATCGCGTTGACGGTGAAGTCCCGGCGCTTCAGGTCGTCGATCAGGTTGGTCCCGTATTCGACGATCGGGTTCCGACTGACCTGGTCGTACGCCTCGGCCCGGAAGGTGGTGATCTCCAGCCGCAGCCCGTCGCGCTGGCAGCCGATGGTGCCGAACTCCCGCCCGGTCTCCCAGATCGACTCCGCCCAACCCCGGACGATCCCGATGGTCTGATCCGGGTGGGCGTCGGTGCAGAAGTCGAGGTCCTCACCGAGGCGGCCGAGCAGCGCGTCGCGTACCGATCCGCCCACCAGGTGCAGTTCGTGGCCGGCCCGGGCGAAGCGCCGGCCCAGCTCGTCGGCGACCGGCGAGACGCGGAGCAGTTCGGCGACGGCGTTGCGCTGCGCTGCGGTCAGCTCGCGACGGTCGGCGGCGTGGGAGGCGGAAGCTTCGGACATGGGATCGCCAGCCTATCGGGCCGGGGTGCGATCTATTGCGCCGGGCGTGGGTAAGCCCCCGAGGTTGACTAAGGTCTTGGGCGTGCGGGCCCGGAGGTCCGGCTCCGACGTACCCCTGGAGGCTGGAGATGAGCGGCGGGCTCTACCGCAGCGCGAACGCGCACGGCGGCGAGCCGCCGCCGTACGACGGCGCCACCTTCATCTCCGCCGAGCCGCTGAACATGCCGGGCGTCGAGGCCACCGCGCCGCCGCAGGAGGTGGTCGCGGAGACCAGCGCCGCGGCGAACAGCATGGTGATGGCGGTCGGCAGCCTGGTGAGCCGGGGTACGGGGTTCATCCGCACCCTGATGATCGGCGCCACCCTCGGCAACACGGTCGGCAACGTGTACACCACGGCCCAGTTCCTGCCGAACCAGGTGTACGAGTTCCTGCTCGGCGGCGTGCTCACCAGCGTGCTGATCCCGGTGCTGGTCCGGCGCCGCAAGATCGATCCGGACCGGGGCGAGGCGTACGCCCAGCGGCTGCTGACCCTGGCGGTGCTCACGTTGGCCGCCGCCGCGCTGCTGGCGGTGGTCTCGGCACCGGTGCTCACCGCGATCTACGCCGGCGGCGAGGACGCCGCGTACAAGGGACTGGTCAACAACCTGTCCTACCTGATGCTGCCAATGCTCTTTTTCACCGGGGTGAGCGCGCTGATCGCCGCCGTGTTGAACACCCGGGGGCACTTCGCCGCGCCGATGTGGGCGCCGATCCTGAACAACCTGGTGGTGATCGGCGTCCTCGGCCTGTACATCGGCGTCTACGGCGCCAAGGCGCTGAAGCCGGGGGAGATGACCCCCGGTCGGATTCTGCTGGTCGGCGGCGGCACCCTGCTCGGCGTGGCGGTGCAGGCCGCCGGCCTGCTGCCGGCGCTGCGCCGGGTCGGCTTCCGGTGGAAGTGGCGGTTCGACTTCCGCGAGCTGGGCCTGGGCGAGCTGGCCCGGCTCGGGGCCTGGATGTTCTGCTACGTCGGGGTCAACCAGCTCGGCCTGTTCGTGGTGGTCAACCTGCTCACCCGGGCCGCCGGTGCGGACAGCAAGGGCGAGACCAAGGCCGGCCTGCTGATCTACAACAACGTCTTTCTGCTGCTGATGATGGCGCACGGCATCATCGCCGTCTCGATCATCACCGCGCTGATGCCCCGGATGAGCGCCGCCGCCGGCGAGGGGCGGTTCCGCGACGTCACCGCCGACCTGTCCCGGGGCACCCGGATGGTCACCGCCGTCCTCGCTCCGGTCGCGGTCTGCTACGCGGTACTGGCCGGCCCGATCTCGGTCGTGCTCTTCCGGCACGGCGCCTTCACCGGCAACAACGCGGTGGCCACCTCGACCGTGCTGCTGGTGGCGGCGGCCGGCCTGGTGCCCTTCGCGATCAGCCAGCTCTTCACCTTCGCCTTCTACGCGCTGCCGGACACCAAGACCCCGGCCCTGGTCAACATCCCGGTGGTGGCGCTGCGGGTGCTCCTCCAGATCGGCCTCTTCCTCGGCTTCTCGGCCACCTTCGCGGCAGCCGGCATGATGCTCGGCAACGCCATCTCGTACGTGGCGGCGGCGGTGATCTCGGCGATCCTGCTGCGTCCACGGGTGGGCCGGATCGGGCTGGGCGAGATCATGCGGACCATGGGCCGGGTGCTCGCCGCCGCGCTGGGCGCGGCCCTGGTCGGCCTGCTCGTGGTCAACCTGCTGCCCGGCGACCCGGCGGACCTGGGCTGGCTGGCCGCCGCGGTCCGGCTGCTGGTCGGCGGCGCGGTGATCGGCGCGACGTACCTGGGGCTGGCCATGGTGCTGCGGATCGGCGAGATCACCGAGGTGGTCGGCATGGTGCGGCGGCGGCTCGGCCGCTGACCCGGCTGCGGTGACGGACGGTGAACGAGGATCACCAGCCTGGGGATACGGCTGTGGATAACTCGGAGTTTCGCGGCTGGATGGGCCTCTCGGCCTGTGGACAACCAACCGTAAGGACGAGGATGGCCGGCCGAACCGGGGGAATGCGTCGAGGGACCCCGAGGCCGCCACACCGGGCACGCCCCTGCGTCGACTACTTGCCGTCAACCTCTAGATTGGCTAGTGCATGCGCCGGCAGGGAAGATGACATGTCGGAGAACCGGGCATCCCGGGTAAGGTCGCTCTCGACGGGTACGGCAGGTGCCGACGCGGGCGTGCCGGTTCCTTCGAAGGCAGAGCGGAAAGCCACATGCCCAGCAGCACGGGTCCATCGATCGACACGATCACCGAGGGAGGACTGGTGACCCAGGTCGGCGAGGGTCAGGAGGCGGAGGAGACCGCCCCTCCGGTCATGACCTTCGGTGCTCCCACGGCCGGTGAACTCCTTGCCGATCGGTACGAGCTGGTCGAGCACATCAACAACGACAGCGCGGGCCGGCTGGTCTGGCGTGGGGTCGACGTCGTGCTGCGCCGTCCCGTCGCGGTGGTCCTCCGCTACCCGGGTGGCGACTCCGCCACCGAAATGCTCCAGGCCGCCGTCGCGGCGAGCCGGGTGATCCATCCCAACCTGGTCGGCGTCTACGACGCGATCGACGAGGCCAACCGGGCGTACGTCGTCCGCGAGTGGGTGGACGGACGGTCCCTGCGCGAGCTGGTCACCACCGACGGGCCGCTCGATCCGGCCCGGTCGACCGCCATCGGCAGCGCCGTCGCGAGCGCTCTGGCCGCGGTGCACGCCACCGGCATGGTGCACGGCAACGTCCACCCCGGCACCGTGATGATCAGCGACGACGGTCGGGTGGTGTTGGCCGACGCGCGCACCGACGGCGAGGACAGCCAGGAGAACGACGTCCGGGCGGTCGGTGGGGTCCTCTACTTCGCCCTGACCGGCCACTGGCCGCACGGCGAGGCCCCGCTGCACGGCGCCACCGCCGGGCACGGCCGCGCCGCGATCCCGGACGCGGTACGCGACGCCGGCGGAGCGATCGCCGCTCCCCGCCAGGTACGCGCCGGGGTGCCGGCATACCTCGACGACCTCACCATGGACCTGCTCGATCCAGAGATCGCCCCGCCGTCGTCGGACGTGCTGGCGGCCGAGCTGAACCGCCTCGACGTCCCCGCCGAGGAGCACTTCCTGGAGCCGGCCGGCCCGCTGCGCTTCGCCGCCGACACCGGCGAGGAGCCCACGCCGCTGGCCACCACGGGCGGTCGCAAGGTCGCGCTGGGCATCGCCGGGCTGCTGGCGGTGGCCCTGGTCGGGCTGCTCGTCGGGATCAGCGTGCTCGGTGGCGACGACAAGAAGGGCGCGGTGGCCGAGGAGCTGCCTACCGCGCCCACCACCGCGCCCGCCACGACCCCGGCCGCCGCGCCGGTTCACAAGCTCAACATCCAGGACGTCCGGATCATCGACCCGGACAGCAGCGACCGCGCCGAGGTGCGCAACGCCGAGAAGGTTATCGACGGCGACGACGACCAGGGCTGGGAGACCGCCACCTATCGGAACAATGGCAAGTTCGGCGGTCTGAAGCGGGGCATGGGGATCTGGATCGACCTGGGCTCCCCGCACACCGTCAAGTCGCTGCAGGCCGTCCTGTCGTCCCCCGGCGCCTCGGCCCAGCTGCTCGTCGGCAAGGACGAGTTCCCGTCCAGCTCGTCCGGCGACAAGAAACTCTTCGCCAGCTACAAGACCCAGATCGGCCAGCCGTTCGTGAAGCACGACGGCACGAAGATGATTTTCGACGGGTTCGACCCGGAGCAGCAATACCGCTACCTGCTCTTCTGGATCACCGAGCTGCCGAAGAAGGACAGCGGGGACGGCTGGAAGCTGGGGGTCCAGGAGATCACGGTCACGGGCACGAGCTCGTGAGCCGTCCGCCGCGACCGCCGCACCGCCTCCCCTGGACGTGGTGACGATGGGTCGCGGCGGGCGGACGATCCGGCCGGCGACCGGGGACGACCTGCCGGCCGAGGCGTCCGACCTCGAGCTGCTCCGGGCCCACGTCGACGGCGACCGGCACGCCTTCACCGAGCTGTTCCACCGGCACCGGGACCGGCTCTGGGCGGTGGCCCTGCGTACCCTCGGCGACCGTGAGGAGGCCGCCGACGCGCTCCAGGACGCCCTGCTGTCGGCGCACCGGGCGGCGGCCCGGTTTCGCGGCGATTCGGCGGTGACCACCTGGCTGCACCGGATCGTGGTGAACGCCTGCCTGGACCGGATCCGGCGGCGTCAGACACACGCCACGGTGCCGCTGCCGGACGGGGTGCACACCGACGGGGAGCCCGGCCGGCACACCGGCGGGGTGGAGCCGGCGGCTCCGGCCCGCGACCACGAAACGGCGCTGGTGGTCCGGCAGGCCCTCGCCGAACTGCCGGCCGAGCAGCGCGCCGCGCTGGTCCTGGTGGACGTGCAGGGCTACCCGGTGGCCGAGGTGGCCCGAATCCTCGGCGTGGCCGAGGGGACGGTCAAGAGCCGCTGCGCCCGTGGGCGGGCCCGGCTGGCCGTGCTCCTCGGGCACCTGCGTACCGGTTCCGACGCGACGACGGACGTGCCCCGCGTCACCGGAGGGAACCGCCGGCCGCCCGAGGGCGTCGGATCGACGTCGGGGCGGTCCCGGCGGGACGCCAGCCAGGAGGAGTCGTGACTTCCGGGGAGTTCAGCGGGGTCGACCACGACCTGCTCGCCGACTACGTCGGCGGGGTGTTGGACGGCACCCCGGAGCAGACGTCCGTCGCTCGACTGATCGAGGATGACCCGGCCTGGGGCACCGCGTACGCCGGGCTGGCCCGAGCGGTGGACCTGGTCCACGCCGACCTGGCCGACTGGGCCGCCGCTCCCGCGCCGCAGATTCCGCCGGCCGTGACAGACCGGATCTCGGCGGCGCTCGCCGACGCCGGACCGGCTCCGGTCGACGCAGACGGGACCCTCGACCAGGCGGATCGGAAGTCCGGCGAGCCACGGCCCACGGGGCGACCGATGACCGCCGTGCCGGCGCAGCGGGCCGGTGGGCCGGCCCGGCAAGCCGAGGGTTCGGGCCGCAACACGGGCCCGGGCCGGCGTGCTCGGCGCTGGGCCCGGATCGCCGGGCCGGTCGCCCTGGCGGCCGCCTCGGTCACCGCGGTCGGCTTCGCGTTCAGCAACCTGACCGACGCGGGCCGCGGCGACACGGCCGTGACTGCCAACGGTGGCACGGTCGCCGATTCGGCCTCGGGCGGTGCCGTCCCGCAGGGCGCCGCGCCCTTCCGGACCACCGGCCCGGCCCGGCACAGCGGCACCGACTACGGCCCGGAGCAGCTGTCCGGCACTCGGCGCCCGCTCGCCGCCGCCGAGGGCTGGAAGGCGAGCGAAGTGGCCCCACCGCGGTTTTCGGCGGCCGACGGTCTGGACCGGCTCGCCCGGCCCGAGGCACTGCAGTCCTGCCTCCGCGCGATCGGCGCCGAACACGCGGCCGGCCCGCTCACCGTCGAGCTGATCGACTACGCGTCGTTCGAGGGGCGTCCGGCACTGGTTGTCACCTTCCTCGACGCGCACGGCGAACGCTGGGCGTGGGCGAGCGGGCCGGAGTGCGGGGTGCCCGGGTCCGGCGCGGACACCCGCTTCCGTACGCGGGTAGGGTGAGGTCGCGGTCGCCGGGGCTGTCCCGCCGCGTGACGTGACCCACCGGATGGCCGGCTCGGGAATCGTCGCTTCGTACGATGACGTTCTGCAAGTCAGGCGCCGACGCCACCGAGCCGTCGGCACTCGGGATCGGCATCGTCCCCGGCGGCAGATCAGCCGGAGTAGATGACGAACACACACATCGGGAGACGGCAGTGGACGAGGTCCGCAACCTGATCATCATCGGCTCCGGGCCGGCCGGCTACACGGCGGCGGTCTACGCCGCGCGCGCCAACCTCAAGCCGCTCGTCATCGAGGGCGTGCAGTCCGGTGGCGCGCTGATGACCACGACCGAGGTGGAAAACTTCCCCGGTTTCGCGGACGGCATCCTCGGCCCCGAGCTGATGGACAACATGCGCAAGCAGGCCGAGCGGTTCGGCGCCGAGTTCCTGACCGACGACGTGACCCGGGTCGAGCTCAAGGACACCGGCGAGGTCGGCTCGAACACGGTCAGCACGGTGTGGGTGGGCGAGACCGCCTACCGGGCCAAGGCCGTTATCCTCTCGACCGGCTCCGCGTGGCGTCCGCTCGGCGTGCCAGGCGAGCAGGAATACCTGGGCCACGGTGTGTCGTCCTGCGCCACCTGCGACGGCTTCTTCTTCCGCAACCAGCACATCGTGGTGGTCGGCGGCGGCGACTCGGCGATGGAGGAGGCGAGCTTCCTCACCCGGTTCGCCGAGTCGGTGACGATCATCCACCGCCGGGACTCGTTCCGGGCCAGCAAGATCATGGCGGAGCGCGCCCTCACCAACGACAAGATCAAGGTCGAGTGGAACACCGTCATCGAGGAGATCCTCGGCGACGACGGCAAGGTCAGCGGCGTCCGGGTCCGCAACGTGCACACCGGTGAGGCCAAGCTGCTCGACGTCACCGGCGTCTTCGTGGCGATCGGTCACGACCCGCGCAGTGAGCTCTTCCGCGACCAGGTGGAACTCGACGGCGAGGGGTACGTGAAGGTGCAGGCGCCGAGCACCCGGACCAACATCCCGGGCGTCTTCGCCGCCGGCGACGTGGTCGACCACACCTATCGGCAGGCGATCACGGCGGCCGGTACGGGCTGTGCCGCCGCGCTGGACGCCGAGCGGTTCATCGCCACCCTGCAAGACTGAAAATTTTCAAAAGGTCCCGGAGGAGGGGTCATAGTGGGAGCAACCAAGGCGGTCACCGACGCGAGCTTCGCGAGCGACGTGCTGAAGTCCGACAAGCCGGTCCTGGTCGACTTCTGGGCAGAGTGGTGCGGGCCGTGCCGCAAGGTGTCGCCGCTGCTCGAGGAGATCGCGGGCGAGATGGGTGACCAGGTCACCATCGTCAAGCTCAACATCGACGAGAACCCCGAGACCGCCCGCACCTACCGGGTGATGTCGGTGCCGACCCTCACCGTCTTCAAGAACGGCGAGCCGGTGCAGTCCATCGCCGGCGCCAAGCCCAAGGGCGAGCTGGTCAAGCTCATCGAATCCGCGCTCTGAGCCGGCGTTCTGCCCGCGAAACCCCCGTCGCCCGCATCCCGGGCACGGGGGTTTCCGCATTCCCCACCGGAACGACCCCTGACCTGGACAAACCCGGGAGCCGGCTGGTGATCGGCACGGTACGCTCCGTAGGCATCCCCGGCGAGGGGCAGCACCTCCGTCGGAATACCCGGCCAGCGTCCGTGCAGAGGGGGTCGTCGTGCGTCCCATCCGACCCGGTGACCGGGGAGCCGCGGTGGCCGAGATCCGTACCGTGCTCACCGGCCTCGATCTGCTTCCGTCCGACGGGCGGGACGAGTTCGACGCCGAGACCGAACGCGCGGTCCGGGCGTTCCAGCAGTCCCGCGGGCTGAGCGTGGACGGGCGGGTCGGCGCGGAGACCTGGCGGGCGCTCGATGCGGCCCGCTGGCGGCTCGGCGCCCGCACGCTGTACCACGCCGTGCCGGAGCCGCTGATCGGCGAGGACGTCCGGTCGCTGCAGGAACGCCTGCTGGAGATGGGGTACGACGCGGGCCGCGCCGATGCCATCTACGGAATCCGCACCGCACGGGCGGTCGCGCAGTTCCAGCGGGAGATGGGGCTGACGCCGGACGGCGCCTGCGGTCCGCACACCATGAACACGCTGCGCCGCCTGGGCCGGAAGGTGGTCGGTGGGCGCCCGCAGTGGCTCCGCGAGTCCGACGCCATTCGCCAGGCCGGGCCGGCCCTGGTCGGGCGGACCGTGGTGATCGACCCGGGACACGGCGGCACCGACCCCGGCGAGGTGGTGCCCGACGGCCCGCTGCGCTGGACCGAAGCGGACGTCGTGCACGACCTGGCCAGCCGGCTGGAGGGGCGGCTGGCCGCAGCCGGCGTACGGGTCCAGCTCACCCGCGGCCCGTCGCCGGAGAGCTGCCTGCCGGACGCCGACCGCGCCCAGCTCGCCAACGCCCTCGGCGCGGACGTGTTCATCTCGCTGCACACCGACGGGCACGCCAACCCGGCGGCCAACGGGGTGGCCACCTACCACTACGGCACCGACAACGGCGTCACCTCTGCCACCGGCGAGCGGCTGGCCGGCCTGGTGCAGCGCGAGATCGTCGCCCGAACCGGGCTGCGGGACTGCCGTACCCACGCCAAGGCGTGGGACCTGCTGCGGCTGACGAAGATGCCGGCGGTCCGGGTCGAGGTGGGCTACCTGACCTCGCCCGAGGACCGGGGTCGATTGGTCGACCCCCGGTTTCGGGACAGGATCGTCGAGGCGATCGTGGCCGCGGTGCAACGGATGTACTTCCCGATCGAGCGGGACGTCCCCACCGGCTCGATCGACGTGAGCGAGCTGCGGGCGATCGTCGCCGCCGGCACCGTGGCCGACTGAGGCACCCGGCTCGGCGGGCCGCGCCGGCTCAGCCCAGGGCGCGGGTGGCCGGGGCCGGGCGTACCGGGCGCAACAGCGTCTCCGGGCTCATCGAGCCGAGCAGCTTCTCCAACGCGTACTCGACGTCGGACTTCCAGCTCAGCGCGGTGCGCAACTCTAGCCGCAGGCGCGGGTAGCGGGGGTGCGGGCGGACCGTCTTGAAACCCACCGAGAGGAAGAAGTCCGCCGGTGCCAGGCAGGCCCGGCTCGGGTCGTCCACCCCGTCGTCACCGAACTTCGCGTCGCCGAACGCCTCGATCGCCTTGATGCCCCGCTTGGTGAGATCCCGGGCCACCCCCTGGACCAGCATCCGGCCCAGGCCGCCGCCGGCGAAGGCGGGCACCACGTTGGCGGTCATCAGCAGCGCGGCGTCCGCGGAGACCGGCGAGGTGGGAAAGGCCATCGAGCGCGGAACGTACGCCGGCGGGGCGTACATGACGAAACCGGCGGGCATGCCGTCGACGTACGCGAGTTTTCCGCAGGAGCCCCACTCCAGCAGCGTCTGGGAGACCCAGGCCTCCTTTTCCAGCCCGGGGTCACCGGCGGCGCACGCCCGGTCGGCCGAAACCGGATCCAGCTCCCAGTAGACGCAGCGCCGGCAGCTGCGGGGCAGATCCTCGAGGGTGTCGAGGGTCAGACTGACCAGACGTCGCGACATCAGCGCATCCCCACCATCGGCTCGAAAGCTGCAACCAGCGCGGTTCTCACGCCGCCGCCTTCCCTGCCCCCGACGAGCGATCGTACGCCCCCAGCCGACCGTACGGGAAAGGACGCGCGAACGCCCACCCGAGCGGTCCGGGATGTGGACGACCACCACCGGGCGGGGTCAACCTCGACCAACGCGGACTACGATCGAGCGAACGGCGTCCCGCGCCGCCATGGTTGCCGGCAATGCGGGTACGACACCGGGCGGCAGCCCCGCCGAACCCGATCGAGGTGATGTCATGACCGGCACGACGCTCGACGACTACACCGACCGGTACGCCCGCCGGGTCCGGGGGATGACGGCCTCCGAGATCCGAGCGCTCTTCGCGGTGGCCAGCCGGCCGGAGGTGGTCTCGCTCGCCGGTGGCGCCCCCTACATCGCGGCGCTGCCCCTCGACGCGGTCGGTCAGATGCTCGGCCGGCTCGGCGGCGAGCAGGGCGTCACCACCCTCCAGTACGGCATCGGGCAGGGCACCCTGGAGCTGCGCGAGCGGATCTGCGAGGTGATGGCCCTCTCCGGGATCGACGCGTCGTGCGGCGCCTCGCCGGAGGACGTGGTGGTCACCGTCGGCGGTCAGCAGGCGCTCGACCTGGTGGCCCGGCTCTTCCTGGACCCGGGCGACGTGGTGCTCGCCGAGGGCCCGACGTACGTCGGCGCGCTCGGGGTGTTCCAGGCCGCCCAGGCCCAGGTCGCACACGTGCCGATGGACGCCGACGGTCTGATCCCCGAGGCGCTGGAGGCGGCGATCGCCGACCTGGCCCGAGCCGGCCGCCGGGTCAAGTTCCTCTACACCATCCCCACCTACCAGAACCCGACCGGCGTGACGCTCAGCGAGGAACGGCGCGAGCGGGTGCTCGACATCTGC
The DNA here is from genome assembly GCF_040649295.1 of Micromonospora sp. NPDC048999. Taxonomy (NCBI): domain Bacteria; kingdom Bacillati; phylum Actinomycetota; class Actinomycetes; order Micromonosporales; family Micromonosporaceae; genus Micromonospora; species Micromonospora sp. NPDC048999. The sequence goes on along the minus strand of NZ_JBEZFI010000001.1, from coordinate 729,173 downwards.
GAGCGCGCCGGCCTGCTGGTGGTCGAGGACGACCCGTACGGCCAGCTCGGCTTCGAGGGTGAGGCGCCCGCGCCGCTGCGGGCCCGCCGGCGCGAGGGCGTCTTCTACCTGAGCACCTTCTCCAAGACCTTCGCGCCCGGCCTGCGGGTGGGCTGGATCCTCGCCCCGCACGCCGTACGCGACAAGCTGGTCATCGCCAGCGAGGCGCAGATTCTCTGCCCCAGCGGGTACGCGCAGGCCGCCGTCTCGACCTACCTCGGCACCATGCCGTGGCGCGAGCAGCTCAAGGTCTACCGGGAGGTCTACCGGGAACGCCGGGACGCCATGCTCGACGCGCTGGCGGACCTGATGCCGGCCGGCACCACCTGGACCACCCCCGGCGGCGGCCTGTTCGTCTGGGCGACCCTGCCCGACGGCCTGGACGCCAAGGCGATGATGCCCCGCGCCATCACCGCCCGGGTCGCCTACGTCCCCGGCACCGGCTTCTACGCGGACGGCACCGGGGCCGGCAACATGCGGCTCAACTTCTCCTTCCCGCCGCCGGAGCGGATCCGGGAGGGCGTCCGCCGGCTGGCCGGCGTGATGGAGCAGGAGATCGCCATGCGCAAGGTCTTCGGCGCGGTCGGCGGCTCGGGGCCGCGGCGTCGGCAGGGTGGCTCGGACGCGCCCGGCCCCGACTTGGCATGATGCCCCGCATGGTCGTCAGCTCCGCCCCCCACACCTCCGTGACCGATCTCGCCGGCATCGATGAGTTGCACGTGCTGGTGCTCGCCGGCGGTCTCTCCTACGAACGGGACGTCTCGCTCCGGTCCGGCCGACGAGTGCTCGACGCGCTGCGAACGGTCGGTGTGCAGGCCGAGCTGCGGGACGCCGACGTTGCCCTGTTGCCCGCATTGGCCGCCGATCCGCCGGATGCCGTGGTGATCGCCCTGCACGGCGCCACCGGCGAGGACGGCTCGCTGCGCGGGGTGCTCGACCTCTGCGACGTGCCCTACGTCGGCTGCGACGCCCGCGCCTCCCGACTCGCCTGGGACAAGCCGTCCGCCAAGGCGGTGCTACGCGAGGCGGGCATCTCCACACCCGACTGGGTGGCCCTGCCGCACGACCGCTTCTCCGAGTTGGGCGCGGTGGCCGTGCTGGACCGGATCGTCGACCGGCTCGACCTGCCGTTGATGGTCAAGCCGGCGCAGGGCGGCTCCGGACTGGGCGCCGCGGTGGTCCGGGAGGCTGGGTCACTGCCGGCCGCGATGGTCGGTTGTTTCGCGTACGACCAGACGGCGCTGGTGGAACGCTACGTGCCGGGCATGGACGTGGCGGTGTCGGTGATCGACCTGGGCGAGGGGCCGCACGCCCTGCCCCCGGTCGAGATCGTGCCCCGCAACGGCGTGTACGACTACGCTGCCCGGTACACCGCCGGCCGCACCACCTGGCATGCGCCCGCCCGCCTCGATCCGGAGACCACCGAGCGGGTGGCCGAGGTGGCGCTCGCCGCGCACAGCGCGCTCGGCCTTCGTGATCTCTCCCGGGTCGATCTGATCGTCGACTCGGCCGGAGAACCGCACGTACTGGAGATCAACGTCTCCCCGGGGATGACCGAGACCTCGCTGCTGCCGCTGGCCGTCCAGGCGGCCGGGCTGGACTTCGGGCGGCTGCTCGGCTCACTGGTCAGCCGAGCCGCGGCCCGCCGTTCCTAGGCCCCGTTCCTAGGCCCCGTTCCTAGGCCCCGTTCCTAGGCCCCGTTCCTAGGCCCCGTCCTCCGGCCGGGTTTCTGAGGCCGGCCGCTGCTCGGTCGTCGTGTCGTTCGCCGGCTCCGGGATCTCCTCGGCGGCTTCGATCACCGAGACCGTCTCCTCGTCGGCCTCGTCCGCGTCGGTGTCGACCGAGGCGGTGAGGCTCGACGGCGCCTGCCACTGGATCCGCGGCGGCTCGGCGAGCGGGCGGCCGCCGAACTCGGCCAGCCAGGCGGCGACCAGGGCCAGGTTCTCCCGCCACTGCGTCTCGGAGATCGGGGGCAGGATCGAGTCCCACAGGGACAGGAACGTGCCGCGCAGTTGCAGCTGCCCGTACGGCCGCGCCAGGAACCACAGGTGCAGGTGCGCGGAGCCGTCGCCCCAGCGGCTGACGTGCACCCGGGCGACGCCGTCCAGGGAGCGGATGGCGCGTTCCAGGCGGACGGTCATCACGCCCAGTTCGGCCGCGAGCAGGTTCGGCAGATCGCCGAGATCGAGATGGGAGCGGGACTCCAGGATCAGCACCATCGGTAGGCCGGTGGGCCGATCCATCGCCCGTACCCGCCACCGCTCACCGACCCAGATGTACGCCTCGTCCGGAGCGCTGCAGGCGGTGCATTCCCGGCTGCCCTCGCCCCGGCGGGGCGGTTCGACCGGTACCGGATCGTCGAGCTGCTTGATACGGAGGTCGCCCTCGAAGGGAAAGGAGGGCCACTGGGTGAAGTCCGGAGCTGAGGGAGGGGTGTCCTGCACGAGGCTGACCCTAGCCCAGTTGACGACCCCTGTCCCTACCCGATTTCACCGCCGACAGAGTGCCTCCACTCGATCGACGCTGAGGTTATCCACCGCGTTGTCCACAGGCCGCTGAGAGTAGCGCCACACCACGCCATCCACAGCTCAGTAAGGGTTTCGCCGCGTTGTTTCACGTGAAACGAGGACAGCCTGTGGAAAACAACTGTGGATAACCGGGGCGTCGTCGAGCCGGGTTTTCCACCGATCCCGGTCCCTCTCTCCCAACGATCGAATCGGTGATCGGTACCGGCCGCCGGCCGATCTTCTCGTCGCCCGGCCTGCGGGGTTCAAGCCATGGCTCTCCCCGCCAGCGCGTCTACACCGTTGAGCCGCCCGAACGGCGTGACCGCCCAGCTTCGCGGACGGGCGTCACCATGGCGGGTCCTGTTTCACGTGAAACGTGGTAGGCCCTCGGTCCGACCAACCGGCCAACCGGCCAACCGGCCAACCGACCGACCGGCCGACCGGCCGACCGACCGGGAGGCGCGCGGCCCGGCCCGAAGACGACTCGACCGCGCGGCCCGAACAGGGACCACGCGGTCGATCAGACGAGCTGACTCACTCCTCGGGCTGGTCCTCCTGACCCACGCCGATGATGCCGACGATTCGCTCCAGGTCGTCGACAGTCGCGAACTCAATGGTGATCTTGCCCTTGCTGCGGCCGATGTCGACCTTCACCCGGGTGTCAAACCGGTCGGAGAGCCGGTCGGCGAGATCCGTCAACGCCGGCGCGTGCGGCTTAGCGCGCCGCTTGGCCGCCGCGGTCTTCGCCGGCCCGTCGGCGAGTGCCAGCGCCACCAGCTCCTCGGTGGCGCGTACCGAGATGCCCTCGGCAACGATCCGCTTGGCGAGCTGCTCCTGAGCCTCGGCGTCCTCCAGGCTGAGAAGCGCCCGGGCGTGACCGGCGGAGAGCACCCCGGCGGCGACCCGACGCTGGACCTGGGCGGGCAGGTTCATCAGACGGATAGTGTTCGAGATCTGCGGCCGGCTGCGCCCGATACGGCGAGCCAGCTCCTCATGGGTGGCTCCGAACTCCTCCAGGAGCTGCTGGTAGGCGGCCGCCTCCTCCAGCGGGTTCAGGTTGGCCCGGTGGATGTTCTCCAGCAGGGCGTCCCGGAGCATCGCGTCGTCCTTGGTGTCCCGCACGATCGCGGGGATGTTCTCCCGGCCGACCGCCTGGGCCGCCCGCCAGCGCCGCTCGCCCATCACGAGCTCGTACTTCTCGCCGTCGAGCTGCCGTACGACGATCGGCTGGAGGAAGCCGACCTCCTGGATCGAGACCTTCAGCTCCTCCAGCGCCTCCTCGTCGAAGACCTGCCGGGGCTGCTTCGGGTTCGGCACGATGGAGTCGACCGGGATCTCTGCGAAGCGAGCTCCCGGCACCGGGCTCAGCTGTGGCTCAGGCTCTACCGCCGGGACGGCGTCCGCCCCAACCCCGCTGCCCGCCCCGATCACGGCAGCCGCGCCGGCTACGGGTGGGGTCGGAACGGCCGCCGCACCGCTGTCCGGCTCGGCGCCCGCCGGGGCGCTGCCCGGCACCGGCCCGGTCGGAATGAGGGCACCGAGCCCCCGGCCCAGACCGCCACGAGGACGGTTCTTCATGCGACGCCTCCCAGCGACATCTCCGCACTACGCATTCCGGCTCACCGGCTCCTTGACCCCTCGTTCCGCGATTTCCTGGGCGGCCTCGAAGTAGCTCGTCGCCCCCCGCGAACCGGGATCGTAGGTCACGACCGACTGCCCGTAGCTCGGCGCCTCGGAAACCCGTACGTTCCGGGGGATCACAGCCTGGAGCACCTTGTCCCCGAAGTGGTTCCGGACATCCTGCTCCACGGCGTCGGCCAGCCGGGTACGCCGGTCGTACATCGTGAGCAGGATGGTGGAGACCTCCAGCTTCGGGTTGAGGTGCTGGCGAACCAGGTTGATGTTGTTGATCAGCTGGTTGAGGCCCTCCAGCGCGTAGTACTCGCACTGGATGGGGATGAGCACCTCCTGCGCCGCGACCAACGCGTTGACGGTCAGCAGGCCGAGCGAGGGTGGGCAGTCGATGAAGACGTAGTCGAAGTGCCCGGGGTAGGCGTCGATGGCACGGGCCAGCCGGGACTCCCGGGCGACCACCGAGACCAGCTCGATCTCAGCACCGGCGAGATCGATGGTGGCCGGCACGCACCACAGGTTCGGGATGCCCTCGACCGCCTGCGCCACCTCTTCCAGCGGGACGCTGTCGATCAGACAGTCGTACACGTCGGGTACGCCGGTGTGGTGCGGGACGTTCAGCCCGGTGGAGGCGTTGCCCTGCGGGTCCAGGTCGACCACCAGGACCCGGTTGCCGTGCAGGGCGAGCGCCACCGCCAGGTTCACCGTGGTCGTGGTCTTGCCCACGCCGCCCTTCTGGTTCGCGACGCACATCACCCGGGTCCGTGCGGGCCGAGGCATGCTCACCTCGCCACTGGGATTAAGGATCTGCACGGCGCGCATCGCCTCCATAGCCAAGGGTGGGTCATCCTCTTCGCGCGGGGTTTCACGTGAAACGTACGTGCTGGCGGTGGCTTCGGGAGCGAAGCCGGTAGCCGGTGGCGTGTCGGACGGCGTCCCCGTCTCAGTCGCCATGTCCGGGGCAACCTGCTGCGGCAGGGCCGGCCCCGGCGGCTGCGGCTCGTAACGTCCGGGGACCGCCGCATTGCCGCGGACCGGGACCGGACGCGGGCTGGGGGCGTTCGCCGGCCGGCCGGCCGGTTCGTGTGGCTCACGTGCTGGCGGTACGTTCGTCGGCCCGGATGCGGCCGACCGCACGCCGCCCGCGCCGGATACGTCCCGGTGGACAGCCTGCGGGGTCGCGGCTGGGTCGGGGGAGTCATCGCCCACCGGCCAGCCCTGGTAGTCGGTTTCACGTGAAACGGGGTCGGCTCCTGGCCTCGTCACCCGTGGGTCGTCGTACCTGCCGTCGTCATGCACCTGTCATCCCTGCCCGCTCCGGATGGTCGGCCCGCACCCCGTCGATCAGACCCCGCGCTCCCGGCGCGGCGTACGGCCCGGCGGAAAACGGGTCGGGTTCGAGTGCCACCCGGCACCGCCGCTCCACACTATCGACGCGCGGCCAGCCTACGGCGCACAGGCGCAGCGGGTCCATGTCGGGTTCTGATCGATGGGCTGGATCGCACCGAGTTCCCGACCGTACCGACACCGCGGGAACCCTTGTGGCGTCATCGATCCCGCCTGTTTCCGCCGCGGTTGCGGCCGCCACGCGACCGCTTCGGTCCCTTCTTCCGTGCCGGGCCGACCACCCGCTCCCGGACCACCTCGATCACGGTGGCCGGCGGATCGATGACCCCGACTCCACACCGGTGCAGCTCCGGCTCGCCCCCACCCAGCCGGGACACCGCCTCGGCGTGCTCGGCGATCTCCTCGGCGGCCGAGGCGCCCTTGAGTGCCACCAGTCGCCCGCCGGGCACCGCGAGGGGAAGGCACCAGGCGGCGAGCCGGTCCAGCGCGGCGACCGCCCGCGCGGTCACGACGTCGGCGCTGAGTGGCGCACTGTCGCGCGTGCCGGCCGCCGCCTCCTCCGCCCGTCCCCGGAACACCCGGACCGTGCGCGTCAGGCCGAGCTGCTGCACCGCCTCGATGAGGAAGGCGGTCCGCCGGGCGAGCGGTTCGACCAGGGTGACCGTGAGGTCGGGCCGGGCGATAGCCAGGACCAGGCCGGGCAGCCCGGCACCGGAGCCGACGTCGAGCACGCTCGCGCCATCAGGAATCCGCTCAGCCATCGCCGCGCAGTTGAGCAGGTGCCGTTCCCAGATGCGGGGGGCCTCGCGGGGGCCGATCAGGCCGCGGACCACGCCGTCCGTCGCCAGCAGTTCGGCGTACGCGGCGGCCAGGTCGAGGCGTTCGCCGAACAACGTACGGGCGGCCTGCGCCAGCTCGGGCGGCAGCGTCGCCTGCATCGGAGTCGGCTGGTCCGTCCGCTGCTCGACCGGCCGGGCAGCACCGTCCACGAGGGACGGATCGGCCGGCTCGGCGCTGGCGGCCGGCTCGGCGGCGGCAGCAGGCTCGGCTGCGGCCGGCTCGGCGAACGCCGGTTCCACAGCACCGGCCGGCTCGGCCAGGGTCGCCGACGCCTCCACGTCCGTCGCCGGCCCGGTCGACGCCGCCCGCTCGGCGGAGAAGGTCGGGGTCACCTCGCCCGAGGGGTGCGCCGGTTCCGGAGCGGCGGGCTGCCCGGGCGCGGAGAAGCTCGGGTCGGCCGGGGCCGCCGGTGTACCGGGAACGGATGGCTCGGCCGCATCCGCCTCGGAGAAGACCGGGTCAACGGTCGGGTCGTGCCGGACAGGCGACGGCCCGGGTGGCATGCCACCCGGGCCAGGCACGGCAGCCGCCGTAGTCTCGTCCTGGGTCACCCGGTCAGTCCACCGGCCGGACGACGATACGGCGGCTCGGCTCGACGCCCTCGGACTCGCTCTCCACGCCGCTCATCGCGTTCACCACGTCGTGCACGCACTTGCGCTCGAACGCGGACATCGGCTCCAGGCGGACCGGCTCGCCGTGCTCCTTGACCTTCTCCACCGCGTTCTTGGCGACGGCGGACAGCTCCTTGCGCCGGGTGGCCCGGTAGCCGCCGACATCGAGCAGCAGGCGGCTCGGCGAGCCGGTCTGCCGGAACACCGCCAGTCGGGCCAGTTCCTGGAGGGCCTCCAGGGTGGCGCCGCGCTGGCCGACCAGGCTCTGCAGGCGGCCGCCGACCACCTCGACGACCGGACGGCCGCCGGAGACCAGCTCGTCGATGTCGCCGTCGTAGTCGAGGATGTCGAGCAGGCCCTCGATGTAGTCGGCGGCGATCTCGCTCTGCCGGAACAGGTCGCTGTCGGCCGGAGCCTTCTTCTCCCGGGCCTCCGGCTCGGGCTCGGTCTCCTCCGCCTCCTCGACGGCAACGGCAGACGTGGTCTCCTCGTCCAGGGACTGCTCGGCGCTGGGGATGCTGGTGTCGGTCACGGGCTCATCTCCGTACTCGGTCGGCCGGACCGTCGGGTCCGCTGGTCGCCCGGGGCCGGCGGGAGGTTCGCCGGTGCCTCGGTCACGTCTGTACGGGCAGTTTCGCCCGTGACCGCGCTTCCGCGCGGCGGTTCCGGCCCGGCGCCGACCGTACGGTGGCAGCTCGGGGGCCGGACGGGCCGCCGCCGATCCCGGCGGCGGCCCGGAGGCTCAGCCCTGTCACTTGGTGGGCCGGCCGCCCTTCTTCGGGTTGGTCGGCTTGGCGCCGGGCTTCGGGCCGGCCACCTTCGGAGCGGTCGCCGGGGCCTTCGCGGCCGGCTCGGCGGCCTTGCGACCCAGCAGGCCGCCGGTCTTGGCCGGCTGAGCGGTCCGCGCCGGGACGGCCTTCTTGGGCGGCACCAGCGGCGGGAACTTCCGCAGCACCCACTGCTGCTGGCCGAGGGTGAACAGGTTGTTGGTGACCCAGTAGATGATCACACCGATCGGGAAGATCGAGCCGGAGACCAGCAGGGAGACCGGGATGCCGTAGAGCATCAGCCGCTGCACCATGCGCTGCTGCGGATCCTCCGCCCAGCCGGTCTTGAGGATCATCTGACGGCTGGTCAGGTACGTCGTGGCGATCATGATGACCACCAGCACACCGGCGACGGTCTTGACCGTCCCGCTGCTCGCTCCGAGGCTGGCCAACTCGTCGGCCGTCGAGCCGAACCGGCCGGAGAGCGGAGCGGTGAAGAGCTTGGCGTGCGACGCGCTCTCGAACTGGTCGGCCGTCCAGCCGTACAGCTCCTTCAGGGGGTTGTCCGGCTTGAGCCGCTTCAGGGTGTGGAACAGGCCGAGGAAGACCGGAATCTGGAGAAACATCGGAAGGCAGCCCATCAGCGGGTTGGCCTTTTCCTTCCGGTAGAGCTCCATCATCTCCTTCTGGAGCGTCTCCCGGTCGCCCTTGTGCTTCTCCTGGAGCTCCTTGACCTTGGGCTGGAGCGCCTGCATCGCCCGCTGCGACTTGATCTGCTTGACGAAGACCGGGAAGAGGATGACGCGAACCGTCACCACCAGGAAGACGATGGCGAGGATCCAGGACCAGTTCGTCCCGAGCAGCGCCCCGCTCGACACGATGGCGTCCCAAGCCGAGTGCCAGGTCAGCAGGATCCACGAGATCGCGTAGTAGACCCAGTCAAGACTCAATTTCTCAGGCTCCAGTCACGTCGGCGCGGCGGCCCTCGCCCGGCTCTGGCACCGGGTCGTGTCCACCTGGGTGAAAGGGGTGGCAGCGCGACAGCCGCCGGACCGTCAGCCAGGCTCCCCGCAGCGCGCCGTGCCGGGAGACTGCCTCCACGGCGTAGGCACTGCACGACGGGTAGAAGCGGCAGCGGGCCGGCAGTGCCGGACTTATCCACCGACGGTACGCGATGATGGGCGCCAACAGCATGCGGGCACCGGTAGTCGTCGGCCGCGACGCGGCGTTCTCCCCGCTCACCGGGACCGCCGCCCCCGCGGGGTTCGCGCGGCGGCGACTGCGTCGTCCAGGTCGGCCCCCAGGCGAGCGTACGACGCCTCGGCGGCCTGCGGCAGCGCCCGGACCACCAGGGTGCTGCCGGCAGGCAGCACGCCGAGGCGCTCGCGGACCAGGTGTCGGAGCCGGCGGCGGACCTTGTTCCGGACCACGGCGTTGCCGACCGCCTTGGACACGACGAAGCCGGCGCGGCTCGGTGCGGGGGTCTCCGCACCGGCGGTCCACGCCGGCTTCGGCAGGTCTGTCGCGGGGTGTCCGGTCTGTTCGGGAAGGGTCAGGTGCACCACGACGGTGCCTCGGCCGACGCGTCGGCCACCCCGGACCGCTGCGGCGAAGTCGCTACTGCGCCGCAGTCGCTGCGCGGCGGCCAGCACGACTGCCCCCGTCCCCTGGACCGGACCGGTCGGCCTCAGGCCGACAGGCGGGCGCGGCCCTTGGCGCGACGGGTCGAAAGAATGGCGCGGCCGGCACGGGTGCGCATGCGCAGCCGGAAGCCGTGGGTCTTCGCGCGCCGGCGGTTGTTCGGCTGGTAGGTGCGCTTGCTCACGTCAGGCTCTCCGTTGTCCTACGCCCCGCGCGGCGGATCGCCCGGGGTCGTGTGGTGGTCCAGGCCACCCTCGCCGGTGGCCTCCGATCGGTGCTGCCCGAGACGCGACACCTCGGCGATGCGGGGCAGCGACCACGGACAGCAAGCACCCATCACCCTAGCAGAGGGCGACAGAGCAGCCTGTCCACCCTACGCAGGGGGGCAATGACCGTCAAACATCACACTCGGAGGCCCAGCCGTGCCGGGAAAGCAACCTAAGGGGCGGTTTTCACTGATGTTGAGAAGGCTGCCACGGTGTCGACGGTTGATGGCGGAGGGTCCGCACTGTTAGCGTGCGCGATTGCGGTCAGCGTCGGGGGTCCGGGTTGTCGTGACCGGCAAGACCGGACAAGGTTGTTAATCGTTCGGCACGGTGAACCCGCTTCCAACGCCTCCGGAACCAGGGGGGTAGATCCGACCCGCGTCCGGCGGGCGGTCACAATCGGTCGGTACACACAGGCTGTGGATAACTTGTGGATGACGACCGGTCAGCCGTCCGGGCGGGCGTGGAGCAGAGGCGAAGGGGTGCCACGACGGTGACCGGAACGACGGACCTGGCCGCGGTGTGGTCGGCGGCGACGGACGAACTCGCCGACGAGATCATCTCCGCGCAGCAGCGGGCGTACCTCCGACTCACCCGGCTGCGGGCGATCGTCGAGGACACCGCCCTGCTCTCGGTGCCGGACGCCTTCACCCGCGACGTGATCGAATCGCGGCTCCGCCCGGCCATCACCGAGGCGCTGAGCCGGCGACTCGGCCGGCCGATCCAGGTCGCCGTCACCGTACGCGTCGCCGAGGACGGCGGGGTCCGCCCGGCCGGCACCGTCTACCGGGGCGGCCCGGAGGCTGCGGAGCGGGAATCGTCGCCGGACCTGCTCGCCGGCCTGGCCCAGCCCGACCCGTCGGCCAGGGTGCCCGGCTTCCCCGAGCTCGGCTATCCGGCCCGGCCCGAGCCCCCGGCGTACGTCGGTGATCGCCCGCAGCCGCCGGAGGAGCCGGCCCCACGGCAGCGGATCCCCGACGGCGGCCCGCCGCCGCTCATCCCGACCAGCCGCGCCGGCCAGGACACCCTGTTCAGCGCCGCCTTCGCCGAGCCGCTGCACCCCGCCGACGAGCGCCGGGCCTTCGACCAGCCGCTCCCGGACGCCGGTGGCTACGAGCCCCGATACCGCGACACCCCCGACGCGTCGTTGCGTGGCCTGTCGCGCAACGACGCCCCGGACAGCGGCCCGGGGCGCGGTGGCCCGGATCACCGGCCCGGTGGCCCGGCCGACCGGCGGCTCCCGGGCGGGGCGGAGACCGGTGGCAACCGGCTCAACCCGAAGTACATGTTCGAGACGTTCGTCATCGGCTCCTCGAACCGCTTCGCGCACGCGGCGAGCGTCGCGGTTGCCGAGTCGCCCGCGAAGGCGTACAACCCGCTGTTCATCTACGGCAGCTCCGGCCTGGGCAAGACCCACCTGCTGCACGCCATCGGGCACTACGCCACCACGCTGGGCAACGCCCGCTCGGTCCGGTACGTCTCGACCGAGGAGTTCACCAACGACTTCATCAACTCGCTGCGCGACGACAAGACCAGCGCGTTCCAGCGCCGCTACCGGGACGTGGACATCCTCCTGATCGACGACATCCAGTTCCTGGAGAACCGGGAGCGGACCCAGGAGGAGTTCTTCCACACCTTCAACACCCTGCACAACGCCAACAAGCAGATCGTGATCACCTCCGACCGGTCGCCGAAGCAGCTGGCCACGCTGGAGGACCGGCTCCGTACCCGGTTCGAGTGGGGGCTGCTCGCCGACATCCAGCCACCGGACCTGGAGACCCGGATCGCGATCCTGCAGAAGAAGGCGGCGCAGGAGCGCCTGTTCGCTCCGCCGGACGTGCTGGAGTTCATCGCCTCCCGGGTATCGAACTCGATCCGGGAACTGGAGGGCGCACTGATCCGGGTCACCGCCTTCGCCAGCCTCACCCGCTCGTCGGTGGAGCTGTCGCTGGCCGAGGAGGTGCTGCGGGACTTCATCCCCGACGGTGCCGGCCCGGAGATCACCGCCGACCAGATCATGGTCTCCACCGCCGATTACTTCGGGGTGAGCCTGGAAGATCTGCGCGGCCACTCCCGGTCCCGGGTGCTGGTCAACGCCCGGCAGGTGGCCATGTATCTATGCCGAGAGCTGACCGACCTGTCGCTGCCCCGGATCGGGCAGGCCTTCGGCGGCCGGGATCACACCACCGTCATGCACGCCGACCGGAAGATCCGCCAGCAGATGGCAGAGCGGCGCTCGCTCTACAACCAGATCGCCGAGCTGACCAACCGGATCAAGCAGACCACCTGAGCGACAGCGGTGCAGCGCCCGGCCGGAGCCTCCGGCCGGGCTTTTTCGTACCTGTGGAAGCCCGGAGCTTGACCCTCGACCCGGTTGAGGGCGCACGATCGGTGTCGTGTTCGTCCACAGGTCGACCCGGTTGTCCACACCCCCTGTGTCACATGCGGTGGATAACCACGTTCGGTTCCGGTCCGGTTACCCACAGACTGTGGACAACTCCTGGGGAAGGAGCTGTGGATACCTGGGGATGACGGGGCGGTTGTCCACCGACGACGGTCGACCTGTGGGCTGCCTGTTGAAGGTTCTGGGGACAACGTCGATCGAACGCGCCCGGCCTGTCCACAGCGCTGGGGAGAAACCCGGTGGATTAGCGGTGGAAAACCTGGGGACAGCGGTGGAAAACCTGGGGGTCGGCGGCGGGTGTGGACAGGAACACGAGTTGTACCCCTGGTTCTCCACAGCTAAACCACCGGTGGATACCCTGTCCGACCTGCGCAGACGCCGGTTCTCCACAGTTTGCACAGGTGCGATGAAGACGATGAGTTATCTCTTCTAAACAACAAAAACCAATCATCACCGTTGGACTTCCTGTGGATCGGGCCGAAGCACCGCCGTCGGCGGTCGCCCCGGCACCTGGATCCACGGGGTCGGGCGCACAGCCGATGCCCGCGCGCCCTAAGGTGCGATGGGTACCCGCACGGTCGGGCGGGACGGGTGGCAGCGGTCGGCATGAGAGAGTTGTCGCTGACGTCGACGCGGAGGCATTGATGAAGTTCCGAGTGGAGCGCGACGCGCTCGCCGAGGCGGTCGCCTGGACCGCCAAGAGCCTGCCCAACCGACCCTCCGTGCCGGTGCTGGCCGGGGTGATGCTCCGGGTGACCGACGGCAACCTTCAGGTCTCCGGCTTCGACTACGAGGTCTCCAGCCAGGTCACCGTCGAGGTGCAGGGTGACGCCGACGGCGCCGCCCTCGTCTCCGGCCGCCTGCTCGCCGAGATCACCAAGGCCCTCCCGGCCAAGCCGGTGGACATCGCCGCCGTCGGCGCCCACCTGGAACTGGTCTGCGGTAGCGCCCGCTTCACCCTGCCGACCATGCCGGTGGAGGACTACCCGTCGCTGCCAGAGATGCCGGAGAGCGCCGGTACCGTCGACGCCGCCGCCTTCGCCGCCGCCGTAGCCCAGGTCGCCGTTGCCGCCGGCCGGGACGAGACGCTGCCGATGATGACCGGCGTACGCCTCGAGCTGTCCGGCCGTGCCCTGGCGATGCTCGCCACCGACCGCTACCGGCTCGCGCTGCGCGAGATGGAGTGGAACCCGGAAGACCCCGAGATCAGCCTCAACGCGCTGGTGCCGGCCCGGACGCTGCACGACACCGCCAAGGCCCTCGGCCCGCTCGGCGGCCAGGTGACCATGGCGCTCTCTCAGGGTGGCGCCGGCGAAGGCATGATCGGCTTCTCCGGCGGCACCCGGCGGACCACCAGCCGGCTGCTCGACGGGGCCAACTACCCGCCGGTCCGCTCGCTCTTCCCCGCCAGCCACAACGCCGAGGCCCAGGTCTCGGTCAGCACCCTGATCGAGGTGGTCAAGCGCGTCGCCCTGGTCGCCGAGCGGACCACCCCGGTGCTGCTGAGCTTCAGCTCGGACGGCCTGGTCGTCGAGGCCGGCGGCACCGAGGAGGCCCGGGCCAGCGAGGCCATGGACGCGACCTTCACCGGCGAGCCGCTGACCATCGGCTTCAACCCGCAGTACCTGATCGACGGCCTGGCCAACCTGGGCACCCAGCACGCTGTGCTGAGGTTCGTCGACGCCTTCAAGCCTGCGGTGATTTCGCCCGCCGGCGAGGATGGCGAGGTTGTCCCGGGGTACCGGTACCTCATCATGCCGATCCGCGTGTCCCGCTGATCGCGTAGCAAGACCCGCACGTACGGAGGTAGGAGCAGATGCAGCTCGGCCTGGTAGGACTCGGCCGGATGGGCGGCAACATGCGCGAGCGATTGCGCGCCGCCGGGCACGAGGTGGTCGGCTACGACCGAAACGCGGAGCTGAGCGACGTCGCGAGCCTCGCGGAGCTGGCCGAGAAGCTGGAGTCGCCCCGCGCGATCTGGGTGATGGTCCCGGCCGGGGTCACCGACGCCACCATCGACGAGCTCGCCGGCGTGCTCGGCGAGGGCGACCTCATCATCGATGGCGGCAACTCCCGGTTCAGCGACGACGCCCCGCGCGCCGAGCGCCTGAACGAGCAGGGCATCGGCTACCTCGACGTCGGCGTCTCCGGCGGCGTCTGGGGCAAGCAGAACGGGTACGCACTGATGGTCGGCGGCGCGCAGGAGCACGTCGACCGGCTCATGCCGATCTTCGAGGCGCTCAAGCCGGCGGGCGAGTTCGGCTTCGTGCACGCCGGCCCGGTCGGCGCCGGCCACTACGCCAAGATGGTGCACAACGGCATCGAGTACGGCCTGATGCACGCGTACGCCGAGGGCTACGAGCTGCTGGCCAAGTCCGAGCTGGTGACCAACGTGCCGGGCGTGTTCAAGTCCTGGCGCGAGGGGACCGTGGTCCGGTCCTGGCTGCTCGACCTGCTCGACCGCGCGCTGGACGAGGACCCGGAGCTGGCCGAGCTGAGCGGCTACACCGAGGACACCGGCGAGGGCCGCTGGACCGTCGACGAGGCGGTTCGGCTCGCCGTGCCGCTGAACGTCATCACCGCCTCGTTGTTCGCCCGGTTCGCCTCCCGGCAGGACGACTCGCCCGCGATGAAGGCCGTCGCCGCGCTGCGCCAGCAGTTCGGCGGTCACGCCGTCCGCAAGCACTGACCGGCGCCACGCACCTGTGTACGTCCGCCGGCTCGAACTGGTCGACTTCCGCTCGTACGAGCGGGTCGGCGTCGATCTGGAGCCGGGTCCGAACGTCCTGACCGGCGCCAACGGCGTCGGCAAGACCAATCTGGTCGAGGCGCTGGGCTACGTGGCGACCCTGGACTCGCACCGGGTCGCCACGGACGCCCCGCTGGTCAGGTTGGGCGCCTCCTCGGCAGTGATCCGCTGTGCGGTGGCGCACGAGGGCCGGGAGCTACTGGTCGAGCTGGAGATCATCCCCGGCAAGGCTAACCGGGCCCGGCTGGGCCGATCCCCGGCCCGCCGCGCCCGGGACGTGCTCGGTGCGCTGCGGCTGGTGCTGTTCGCCCCGGAGGACCTGGAACTGGTCCGCGGGGACCCGGCCGAGCGCCGCCGCTACCTCGACGACCTGCTGGTCACCCGTCAGCCCCGGTACGCCGGGGTGCGCGCCGACTACGAGCGGGTGGTCAAGCAACGCAACGCCCTGCTGCGCACGGCGTACCTGGCCCGCAAGACCGGCGGGACGCGCGGCGGGGACCTGTCCACCCTCGCGGTCTGGGACACCCACCTGGCGCACCACGGCGCCGAGCTGCTCGCCGGCCGGCTGGAGCTGATCGCCGCGCTCGCCCCGCACGTCGCCAAGGCGTACGACGCGGTGGCGGCGGGCCGGGGCGCGGCGGGGATCGCGTACCGGCCGTCGGTGGAGCTGGCCGAACCGACCACCGACCGGGCGGTGCTGACCGAGACGCTGCGCGCCGCGCTGACGGAGCAACGGTCGGCGGAGATCGAACGCGGCACCACCCTGGTCGGCCCCCACCGCGACGATCTCGCCCTCACCCTCGGCCCGCTCCCCGCCAAGGGGTACGCCAGCCACGGCGAGTCCTGGTCGTTCGCCCTGGCCCTGCGGCTGGCCGGCTACGACCTGCTGCGCGCCGACGGCATCGAGCCGGTGCTGGTCCTCGACGACGTCTTCGCCGAGCTGGACGCCGGCCGCAGGGAGCGGCTGGCCGAGTTGGTCGGCGGCGCCAGCCAGCTCCTGGTGACCTGCGCGGTCGACGACGACGTGCCGGCGACCCTGCGCGGCACCCGGTACGCGGTGGGCGAGGGGACGGTACGCCGTGTCGGATGAGGTTCAGTTGCCCCCGGCCCGGCTGGGGCCGGCACGCGGGGGGCGTACCCCGGAGAACGGCCGGGCGGGCGACGGCGCCGATCCGGCCGGGAACGGTCAGGACGGTGCAGCAGGGGGCCGTCGACGCGGTGGCGCCAGCACCGGCGGCGCGAGCAGCCCTGCGGCGGGTGCGAGCGGCCCCGCGGCGGGTGCCGCGGCTGAGCTGCCCGCCGGGGCGTCCGGGCCGGAGCTGGCCCGGGCGGTGCTGGACGCGGCGAAGGCCCGCCGGCAGGCAGCCGCCGGCACCCGGCGCCGCAGCGCGGTACGCGGCGACGGCGAGCCGCGGCTGCGCGGCTACTCCGGTCCCGGGCCGGACCCCCGCGACCCGCAGCCGCTCGGCGCGGTGCTGGCGAAGCTGGTCAAGTCGCGCGGCTGGCAGCAGCCGGCGGCCGAGGCGACGGTCTTCGGCGCCTGGGAACGGGTGGTCGGGCCGGAGGTGGCGCAGCACAGCCGCCCGGTCAAGCTGGAGAACGGGGAGCTGACCGTGGAGGCGCGCTCGACGGCGTGGGCGACCCAGCTCCGGCTGCTCGCCGGCTCGCTGCTCAAGCAGATCGCCCGCGAGGTGGGCCACAACGTGGTGCGCAAGCTGCACATTCACGGTCCGGCCGCGCCGTCCTGGTCGCGTGGCCCGCGCCGGGTCCGCGGCCGCGGACCCCGCGACACCTACGGCTGACGCGGCCCGCCTCCTCACCCGGCCTGCCCGCTTCAGCGCTCCGCGTCGCACTGATCAACTCCATGTGCGGCAAAGTGTGGTCTCGTCCTCGGTTTTGACCACAACTTGCCGCATCTCGAGTTGATTTTGAGGTCACGCGTCGGCGTAGACGGCGAAGCCCCGATCGGCGCAGCGCCGGTAGAAGGCAGCCAGCACGCTCACCTCCGCGCTGGTGAAGGTCCACTGCGGCGGATCGCCGTTCTCGTCGCGCAGCCTGTCGAGCCGGCTGTCCAGCCAGCGCAGCTGCTGGTCGGCCAGCCGGCCGTCGCCCAGCAGCGACCGCAGCACCTCGCTCACCGACTCGAAGGTCACCGCCTCGCCGATCGGCCGGTGTCGGGCGACGAACTTCTCCAGCCCGTCGGCGATCCAGGAACACCCGTCGGGGTCAATCACCGGATCCTCGTCCTCGGCCGCGTTCTCCGTGGCGTAGAGCACATTTTCCAGGCCGAGGATCAGGTCGACCAGCTCGGTGTACGCGGTCGCGCGTACCGTGCCGGTCTTGGCGATCAGCTCGGCGAGTGCCGCGGTGGGGGCGGAGATGCGCGGCAGGTCCACGATCTCCCCGAAGTCGACGAACTCGGCCGGTGCGACCGGGTCGTAGAAGCGGCCGGTTCGCGGCCAGTGCACCGCGACGTTGTCCAGCCCCATCGGGCGTCACCTCTTGTCAGCGCGTTGTTGGACCGATCGGGTCGATCGTCCCGGTTTCCGCCCGGAAAGATCAAGACCACTGTGGCGCCGCCGCAAAGGTACGGCACGGCGCGCGCCACCGCGACCCCCGGTCGGTCACGCGCCGATACCGATACGAGCGGTCGGACGACTGCTCCGGGCCGCAGCGTGGCGTCAGACATCGCCGAGCGCGCGAGTGGTCGGACGACTGCTCCGGATCGTGGCGTGGCGTCAGACAGCGCCGAGCCGGAGTGGTCGGAAGTGCCGCCGATTTTGCCCAAGCGTGTAGGGGGAGTCGCGGACAGCGCGATTCGGCCGGCTACGGAGTTCTCAGCCGTCGCGCAGGGGTGCCGAGTGGCGGTTTGGTCGGCCGCGCGGAGTAAGATTGATGGCGAGACGAAAGACCCGACACGGAGCGACGGACAGGGGCCGCAGGGCCCTTGATCATTGTCCCGGATCGGGTCGAGCCGATCGCGATCCGCGGGCGACCGCGGCGCCCGGCGTACACGATCCGTGGCCTGGACATCCGGGGACCGGTCCGTGCGCGCCGACGTCGTGTTATGTCCCGCCGAACCCGCGCCCCGCGCCCTGGCGCGGCCGGTGCGAGAAAGTGGCCGAGGGTGGCAGCGGAGGACAACAAGAAGTACGGCGCCGAGTCGATCACCGTTCTCGAGGGGCTGGAGGCGGTCCGGAAGCGGCCCGGTATGTACATCGGGTCCACCGGTGAACGCGGTCTGCACCACCTCGTGTGGGAGGTCGTCAACAACTCGGTGGACGAGGCGCTGGCCGGCTTCTGCGACATCATCGACGTGGTGCTGCTGGCGGACGGCGGCGTACGCGTCACCGACAACGGGCGTGGCTTCCCGGTCGACCTCCACCCGAAGCTGAAGAAGCCGGGTGTCGAGGTCGCGCTCACCGTGCTGCACGCCGGTGGCAAGTTCGACGGCAAGGCGTACGCGGTTTCCGGCGGTCTGCACGGTGTCGGCGTTTCCGTCGTGAACGCCCTCTCCACGAAGATGGCGGTGGAGATCCAGAAGGACGGCTTCTTCTGGCGGCAGCAGTACCACCACGCCAAGCCGACCCCGCTGGAAAAGGGCGAGCCGACCGACGGGACCGGCTCGGCGGTCTCCTTCTGGCCCGACCCGGACGTCTTCGAGACCGTCGACTTCGACTTCCAGACCATCTACCGGCGCCTGCAGGAGATGGCCTTCCTCACCCGTGGCCTCACCATTCACCTGCTCGACGAGCGGGTCGCGGAGAACGAGGAGGGCAAGCCGCGCGAGGTGACCTTCCACTACGAGGGCGGCATCGCCGACTTCGTCCGGCACCTCAACGCCTCGAAGAACCCGATCCACCGGACGGTGGTCGAGTTCGACGCCGAGGAGGAGGGCATGTCGGTCGAGATCGCCATGCAGTGGAACGAGTCGTACGGCGAGTCGGTCTACACCTTCGCCAACAACATCAACACGCACGAGGGCGGCACCCACGAGGAGGGCTTCCGGGCCGCGCTGACCACCGTCGTCAACCGGTACGGCGCGGAGAAGAAGCTGCTCAAGGGCGATGAGAGGCTCTCCGGCGACGACATTCGCGAGGGCCTGGCCGCGATCATCTCGGTCAAGCTGACCAACCCGCAGTTCGAGGGCCAGACGAAGACCAAGCTGGGCAACACCCCGGTGAAGAGCTTCGTGCAGCGGGTCTGCAACGAGTCGCTGGTCGACTGGTTCGACCGGAACCCGGCCGAGGCCAAGATCATCATCACCAAGGCGTCCCAGGCCGCCCGGGCCCGGATCGCCGCCCAGCAGGCGCGGAAGCTGGCCCGGCGCAAGTCGCTGCTGGAGTCCGGCTCGATGCCGGGCAAGCTGGCCGACTGCCAGTCCACCGACCCGCGTGAGTCCGAGGTCTTCATCGTCGAGGGTGACTCGGCGGGCGGCTCGGCCAAGCAGGGCCGCGACCCGCGTACGCAGGCGATCCTGCCGATCCGCGGCAAGATCCTGAACGTGGAGAAGGCCCGGATCGACCGGGTGCTGAAGAACAACGAGGTCCAGGCGCTGATCACCGCGCTGGGCACCGGCATCCACGACGACTTCGACATGGAGAAGCTGCGCTACCACAAGGTCGTGCTGATGGCCGACGCGGACGTGGACGGCCAGCACATCCAGACGCTGCTGCTCACCCTGCTGTTCCGGTTCATGCGTCCGCTGGTCGAGCTGGGGCACGTCTACCTGGCCGCCCCGCCGCTCTACAAGATCAAGTGGAACAAGAAGGGCGACGACGCCCAGTACGCGTACTCGGACCGGGAGCGGGACGGGCTGATCGCGCTGCGCCAGCAGAAGAAGCCCAACGCCAAGCCGGACGACATCCAGCGGTTCAAGGGTCTCGGCGAGATGAACTACCCCGAGCTGTGGGAGACCACGATGAACCCGGCCACCCGCACGCTGCGCCAGGTGACGCTCGACGATGCCGCAACCGCCGACGAGCTGTTCAGCGTCCTGATGGGTGAGGACGTCGAGGCACGCCGTTCGTTCATCCAGCGCAACGCCAAGGACGTGCGGTTCCTCGACATCTGACGGATCGTGCCGGGCCGAGCGGAGTTCCACCGACCGGCCCGGCGATCCACAGAGTTATCCACAGTCCGGCCGGTATCCACAGCGGTTATCCACAGCGCGAACGCGACTTTGAGTCTGATAAGGGTTAACAGTGACCGATACTCCCGAGTCCACCCCACACGAGCCGGAGACCCCGGAGACACCGGCCGCGGTCGTCCAGCACGACCGCATCGAGCCGGTCGGCCTCGAGGTCGAGATGCAGCGCTCGTACCTCGACTACGCGATGAGCGTCATCGTGGGGCGGGCCCTGCCGGACGTCCGGGACGGGCTCAAGCCGGTCCACCGCAAGATCCTCTACGCCATGTTCGACTCCGGCTACCGGCCGGACCGCGGCTACGTGAAGTGCTCCCGGGTCGTCGGCGACGTGATGGGTCAGTTCCACCCGCACGGCGACTCGGCCATCTACGACGCGCTGGTCCGGATGGCGCAGCCCTGGTCGCTGCGCTACCCGCTGGTCGACGGCAACGGCAACTTCGGCTCGCCGGGTAATGATCCGGCTGCCGCGATGCGCTACACCGAGTGCAAGCTCGACCCGCTGGCCATGGAGATGCTGCGGGACATCGACGAGGACACCGTCGACCTGCAGGACAACTACGACGGCCGGGCCAAGGAGCCCACCATCCTGCCGTCCCGGATTCCCAACCTGCTGATCAACGGCTCCGAGGGCATCGCGGTCGGCATGGCCACCAAGATCCCGCCGCACAACCTGCGGGAGATCGGCGCGGCCGTGCAGTGGTGTCTGGAGAACCCGGAGGCCGACGAGGCCACCACCCTCGAGGCGCTGCTGGAGATCGTCAAGGGTCCGGACTTCCCGACCCACGGTCTGATCGTCGGCCAGGCCGGTATTCAGGACGCGTACCGGACCGGGCGTGGCTCGATCCGGATGCGGGCCGTGGTCGAGGTCGAGGAGGACAAGCGGGGCCGCCCGGCGCTGGTGGTCAGCGAGCTGCCGTACCAGGTCAACCCGGACAACCTCGCCGAGCGGATCGCCGAGCTGATCAAGGAGGGCAAGCTCGCCGGCATCGCCGACATCCGGGACGAGTCGTCCGGGCGTACCGGCATGCGGATCGTGCTCGTGCTCAAGCGCGACGCGGTCGCCAAGGTGGTGCTGAACAACCTCTACAAGCACACCCAGCTCCAGGAGACGTTCGGCGCCAACATGCTGGCGCTGGTCGACGGGGTGCCGCGCACGCTCAACCTGGCCCAGTTCATCCGCTACTACGTCGAGCACCAGATCGAGGTCATCCGCCGGCGGACCGCGTTCCGGCTGCGCAAGGCGGAGGAGCGGGCGCACATCCTGCGCGGTCTGTCCAAGGCCCTCGACGCGCTCGACGAGGTAATCGCCCTGATCCGGCGTTCGCCCACCGTCGAGGACGCCCGGCAGGGCCTGATCCGACTGCTGGAGATCGACGAGGTCCAGGCGACCGCGATCCTCGACATGCAGCTGCGCCGGCTGGCCGCTCTCGAACGGCAGCGGATCCTCGACGACCTGGCCAAGCTCGAGCTGGAGATCGCCGACCTCAAGGACATCCTCGCCAAGCCGGAGCGGCAGCGGAGGATCGTCTCCGAGGAGCTGGGCGAGATCGTCGCGAAGTGGGGCGACGACCGGCGTACGCAGATCGTGCCGTTCGACGGCGAGGTCTCGATGGAGGACCTGATCGCCCGCGAGGACGTCGTGGTCACCATCACCCGTACCGGGTACGCCAAGCGCACCAAGGTTGACCTCTACCGGTCGCAGCGACGGGGCGGAAAGGGCGTCAGCGGGGCCACCCTCCGTCAGGACGACATTGTCAGCCATTTCTTCGTATGCTCTACGCACGACTGGATCCTGTTCTTCACCAACAAGGGTCGGGTCTACCGGGCCAAGGCGTACGAGCTTCCGGAAGCCAGTAGGGT
This sequence comes from Micromonospora sp. NPDC048999, assembly GCF_040649295.1. NCBI lineage: Bacteria > Bacillati > Actinomycetota > Actinomycetes > Micromonosporales > Micromonosporaceae > Micromonospora > Micromonospora sp. NPDC048999. The sequence continues at coordinate 707,361 of NZ_JBEZFI010000001.1, read as the reverse complement.
GGCCAAGGGCCAGCACGTGGCCAACCTGCTCGCGTTCCAAGCGGATGAGCAGATCGCGCAGATCATCGAAATTCCGAACTACCAGGTGGCGCCCTACCTGGTACTGGCCACGAAGAACGGCCTGGTGAAGAAGACGCGGCTCGAGGAGTTCGACTCCAACCGTTCCGGCGGCATCATCGCGATCAACCTGCGCGATGAGGACGAGCTGGTCGGTGCTGCCCTCAGCGGTCCGGAAGATGATCTTCTGCTGGTCTCCAAGAACGCCCAGGCCATCCGCTTCAACGCCACGGACGAGACGCTGCGCCCGATGGGCCGGGCCACCTCCGGCGTCATCGGCATGCGGTTCAGCGAGGACGACGTCCTGCTCGCCATGGAGGTCATCCGCACCGAGGGCATGGAAGCGATGGACGTGCTGGTCGCGACGAACGGGGGATACGCGAAACGTACCCCGATCGAGGAATACCCGGTGCAGGGCCGGGGAGGTAAGGGCGTGCTGACCGCGAAGATCACTGAGCGACGTGGTGGTCTGGTCGGCGCGGTGGTGATCAGCCCGGAGGACGAGCTGTTCGCGATCACCAGCAACGGTGGTGTCATCCGGACTCCGGTGAAGCCTGTACGCCGTACGCGTGACCGGAACACAATGGGGGTCAAGCTGATGGACCTCCCGGACGGCGTGACTATCGTGGCGATTGCTCGCAATGCCGACGAGCCTGACGAACAGGACTAGTTGATGACGGAGACACAGGCGAAGTCGGGGAACAAGGGGACCTCGGCCAACCCGGTCGACGAGGAGGCCGCAAAGGGCGGTACACCAGCGACCGGCCGCGCGGCCGTGGGCCGGGCCACGGTCCCCGCCGACGCGCCTGCCCCGAAGTTCACCCGGGCACCCGGCATGACCCCGCCGCCGGACAAGCCCGCGGAGGACTCGGAGACGAGCGAGCAGGCTGACCAGACCATGGTCGACGCCCCGACCTCCACCGACGGCGCCGCCCGAGCGGCCGCCGCGCCGCCGCCCGCCGCGACCCAGCCGATCAAGCCGACGGGTACGACCCGGCCGTCGAGCGGCACGACCGGCCTCCAGCCGCGCGTCGGTGCAGGTCCCGGCGCGGCTGCCAAGCCCGGTTCGGACGGTGCCCGTGCCGGCGCGCCGGGCCGGGCCGTCAACGGCGGTGGCCTGCCCCCGGGCGTCGGCGGCGCGTCGGCCGTCGGTGGGGCGTCGGCCGTCGGTGGGGCGTCGGCCGTCGGAGCCGCCCGGGTGGGTGAGGCGGTACGCGCCGCGCGTACCTCGGTCAGCTCGGCCGCCTCGCGCGGGCCGCGTCGGGCCCGGCTGAACCTCAAGCGGATCGACCCGTGGTCCGTGATGAAGTTCGCGTTCGCGGTCTCGGTGGTGCTCTTCATCGTGGTGGTCGTCGCCACCTCGGTGCTCTACCTGGCCTTGGACGCGATGGGCGTGTTCAAGGAGGTCAACGCGAGCCTGACCGACCTGGTCAACGCCAGCAACAGCTCGGGCGGCGGCTTCCAGATCACCGCCAAGGGCGTGATCATGAGCTCCGCGCTGATTGGCCTGGTCAACGTGGTGCTCTTCACCGCGCTCGCCACCCTCGGCGCCTTCGTCTACAACGTCTGCGCCGACCTGGTCGGCGGGGTCGAGCTGACCCTCGCCGAGCGGGACTGACCCGACGACGACGCCGGGGCATCGCGTAAAGCGGTCGCCCCGGCGTCGCGTATCCGGGTAGGTTCTTCCCAGGCGCGGGTGAGGGCCGCCACGGACCCCCGATTTGGGTGCGGAGGCGGCGATGGGTTAACCTTGGCCGTCGCTACGCGGGGCTATAGCTCAGTCGGTTAGAGCGCAGAGCTGATAACTCTGAGGTCGCTGGTTCGATTCCAGCTAGCCCCACCGCACGTCGTCCGACGGTAGTCGAGCGTGAGGGGTTGCCCCATGTTCAAGAAGCTCCTGATCCTGGCCGGCATCGTCGGCGTGGCCGCCGTCGTGGCCAGGAAGGTGAAGGCCGCGAACGACGAGCGTGCCCTGTGGCACGAGGCGACGACCGCGCCTGACCTGCGCTGAGCGGTCGCTCCGGCTGCCAGCACACCGGGCGGGTCCGCCCGACTCGGGGCCCTAGCTCAACTGGCAGAGCACTGCCTTTGCAAGGCAGGGGTTAGGGGTTCAAGTCCCCTGGGCTCCACTTCTCATCCTCCTCACCAGCGGTTTCGCTGTTTGCTTGACCGGCTAGTACAACGTCAGTACAGATCAGGCTTGATCTTGGGACGAGAGCGCCGACCGTAGGACGCTCCCGACGATCCCGCGAGGCCGGCCCCGCTTCGGCCACCAGTGCACGTACGTCTCCGACGTGATGCGCAGCGTCTTGTGCCGGAGCATCCGTTGCACCTCCCGCGGCTCAGCGGGATTCGGCAGACGGGATGACAGTCAAGCCGCTAGCTAGCCGCCCGCTTTGACGGACATCCGAGATCAGGGGCGTGCCCTCCAGAGAGGTCGGCGGCGCAGCCCGAGTGGGCTGGGCAAAGCTCTGCACCTCGTGCCTTGGACTAGCGGCGGTCCTGATCAGGGTCAGGGATGCGGGCAAAGGTGCCGCAGGGCGTCCGCGAACTCGGTCGGAAGACCGTCGGTGGCAGAGCGAGCGGGCTCCGCCACCGACGGTGGCTGTCAAGGGTCAGGCTGCGGACCGGCGGCGACGCGCAATCAGGACGAGGCCCGCTCCCAGCGCCAGTAGCACGGCGCCGACCGCGGCGAACATGCCCACCGGCGCGCCGGTGACCGCAAGGCCGCCGGAATGGGGCGAGGCGGACGGTTGCCCGGCCGGCGAGGACGGCTGCGGTGCCGACACGCTGGGCGTCGCGCAGGCCTTGGCGGAATCGCGGACGATGAACGCCGCCGCCGGGCTGTCGCCGCCGGACGTGTCCCACATCTGCTCCCACAGAAGCATGACGACACCGTCACGCGGGATGGTCACGTCCTTGACCAGCTTCTCCCCGGCGGCCACGTCGACCTTCACCGCCTCGAAGCCAATCGTCTGCTCCCTCGGGTAGCTGATGACGAGCTTGCTCGCCTTCTGCGTGTTGACGGTCTCGATGTGGATGCCCTCGCAGGTCTGGCTCACCGTGGCCGGCGGCGTCTGGCCGCACTTCGGGTGCTCGCGATAGCGGTAGCGGTCCCACTCCACGAGTTCAAGCTGCCCCGACAGGCTCTTGCGCATCAGGCTAACCCGATCACCGGGATTCAGGCCGGAGTGCACCTGGTAACGCGACTGGCGTGGTTCGAGAGCGAAGAGCCCGGTCGGCTTCCCGTTCTGGGCGAACGCCAGGCCTCCCACCGTGGTCGTAGTGCCGTTCATGACCCCGAACACCGCATTGCCCGAACAGTCCAGCTGCAAGAACACCTCCGGGTTGCTCCACCCGCAGGCGCCGTTGTCGTCGAACTCGTACGTGACCGGTGCGGCGAGCACGCTGCTGGTGGCGACGATCGTGTGCCCGTACTCGGACTGCCAGCGGTGCTCCCGGGTGCTGTTGGCGGCGACGGTGAACGACAGCGAGTCCAGCGTTTCGTTCAGCCGCCAGGTCTTCCGGGCGAGCTGGTAGTCCACGGCCTCGTTGGTGTGGTTGGTGACCGTGATGGTCGCGCTCTTGCAGTAATCGTCGGCGAAGGCGAACTCGATCGGGGCGGGTTCGGCGGCCACAGCCGGCTGGGCGGCCAAGGTCGCCGCAGCGCAGGCCACGAGCAGGCCGATACCGCCCCGCACTACGCGGCCGAGGACTCGTAGGTGCATATTGGATCTCCAGGTAGGGGTGAGCGAGGAGCATCGTACGGAGGCGGCTCCGACGCGGGACCATGAGCCTTGAGCAGGGACGATCGCGATGGTCACGGCGTGCTCTGCGACGCGTCGGCCTGACGGACCGTTTCGGCGTTCTCCGACAGGCCGTCACCGTAATCGGCGGTGTTGCCCTCATCTCGATCGGTGCCTGGGGTTGTCCTACGCCGTAGGCCCAATAAGAGCAGCCGATCCTGAAGAGCGAAGCCGGGGAGGACTTTGTTGACGTTCGCACCTCAAGCCTCAAGCCGAGGTACACCTTCTAGTCTTTCGCCAACGACATCAACTTCTAGATGGCGTTCCCTGACGCGGTGTGCCAGCCGGAGGGTGAGGACCCATCGCGGCTATTCCGCGACGCGCAGTACCAGGGATCCTGTCCCGCTGGTTCGCGTCGCATTGATCGTCCAGCAACCAGCGGTGGGAAAGACCCAGCCGGTGCCCCACTCGTCGCCCGGCCGTTCCCAGTTGCTGCGGCCATGCGGCTCGGGACCCCAGACGGGCTTGACCACGTTTCCGTCGGGGCCTGTGGCGCTGATTGCGAAGTCGCCGCTGCCGGTCATGCGCCAGGCCACCTTGAGCTCCTTGCCGGCCGCCAGCACAGGCTCCGTGGGAAACGGCAACGCCCACAGCGTTGCGCCGTCACCGGTGCCCTGAAGGTCCGGGGGTGTGCCGGGCCCGGCCAACTGGGCGGTCGGCGGACAAGTCGAGGCGGTCGGTGCAGGCGGCTCAGCCACCTGGCGTTGTCCAGAGGCGGACGCGGGGGGCGAGGGCTCGGATGGGGTCTCGGGTGTGGAGTCGCATCCGGTCATCACGACCAAAGAGATCAGACCCGAGCACCAGATTCGGATGGGAGGGAAACCCGAAGCCATGGGCAACTGTAGCGCGGATCTGCGGAGAGCGTGGTTCCCATATGCCTGCCGAACCCGCAACTGGGCAGCAGAAAAGGGCGGCCCCTCACGGCGATCCGCCCCTTCCCTGTGCAGGCCTCGTTGCCCGCTCCTACACCAACGACGTAGTCGAGCGGAAGGCACCACAAAGGACGATTTAGTTCGTAATTTTGTGCGACGCTTTCCGTCCTTTCAAGAACACTTCGTTGCATACCGCAAGAGAGTGATCTTGGCTGGACGGCCAAACCCCTCACCGTCGTCACCCGCAGTGGGATTCGCTGGGGGCAAGCCCCTCGCGAGCATCATGCCTCTCGGGCATATTCATGACTCTCAGGCATATCGCTTACAAGGCATACCGTCGCCCGAGTCCGGTGCTGACGCGATCTCTCAGAACCGCGGCGCGACTGCACCGACCCGTCGTACCGACCGTACGCCGGCAGGCTAGCGTCGAGACGTGAGTTCCGGATCCCCGCGCGTCCTGCCGGCGGTCAGCGGCATCGCCGAGGCGGCCGCCGTCCTGCGTACCGGCGGGCTGGTCGCCTTCCCCACCGAGACGGTCTACGGGCTGGGCGCGAACGCGCTCGACGCCCGGGCGGCGGCCCGAATCTTCGAGGCGAAGGCCCGACCCAGCTTCGACCCGTTGATCACCCACTTGGCCGACGCCGCCGACCTGCCTCACCTGGTCGGCACGGTGCCATCCGCGGTCGCCGCCCTGGTCGAGCGCTTCTGGCCCGGCCCGCTCACGCTGATCGTGGACCGGCCGGCGGTGATCCCGCCGATCGTCACCTCAGGACTGGACACCATGGCGGTCCGGGTGCCGGACGAGCCGTCCGCCCGGGCGCTGATCGCCGCGGCCGGGGTGCCGGTGGCCGCCCCCAGCGCCAACCGGTTCGGGCAGCTCAGCCCGACCAGGGCCGAGCACGTGGTGGCCGGGCTGGGCGGCGCGGTGGACGTGGTGCTCGACGGCGGCCCGACCCGGTGCGGCATCGAGTCGACCATCGTGGACGCCCGGGGCGAGCGGCCGGTGGTGCTCCGGCTGGGCGCGCTGCCGGTGGAGGCGCTGATCGAGGCGGTCGGGCCGGTTGACGTACGACCGGGCAGTTCCGGCCAGCCGGTGGCGCCCGGGACCCTCGCCGCGCACTACGCCCCGCGTACGCCGTTGCGGGTGGGGTCGGCGACCGGCGACGGTGGCCGGTGCGGATTCCTGGCCTTCCGGGAGCCGCCGGTGGCCGGTGCCTGGGCGGCCGTGGAGGTGCTGTCGCCCGAGGGTGACCTGACCGCGGCGGCCGCGCGGCTGTTCGACGCCCTGCACAGGCTCGACGCGGCCGGGGTGACCGAGATCGTCGCCGAGCCGGTCCCGGACGTCGGGGTGGGGCGGGCGATCAACGACCGGTTGCGGCGGGCCGCCGCCACCTGGCACTGACCGCTCAGCGCTGCGGGAGGCGGTCGACGAGTCGGGTGAGCGCGCCGTTGGCGAAGGTCGCGCCGAGCGCGGAGCCGGCGGCGATCGTCCAGCCCACCGGGCCGAGCGGCGTGCAGCCGAAGAACTGGCTGAGCCCCGGCGTCTGCACCACCCCGACCAGTACGCCGATCGAGGCGGCGGTGGAGGCGAGCACGGTGGGGCTGGTGCCGCCGGCCAGCACGGTCTGGCCGAGCTGGGTGCCGACCAGCGAGGCGAGCGCGACCGTCCCGGCCCGGCGGTCCCTACCGGTCCACCGGGCCACCGTCCAGCCGGCGGTGGCGCCCAGCGTGGTGGCGCCCGCCCGCAGCGCGATCTCTCGGGTCATTGTCCCGCCGAGGGTGTTCGGGCCCTCCCGCAGCAGGTGGTCGGCCCGGTCGGAGGCGGGCGGGCGGACCGCGATGGCCAGCGCCGGCGCCAGGTCGGTGAGCAGGTTGACCAGGAGCAGCTGCCGTCCGGTCAGCGCGGACCGGCCGGTGGCGGCGGCGGTCAGCACGCTGAACGCGATCTCGCCGAGGTTGCCGCCGACCAGGATGCTCAGCGCGTGGCGGACCGACGACCACATCGCCCGTCCCTCGACCAGGGTGGCGATGATCGTCTCCAGCCGGTCGTCGGTGACCACCAGGTCGGCGGCGGCGCGGGCCGCCGGGGTGCCGCGCTGACCGAGCGCGATACCCACGTCGGCCAGCCGGATCGCCGGGGCGTCGTTGGCGCCGTCGCCGGTCATCGCCACCGTACGGCCGAGCCGTTGCAGCGCCTGGATGATGCGGACCTTGTGGGCCGGGGTGCAGCGGGCCACCACGTCGGTCGCCATGAGCCGTTCGGCCAGCGCCTCGTCGTCGAGCAGGTCCAGGTCGGTCGCGGTGGCCACCCGCTGCTCCCCGTGGTCGGGACTGATGGTCGCGGCGATCGCCTCGGCGGTGGCCGGGTGGTCTCCGGTGATCATGATGGTGTGCACACCGGCCTGCCGGATGCGGCGCACGGCGGGTCGGGCGCTCTCCCGTACCCCGTCGGCGAGGGCCAGGAAGCCGATGAAGACCAGGCCGTTGACCTGGTCGTCGGTCACCGTCTCCTCGGGTACGCGGCGCTCGGCGACGGCGAGGATCCGGTGCCCGGCCCGGGCCCGCTCGGCCAGCATCGCGTGCAGGGCGTTCCGGCCCGCCTCGTCGAGCGGCTCATCGCGCCGGCACCGAAGGGTCGTGCAGCGGGGCAGCACCGACTCGGGTGCGCCCTTCACGCTGAGCAGCAGTCCGTCGGCGGTCCGCCCGACGGTGGCGTGGTAGCCGCGTGACGGTTCGAACGGCAGCCCGCCCACCGCCACCCAGTCGGCGGCACCGATCTGCTCCGTCACCTCGGCGTTTCCCGCACCTCGGCGTACCGCCCGGTCGGTCTGCTGGGGCAGTTCCTCGGGGTCGGCCGCCATCGGGGTGGCGCGCAGCGCCGCGGCCAGGGTCAGCCGCAGTGTCTCGTCCAGCCGGTCCGGCGGGGCATAGTGGTCGTCGCCGTCGCCCACCCCGGCCAGCAGCAGCTTGCCCTCGGTGAGGGTGCCGGTCTTGTCGAAGCAGAGTACGTCCACCCGGCCCAGCGCCTCGATGGTGCGCGGGTTGCGGACCAGCGCGCCGTGCTCGGCTAGGCGCCGCGCCGCCGCCAGCTGTGCGGCGCTGACCAGGAACGGTAGCCCCTCCGGCACCGAGGCGACGGCCAGGTTCGCGGCGGTTGCCGCCGTCTCCGCCAGGGGTACGCCCCGGAGCAGGCCCGCCCCGGCCACCGCGATCGCCGAGCCGGCCGCCAGCGGTACGGCGGAGCTGGTCAGCTTCCCGAGCCGCGCCTCCACACCGCTGGCCGGCGGGGCCTGCCGGGCCATGGCGAGGCTCCGTCCCGCCTCGGTCTCCTCGCCGGTCGCCACCACGACGGCGGTGCCGTGACCGGCGGCGACGGTGGTGCCCTCGTACACCATGGAGTGTCGTTCGGCGACGGCCGCCGCCACCACCGGTTCGGGGCTCTTGCGCACCGGCAGGGACTCGCCGGTCAGCGACGACTCGTCGGCCTCCAGCCCGTCGGCGGTGAGCACCCGGCAGTCCGCCGGGATCGCGTCGCCGGGGCCCACCGTGATGACGTCCCCCCGGACCAGATCCTCGGCGGGCACCACCTGTTCGGCGCCGTCCCGGAGGACCCGGGCGGTCACCGCCGAGCGGGACAGCAGCTCGGCCAGGGACCGTTCGGTGTTGCGCTGGTGCACCGCGCCGACCAGGGCCGAGCCGCCGACCACCCCGCCGACCAGGGCCGCGTCGACCAGCGAGCCGAACGTGGCGGAGAGCACCGCCCCGGCGGCGAGCACCGGGGTGAGCGGGTTTGCCAGCTCGTCCGCGAACACGCGCAGCAGCCCGGCCGGGCCGCCGCCGTCGCCGGTCGCGGCCCGGCAGCGGCGTTGCGCCTCCTCGCTGGTCAACCCGGCCGGGTCGGTGTCGAGCTGGTCCAGCACGGTTTCCACCGGCATCAGGTGCCAGGCGGTCAGCGCGGGCACCGGCGAGCGGGTCCGGTCCGGCAGCCGGCGGGCCCGCCACACGCCGTGCGCGAAGGCGATCGCACCGGCGCCGTTCACCGCGGCGAGGGTCCGACCGGGCAACTGCTCGGGGGCGGCGGTGAACGCGTTCAACGCCCCCAGGCCGCTGCCGGCCATCGCGATCCGGATGTTCTGCCGGGTCATCCGGCGGGCCACGCCGGTGGCATCGATCAGCTGGGCGGGAATCCGCAGGTCGTCGCCGACCAGCAGATGCGCGCCCCAGGGTGGAAGGTCGTCCGGGGCGGCCACGCCGAGCCCGCAGTCGGCGGCGCCGAGCGCGGCGCGGTCACCGGATACGACCATGACGACCGCACCGTCGCGTTGCAGGGCGCGTACCGACTCGGCGAGGCGGGGGCCGCCGGGCAGCACGAGGTCGGCGAAGCCGTACCGCTCGTCGTCGTCGCTTGCGATCACGAGCCGCAGGCCGGCCTGGCGGGTGGCGGTGGGCAGGAGGTCCACGCCGGGCGCCGGCTCCGGCTCGACCCGCAGCAGGGCGGCCAGGGCGTCGCCGGCCGCGAGGCCGAGCAGCGGGCTTCCGCTCTCCCGGAGGCGGCGGCTGTCCGGGGTGTCCCCGGGATTGGTGGCGTCGACTCGGTCCAGCGGCCCGAGCCGCCAGCCGTCCGCCTCGTGCAGCGCGTTGGGGGTGGCCGGGTCGAAGAGGGCGAAGGCCTGGGCGGCGACCTGTGCGGTGTCCGCCCCGGGCAGGGGCGCCAGGTCGGCCAGCACGCCCCGGTCGGAGCCGAGGATGGCGCTGTCCAGCACCACCGTGTCGATCCGGTCCAGTTGCCGCAGCACGCTGCGGTCCATTGCAATGACACCGCGCCGGGCCAGCATCCGGCCGAGCTGTGCGGCGTAACCCTCTCGCCCGTTCCCCGGCGCCTTCGGCAGCGAGGAGATGGCCAGCGCCGCAGACCGTTTGCCCCCGGCCACCGGCAGCGCGCCGGCACCGGCCGCCGCCCCGGCGGCGAGTACCCGGGTCACGTACCGCTCCGCCGGGCCGTCCGGCACCGGGCACGGGCGTTGCCCCTTCGGTACGCGGGCCACCGCGCGGTCCGGGTCCCCGGTCAGCCGCGGCTCCGCCTTGGTCCAAGCGGAGAGTTGGGCGCGGGCTTCGCCCCACTGCACCACCCGCTGCGCGCCGTCCAGCACTATCCCGGCCCAGCCGCCGGTCAGGCCCTGCACGACCGCCTCGGCGAGTGGGAAGAACAGATCGGCGCGCGGGTCCGCGCGAATCCCCCGGTCGGCCAGCGCGTGCAGCTTCGGATGCAGGTCGATCGCCGCGAGGAAGCCGGACACCTCACCGGGGACCGGAGTGAACGGCAGGACCCGGGTGGCCGCCGAGATGGTCAGGCCGAGCGCGTCCGAGGCCAGCGCGCCCAGCGTCCGGGGTGTGCGCGGGCCCTCCTCGGGCGGGTGCGGCGGCGGGATCTCCGAATCCGGCTCGTACGGGCACACCCGCTCGACCCGCGCGATGGTGGCGATCAGCTCGCGCATCCTCGGGGTGGGCTCCTCGACCGCCACGACCACCCGGCCGGAGGGCGCGTTGACCCGGGCCCAGGCCACCCCGGGCATCTGTTCCAGCGCCTCCTCGACCTGCCGGGCCAGCCGGTCCCCGCCGTTCTGGCAGACCCCGTGCACTTCGATGTGGTGCCGGCCGTCCTTCGACCAGACCCGCCGCCGGGTCAGCCCGACGAGCCGGGCCAGCCGGGTCGCCGCCGTACCGACGCTCTCCGCGGCCTCGGTGACGCTGTGCGGCACGGCGCCCTTCACGGCGTCGCCGAGGCCCGCCCGGGAAGCGCCGGGCACCCCGGTGACGGCGGCACGGGCGACCCGTGCGACGGCGAACGGCACGGCCACCGGCGCCAGCAGGAGGCCGGCGTACCGGCCCAACGAGGTCATCGAGGTGTACGGCCGAGCCGCCGGCCCCGCTCCCCGGTGCTCCAGTCGCCGCACCCGCCGTATGCCATCTCGCCTCCCGTGTCCGTCTCGGCCGGCGACTTCCCGGCGTCGCGTCCGTTATGCCCTTCGAGCGGGGGAAGTTTCCGCGCTACCCGTGGCATGGACGGGGTCGGCGGTGGAATGCCGCCTCGGAGGGATGTCACCAAAAACCTGGGGAGGGCGGGATGAGCACGCTGACGCGGCAACTTAACGGTGCGCACGAGATGATCAGCACGTACAGCCGGCGGGTGGAGATTCCGGTGTTGGGCGAGGTGGCGGTGCCCCCGCCGGACAAGCTGGCCTACTACGCGGGGTTGGGCCTGCTCGCCGCGTTCCAGGTGATCGAGTGGCCGCTGGCCCTGGTGATCACCGCCGGTCACCTGCTGGGCGACCAGCACCTCTCCGGCGTGGTTCGGGGCCTGGGCGAGGCGCTGCAGTCGGCCTGACGAGACCAGGCTCACCGTTGACCTGAATCCGGGTTGAGGTCCCAAGCTTGAGCCCATGCCGACCGCACGTACGCCGGACCGCCGGTGACCGCCACCGCCGCGCCTGCGGCTTCACCAGCGAAGCTGTACTCGCCGCGCCTGCGCGCGATGACCGTGGGCAGCGTCGCCCTGGTCTCGTTGCTGGCGTTCGAGGCCCTCGCCGTGGGCACCGCGATGCCCACGGTCGCCCGCAGCCTGGACGGGTTGGCCCTGTACGCGCTCGCCTTCGGCGGTCCGTTCGCCGTCGGCGTGGTGGGCATGGTCGTCTCCGGCATCTGGTGCGACGCGCGGGGACCCCGCCCGCCGATGTGGCACGGGGTCGCCTGGTTCGTGGTGGGGCTGGTCGTCGCGGGTGCCGCCCCGACGATGGGCGTGCTGGTCGCCGGCCGCGTGGTGCAGGGCTTCGGGTCGGGTCTGCTCTCCGTCGCGCTGTACGTGATCGTCGGGAAGGCGTACCCCGAGGAGTTACGGCGGAAGGTCTTCGCCGCGTTCGCGGCGGCCTGGGTCGTACCGTCGCTGGTCGGTCCGGCGCTGGCCGGCCTGATCGTCGAGCACCTGGGCTGGCGCTGGGTGTTCCTGGCGGTGCCGGTGGTCGCGGTGCCGGCGGTGCTGTTGATTCAGCCCGGGCTGCGGGCGCTGGGTGCGGCGGTGCCGACCCGACCGCCGGCCGGCGCGCTGGCCCGGATCGGCTGGGCCTGCGGGGCGGGGGCGAGCGCCGCAGTGCTGCACCACGGGGGGCAGCAGCGTGGCGTGTTCGCCGCCGCGCTGGTGGCGGTGGCGTTGGCCGGGCTGCTGGCCTGCGCCCCGCGCCTGCTGCCGGCCGGTTTCCTGCGGGCCGGGCGGGGGCTGCCCACGGTGGTCGGCCTGCGCGGCCTCGCCTCGGCGGCGTTCGCCGGGGCGGAGGTGGTGATCCCGCTGATGCTCTCCCGGGAACGCGGCCTCTCGCCGACCGCGGCCGGCCTGGTGTTGACCGTCGGCGCGCTCGCCTGGTCGGCGGGCTCGTGGATCCAGGGCCGGCTGGCCTCGCCGCGTTCCGCCGCCACCCTGCCCCGGGCCGGGCTGATCTGCATCACCGCGGGCACGGCCGGCGTGGCGCTGGCCGTGCTGCAGGACGTGCCGGTGGCCCTGGTGGTCCTCGCGTGGGCCGTGGCCGGCCTCGGCATGGGATTGCTCTATCCGTCGCTGTCGGTGCTCACCCTGGCCCTCTCCGCGCCGGACGAGCAGGGCCGCAACAGTTCGGCGCTGCAGCTGGGCGACTCGCTCGCCGCCGCCACCGTGCTGGCGCTGACCGGCGCCGTGTTGGCGGCGGGATCGGCTCCCGGTCCGGCGAGCTACGCGGTGACCCTGGCCGTGGCGGCCGGCTGCGGGCTGGTCGGCGTGCTGCTCGCCGGCCGGGTGGTGGTGCGCCCGGCAGGTTCATCCGCTCGATGAGAGACACGTACGGGGGACCCGACCGAAGATGAAAGCTTCGGCGGCTCGCATTCGCTTTACCGTGACCGCATGCTGGTTTTCGTCACCACGGTGATCCTCTACGTGTTCGGTTTCGTCTTCCTCTACGGCGTGATCCGGATCGGCGTCCGGCACGGCCTCGAGGATGTCGAGGCGCACCGCGCCCAGGTGGCCCGCGAGGAGCAGCTCGCGGCCTACCAGGACAGGACCTTCGCCCGCGAGAACGCCTTCCTCACCGGCAGCTGACCTCCGGCCGGGGCGACCGGTGGGTGGTCGGCCGGAGGGTCGGTGGGCGGAATCCGTTGCCGGGTGCGAGGATCGCACCCGTGATGGGGACGCTGAAGACCGAACCTGCCCGCACCCGGCTGGACCTGCTGGCCCCGCCGGTCGCCGCCGCGATGCAGCGGTGGCCCGGCGGGGCGCCTGTCGACGTTGACGACGTGCTGGTCGCCCCGATCGACGCCGAGCTGGCCGACACGGCCGCGTTCTGCGCCGCGTACGAGGTGGGGCTGGACGAGTCGGCGAACTGCGTGGTGGTGGCCGGCAAGCGGGGCGGCGAGACCCGGTACGCGGCCTGCGTCGTGCTCGCCACCACCCGGGCCGACGTCAACGGAGTGGTTCGCCGAATGCTGGACGTGCGCAAGGCGAGCTTCGCGCCGATGACCGACGCGGTCGAGCTGACCGGGATGGAGTACGGCGGGATCACTCCGATCGGGCTGCCGGCGGAGTGGTCGATCCTGGTCGACTCGCGGGTGGTCGCCACCCCGCACGTGATCATCGGGTCCGGCGTACGGCACAGCAAGATCGCGCTGCCCGGGTCGGCGCTCGGCGCGCTGCCCGGGGCGACGGTGGTGGAGGACCTGGCCAAGCCCGCCTAGGCAGCCAGCATCATCGATCTTGTTTCACGTGGAACCGTAGTCACTCGGTCGATTCGCGCTGCTCGACCTCGCGGAGAGCGGCGAGCAGGGTTTCCGGCTCCTGGGCGCCGGTGACGGCGTACTTCCCGGCCAGCACGAAGGTCGGCACGCTGGAAACGCCGAGCTGGTGCGCCGTGGCCAGGTCGGCGGCCACCTCGCGCCGGCCGAGGTTCGACTCCAGGTAGTCCCGGGTCTCGGCCTCGTCCAGGCCGACCTCGGCGGCCAGCTTGACCAGCGCGTCCGTCGAGCCGACGTCCACACCGTCGTGGAAGTGCGCCCGATAGAGGGCCTCGACCAGTTCGGCGGCCCGGCCCCGCTCGGCGGCGTACCGGACCAGCCGGTGCGCCTCGAAGGTGTTGGCCTGCACCGCGCGGTCGAAACGCAGGTCGAGCCCCACGCCGGCGGCGACCTGGGTCACATGCGCGAACATCCCCTCGGCCCGCTCCCGGCCGCCGAACTTGGCGGCCATCGCCTCGACCAGCGGCTTCGGCTCGGTCACCGGCGTCGGGTCGAGCTGGAAGGGCCGGAACCGGACGGTCACGTCACCGTCGTACGACTCCAGCGCCTGCTCCAGCCGGCGCTTGCCGATCCAACACCAGGGACACACGACGTCGGCGTAGATCTCGATCTCCATGATCGGAGACAACCCGTCGATCAGGAGATCTGTTCCCGGACCTGGCGCTTGAGCCGGGCCAGGATCGCGTTGCCGCCGCGTACCCGCAATGGGCTGATCGCCTGGGCCAGCCCCATTCGCTGGTAGAGGTCGTCCGGGACGGTCAGTACCTCCTCGGCGCTCGCCCCCGCCAGCCCTTCGGCGAGGATGCCGGCGAAGGCGCGCGTGGTCGGCGCCTCCGGCGGACAGTCGAAGACCGTACGCACCGTCCGGTCCGGCTCGACCTCGGCGCGCAGGAAGAAGGCGGTCTGGCACTCGGGGACCTGTTCCAGCGCCGCCCGGTCCAGCTCCGCCGGCAGGGGCGGCACGACGTCGGCGTACTCGAGGAGCATCTCCAGCACCACGTCGCGGGGCGCGGCGGCGAACTCGTCGACGATCTCGGCCAGCTTGCTCGGCATCTCGGGCATCCCCTGAGGCTATCCGCTTTGTTCAGATGGCCAGGTCGCCGAGGGAGACGATGCCGACTAGCTTGCGCTCGCCGTCGCAGACCAGCACCCGCCGGATGTTGCGCGTACGCATCAGGGCGGCCGCCTCGCTCGCAGTGGCGTGCTGCTCGATCATCACCACCTCCCGAGTGATGATCGAGCCGATCGTGGTGGCCGCCGGGTCGGCCCGCTCGGCGACCGCCCGGACGACAATGTCGCGGTCGGTCAGCATGCCGGCGAGCGTCGCCCCGTCGGTGACCACCACGTCGCCGATGTCGGACTCCCGCATCACCCTGGCCGCCTCGTCCAGGGTGGTCTCTGCCGACAGGTAGACGACCTGCTTGGTCATCACGTCGCTGACCCGGTGCATGCGCCCTCCGAAACACGTCGATCGATCCGACAGCGGTACCCCGTGGCGCGTCCGCTACACCCCGGCGCGGTGCGCCCCGCGTACCTGATCGAGCAGGCGCTCGACCAGTTCGTCCACCGGCAGCTCGACCCGCTCGCCGGAGGCCCGGTCGCGCAGCTCGACGTACCCCTCGGCGAGACGGCGGCCGACCACGACGGCGCGCGGGATGCCGACCAGCTCGGCATCGGTGAACTTCACCCCGGCCGACACGTGGGTGCGATCGTCGACCAGCACCCGCAGGCCGGCGGCGGAGAGGTGCCCGCCGAGCTCCAGCGCCGCGTCGAGCTGCGGCCCCTTCCCGGCCGCCACCAGGTGTACGTCGCACGGCGCGACCGCCGCCGGCCAGACCAGCCCCCGGTCGTCGTGGTGCTGCTCGGCGACGGCGGCCACCGCCCGGGAGACCCCGATGCCGTAGCAGCCCATGGTGGGCCGGACCGGCTTGCCCTCCGGGCCGAGCACGTCGACCGTGAACGCGTCGGTGAAGCGGCGGCCGAGCTGGAAGATGTGCCCGACTTCAACGCCCCGCCGCATGGCCAGCTCGCCGGTCTCGCAGGCCGGGCAGGGGTCGCCGGGACGCACCTCGGCGGCCTCGATCGTGCCGTCCGGGACGAAGTCCCGCCCGGAGACCACGTCGACCGCGTGCCGGCCCGGCTCATTCGCCCCGGTCAGCCAGGCGGTGCCGGGGACCACGCGTGGGTCGACCAGGTAGCGGATGCCGTGCTTGGCGAGGATCTGCGGCCCGATGTAGCCGCGGACCAGCTCGGGATTGTCCGCCCAGTCCTCGAAGACCGCCACGGTGGCCGGGTGCAGCGCGGCCTCGACCCGCTTGAGGTCCACCTCGCGGTCGCCCGGCAGGCCGATCACCAGCAGCTCGCCGGTCTCCGCGCCCGGCCGGCGTACGGTCAGCACCACGTTCTTCAAGGTGTCGGCGGCGGTCCAGCCGGTCCGACCGCCGAGGGCGCGGGCGTTCGCCAGCTCGACAAGCGAGGCGATGGTCCGCGTCTCCGGGGTGTCGTGCACCTCCGTCACCGGGTGCGCGTCGGGGTCACCGGCGGCCGGGGCGCGGGTCACCACCGCCTCGGTGTTGGCCGCGTAGTCGCAGGCGGTGCAGCCGACGAAGGTGTCCTCGCCGACCGGGGTCGTGGCCAGGAACTCCTCCGACGCGGAGCCGCCCATCGCTCCGGACATCGCGTGCACCACCGTGAAGTCCAGCCCGAGCCGGTTGAAGATGTTCTCGTAGGCCGTCCGGTGCCGTTCATAGGCTTGTTGGAGCCCCGCCTCGTCCAGGTCGAACGAGTACGCGTCCTTCATCAGGAACTCGCGCCCGCGCAGCAGGCCGGCCCGGGGCCGGGCCTCGTCCCGGAACTTCGTCTGGATCTGGAACAGCGTCACCGGAAAGTCCCGGTACGAGGTGAAGAGGTCCTTCACCAGCAGCGCGGCCATCTCCTCGTGGGTCGGAGCGAGCAGGTGCTCGGCGCCCTTCCGGTCGGCCAGGGTGAAGATGTCGTCGCCGTACTCCGTCCACCGCCCGCTGGTCCGGTAGGGGTCGGCCGGCAGTAGCGCCGGGAAGTGCACCTCCTGGTCGCCGATCGCCGCCATCTCCGACCGGACAATCTCGGTGACCCGGTCCAGCACCAGCTTGCCGAGCGGCAGCCAGGTGTAGCCGCCCGGGGCGGCGCGGCGGATGTAGCCGGCGCGGAGCAGGAGCCGGTGGCTCGGCACCTCGGCGTCGGCCGGGTCCTCGCGCAGGGTCCGGAGCAGCAGGGTCGACATGCGCAGCAGCATTGCCGCAGCGTACGGCGGGCGCGGCCGGGCCGCGATCCTTTTCGGGTCACGCATCCTGGCCGACGCGGAAGCGCCGCGAGTTCGGGCGCGTATGGCTGTAGACACCATCGAGATAGGTGCTGAATACGGCCGTCTGCTTGGCGTGCATCGCGCGCCACCGTTGCAGATCTCGCGGCGCGACCGGCTGATCCAACAGCTTCGCCAGGTGTGCGCTGAGCACCTGGTCATCGTCGGTCGGCTCGAACCTGACAACCCGGTCGGACACCTCGAACTTGCGCAACAGGTCAAGCCGGAAAGCCTGGTACCAAAACGAGTTGACGCCGAAACGGTAGGACTCGGGCATCTCCCGGCCGGCGGATTGCGGCCCGTGGTACCAGGACAGGTAGACGGCGTCGTCGCACATCGCGTAGCGGTAGACCGCCGTGTCACCGTGGTACAGCAGCTCAACGGGGCAGATCTGACGGCAGTCGAAGAGCGAGGTGATGTTGACGATGAGCTCCTCGCGTAGCTCCTTCTCCAGGACACTCGGGGGCTTGCCCTGCGAGTTCGGCCAATGCGCGCGATCCGCTGCCCGCCGGGCGACGGCCCTCCGGTTACTGGGGTCGAGCATGACAACCTTGATCTGCTGGGGATAGTGCCGCAACTTCATCAAGCGGGCGGCAACGAAGCGGGCGCTGGGTCCCTGGAAGGCAAAGGTGCTGCTGCGTTCCAGGCTCGCCGTGAGGTCTTGGTTGTAGGCGTCCCCGAAATTAGCCCCCGGGTCGAGGGCCGGATACGTCGCCGACGGCAGGAACGCCTGGTTGTGGCTGGCAAGCGTGGCGGTGAGCCGGCGTTCGAGGCCGTCCAGACCTTCCTCAAAACTGTCTTCGATGCCCCGGTCCTGGATCCGATTACTGAGCACCGCGAAGATCACGGCGAAGATGACCGCCGCAATCAGATCCAGGCCGATCGAGGAAAACACCGAATTCCGGTGCAACTGACCATCCTGGTACGTGAGCAGCACGCCAACCAGGAGCACGGTGAGACACGCTAGACCGAAGGCGTACCACAGCAGGGAGCGGCGAAGCTTGCGCGGATCCGGGGGCATGCAATCATCCGTCCAATGAGATGACTCAGCGTGTGGGGCCCTCGATAGGCATTTCGCACCGCAAGATCCCCACATGGCGAGGATCCCACGCGATCGCACATCGTGCCATGGTTGACGTTCCCGTGCAGTACCTCGGCCGGGGCGTTCCAGCGACAACGAGTGCATTCGAAGAGTGGATCAAGCTGTCTATATAGTCGCGCCGTGCGCGATCGAGGGTTCGGTAACGACGAGCTGATGACCCCGCGGCTGTCACTACGCCGCCCAACACCGGCCGATATCGACCTGATCCACGCCATCCACAGCGACCCGCGCGCCTGCGCGCACAACCCCGCCGACATGCTTGGCACCCGCGCCGACGCGGAAGATCTCTACCGCCGGTGGGACGAACACTGGCAGCGTTACGGCTTCGGGTACTGGGTCATCTATTCCGGCGGCAGCGGCGTGGGCTTCTGCGGCATCAAGTTGATGCGGCTGACGAACCGCGATGTCCTCAACCTCTTCTACCGCCTCGACTCGGAGGCGTGGGGCAAGGGCATAGCCACCGAGGCGGCCAGCGCGGTTGTCGATTCGGCGGCCGATCAACTGCCGGGCTACCCGGTCATCGCTCGAGTCCGTCCGGCGAACGTCGCCTCCCAGCGAGTCGCCGTGCGGGCCGGCCTGCACCGCGCGGAGCACCTCGACACGCAGGGAGAAGACGGCCTCGACTGGATTTACACCACCCACTGGCCCTGACCCGCGCGCGTCGTAGGCCAGCGCTTCGAATGGCATTGATGGGGATGGCTTTATGATCTAGAGTGATCATGTCGTTGCATCTGGTGATACGGGGGCTCGAATGTTCGTTAGATCTGCCTGGGGTGTGCGCATTTGTCGTGCTCGGCGCGGCTTCGTCGCGTTGACCGCGTCGCTGGTGCTGCTGGCCGCCGGGTCGGTGCTGATGGCGTCGCCTGTGTCGGCGGCCGCCGCGCAGCTGGCCGAGCAGAAGGTCTCGCGCCAACCGGCGATTACTTTCCCGAACGGGGATAGCGCCGCCGAGGGCGGCCAGATTGCCATCAGATTCGCCGTGAACGGCGGCACAAAGGTGACCGCCTATCGGTATAGCGTCGACAACACCAGCCTGGGCAGCGAGGTCGCGGCAGGGCCCGGTGGTACGGCCGATGTGACGATCGACGTCGGCAACGTGAGCGGTGGGCATCCGGTGTACGCAGTGGCGGTCGACCGCCAAGGCCGCCTCAGCCCCATGACGCAGGGCACCTTCACGGTGTCGGTCATCTGGAACCTTACGGGCCAGGCACTCGACATGATCACCTGGCTACCGGTGGTGGGGGCGACGATCCGGCTGGAGCCGGCCGGGATCGAGGTTGTCACCGGCCCCGACGGGCGCTTCCAGTTCGCCGTCGACCCCGGTCTCTACACGCTCACCGGCACCTACGCCGGCCCGCCCAGCCTCTCGGGCAGCCAGCAGTTGGAGCTTGACAGTCAGGGGCTGTGGTTCGATCTGTACCTGTTCCCAGACTCCGGGAGGCGATGACCCCGCACCCGTTGCGATGATGGCCCCGACCCTCTGCGTCGGGGCCATCTTGGTCCGTTGGGTCAGTGTCGCTTGGTGTAGTCGACGAAGGCGCGCCAGGTCTGGGGGGCGAAGGTGAGCACCGGGCCGTCGGGGTCCTTGCTGTCGCGTACGCCGACGACGCCGGCCAGGTTGTCGGCCACCTCGACGCACTCGCCATTGCCGCTGCGGGTGGACTTGCGCCAGACAGCCCCGGTCAGCTCCATGACGTCATCACTTCCTTCATCAGCTCGATCGACTGCCGACGAGGCAGCGCCTCGCTGCGGACGCTTTCCCATCTCGCGACCAGACTAGCCACGTCCTCGTCCTTGTCGATCGACGTGCCGCCGAGCTGGTTCTCCAAGTGGCCGACCCATTCGCCGCCTTCGCTCCGGGCGAGGGTGAACGGACCGGCGAGCCCAACATGCGTGCTGATCTCCGCCGGAACGACGTGCACGCTGATGTGTGAACGCTCGGCGCACTCGAGCAGGTGGGCGATTTGCTGGGCCATGATCCCTCGGAAGCTTTCGTCGGCACGACGGAGCACCGTCTCCTCGATCACCGTCACGAGCTTGGGCGGCTGCGGTCGACCGAGCACGGCCTGCCGATCCATGCGGACCGCCACCCGCCTCTCCACCTCGTCGTCGCTCAGCATGTCGTCGGCCCGGATCACCGTGCGGGCGTAGTTCTCGATCTGGAGCAGGCCGGGGATGAGCGTGGGGTGATAACACCAGAGCAACTGGGCATCCCGTTCGGCGTCCAGCCAGGGGCGGAGCCAGCTCGGCTGGCCTTCGCGCTCGGCCATCTTGAGCAGGGTTATCAACAGCTCACCGCTGTCCAGCACCTCGTCGGCCCGCTTCAGGAAGAGCCGGTCGAACGGCCGCTGCCCCAGCTCGATGGAGGAGATGTGGGATCCCGAGAAGTGCACGAGCTTCCCGAATTCCTCCTGGCTCAGCCCGGCTTTCATTCGCAGCCGCCGCAGTTGTGCCCGGATCAGCTCGGCGCTCGGTCCACTCTCCACGATGCCTCCTCGATTCTTCCGGCCTGTTCCTCAGCGCCGCCGTCCATTCGCAACAGTCAGCTCGACCGCGCCCCGGCGGGCTTTGATGCCTTCCGAGCGTAGTGCTGTCATCAGCAGACTGTCACGTAGCGGGCTTCCCGTCCGGCCCGCCCTGGGGCCGCCCCCGATTCCCCCGATGCCGGGGGCGGCCCCGACCCGTACACCGTCGAGGAGGTCCTGATGCGCAACGCGCTGCGCTTGTTCCGCTGCCGCACCGCCGTGCCGGCGCCACCGCTGCCCCGCCGAGTCAAGGGCGAGAACCTGCCCGGCTGGATGCGCGAACCCACCCGGGCCATCCCGACCATGCGGCCGGGCTGCCCTGGCCGGCTGACCCCGGGCCAGGAGTGGCGGGCCAACGGCGGTCGCTGGTGACCGGCCACGAACGGCCGGCCGCCGGGCTGCCGATACCGCGCCTCGGGCCGTACCCCGACCGGCCGCGCCCCTACCCGCCCGGCTACCCACCGCATGTGCCGCTTCGACCGCTGTGGCTGTGCCGGGCCTGCGGGAAACCCTGGCCGTGCGCCGAGGCCCGCCTGCTGCTCAAGGTCGAGTACGACGACAACCCCGTCGACCTGGCCATCTACCTGTCCGGGCTTTACCACGAGGCCACCCACGACCTGTTCCGCCTCAACCCGCACGACGGCCCCACCCCACGCGACCTGTTCGAACGCTTCGTCGCCTGGGGGCCGTACCGCAGGGGCCTGGTCGAGCCACCGCGATCGCCGGGTTTGTAGAGGGCCGATGTGACCGATCTGCTGTCCCAACCAGTCATCACAGGTAGCAGTCCACCAGACCACGGGAGCGAATCTTGGACCAGAACCTGCGGCCACTCTTCGATCGCGCACTGGCTGACGAGCCGGAGCCACCGCCGGGTGACCTGGCAGGCCGAGCCATGGCCACCGGCACCAGCCTGCGCCGCCGTCGACACCGGCTGGCGGCAGCGGGTGCGGCCGGCATGGTCACCATCACGGCCCTGGGGGTGGCGTACGTGGCGACACCGCCGGACGGTTCGGTGCCGGCGGCGACGGTGCCAGCGGGGCTCGCGATGCTGGTGAACCCGACCTGCAAGCCGCCGGCCCGGGGCACCGCGACCGATGTATCGATCTTCCTGACCTCGGACGTCACCGATCAGCAGCGCGGCGCGGTGAAGCGAGCGCTGGAGGAAAATCGGGCAGTCCACACCATAGTCTTCATAAGCCACGACGAGGCCTACGCCAGGTTCTCGAAACTGTACGAGGAGGAGCCGGACCTCGTCGCCAGCGTCCAGCCCAGCCAGCTTCCGGAGTCGTTTCGGATCAAGATGGCCGGACGATCGCAGTACGCCGCCCTGGCAGCTCACGTAAAGCAGATGCCCGGCGTCGACGAGATCGTCGGCAGCTTGTGCCCCGCCGGGGCGAACGTCTGGGCGGACAGGTGATGGCAGAGGTCCGGACCACTCCCGCCACGGGTACGTCCGAAGAGGCCAGGCACGGCCTGGTGGCCCGGTGGGCCGTGGCTCGGCGGCGGGCGCAGACCGCCCGGCAGGCGGAGTTCACCGCGTTCGTGGCGGCCACCGCGCCGGGGCTGCGGCGTACCGCCTACCTGATGTGCCGGGACTGGCACCTCGCACAGGACCTGACCCAGATCACCTTCGCAAAGATGTACGCATCGTGGGGCAGGATCCGGGGCACCGCGAACCCCGAGGCGTACAGCCGCCGCGTGCTGGTGAACGCCATCTTCGATCAGAAGAAGCGGCGCAGTGACTCCGAGCTGGTGCTCGCCGAGCTACCCGAGGCGCCCCACCACCCGCCCGACGACACCCCGGAACTGCACATCACCCTGCTGCGGGCCCTCGCCACCCTGTCCATCCGCGACCAGGCCATCGTGGTGCTCCGGCACTGGGAGGATCAGAGCGTCGAGACCGTCGCCGGCATCCTCGGCGTGTCCGTGTCGGTGGTCAAGACGCAGAACGCCCGCGCGTTGAGCAGGCTGCGGGCGGTGCTCGGCGAGGACTTCGTACGGATCTGACGGTGTCCTCGCCCCACCCGGCGTGTGCCGTCAGCTGACCCGAGCGCTCCGGCGGCGGCTGTAGGTGAGGTCGAGGGTGACGGGCAGGTCCGGCCTGCCGAGGGCGTACCGGATGCGGGGCAGCGTGAGGGTTTCGAGCTGCTCATGCAACGCGGCGATGTCGACGTCGGGATCGGCCGTGACTCTCAGCGCCAGGCGGGGGGCGTTCGGGCTGCCCCAGAGCCGGGTGTCGACGTCGTCCACACCCGGGCAGTTCGCGACTTCCGTGGCGACGGCGTCGGCGAGGGCACCGGAGTCGAGGACGGTGCGTCCGGCGTCGCCGTCGGCGCTGATGTTGATGCGCCGTTGCCCGGGTTCGGCGCTGACGACGGCGGCCAGCCAGCGGAGGCCGAGCAGCGCGAGGATCGCGGCTGCCACGGCTGCCACCGGCCAGAGCCAGCCGCCATGGGTGCTGAAGAAGCGCGCGGCCGGGTTGTCGAGCAGGGGCTGCCCGCCATGGTTCGGGCCGAAGAGGTTGGTGCCGGCGAGGAGGATCGTGATGCCGGCGGCGAGCAGGATCAGCGCCAGGAGGGTGACCACGATTCGGTTGGTGCGGTCGGCGCGCATCAGCGATGCTCCTCCTTGTCGATCCGTACGCTCAGGGCCGGCGCCGTGGCCAGGCGCAGCGCGTCGAGGCGGTGCTGGGTGGCCGAGGCCACCGCCTCGTGCAGGGTGTCCACCGGCGCTGCCCCGTCGTGGACCTCGGCGCGTACGCGTACGTGGTGCTGGCCGACCAGGACGTGGGCTTCGTGGACGCCGTCGACCTCGATGGCCGCGTCTCGCAGTGTCCGGGCCAGGCCGCGATGGGTGATGGCGGCGTCGGTGGCGGAACTGACGGGCTGCAGCCGCAGCCGCTCGGGCCGGCGGGGCTTGAGCTGCGCGGCGAGCAGGAGCAGACCGACCACGACGAGGACCACACCGATCAGCCGCACCAACCCGCTGCCCCAGGTGGCGCCGGACGCCCAGCGGTACAGGCCGGGCCAGTCCAGCACGATCGGCTTCGCCCCGACCAGGTGGGCGACGATCTCGATCAACACGAGTACGGCGCCGAGGGTCAGCCCCAGGCTCAGCAGGAACGCGAGCAGACGGTTGGCGATTCTCACCCGGGCCTCGATTCACCGCACCCGGCTGCCGGCAGCACTGTCGGTGACCAGGTCGGTGACGGTGATCCCCACCTCCTGGACCCGCAGCCCGGTCAGGTCCGACACCCGGGTCCGGACGCGGTCGCGGACCAGGGCGGTGACCTCCGGTATGCATGCCGGCCAGCGGACGCTGATGGACAACTCGATCCTGGTCACCGAGCCCTCGATGTGGGCGGACGCCTTCGCGGCGGCGTCCAGGTCGGACCGGCGGATGCCGAAGCGCCCCGCTCCGGGCAGGGACCGCCCGAGGACGCGCGGCGTCGCGCTGCCCGCCTCGGCGATCTCCCCCGCCGCCCGCGCGGCGATCTTCTCCACCACCCGGTCGTGGATGTTCAGCCGGCCCAGTTCCTCGTGCGCCGACCGGCCGTGCCCGCCCGCTGTCGCGTCGGTTACCGCGGTCACTGGGTGCTCCGCCGGCGGCCCTGGACGTACGGGGCGAGATTGACCTCGCCGGCGAAGAACTTCGACACCGCGTAGCCGATCAACGCGAACAACGCGACGATCAGCATCTGACCGAAGCTGCCGAATGCCAGGGCGAATCCCAACGCCAGGCCGACGACGATACCTATCAACTTGATCATGCTGTCGCTCTTTCCATCATGCTGTACGGACAGCCGTTCCGGCCGGAGGTGGCTCCTCCAGATCGGCGATGACCACGTCGACCCGACGACCGGCAGCCAGCGGTGCCACCGCCGCGCGAACCTCGTCGGCGAGTTCTTGGGCCGTAGTTCCCCACCGGGCCCGGACCTGGACCACCACGGCGTCGGCGTCGACGGCGACGCCCTCGACGCGGCGGCCGGGCAGGTAGGTGGCCCGGCCACCCGTCCAGCCCGCGGTCAGGCCCACCACGTCCGGACAGGCGCGGGCCGCGGCCGCGACGGCGTCCACGTCGACACCGTCGACCACCGCGTCGCGCTGTCCAACAATGGTGGTCATGACACCCGCGGCTCCTGCCGTTGGCCGTCGGCCTCGGGCAGGTGCACGTCATCGATGCTGATGTTGACCTCGGCGACGTTGAGGCCGGTCATCCGTTCGACGGCCGTCTTGACGTTGCGCTGGATGTTCCGCCCCAGATCGGCGATGCTGACCCCGTACTCGACGATCACGTCCAGGTCGATCGCGGCCTCGTTCTCGCCGACCTCGACGCCGACTCCCTGGGACACGTTCGGCCCGCTGCTGCCGGGAATCCGCTCCCGGATGGCGCTGAACGCGCGCGCGCCGGCGTTGCCCATGGCGTGCACGCCCGCCACCTCCCGGCACGCCATCCCGGCGACCTTCTGCACCACGTTGTCGGCAATCATGATCTTGCCGTCTTCGTTGCTGAGCTTGTTCTGGCGGGCTGACTGCATGCCACCCGCGTGTCCAGCTTGTCCGGTCTTGGTCACCTGGCTCATGCGGCGTGCACTCCTTCGGCTGCTCGTCGGTCGACGCATTCAGACGCTTCCTAAGGGTGGGGGCACCTCGGCGATCTGCCCGCTCTTTGCCTGATGCTTCCCCCTTTCAGGGCAAAACATGGGTGATCGGGTGTTGCCCGGCCGCGCCGGCGGTGGCCGGGGGTCGAGCGACGACACACGGCGGTGACAGACTGAACGACGCAACCCGGCCGGGACGTCAGAGGGAGGCGTGGTGCGCTGGCGCAGCTTCGTGGCAGTGGGTGACAGCTTCACCGAGGGCATGAACGACGCCTATCCGGACGGCACCTACCGCGGCTGGGCCGATCTGGTCGCGACCCGGCTCGCCGCCGAGGCCGGCCCCGACTTCGGGTACGCCAACCTGGCGATCCGGGGCCGCCTGTTCTCGAACATCGTCGCCCAGCAGGTGCCGGCCGCCCTGGCCATGAAGCCCGACCTGATCAGCTTCGCGGCCGGCGGCAACGACGTGCTGCGGCGTACCTTCGACGTCGACTCGTTCGTCCCCCGGTTCGACAAGCTGATCGGCGAGCTGCGCGGCAGCGGCGCCGACGTGGTCCTCTTCCGGTTCGCCGACGTGATGGCCCGGCTTCCCGGGCAGCGACTCGTCGCGCCCCGGGTGCAGCTGTTGAACCGGGTGGTGGGGGAGGTCGCCGAGCGCCACGGTGCCATCCTGGTCGACCTGTACGCCGACGACACCTACCTCAACCCGCTGCTGTGGAGCACCGACCGACTGCACATGTCGGCGGCCGGGCACCGGCGGGTCGCCGGGCAGGTGCTCACCGCGCTCGGGGTCGGCTGCGACGAGGAGTGGCTGCTGGTGCCACCGCACCCCGCGCCGACCCCGTGGCTGGCCGCCCGCGCCGCCGACCTGCGCTGGGCCGGGCAGCACCTGGCCCCGTGGATCAAGCGGCGGCTGACCGGCCGTTCCTCCGGCGACCTGGTCACCGCGAAGCGGCCGGTGCTCGGGCCGATCGCCGACTGACCGTGCGGACGATTCACGCCGCTCCGCTGCTGCGGCTCACCCTCGACGCCGAGCCAGCCGCCGAACAGGCCGTCCTGGTATCCGGCGACCGGGTCGAGGCCGTCGCGCCGCTGGACGAGCTGACGGAGGCGTACCCCCGGGTTCGGGTGCGGCGGTGGGCCGGCACCCTCGGTCCGGCGCTGGTGCACGACGGGCCGATTCCGCCCGCCCCCACCCCGCGCGAGCGGGTTCACGCCCTGTTCCGGCGCGGTGCCGCTGCAGTGCTCGCTGCGCACGTGGCCGAGCCGAGCCTACGGGCCGCGGCCGCCCGGAACGGCGTAGCGGTGCTGGACGGTCCACGCCCGCCAGCGCTGCTGGTCGGCGGGCGGGCCGACCTCGCCGTGTTCGATGCCGACGGTTCCTGTCTGGTCACGGTGGTGGCTGGTCGGCTCGTGCACCGCCGCGCCTGAACCCGCCGCATCCGCTGCACCCGGTTTCCGTTGACCGGCCGTTCGGCCCGGAATCGGGCGTAGCTTGGGGCTCATGCCTGTGCCGAGCGATCCGAACCCTCACCTCCAGTCGTACGCCCACCCGCAGCGCCTGGTCACCACCGGGTGGCTGGCCGAGCACCTGGGCGACGAGGGCCTGGTGGTGGTCGAGTCCGACGAGGACGTGCTGCTGTACGACACCGGTCACCTCCCCGGCGCGGTCAAGGTTGACTGGCACACCGAGCTGAACGACCAGGTGACCCGGGACTATCTCGACGCGAAGAGCTTCGCCGAGCTGTGCGCCGCCAAGGGCATCGGTCGGGACGACACGGTGGTCTTCTACGGCGACAACTTCAACTGGTGGGCCGCGTACGCGCTCTGGGTCTTCTCCCTCTTCGGCCACCCGGACGTGCGGCTGCTCGACGGCGGCCGGCAGAAGTGGATCGCCGAGGGGCGTGAGCTGACCCGTGAGAAGGTGACCCGGCCGCGCGCCGACTACCCCGTGCCGGAGCGGAACGACGCGCCGATCCGCGCGTACCGGGAGCAGGTGATGGCGCACGTCGCCGACGGCCGGCCGCTTGTCGACGTCCGCTCGCCCGGTGAGTACACCGGCGAGATGCTGCACATGCCGGACTATCCGCAGGAGGGGGCGCTGCGCGGCGGGCACATCCCCGGCGCGGTGAACAAGCCGTGGAAGTCCGCCGCGAACGACGATGGCACCTTCAGGTCGGCCGACGAGCTGCGCGCCATCTACGCCGACCAGCTCGGCCTGAGTCCGTCCGACGACGTGGTGGCGTACTGCCGGATCGGCGAACGGTCCAGCCACACCTGGTTCGTGCTGCAGCACCTGCTGGGCTACCCGCAGGTTCGCAACTATGACGGCTCGTGGACGGAGTGGGGAAACCTGGTTCGCGCTCCCGTGGTGAAGGGCGACCAGCCGGGCGGCCTCGCCGGCTGATCTCGACCGGGGGGCGATTCGGCGTTCCCCCCTGCGCCCCGGGTCCGACGGGGCAGGCTGGCTGGGTAAGCGGTCGTCGGAGCAGCCGAGGGAGGGGGCGTGAAACGCCCGGACAAGCGGTTCGTCGCGCTGCTCGCGCTGGCCGCGCTGCCGCCTGCCATCGAGGGGGCTGTTCTCGACGCGTTCCGGTTCCGCGCCGCCGACGGGCTGCCCGCGCAGGTCACCGCGGTCTGGCCGTACGACACGTATCACGACCTGCGGTGGCTGTTCGTCTACCACGACACGTGGCTGATCTTCGCCATCGGACTGGTCGGCCTCATCCTGATCCGGGCGGGGCTCACCACCGCGCTGGTCGCCCTGTCCTGGCCGCGGCAGTTGCCCCGGCCGAGCCTGCGCTGGCTGGCCCGGCGGAACCTCGCGTTGACCGTGATGGTCGTCGTGGTGGTGTCGCCCTGGGCAGCCCTGTCTATCGCCGCCTCGGTGGTCGCCCTCTCCTGGCTGCTGCTCGCCTCGCTGCTGCCGCTGTTCCTGCTGGCGCCGTTCCTGCAACGTTCCGCCGTGGTGAGCTCCTGGTGGCGCGGGCTGCCCTCGATCGAGCTGGTCGGCTGGTCCCTGCTCAACTTCGTGGTGCTGACCATCGGTGGCGCGTTGGTCTGGGGGGTGCCGATCGGGTGGACGGCACCGGTGGCGGCGATCGCCGGGGCGATCAATGGACTGCTCTGGCAGCGCACCGTGGCCTCCGCCCTGCTGCCGCGCCGGCCGGTCCGCTGGGCGCGGGTGCCCGCCGCGCCGCTGGCGATCCTGCTCGCCTTCATCGTGCCGGTAGTGGTGCAGCCGGCGCTGGCGGCCGTGACCACCACGTCGAGCACGCCGCCGCGGATCCTGCTGTTCGACCAACCGCTGCCGCCCACCGTCCGGCACGCGGTGATCTTCGTCGCCGGGCACGGCAGCGCGTACGACGGGGAACCGCCCGTCGACCCGAAGGTGCAGTGGTTCTCCTACCGAGGGCTGGATGCGCAGGGCCGACCCATGCCGTTCGGGGTCCCGGACACCTTCCGGTCGATCGAGTCCAGCGTGGCGATGCTCGACACCCAGGTGGAGTTGCTGCACCGGCGTACCGGCCTGCCGGTGGCGCTGGTCGGGCAGAGCGAGGGGGCGCTCGTCTCCCGGACCTACCTGGCCGACCGGCCGCATTCGCCGGTGAACATCCTGGCCATGTTCAGCCCGCTGGTCAACGCGGGCCGGTCCTACTACCCGCCGGCTGGGGCCTCCTCGGGCTGGGGCATCGCCGCCGGCTGGGAACTGCGAGTCATCTTCGGCCTCGCCGACCTCATCGCGATGAGCGGCACCGGGCCGGACGAGCCGTTCGTCCGGTCGATCCTTGACCACGCGCCCTTCTATCGCAACGACCTGATGTGCCCGGTCTCCGGCGTGCGGATCGTGGCGTTCCTGCCGACCACCACCGCCACCGAGTCTCCGCCGGGCAAGTACGCCGGCGTTCCGGTCTTCCAGATGCCGGCCGTACACGGTGGCCTGCTGGCTCGGCCGGTGGTCCAGGCGCGGTTGGTGAACTTCCTCGCCGGGGAGCCGGTCAGTGCGCCCGAGCCCGGTTACAACCTGATCCAGGACGTCTCCGCCGCCTGGCAGGCGCCGCCACTGCCGATCAGCTTCAACCCGGTATGGCGGGGTGAACGGCTGCCCGACCCGGCCTTCACCGGGCGGGTCTGTGAGGAGAGCTGACGGCGTCGGCCCGAGCGGGCCGCCGCCGGGACAGCCAGAGCAGCCGCAGCGCCGCCACCGCCAGCCCGATCACGACCAGGGCCCAGAACGGTTCGAACGGGAGCGTGACCAGGTGGAGCACGATGCCGACCACCGCCGCCACCCTGGCGAGCCAGACCGACCAGGGGCGGGCGGTGAAGAGGAGGAGCAGCCCGCCCACCAGCATCAGCGCCCCGGTCCCCTCGTGCGCCCAGGACCAGCCGCTCAGGTCGAGGTGGCGGAGCCCTTCCTGGCTCTCCACGACGTATTTGTCGTCGTACAGGTCGCTCACCCCGGCGAGGCCGTCGAACAGCCCGCCCCCGGCGAGGAGGACGCCCGCCAGCATCCGTTGCCGGTTTCTGAGGTGCACCTCGTCGTGCTGCGTCACCCCGCCCTCCTCCCGCCGTTTTTCTCAGCCTAGATACGGACGGCCGGCTCCGCCCGGCGCTCGGCGTGCTCAGTGGTTCCCCGCAGCGTCCGCCACGCAGCCGCGGTGACCAGGGCGAAGACCACGGCCAGCGCCCAGCCCACCGGGGCCACCCCGTACGCCTTCCCGGCCAACCCGGCCAGCGCCGCCCCGACCGGCGCGCCGGCCAACCCGAGCATCCGCTGCGCCGCGCCGACCCGACCGAGCAGTTCCGGCGGCACGTGCCGCTGGCCGTACGCCGACCACAGGCTGTTCCAAACCGTCGTGCCGACGGCGAAGCAGGCGAGCGCGATGCCCCCGACCAGCGGGTGCCGCGCCAGCGCGAACCCGATCAGCGCCACGGTCTGCCCGAGCAGCACCCCGCGTAGCGCGGGCAGCGTGCCGAACCGTTCCGCCATCCGTCCGGCGGCGAGCGCCCCGACCAGACCGCCGACCACCGCTCCCGCCGCGAACAGCCCGTACGCGGCCGGCGGCACCCGCAGCACCTCGAGGGCGTACAGCACCAGCACCGCCATGAGTCCGCTGATGGCCAGGTTCGACCCGGCAGCGGCGAGGCCGATCCGCCACAACACCCGATCCCCCCGCACCCACCGCATCCCCGCCCACGCCTCGCCCCACACCGACCCCCGCCCACCCGGAGTCGGGGCGGGGGCGGGGGCGGCCAGGGCGAGGGCGAGGAGGGCGGCCAGGGCGAAGGTGAGGGCGTCGAGGGCGAACGGGAGCGGCGCGGCGAGGGCGAAGAGCAGGCCGGCCAGGGGTGCGCCGAGGAAGCCCCCGGCGACCGCGGTGCCGGCCTGGAGGCGGCCGTTGGCGGTGGGCAGGGCGGCCGGGGGCACCAGCGACGGCAGCACGGCGAACGAGGCCGCGTCGAAGAGCGTGCCGAGGGCGGCGAGCAGGAACGCGACCGCCACCAGGGCGCCGACGCCGGCTTGCCCGGTGATTACCAGCACGGCCAGGGCGGCCACCACGACGGCCCGCGCCCCGTCCACCGCGGCCATCGTCCGGCGGCGGTCCCAGCGATCGGCGTACGCGCCGCCGAGCAGGCCGAGGAGCAGCGGCGGGAGCTGCCCGGCAACGGTCACCGCGGCGATCGCCCGCGGATCGCGGGTCAGCGTGGCAGCCAGCAGGGCCAGGGCCGGCGTACGCAGGGCGTCGCCGAACCGGGAGGCGACGGCGGCGGACCAGAGCAGCCGGTAGTCGCGGCCGAGGGCGGGAACGGTCATGTCGATGGACCCTGTGGCCTCTACCGGGTCGAGGGTCAAGTAGCCGAAAACCGGACGGACACTGTCGGGCATCGCCGGTACGGTGAGCGCCGAAATCCGAACGGGGAGCGCGATTGGACCGCACTTTCCAGGTCGACCTCCGAGGCGTGGTCGACCTGCTCAGTCATCATCTCTACGGCAGCCCACGGGTCTACGTCCGGGAGCTGCTCCAGAACGCCGTCGACGCGATCACCGCCCGCCGGGCGACCGGGCCGGACGCGCCGGCCCGAATCAGGATCGAGCCGCCGGAGCTGACCGGTGACGGCACGCTGCGGGTGCACGACACCGGCATCGGTCTGACCGAGGCGCAGGTGCACGAGCTGCTGGCCACCATTGGGCGTAGCTCCAAGCGGGACGAGCTAGGGTTCTCCCGGCATGAGTTCCTCGGCCAGTTTGGCATCGGCCTGCTCTCCTGCTTCCTGGTCGCCGACGAGATCCGGGTGGTCACCCGGCACGCCGATCAGCCCACCGTGCTCTGGACGGGCTGGTCCGACGGCCGATACGCGGTCGAGGTCGCCAAGCCTGAGCAGGCGCGGCGCGAGGTCGGCACCACCGTGACGCTGGTGCCCCGGCGCGACGCCGACCAGTGGTTCGGCGTGCCGACCGTGGCCGAGCTGGCCCGCCTCTACGGCGCGCTGCTTCCGGTGGACGTGCGGGTCGGTGACATGCCGACCACCGCCGGCCCGCCGCCGTGGCCGACCACCCCGGGGGCGCGGGTCGACCGCGCCGCCCTCCACCGCTACGCGCAGGATGTCCTCGGCTTCGTCCCGTTCGACGTGGTGCCGCTGGCGGTGCCCGAGGCGGGGCTGACCGGGGTCGCCTTCATCCTGCCCACCCCGGTGAACCCGGCCGCCCGCGCGGGGCACCGGGTTTACCTCAAGCGGATGCTGCTCGCCGAGCACGCCGAGGGGCTGTTGCCTGACTGGGCGTTCTTCGCCCACTGCGTGGTGGACGCCAGCGAGCTGCGCCCGACTGCCAGCCGGGAGGCGCTCTACGAGGACGCCCTGCTCACCGCCAGCCGGGAGGTACTCGGAGACCAGGTGCGCGGCTGGCTGGTCCGGCTGGCCAAGCACGACCCCCGGCGGCTCGCCGAGTTCCTCCAGGTGCATCACCTCGGGGTCAAGGCGCTCGCCCTGCATGACGACGAGATGCTCCGCCTGGTCGACCAGTGGTGGCCGATGGACACCAACGTCGGCACCCTCACCCTCGCCGAGTTCCGTCAGCGGCACGGCGTCCTGCGCTACGCCGCCAGCCTCGACGAGTTCCGCCAGCTCGCCGCCGTCGCGGCGGCCCAGGACGTGGCCGTGGTGAACGGTGGCTACACGTACGACACCGAGCTGATCGAGCGGCTGCCCACCGTGGACCGGTCGGTGCTCATCGAGCGGCTGGAGCCGAGCGATCTCACCACCCGCTTCGACGTCCTCGACCGGCAGACCGAGCTTGCCCTGCGGCCGTTCCTCACCGGGGCGCAGCGGGCCCTGGAACGGCTCGGCTGCGAGGTGGTGATCCGGGCGTACGACCCGATCTCACTGCCGGCGCTCTACCTGGTCAGCCGTTCGGCCGCGTTCAACGACCAGCTCGCCGCCAGCCGGGACCGGGCCGACGAGCTGTGGGGCGGGGTGCTTGACGCGCTGGCCGCCTCCGCCCCGCCGGACCGGCCGCAGCTGGTGCTCAACCACCGCAACCCGCTGGTCCGCCGGGTCACCACGCTGACCGACCCGGAGCTGGTCGGGCTCGCCGTCGAGGCGCTCTACGGGCAGGCCCTGCTGCTCGGGCACCACCCGATCCGCGCGGCCGACGCCGCGCTGTTGAACAGTTCCTTCCTCGGCCTGCTCGGCCGGGCCGTACCCGGACGGGAGTGAGCAGCCATGAGCGACGACCTCTGGCGGATGCTGCACGAGATCGACAAGATGCCGTATGGCCCGGGGCAGATCGCGGCACTGGAGCAGCTGCTCCGGCGCGTCGACGCCGGTGACGACCGGCACCTCGCCTTCGCGGTCCGGATCCTCGGGACCACCGCATACGTCTACGGCGGCGAGCCCGCCAAGTCCTTCGTCACCTTCTCCTGGTGCCTGTCCGAATACGACCGGGATCCGCAGCCCTACCACGAGCGCTACACCCACTCGCTGCTCTGGTTCTTCAAGCACATGGTCACTGCCATGCTGAAGTTCCCCGAGCTGCCGCTCGACCGCACGTATGCGGTGCTCGACGACATGGAACGGCGCTACCGGGAGTCCGGGCACACCCTCCAGGCCGTGTACAAACACCGCTATCTGGTCGCCGAGCACCTCGGCGCGGCGGAGGAGGCGGCGCAGTGGTACCGGCGCTGGATGACCACGCCCCGGGACGCCCTCTCCGACTGCGCCGGCTGCGACCCGACCGCACAGGTGGAGCACCTGGCCCACGTGGGCCGGCACGAGGAGGCGGTGGCGCTGGCCGAGCCGGTGCTCGCCGGCCGGTTGAGCTGCATCGAGCAGCCGCAGGCCATCCTCACCGCGCTGCTCACGCCCTATCGGGAGGCCGGTCGGCTGGACGCCGCGCGCGACGCGCACCGGGAGGCGTACCGGCTGCTGCGCGGGCGCCTCTCCAACCTGTGGGAGATCGCCGACCACGTCGAGTTCTGCACGGTGACCGGCAACGATGCTCGGGCGCTGGAGCTGGTCGAACGGCACCTCGACTGGCTGGATCGGGCGCCTACGCCGGCCGCCGCGATGCATTTCGCGGCCACCGCCTCGGCCGCACTGCGCCAGGTGCCCGGCGAGCTGACCGTGCACCGGCGCGCGTCCGGCGACCGGGCGGCCGCGGACGTGCCGGCAGGCGCGCTCGCCGAGGAGCTGTCCGCTACGGCCACCGAGCTGGCCGGCCGCTTCGACGCGCGCAACGGCACCACGTACCAGTCCGAGTTGATCACCCGGCGGCTCGCGGCCCGGCCGGCGGGCGAGCATCTGCCGCTCTCCGCCAGCCTGCGCCGTCGGCCGGTGCCCGCGCCGCGGGCCGGCGACGCGACCGCGCCAGCCACTGCGGTTGCCGACACCGACCCGTCCGGTGGTGCGGGGGTGGTGCCGCCCACCCCGGCGGTGGTCATTCCGGCCCAGGCCGGCGCCGACGAGTTGCTGGCGCTCGCCGACGACTGCTGGCGCACCCACCGGCGGGACGGGCTGCTCGCCGCACTGCGGGCGTACGACGAGCGGTACGGCGGGGCTGATCTGCCAGCCGCCACCCGGGCCCGGCGGCTGGAGTTGCGCGTCGGCGAGCTGGCCGAGAACGCCGGCGACGACGCGTCCATGGCGATCGAGGTCAACCGGGCTGCGCTGGCTGCCTGGCAGGCAGTGCCCGACCCGATCCGGGCGCAGGTGGTGGCCGGCCGGCTCGGCGTGCTGCTCTGCCTGAGCGAGGAGAGCGCGGCGGAGGGGCTGGGGCTGCTCCGGGCCTCGATTGATCACCTCATGGAACACGGTGACCAGCGGGAACGCGCCGCCGCGTGGGATCGGCTGGCCCTGGCCCACGTGCACCGCGAGGAGTGGTCCGACGCGCTCCTGGCGCTCGACCGGGCGGTGGTCGACGTCGACGCCGATCCGTGGCTCGCCGCCCGGGTGGCGCTGCACCGGACGCACGTGCTGGAGCAACTGGCGCGGGCCGAGGAGTTCCGGGAGGCGGCGGCGCACGCCCGGCGGCTCAGCCGGGAGTTGGGCGACGGCGAGATGCTCACCAGCGCCTGCCTGGCGTATGCCCGGGCGGTGGACGATCCGAGCGAGGCGGTCGCCGCCTGCGACGAGGCTCTGGCTGTGGCTCCGCCGGGCGCGCGGCTCGCTGCCCGGGTCACCCGGGGGCGGGCACTGCTCGCGACCGACCGGGCCGGCGAGGCGGTGGACGACTTCGTCGAGGCGGTCACCCTCTGCGTGGAGCAGGGGCTGCCGGGGGACGCGCTGCTCCGCTGGGAATTGGCCGAGGCGTACCGGTTGGCCGGCCGGCTCGGCGAGGCCGCCGAGGTGGCGGAGGAGGCGGTGATCGGACTGGACCGGGCTGGCGCGCAGGCCGAGGCCGACCGTTGCCGGCACCTGCTGGCCGGCATCTACCACGGGCTGGGTGAGATCGAGCCCGCCCTCGCACTGCTCGACCAGCTCGCCGACAACCTCGACGGGCCGGACAACCTCCCGCACCGGGCGCAGGTGCTGGAGGAGGCCGGGGGGATCCTCTACGACGCGGACCGGGACGCGCTGGCGGCGCAGCGGTTCGCGGAGGCGGCGTCGGCGTACCGGCTGGCCGGGCACCGGCTGGACGAGCTGCGGGCCCGGCGGCGGGAGCTGTTGGCCCTGCTCTGGTCCGGTGACCTGCCGGCCGCGGTCGCCGCGATCGAGGTGGTGGACGCGGCTGCCGCGGCGCTCGCCGACCTCCTCGATGAGCCGCCGGCGGTGACGTACGAGCGGGCGATGGTCGCCGACGCGGTGGCCCGGGTGCTGCTCGCCGAGGAGCGGCTGACGTCCGCGCTGGAGCGGGTGGTCGGCGTACCGGATCGGCTGCGGTCGATTGAGGCGTTCGGCGAGGCGGCCCAGGTCGAGGTGTTCACCGGGGAACTGCTGCTGCGGGACGGCCGGCCGGCGGAGGCGGAGGAACTGCTGCGCCGGGTGCTCGGCGGGCTGCCCAGCGGCTCCCGTCCGGCGGGACATGCCGCCTGGCTGCTGGCCCGGTCCCTCGACGAGATGGGCCGCTCGTCCGACGCCGCGAAGATACGCGCTGAACACGGCATCGAGGAGGACTGACTCCTTCGGCAGTCGGTCAGGAGGTGCGCGCCCGATTCGGCCCGGGCCGAGGACGCACATTTCCTGACCGACCTGCTAACGGGTTAGGCAACTGGCGGGTAACCGAATCGCCACCGTTGCGGCTCGGAGGTCTAGGCTGGCCCGGTGACGGTGGGACAGCGGTCGCGGGGTGCGGCGAGCGGAGCGAGGGGTACGGGTCGACGCCGGTCCCGGCGGGACGAGATCCTGGAGATCGCGGTGGGGCTCTTCGCCGCCCGCGGCTATCACGGCGTGTCGATGGACGACATCGGCGCCGCCGCCGGGGTGACCGGCCCGGCTCTCTACCACCACTTCGCGGGCAAGGAGGCCATGCTGGTCGCCGCGCTGATCCCGGTCAGCGAGGGCCTGCTCGCCGGCGGGCAGGAGCGCGCGGCCGACCACCCGGACGACCCGCGCGGCGCGCTGGAGTCGCTGATCGACTTCCACGTCGACTTCGCGCTGGCCAATCCGGCGGTGATCGCCCTG
This sequence comes from Micromonospora sp. NPDC048999, assembly GCF_040649295.1. Taxonomy (NCBI): domain Bacteria; kingdom Bacillati; phylum Actinomycetota; class Actinomycetes; order Micromonosporales; family Micromonosporaceae; genus Micromonospora; species Micromonospora sp. NPDC048999. The sequence continues at coordinate 671,133 of NZ_JBEZFI010000001.1, read as the reverse complement.
CACCTGCACGAGCTTGACCGCCTTCCCGACGAGCCGCGCCGCCGGATCCGCCGGCTCCAGCGGATGTACGTCGAGGAGTGGGTGACGGTGCTGACCGCGCTGCACCCGGGGCTGCCGGACGGCGAGGCGCGGGTGCTCGCCCACGCCGCGTTCGGCCTGATGAACTCCACCCCGTTCCTCGGCGGCGAGGTGGAGCGCCGCCGCCGGGCCGCGCTGCTGCGTGGCGCGACACTTGCCGCCCTGCTCGCGTCGACCGACTCGTGATTCCCTAGCATCCGTCCCAACCTTTGGACGCCGGGAGGAAACATGATCGAGTCACTGCTGGTCGCCAACCGGGGGGAGATCGCCCGCCGGATCATCCGTACCGCCAGGCGGCTGGGGATCCGCGCGATCGCGGTGCACTCGGAGGCCGACGCCGGCCTGCCGTTCGTGACCGAGGCGGACGAGGCGGTCTGCGTCGGCCCGGCCAACCCGGCGCTGAGCTACCGCAACGTCGAGGCCATTCTCGCCGCCGCCAAGTCGACCGGCGCCCAGGCGATCCACCCCGGCTACGGCTTCCTTTCGGAGAACGCCGACTTCGCCCGTACCGTCGAGGCCAGTGGCCTGATCTGGGTCGGGCCCGGCGCGGATGCGATCACCGCGATGGGCGACAAGATCAACGCCCGGAACCTGATGGCGGCGGCCGGGGTGCCGGTCGCGCCCGGCACCACCGACCCGGCGGCCGACCTGTCCGCGGCGGTGGCCGCCGCCGCGGAGATCGGCTACCCGGTGATGGTCAAGGCCGCGGCCGGTGGCGGCGGCATGGGCATGGGGGTGGCCGCCGACGAGGCCGCGCTGCGCACCGAGTACAACAAGGTCCGTTCGTTCGCCGAGCGGATGTTCGGCGACGGTTCGGTGCTGATCGAGCGCTACTTCCCCCGGGTACGCCACGTCGAGGTGCAGATCCTCGGCCTGGCTGACGGCCGGGTGGTCGCCCTCGGTGAGCGGGAGTGCTCGGTGCAGCGGCGCAACCAGAAACTGGTCGAGGAGTCGCCGTCCCCGGCGGTCTCTCCGGAGCTGCGGGAGCGCCTCCTGGCCGCTGCGGTGCGGGCGGGTGAGGCGGTCAACTACCGCAACGCCGGCACGGTGGAGTGCCTGCTCGACGTTGCGACGCAGGAGTTCTTCTTCCTGGAGATGAACACGCGGCTCCAGGTCGAGCACCCGGTCACCGAGTACGTCTACGGCGTCGACCTGGTGGAGGAGCAGCTGCGGGTGGCCGCCGGACTGGCCCCGACCTTCGACCCGGACGCGCTCGACCCGCGCGGGCACGCCATCGAGCTGCGGATCAACGCGGAGGACCCGAAGCGTTTCCTGCCCGGACCGGGTGCGATCACCACGTGGAACGAGCCCGCCGGCGAGGGCGTACGGGTCGACTCCGGCTACGTCGCCGGCAACACGGTGACCCCGTTCTACGACAGCCTGATGGCCAAGCTGATCGTCAGCGGCAAGGACCGCGCCGAGGCCGTCGAGCGGGCGCGGGCGGCGGTGGCCCAGTTCGAGATCGCCGGCCCGAAGAACAACGTTCCCTTCTTCGCCGAGCTGCTGGAGAACGAGGAGTTCCGCTCCGGCGACTACGACACCGGCATCGTCTCCCGCATGCGCTGACCGGCCGGGGTGACATGCTGGATGGCACCCATCACGTAACACCGTCACAGTGAGGTGACCCCTTATGGCGGAACTGCCGGACTTCGTCTCCATCCGAGAGGTCGGACCCCGGGACGGGCTGCAGAACGAGGAGCCGATTCCGACCGAGGCCAAGGTACGGCTGCTCGACGCCCTCTCCGGCACCGGCGTCCAGCGGATCGAGGCCGTCTCCTTCGTACATCCGAAGGCGATCCCGCAGATGGCCGACGCCGACGAGGTGTGGCAGCGGGCGGCCAAGGCCGACGGGGTGCGCTACTCCGCCCTGGTCCCGAACACGCGTGGCGCGCAGCGGGCTCTGGCCGCCGGATTCACCGAGATCGAGGTGGTGGTCTCGGCCAGCGACACGCACAACCGGCGTAACGTCAACCGCTCGACCGACGAGTCGCTGGACGACATCGCCGAGCTGATCGACCTGCTGCACGGTTCGGGCGCCCGGGCCGAGGTGATCGTCGCGACCAGCTTCGGCTGCCCGTACGAGGGGGACGTCGACCCCCAGCGGGTCGCCGGCATCGTCGACCGGGTGGTCCGCGACGGCGCCGACCGGGTGGCCTTCGGTGACACCACCGGCATGGGTACGCCCCGGCGGGTCCGCGAGCTGATCACCGCGGTACGCGACCGCAACGCCCACATCCCGGTGCTGCTGCACTTCCACAACACCCGGGGCACCGCCCTGGCCAACCTGCTGGCCGCCCTGGAGTTGGGTGTCACCGAGTTCGACGCCAGCGTCGGCGGCCTGGGCGGCTGCCCGTACGCCCCGGGGGCCAGCGGCAACCTGGCCACCGAGGAGGCCGTGCACATGCTGCACGACATGGGCATCGACACCGGGATCGACCTGGACGCGCTCATCGAGGCGGCCGAACTGGCCGAGGAGTTTGTCGGCAAGCCCCTCCCCTCCGGCGTCCTCCGAGCCGGCCCCCGCACCCGCCTCACCCCCCTCCCCGCCTAACCCACCCCGAGCCGGTTGATCAAGGTGTTTGCGTCTGGATGCGGGCCAGATCCGACGCAAACCCCTTGATCACCGTGGCCGGGGGTGGACGCTGCCCGGGTGGCTCGTCGGAGGGGGCGCGGATGCGCTAGCCTAACGATCGTTCAGGTCGGTGGGTCGCTCGCGAGGCGGCTGGTGGCGAGGGAGTCGACGTGACGCTCGACGGTGAGGCTCTGGAGCAGCTGCGCAAGCGCGCCAAGGCCGGTGGTGCGGGTAAGTACCACGCGGCGAACGCCGCCAAGGGCAAGCTCTTCGCCCGCGAGCGGGTCGCCCTCCTGGTCGACGAAGGCTCCTTCGTCGAGGACGGCCTCTACGCCAACGCGACGGCCGAGGGGCTGCCCGCCGACGGCGTGGTCACCGGCACGGCCACCATCGACGGCCGCCAGGTCTGCCTGATGGCGAACGACTCCACGGTCAAGGCCGGCAGCTGGGGCGCGCGTACCGTCGAGAAGATCATCCGGACCATCGAGCGGGCGTACTCGACCGGCGTGCCGATGGTCTACCTGGTCGACTCGGCCGGGGCCCGGATCACCGACCAGGTCGAGCTGTTCCCCGGCCGGCGCGGCGCCGGCAAGATCTTCTGGAACCAGGTACGCGCCTCCGGCTCGATCCCGCAGGTCTGCGCCCTGTTCGGGCCCAGCGCGGCCGGCGGGGCGTACATCCCGGCGTTCTGCGACGTGGTCGCCATGGTGGACGGCAACGCCAGCATGTACCTCGGCTCCGACCGGATGGTCGAGATGGTCACCGGCGAGAAGACCACCCTCGAAGCGATGGGCGGGGCCAAGGTGCACTGCGCCGAGTCCGGCGTCGGGCACTTCCTCTGCAAGACCGAGGCCGAGGCGCTCGACGTGGTCCGCCGCTACCTGTCGTACCTGCCGGCGAACTGGACCCAGCAGCCGCCGGCCGCCGAAGCCGTGCCCGCGCCGGAGAAGGCGGACCTGGCCGCGCTGGTGCCGGCCAGTGAGCGGCAGGCGTTCGACATGCGCCGGTACGTCAAGGGCCTGCTCGACGAGGGCAGCTTCTTCGAGATCCAGGCGCTCTGGGCCAAGGAGCTGACCATCGGCTTCGGTCGGCTGAACGGCGAGGTCGTCGGCGTGGTCGGCAACAACTCGATGTTCAAGGGCGGCGTGCTCTTCGTCGACTCGGCCGACAAGGCGAGCCGCTTCGTGCAGCTCTGCGACGCGTTCAACGTGCCGCTGCTGTTCCTGAGCGACGTGCCCGGGTTCATGGTCGGCAGCGCGGTGGAGAAGCAGGGCATCATCCGGCACGGCGCCAAGATGATCACCGCGATCTCCGAGGCGACCGTACCCAAGATCTGCGTGGTGGTCCGCAAGGCGTACGGTGCCGGCCTCTACGCGATGGCCGGCCCCGGCTTCGAGCCGGACGCGACGATCGCGCTGCCCACTGCCAAGATCGCGGTGATGGGCGCGGAGGCCGCGGTCAACGCGGTCTACGCCAACAAGATCGCCGCCATCGAGGACGAGTCCGAGCGGGCCGCCTTCGTCGCCGCGAAGCGCGAGGAGTACGAGCGGGACATCGACATCGTCCGGCTCGCCAGCGAGCTGGTGGTCGACATGATCGTCGAACCGCACGAGCTCCGCGCCGAGCTGATCCGCCGCCTCGCCGCCGCACGCGGCAAGGATCGGCACTTCTCCCGGCGCCGGCACGGCGTCACCCCGGTCTGACCCGGCCGCGACCCGGCCGCGTCAGCGATCCGTCCCGGCGTCACCAGCGCCCGGCGGCCCATCCAACAGGAGGATCAGATGGACTTCCGGCTCAGCGAGGAACAAGAGGCGCTGCGGGAGAGCGTGCGGGACTTCGCCCGCGAGGTGGTGGCGCCGACCATCGCTGACCACTACGAGAAGCACACCTTCCCGTACGAGATCGTCCGCCAGATGGGCAAGATGGGCCTGTTCGGCCTGCCCTTCGCTGAGGAGCACGGCGGCATGGGCGGCGACTACTTCGCGCTCTGCCTCGCCCTGGAGGAGTTGGCCCGGGTCGACTCCAGTGTGGCGATCACCCTGGAGGCGGCGGTTTCCCTCGGTGCGATGCCGATCTACCGGTTCGGCACGGACGAGCAGAAGGCGCAGTGGCTGCCGAAACTGCTCAGCGGCGAGGCCCTGGCCGGTTTCGGGCTGACCGAGCCGGGCACCGGCTCGGACGCCGGCGGCACCCAGACCCGCGCCGTCCTGGACGGCGACGAGTGGGTGATCAACGGCTCGAAGGCGTTCATCACCAACTCGGGCACCGACATCACCACGCTGGTCACGGTCACCGCGGTCACCGGGACGAAGCCGGACGGCTCGAAGGAGCTCTCCACCATCATCGTCCCCTCGGGTACGCCCGGCTTCAGCGTGGCGCCCGGCTACTCCAAGGTCGGCTGGAACGCCTCGGACACCCACGAGCTGACCTTCGACGACTGCCGGGTGCCGGCGGCCAACCTGCTCGGCGAGCGCGGCCGGGGCTTCGCGCAGTTCCTGCGCATCCTCGACGAGGGGCGGATCGCCATCGCAGCCCTGGCCGTGGGCCTCGCCCAGGGCTGCGTCGACGAGTCGATCAAGTACGCGACGGAGCGCCAGGCCTTCGGTCAGCCGATCGGCAACTACCAGGCGATCCAGTTCAAGATCGCCGACATGGAGATGAAGGCGCACACCGCCCGGCTGGCGTACTACGACGCCGCCGCGCGGATGCTCGCCGGCGAGCCGTTCAAGCGGCAGGCCGCCATCGCCAAGCTGCACGCCAGCACCATCGCGGTGGACAACGCCCGCGAGGCCACCCAGATCCACGGCGGCTACGGCTTCATGAACGAGTACCCGGTGGCCCGCTTCTGGCGGGACTCCAAGATTCTGGAGATCGGCGAGGGCACCAGCGAGGTGCAGCGGATGATCATCGCCCGCGACCTCGGCATGTGAGAAGGAGGGGTTCCCTGTTAACGCCTCGGGCATAGCAGGGGGCCCCGCTTAACTCGGCCGCCCGGGATCGGTGCCGTGTCGGATATCCGCGCGGTCGGTTGGGCGACGGTCGGCTGTGGGCTGTTGCACGCCGTCCGTACTCTTCGGGGCCATGACTCCGGATCATGATCCTTCGCGGAGCCCGGATGGTCGTACCCCGTTGCCCGATCTGCTCCGTGGGCACCGGCTCGCCGCCGGTCTCACCCAGGCCGAGCTGGCCGGCCGGGCCGGCGTCGGGGTACGGACCGTCCGTGATCTGGAGCGGGGCCGGTCGGCGCGGCCCCAGCGCACCACCGTCGACCTGCTCGCCGACGCGCTCGGTCTGGCCGGCGACGCCCGGCAGGCGTTCCGCGCCGCGGCCCGGCCGGCCCCGGTCGTGCCGCGCCCGGGCGGGCGACACCTCGCCGGCGACGTGCCGCGCCCGGCCGCGCGGCACCTTCCGGTCACCGGTTCCGCCGCCCCCGGATTCGGTACGCCGATCGCGCTGCCGCAGCCGGGCCCGCTGATCGGCCGGGACCGGGATGTCGCCGAGGTGGCCGCCCTGCTGAGCGCCGAGCGTCCGGTGGTGAGCCTGGTCGGCCTGGCCGGCGTCGGCAAGACCGCGCTCGCGCTCACCGTCGCGTACGCGGTGGCCGCCGAGCATCCGGCCGGTGTCGCCGGGGTGTTGGTCGGCGAGGGCTCGGACGCCGCCGACGTGCTGGCCGCGTCGGCGGCGGTGCTCGGCGTGAACCGGCTCGCCGACCTCGCCTGTCGGCTCGCCGGCCGACCCGCGCTGCTGATCGTGGACGCGGTGGAACGAGCGCCCGCGCCGGTGGCACAGGCGCTACGAACGCTGGTCGCCGCGGCACCGGCGCTGCGGGTGCTGGCGACCGGCCGGCGCCCGGTCGGCCTACCCGGCGAACTGGTGCGGCCGGTGGCGCCGCTGGATGTGCCGCCGGTCGGGGCGGCGCCGGCGGAGCCGGCCGAGCTGGTTCGCTGGCCTGCGGCGGCGCTGTTCACCGCCCGGCTCGCCCAGGTACGCCGCGAGCCGCCCAGCCCGGCCGAGCTGCCGGCGCTCGCCGCGCTGGTCCGTCGCCTCGGCGGCCTGCCGCTGGCGATCGAGCTGATGGCCGCGCGCGGGCGGATCCTCGACGTCATCGAGCTGCTCGACCGGTATGGCGACCGGGTCCTCGACCTCGCCACCGCCGGCAGCCCGGGCTGGGCGCCCGCCGACGGTGCGGCGGGTACGGTGACCCTGCGCGAGGCGGTGGCGACCAGCTATCGGCTGCTTGCGCCCGAAGACCGGGCGGCGTTGCGCCGCCTCTCGGCGTTTCGCAACCGCTGGTCGTTGGAGCTGGCCGAGGAGCTGCTCGCGGACGGCGGCCAGCACCGGGACGTCGTGCCGTTGCTGGACCGGCTGCTCGAGCTCGGCCTGCTCAGCGTCCGGGGCGACGGTCCATTCCGGTTCCGCCTCTTGGACGCGGTACGCGACTTCGCCGCCGAGCAGGCCGTCGGGGAGGGCGAGCTGACCCGGATCCGGCACCGGCACGCACGCGTGGTCACCGCGATGGTGGTCCGCGTCGCCCCGAAGCTGGCCGGTGCGGACCTGCCGACCGCGGTGCACCTGCTGGACGAGGCGACCAGTGACATCACCACGGCCCTGACGCACGCCGCCGCCGCCGATCCGCTGACCGCGCTGCGGCTGGCGGCGGCGCTGCCCGAATGGTGGCGGCTGCGGGGCCGGGACGTCGCCGGACGACATTGGCTGCGCCGGTTGCTGGCTGACCCGCGTACCGCCGACGCCGACCCGGTGCTGCGGGCCCGGGCGCAGCTCGGGTCGGCCCAGCTGGCCGTGGAGCACGACGGCGGCGCGGAGGAACTGGATGCGGCGCGCGCCGCGTTGGTCACCTTTTGGGACGCCGGGGAGGTGGCCGGGGAGGTGTCGGCGCGTCTGACGCTCGGTGCGCTGCTGCCCGCCGTCGGTGAGCATGACGAGGCCCGACAGCAGGCCGAGGCGGCGCTGGAGCTGGCCGTCCGGCATGATCGGCTTCGCGACATGGCCACCGCCCAGGCGTACCTGACCTGGCACGACGTACGAACGGGTGAGCTGTCCGGTGCCCGGCGCCGACTGGCCGTCGTGGACCGGCTCGCGGGCCAGTCCGGGGAGCAGCGGCTACGGCTGCTGGCCTGGGCCGGCCTCGCCGAGGTGACCCGCCTGGAGGGCCGGTACGTCGACGCCGTGGAGCAGGGGCGGCGGGCGGTGGCGGCCCTCGCCGAGCTGGGCGACCCGGGGCATCGCCGTCGGGTGCTCGGCACGGTCGGCCTGGCGCTGGCCCAGGCGGGGCAGGCCAGCGAGGCGCTGCAGGTGGTCGCCGAGCTGCGGCCCACCCGGCAGGAGGCCACTCGCCGGTCGGAGGATGCGATCTGCGCGCTGATCGAGGGCCACCTCGCCCTGCACCGGGGCGACCGTGACCTGGCGACCGAGTGGTACGCGGCGGCGGTAGACGCGGCGGGCGACGGCCGGAACCGGCGGGACCTGATCGAGGCGCTGGTGGGCCTGGCGGCGAGCACGGCTGACCTGGCCGTGCTGGACCGGCTCGACCGGGCGCGGCAGGCCAGCGGAATCAGCCTGTTGCCCCGGGAGGAGACCCTGCTCTACGCGCTGGTGGCCCACCGCGGTCAGCTCAGCCGTCAGAGCTGACCGGAGGGCACCCGCCCCGGGCGGGTCGTGAAGGTGATGAGAGGGCGGGGTGGCGCGAGCGAACAGCCCCCTGGTGTCGCCCCTCGCTCATCGCTCGCGCCGGCACCCCCCGGTGCGTCCCCCGCTTGTCGGGAAGCCTATCCCCGAGACATGGGCTATTTGCGTGGATCTGCGGGACCTTGTCCAGATCCTTCACCGGTTCTGCCGGTCTTTCTGCCGGTGCCCGTCGAGCATGCCCGGCTCGCCTCAGCGGCGGTCCGCGTCTCAGCAGCCGCCCGCGTCTCAGCAGCCGCCCGCGGCGGCCTCGTCGGTCGGGGCGGGGCCCGTGCTTCCGGCGGTGGCGCCCGGGTAAACCGCGTCGCGGACCCGGCGCAGGCCGTCGAGGAGAGCCTTGAGCGCGGCCGGTTCGAGCTGGCCGGTGAACCACTCTTCGATGATCCGCAGGTGCCCCGGCAGGGTCTCGTCGAGCCGGGCCAGGCCGGCGGCCGTCACCACCGCGTACGAGCTGCGCCGGTCGGACGGGCAGGCCCGCCGGCAGAGCAGGCTGTTGCGTTCCATCCGGTCGACGACCCGGGTCACCCCGCTGGTGGAGAGGGACGTCTGGGCGGCCAGATCGGTCATCCGCAGCTGCTTGCCGGGCGAGCGGGCGAGCCGGGCGAGCACCTCGAACTCGATCAGGGAAAGGCCGTGCTCCTCGAACTGGGCGGCGAACCGGGCCGACAGCCCGGTGTACGCCTCGGCGAGAAGGCCGACGGCGGTGATCCGGGGGTCGTCGAACACGTTCTGGTCCACGCAGCCATCCTAGCAATACTTGACACGGGGAATATTGCTGGGTCTATAGTTGCTTCGACAAGCGTTGGGTTAACAAGCAATCTCCCCTGGAGGACAGCACCATGACCAGCAGCACCGAAGCGGTTACCCGCGAGTGGGAAGGCCTCACCATCCCCGCTGCCGGCACGTACCAGCTGGACGCGGCTCACAAGCGGGTCGGATTCGTCGCGCGGCACATGATGGTCAGCAAGGTGCGCGGTGAGTTCGCCGAGGCGACCGCCACGATCACCATCGAGGAGGACCCGACGCGGTCCTCGGTCGCCGCCACCATCCAGGCGGCGAGCATCAACACCGCCCAGGCCGACCGCGACGGGCACCTGCGCAGCCCCGAGTTCCTCGACGTCGAGAAGTTCCCGACGCTCGAGTTCCGCAGCACCGGGGTGAAATCCCACGCCGGCAACGAGTTCGTGCTCACCGGCGAGCTGACCGTGAAGGACGTCACCCGCCCGGTGGAACTTGAGGTCGAGTTCGAGGGTGTCGGCCGCAGCCCGTTCGGCCAGGACATCTTCGGCTTCTCCGCGAGCACCGAGATCGACCGTGAGGAGTTCGGCCTGACCTGGAACGTCGCCCTGGAGACCGGTGGCGTCCTGGTCGGCAAGAAGATCAAGATCGAGATCGAGGGCGAGGCCATCCGCCAGGCCTGATCCGCCCGTACGACCTTTGTGGGCCCGTGCCGTCGCCGACGGCGCGGGCCCGCTTCGTCGTACGTGGACCGGCGCGAGATCCGTCACGTCCTGAACTCCGGCGACCAGGGGTGCGGCCGGCGCTGGCTGGGTAGAAGTGCAGACCTGTGCCAGGCCTCTGGTATCGGTGGCCCGGGCGGTTTTAACGTGAATGGTTCACAATGCGTTCCGGAACGGTACGGTTCCGTTACGCCTCGGGCCGGGAGGGTACATGGGCAGGGACGTCAAGCAGGGCGCCTTCTCCCGGGAGGAGCGGGTCCGCTACCGGCAGAAGGTCCGGCGTTGCCTGGATGTCTTCGCGCTGATGCTGGACGACTTCGGCTTCGACGCCGACCGCCCGATGACCGGGCTGGAGATCGAGCTGAACCTGGTCGACTCCGCCGCGGAGCCGGCCATGCGCAACGAGAAGATTCTCGCTGACATCGCGGACCCGCTCTTCCAGACCGAACTGGGTCAGTTCAACCTGGAGTTGAACGCCCCGCCCCGGCTCATCGAGGGCGCCGGCTTCGGCGACTACGAGCGGGACCTGCGCAACAGCCTCGCCCGCGCCGACGACCGGGCCGCCAGGTCGGACGCCAAGATCGTGCTGGTGGGCATCCTGCCCACCCTCACCGAGCGGCACCTCGTCGCCGACAACCTCTCCACCAACGAGCGCTACCGGGTGCTCAACGACCAGATCGTCGGTGCCCGGGGCGAGGACATCGAGCTGGACATCCGCGGCGTCGAGCGACTCCGGACGGCCACCGATTCCATTGCCCCGGAGGCCGCCTGCACGAGCCTTCAGTTCCACCTACAGGTCGCGCCGGACAGCTTCGCCGACTACTGGAACGCGTCCCAGGCCATCGCCGGCCCCCAGGTGGCGGTGGGCGCGAACTCGCCGTTCCTCTACGGCCGACAGCTCTGGGCGGAGACCCGGATCGCCCTTTTCCAGCAGGCCACCGACACCCGACCGGACGAGCTCAAGGCCCAGGGCGTACGCCCCCGGGTGTGGTTCGGAGAACGTTGGATCACCTCGATCTTCGACCTGTTCGAGGAGAACGTCCGCTACTTTCCGCCGCTGCTGCCCATCTGTGCCGACGAGGACCCGGTTGAGGTACTACACGCCGGCGGGGTGCCAGAGCTGGCCGAGCTGCGGCTGCACAACGGCACGGTTTACCGCTGGAACCGGCCGGTCTACGACATCATGGGTGGCCGCCCGCACCTGCGGGTGGAGAACCGGGTGCTGCCGGCCGGGCCGACCGTGGTCGACATGCTGGCCAACGGCGCCTTCTACTTCGGGCTCGCCCGGGCTCTCGCCGAGGCGGACCGTCCCATCTGGAGCCAGCTGACCTTCAGTTCCGCCGAGGAGAACTTCCACGCCGCCGCCCGGCGAGGCATGGACGCCGTGCTGCACTGGCCCCGGCTCGGCGAGGTGCCGGTGACCAAGCTCGTGCTCGACGTGCTCCTGCCCCTGGCCGCGCAGGGGCTGGACGGGTTCGGCGTCGCCCCGCCCGAGCGGGACCGCCTCCTCGGCGTCATCGAGCAGCGCTGCCGTACCGGTCGTAATGGTGCGGTCTGGCAGACGGAGATGGTGTGGGCGGCCGAGCGGCACCGGGGCATGGACCGGCGGGCCGCCCTGCACCACATGCTTCAGCGGTACGCGGAGCTTCAGCGCACCAACGAGCCCGTGCACACCTGGCCGATCGGCTGATCGTCTCCGGATCAGTGACCGCGACGACGACCCTTCGACACCCGCCCGTCGTCGCCCGCGCCGCCAGTCTCGACCGGAGCCTCCGCCGCCGGGCTGCCGGTCGCGGTGAGGCCCGTCGTCCGGGCGTCCGTTGCCGGGCTGTCGGAGGTGCCCTCGGGTGCTGCCGGCGTCTCGGTGCCGTCGGCGGTGACCGCCGCGACGCTCGGCGTCGGAGCGGCTTCCTCCGACCCGTCGGTGGCGGGGCGGACGACCTCTTCGGCGGCGTCAGGCTCGTCGATGCGCTGGCGGGGCAGGGCCACCTCGGCGTGGGCAGCGGCCCGGTGTTCGGTCCGCTGGGCCAGCGCGGCCACCAGCACGGAGCCCCCGACCCCGGCGATCACCGCGTACGGAGCGATCAAGTGGGCCGACAACTGCTCGGCGGCGATCGACCCGAGTCTCGGCACGGCCAGCAGGTAGGCGAGCGCGACGAGGAACGGTCCCGCCGCCCCGGAGGCCGCCGTCCCGACCCGCCACTGCGGCACCTGGGCGGTACGCCGGGCCGCCAGTGCGCCGATCACCAGGGCGGCGCCCAGTGAGAGCAGGGCACCGGGCCAGTAGAAGTAGTCCCGGATCCAGAACCGCTCGCTGTCCGCGCTGATCTGCCAGATGCCGAGCTGAGCGGTGGTCAGCCCGCGCCCGGAGATCACCCCGTCGACCACCGACACCACCGCGAGCAGCCAGAGCCAGCCGGTGGTGGCGACGAGGTTGGTCGCGACGGCCCGGGTGTGCAGCGCCCAGGTCGCCAGGAGCAGCCCGATCAACAGCCCTGCGGCGGCGTACCCGGCGGCGACGGCCTGCGGCGCGGACGTGTCCGGCACCCGAGCCGCCCGGGCCGGCACGGCGACCAGCAGCACGGTGATCAGCGCACCCACCGTGGCACCGACCGCCAGGCCGAGTTTTCGCAGCGGCCCGCCCGGATCCTCGGCGTGCCCGCCCTGCAGGCGGTGTACGCAGACCGCGCCGGCGACCACCGAGGTGGCGGCGATCCAGGTGGCCCAGGCGAGGCTCGCCACCCAGGCCGCCTCGATCCGGACGGCACCGGCCGGCGCCCAGTTGATGATGCCCAGCCCGTAGCCGATGCCCAGCTGCGCGGCCCCCGTACCGGCGGCGACGCCGAGCGCGGCGGCGATCGATGTTCCCCAGCCCCGTCTGGCCATGCCGGGCAGCGTAGCGTCCCCCGGCAGGCGCGGCGAGCCGGGCGAACGCCGGACCGGCGTGCGACGGGCCGGGCGGCGACGAGGCCCAGGGCCGACGCGGCGTCCCGCCAGGTCTGGTCGGACAGCCGGGCGGCGTCGGCCGTGGCCCGGTGGCTCGCCGCGCTGATACCGGCCGATGGAGCCCCGGACGGCTACCGTGGACGGTCGAGGGCCAGGGCGCCCGTCCCGGTGGGGAAAGGACGTGCGATGAGCGACGACCGCCAGGAGCCACCCGCCGGGGACGCCGACGCCACCCGCCCGCTGCCCCAGGACACCGGGGACGCCACCGCGCGGCAGCAATCCGTGAACCAGACCGACCGCCAGCCGGCCGTCCCGCCGGCCTGGTCCGGACGGGCGGGGGTGCCCCCACCGCGGCCGGCTGGCTATGACGAGACCGGCACCGAGTGGTACGCCGAGGAGCAGGCCGGTCGCCGCTGGTGGATGCCGATCCTGCTGGGCATCCTCGCCATGGCCCTGGTCGCGCTGATCGGGTTGGGTGTCTGGCTGGCGCTGCGCGCGGCGCAGCGGGACCCGGGGTCGCCTCCCGCACCCTCGCCCGCGCCGACCACCGCCCCGGAAGCCACCACCGCGCCGACCACCACCGCGCCGAGCACCTCCCCGCCGACCACTGCGCCGGGTACCCCGCCGACCACGATGGCCGCCGCCCAGGTGCCGATGCCGCCGCTGGTGGGGCTGCCGGAGGCCGCCGCCCGGGCGGCTCTCGACCTGCTGGACGTGCCCTACCGGGTCGAGCGGCGGCCGTCGGACCAACCGGCCGGCACGGTGATCGAGACCGATCCGGCCGCCGGCGGGTTGATCGCCGGTGGCAACGAGGTCACGATCGTGGTGGCCGAGGCCGGCGCGGCGACGACCGCGGCGAGCCCCGGAACGCCCGGCTCGACGGCGGCACGAACCCTCTGACCGTCACCACTGTCGGCGTCTGGCGCCGACCAGACCGAGCCCGGCCAGCGAGATGGCGAGGCCCAACAGTCCCGAATAGAACAGCGACCGGTTGACGTCCGCGGTGTCCCGTGCGCGGTCGGCCAGCGCTTCCTCGCCGGCGCCCCCACCCGCTTGGGCGGGTGGCGCGTCGACCTTGTTGCCGAGGGCGGCCGCGCCCGGCGTGCCGGCCCAACCCCGTTCCGCCTCCGGGTCGGTGGCCCGTCCGGGGTCTTTCCCGGCCACGGTGATCTCGGGAGCCGGTACCGGCTCCCGCAACTGTTCGGTGGCGGAGTAGGCCGGGTGACGGAGCACGAGCATGAGTGCGGTCGCGGCGCCGAGGAGTGCGAGAAGCCCGAAGGCGTAGCCGACAGGGGACCGGTGATGCCGCCGCGCGGCGGGCAGATTGACCATGGACCATCCCAGGTTCAGTGGTCCGGGACGCGCGGGGTGGAAACGTTGCCGGGGTGGGCGTTACCGATTCTAAGGCGACGGCCCGCCCCCGGCCTGGCAATTGCCGGGTCAGCCGACTCGGACCGGGGTCCGGACGACCGGACGCCGGGCTCGGACGGTGTGCTGACGCGGTGTCGGGGCGGCCTGCAGCTGTCGCAGCCCCTCCCGCTGTACGAAGATCGACCGTCGGCTGACCGCGTCCCCCGCCGCGTTCAGCTCGTAGCCGTCGAGCCAGAGCCAACCGTCATAGGTCGGCCAGTCGAGCACCCGGATCACCCGGAACATGATCGGTCGGAGGAACTGGACACTCGCCGCGCGAGTCACGTGCAGTACGTCACCGGAGCGGGGAAGCACATGGGCTCCTGGAAGGGTTCGGCCGGCGGGCGAGCCGGCGGAGGCTGATCGGGGGGACAGGTCGGCCCGGTGACGGGGGTCGCGCCTCGTGGACCGGCTGATCAGGGTGTTCGGTGGCGGTCGGGCCGAAACCCGCGGTCGCGGGCCGGCACCCGACCGACACCCGGCTGCTCCCGGTTGTCGCTCCCACCGCCGCAGCCACACTGGCGTGCAGCGGTGAGGCCTCAGGCCGGGGCATGTCGTGAGGCACGCGACGGCTCTCCTCCCGCCGTCCCACGTCCCGTGGGGTCGCCACGCCGAGAGATCATGCGGAGACGGTGAGTAACCCGTGCCATACCGACAGAGTGCACCAGGGACGTGCTTCATGCAAGTTGCATGTCGACTTTTGCCGATACGCGAGCAGAACACGTGAACGGAATGCTTGAAGCCGCAGGTGTCGGGGCGGCACACTGGACGCCGGTTTCGCCCGTCGCGGCCGGTCGACGACCGGCACCACCCCCCCTGCCGCGAACGATCGCCCGCCGCACGACGGTTCGCGCCCCCGGCGGGTGTCGAACCGGGCGCGATCGACCGGAGGTAGTCGGGTGAGCGCGACAAGCCGTCATCCCCGTCCAGCAACCTGCGGAGCGGTGTCGTGAGTGAGCGGCGCAGTCCCACCATCCGACGTCGACGCCTGGGGGCGGAACTCCGCCGCCAGCGGGAGGCCGCCCGCATCACCATCGAGGCGGTCGCCGAGCAACTGGAGTGCTCGGCTTCCAAGATTTCCCGCATCGAGACCGGCCACACCACGGCCACCCCGCGCGACGTGCGGGACATGCTCCGGATCTACGGGGTGGTCGGCGCCGAGAGCGACGAGTTGGTGCAGATCGCCCGGGAGGCCCGGCAGAAGGGCTGGTGGCATCCGTACACCACCGTGCTGGTCGGTGCGTACGTGGGGCTGGAGTCGGCGGCCAGCTCGATTCGGGCGTACGAGCAGCAGGTCGTGCCGGGCCTGCTGGAGACCGAGGAGTACGCGAGCGCGATGATCCGGGCCGCCCGGCCTGACATCAGCGACGAGGAAGTCGCACAACGTGTCCGTGTCCGTTGCGACCGCCAGTCGTTGCTGACTCAGGATGATCCGGTCGATCTATGGGTGGTGCTCGATGAGGCGGTGCTGAGCCGGCCGGTTGGCGGTGACGCGGTGATGCGTGACCAGCTCAACCGGTTGGTGGAGGTGGCCGAGCTGCCGAACGTGACGGTGCAGGTCCTGCCCTTCGAGGTGGGTGCGCACGCCGGCATGGACGGTACGTTCACGATCCTCAGCTTCCCCGAACTAAGTGATCCCGATGTCGTGTACGCGGAGAACGCAACGGGTGGGCTCTTCCTCGAGAAGAGCGACGAACTGCAGAAGTACAGCTTCATCTTCGATCACATTCGAGCAGCGGCCATGCGTCCGGAGGAGTCCATCGCTCACATCGCAAAACTGGCAGAGGAGCCGTTGTGGAAATGGCGACCAAGAAGTTCCCCGTGGACCTGACGCAGGCAACCTGGTTCAAGAGCTCGAAGAGTGGGCCGAACTGCGACAATTGCGTCGAGGTAGCGTACGCGACCGGGGCGGTCGGCGTCCGGGATTCAAAGGACAAGACGGGCCCTGCCCTGGTCTTCGCTCCAGGTGATTGGCACGCTTTCGTTGCCGGCACCCGGGACGGTGTGTTCGCCCGAGGCTGATCCGCGGCCCCGGATTGTGTGCGTGGTCCCGCCCGGCCGACTGGCCGGGCGGGACCATTTCGTGCACCCCCGGCTGGTCGGCCGCGCCCACCCGTCGCCACTTCCGTTCCGCCTCGTTGAACCGCACGGATCGGCAACCGAACGAGGTAGGCGAGACGGATGACGACGATCGGTTCAGAGAATCTCACCAACGGCCCGGGCAAGCCGGAGCGGTTCGGCGGCAAGTACCGCGGGGCGCGCCGGGACACCGTCCTCACCGAGGTGGTCTCCGTCGACACCGAGCTCGGCGGCGGCCGGGACACGGCCGCCCCGGAGCAGGCCTCGTCGCCGCTCACCCTGCCGTCCCTGGACTCCAATCCGCTCACCGAGCCGTCGTTCCCCCCGACCGGCTGGCCGTTGGAGCCGACCGAGTCCCTGGCGGACCATCCGCTGCTGCGGGGCCTGCTGCTGGAGTTGCCGCCGCGGGGCAGCGTGCCGCCGCCCGGCTGGCTGGACCGTTGGTTCGAGGCGACCCGGGCGATCCTTGAGCTGCTGTACGTGCAGGGGGCTGGCCGCCCGCGCTGACCCGGAGGCCGCCGCTCAGACGTCGAAGGTGGCGGGAGGCTCGGTGGCCGCCGGCGGCGGGGTGGCCTTCCACAGGCCGGTCTTCTGCGCGATCAGCCGGGCCAGGTAGGCCGGGTTGAGGATGACGTAGCGCCGCCAGAGCCGCTTCGGTTCCAGGCCGAGCCGCCAGAACCACTCCAGCCCCGCGCGCTGCATCCATGACGGTGGGTTGCGCAGCAGGCCGGCGTGGTAGTCGAACGCGGCGCCGACCGCCATGAGCGGCATGTCCAGCAGCGGCCGTATGGCGTACGTGAAGATCTCCTGCCGGGGGCAACCCAGCCCGACCAGAACGAGCCGGGCACCGCTGGACCTGATCCGGTTGGCGATCTCGACGTCCTCGCCCGGCTGGACCGACCGGAACTTCGATGGCTCGACCCCGGCGATCTTCAGCGCCGGGAACTTCCGCTCCAGTGCCGGGACCAGCCGGGACAGGGTCTCCTCGGTGGAGCCGTACAGGTAGACCGGCAGGCCCTCGTCGGCGAACCGCTGCAGCACCCGCAGCGTCAGCTCCGGGCCGTAGACCCGGTCGTCGAGCCCGGCGCCGTGCAGCAGGTTGAGCGCCCAGCGGACCGGCTGCCCGTCCGGGGTGACCACGTCGAACGAGTTGAGCCGGGCGTTGTGCGCCGGATCGAGCACCCCGGTCATCACGCCGTGCACGGCCAGCGCGGTCAGCGCCAGCGGGCGGCGCTCGTGCGCCGCCGCGACGACCGCCTCGGTCGCCCGGGTGTAGTCCGTCGCGTCGACGAGGACGCCGAGCACATTCCGCTTGGTGCCGGCGGTCATGCCTTCGGCACCCACTTGTCGACGTTCGCCTCGTAGATCTCCTGGAGGATCATCGGCACGTTGTAGGTGATCTTCCAGTCGGGGTAGTGTTCCTCGAACCGGGCCATGCTGCTGACATACCACTGGTGGTCGCCGGTACGCGCCTGCTCCACGTAATTGATCTTCGCGGCGTGGCCGGTGATCTCCTCGGCGATCCGGAACGCCTCGATGTGCGAGGTGTTCGAGTGGCGACCGCCACCCAGGTTGTAGACCTGGGCCGACCGCGGCGCACGGAAGAATGCCTCGAACGCGGTCAGCACGTCGTGGGAGTGGATCGCGTCCCGGACCATCTTGCCCTTGTAGCCGAAGAGGTTGTACGTCCGGCCCTCCATCACGCAGCGCATCAGGTAGGCCAGGAAGCCGTGCAGCTCGGCCGCCGAGTGGGCCGGGCCGGTCAGGGTGCCGCCCCGGAAGCAGGCGGTCTTCAAGTCGAAGTACCGGCCGTACTCCTGGACCATCACGTCGGCGGCCACCTTCGAGGCGCCGAAGACCGAGTGCAGCGACTCGTCGATCGACATGTCCTCGGTGATGCCCTGGTGATACGGGTGGTCCTCGGGCAGCTCGTAGCGGGTCTCCAGCTCGATCAGAGGCAGGCTGTTCGGGCGGTCGCCGTACACCTTGTTGGTCGAGCAGTGGATGAAGGGCGCGTCGCTGGCGTGCCGGCGGGTGTTCTCCAGCATGTTGAGGGTGCCGCCCGCGTTGACGTCGAAGTCCGTGTACGGCTCCTTGGCGGCCCAGTCGTGGCTGGGCTGTGCGGCGCTGTGGATCACGACCGCGATGTCCGAGCCGTACTTCTTGAAGACCTGCTCCAGGCCGTCCCGGTCCCGGATGTCCACCGCGTAGTGGGTGTAGGCGGCACCCAGGTCGGCGGCGAGCCGCTCCAGGCTCCACGACGTCGAGCCGTCCTCGCCGAAGAAGTACCGCCGCATGTCGTTGTCGATGCCGACCACGTCGAGCCCGAGGCCGGCGAAGTGCCGGGCCGCCTCGGAACCGATCAGACCGCCCGAACCGGTTACCAACGCGACAGTCACACGCCACTCCTGGCTCATCGGGGCAGGGAAACCATCGGAGCATAGCGTGATGCCCGGCACGGTCCCCAATACGCCGCGAGGGCCCCGCTAGCTGCGGAGCCCTCGTGATGGTGGGGAAGGGGGGAGTTGAACCCCCACGCCCTTTCGGGCACACGGACCTGAACCGTGCGCGTCTGCCATTCCGCCACTTCCCCGTGGCCTGACCTGGAACACCGTATCTCATCCCGCGCCCGGTATCTGCGGCGGGGGCTCGAACATATTACGCTGTTCCCGGTCATCGCCACGAGCGATTACCGTTCGTGGCGGACGAACTGTAGCACGGCTGCAGGGAGCCCTACGAACGGGCCGCCGGCGGCCGGCCGAGCGGCATGTGAGCTGCGGAGGCGGTGTCCGGATACCATCATTGCCTCGGGACTCGAGGAGGAGCCGGTGAGCGTGCTGCAACGCTTCGAGAAGCGTTTGGAAGGCCTGGTCGAAGGGGCCTTCGCCAAGGTCTTCAAAGGGGTGGTCCACCCCGTGGAGATCCTCAACGCCATGCAGCGGGAGGCCGAGGCGCACAAGGCGATCCTGGCCGGTGGGCGCACGTTGGTGCCCAACCGCTACGTGATCGATCTCTCGCCATACGACCACAGTCGGCTGGCGCCCTACGCCGCTGCCCTGGCCCAGGAGCTGGCCCAGTCGCAGGCGGAGTTCATCGGCGAGCAGGCCTGGACGGTCTACGGCGACGTCATCGTCGAGGTCGAGCGCGGCGAGGGGCTGGACACCGGCATGTTCCGGGTCACCGCGGAGGTCTACACCGGTGGCGAGGTCGCCCCGGTCTCCGCGCCCGGTGGTTACGACGCCGGCCCGGCCTACCCGGCGTACGACCAGGGCGGCGGCTACGGCCCGCCGCCGGGGCAGGGCGGTGGCCGTAACGTCCGGCTGGTCTCCGGCGACGGCCGCACCTACCCGCTCCAGATGGGCTCGACGGTGATCGGTCGCGGTGACCAGGCCAACCTGCGCCTGCCCGACGTCGGCATCTCCCGCCGGCACGCCCGGCTGGACTTCGACGGCGGGCAGGTCGTGCTGACCGACCTCGGCTCCACCAACGGCACGATGGTCAACGGCCAGCGTGTTTCCGCCGTCGCCCTCAACCCGGGCGACATGATCCAGCTCGGCACCACCACCCTGACCTTCCGCGTGGACGGCTGACCAGCGTTGCCGGCACTCGTCATCACCGTCGCCCGGTTCGGGTTCCTCATCCTGCTGTGGATCTTCGTGTTCACGGTGGTCGGGGTGATCCGCCGGGATCTCTTCGCGGGGGCCCGGTCGGGCCGGCTGGTGGCCGCGCCACGCGCGGTCGGAGCCTCGACCGGGCAGGCGGCGAAGCCGGCGAAGGTGAAGCGAGGCAGAGCCGCGCACCAACTTGTGGTCACCGCCGGCCAGTTGGCCGGCACCCGTATCACCCTGGGCGATTCCCAGATCACCATCGGCCGGGCCGAGGATTCGACGTTGGTGATCACCGACGACTACGCCTCGGCGCGGCACGCCCGACTCGTGCCGCGCGACGGACAATGGTTCGTCGAGGACCTCGGATCGACTAACGGCACCTACCTGGATCGCGCTAAGGTCACCGGACCAACCCCCGTCCCCCTCGGCGTGCCGATTCGCATCGGCCGCACTTCCCTCGAATTACGGCCATGACTCTCACCCTGCGCTATGCGGCCCACAGCGACCGCGGACTGATCCGAGACGGTAACCAGGATTCCGTCTACGCCGGGCCGCGGCTCCTCGCCGTCGCCGACGGAATGGGCGGCATGGCCGCCGGTGACGTCGCCAGCAACATCGTCATCGGTGCCATGGCGCCTCTCGACGAGGATGTCCCCGGGGACGCCCTCGTCGACGCGCTGCGTTCGGCCGTGGGCACCGCCAACCAGCAGCTCCGCGACACCGTCGACGCCAACCCGCAGCTGGAGGGGATGGGCACCACGCTCACCGCCACCCTCTTCTCGGGCAGCAAGCTCGGCATGGTCCATATCGGTGACTCGCGGGCCTATCTCCTACGCAACGGCGAATTCGCCCAAATCACCAAGGACGACACGTACGTCCAGATGCTCGTCGACGAGGGCCGGATCAGCGCGGAGGAGGCGAGCAGCCACCCCCAGCGCTCGCTGCTCACCCGGGCGCTGGACGGCCGCGACATCGACCCGGAGTACAGCGTCCGGCAGGTGCTTCCCGGCGACCGTTACCTGATCTGCTCCGACGGCCTCTCCGGGGTGGTCAGCGCGGACACCATCGGCGACACCATGCGCCAGTACGCCGACCCGCAGCAGTGCGTGGAGCGCCTCGTGCAGCTCGCCCTCCGGGGTGGCGGCCCGGACAACATCACCGTGATCATCGCCGACGCCACTGACCAGGACATCGTCGAGGCGACCCCCATCGTCGGCGGCGCCGCGGCCCGGGACCGGGGCATGGCGACCTCCGCCGACGTCTCGACCCCGGCGGCCCGCGCCTCGGCCCTGTCCGCCCCTCGGGCGCCCGTGCCCGAGGAGCCGATGGACGCCCACGACGACGAGCCGGAGCGGGGGCGGCACCGCCCGGTGCGTACCGCCGCGATGCTGCTGGCGCTCCTGGTCATCCTCGGCGGCGGCGTGTTCGGCGGGTGGAGCTACACCCAGCGCCAGTACTACGTCGGCGCCACCGAAGACGGCCAGCTCGCCGTCTTCCGCGGCGTG
The DNA here is from genome assembly GCF_040649295.1 of Micromonospora sp. NPDC048999. NCBI lineage: Bacteria > Bacillati > Actinomycetota > Actinomycetes > Micromonosporales > Micromonosporaceae > Micromonospora > Micromonospora sp. NPDC048999. The sequence continues at coordinate 649,772 of NZ_JBEZFI010000001.1, read as the reverse complement.
CCGGGCCGGATCGCCGGGCTCGACCTGTCGAGCGTGCACGCCAGGAGCGAGGCCAAGCTGGACGACCTCACCCTGGCCGCGCAGGAGCAGGTCAAGCAGGGCATTCAGGCCAAGAGCGAGCCGGACGCCGAGCGTCGGCTGGCCGAGCTGATCAGCGACGACCCGACCAACCCCAACCTCAAGCCGCTCTGCCCGCCCAGCCCGACGGCCACGGCGGCCAGCCTGACCCCGACCACCACCGCCGACGCGGCGGCCCCGACGCCGACGGCCAGCGCGGAGGTGCTGCCGCCGGCCACCGTCACGCCGGAGCCGACCGGCACGCCCGAGTCGACCGGCACGCCCGAGTCGACCGGCACGCCCGAGCCGACCACCACGCCCGACGCCGTCGTCTCCGACACCGTTCCGCCGGTCGACCCGGCGGGCTGCCGGTCGCCGGAGTGAGCGTCGGCTCGACCCCGAGGACCCGACCGTGACCGCAGCCGCCGCACCGGCCGTCTCGCCCGCCTCCGCGGGCGAGCAGCCGGGCGTACGCCTGGCCCGGTCCCGGCGGAACGCCGAGCTGTCCCTGCTGCTGCTCGCCATGCTGCTGGTGGCGGCGTACGGGGCGACGGTCGAGGCGAACGTGCTGGACACGGTCACCCCCGATTTCTGGGTTCCGGCCGCGGTGCTGGGGCTGGTCTTCCTCGCCCTGCACCTGGTGATCCGTTGGCTGGCGCCCTTCGCCGACCCGGTGCTGCTGCCGGCGGTCGCCCTGCTCAACGGCATCGGGGTGGGCTTCCTACGTCGCTACGACCTGGCCGAGGCCGCCCCCGCCGACCGGGCGGACCTGGCCATCTTCGCCGGCACCGGTGGCCGGCAGCTGGCCTGGACGCTCGCCTCGCTGGTCCTCGCCGCCGCCCTGCTGGCGATCATGCGGGACCACCGTTCGCTCTCCCGGTACGCGTACACCCTGGGGCTGGCCGGCCTCGTGCTGATGATGATCCCGGCGGTGCTGCCGGCGAAGTTCTCCGAGGTCAACAACGCCAAGCTGTGGATCCGGTTCGGCGGGTTCCAGATCCAGCCGGGTGAGTTCGCCAAGCTCGCCCTGCTCGCCTTCTTCGCGTACTACCTGGTCCGCAAGCGTGAGGTGCTCTCGCTGGCCAGCCGGCGGGTGCTCGGCATCGACTTCCCGCGCGGCCGGGACCTCGGCCCGGTCCTCGTGATCTGGATGATCAGCATTCTGGTCCTGGTCTTCGAGAAGGACCTGGGCACCTCGCTGCTCTACTTCGGCATGTTCGTGGTGACGCTCTACATCGCCACCGAACGGGTCAGTTGGCTGCTCATCGGCCTGGTCCTCTTCTTCGGCGGCGCCTACCTGGCGTACGTGCTGGGCGGCACGGTGGGTGGCCCGTTCGCGAACTTCTACGTCCGGGCCGAGATCTGGCTGGACCCGTTCGGTGACCCGTACAACAAGGGCTACCAGCTCGTCCAGGGCCTGCTCACGCTCGGCACCGGCGGCCTGTTCGGGGCCGGGCCGGGCGCCGGCCAGCCGACGCTGCTGCCCGAGGTGCAGACCGACTTCATCTTCGCCGGCATCGGCGAGGAGATCGGCCTCTTCGGCCTCTCCGCGCTGCTCGTGATCTATCTGCTGATCGTTCAGCGGGGGCTGCGGGCCGCGCTGGCGGTGCGGGACTCGTTCGGCAAGCTGCTCGCCGGCGGCCTGTCCTTCACCCTGGGGTTCCAGGTCTTCGTCATCGTCGGCGGGATCAGCAAGCTCATCCCGCTGACCGGCCAGACCACCCCGTTCCTCTCCGCCGGTGGCTCGTCGCTGATGGCGAACTGGCTGCTCATCGCGATCCTGCTCCGGATCTCCGACGGCGCCAGCCGGCCGGTGACCCCCGGCGGGCCGGCGGCTCCTCGGCCGAACGGTGGTCCGCCGGAGCAGTTGCGCGGTGCCCAGACGGAGGTGATCCGGCCGTGAACGCCCCCCTGCGTCGCGTCGGCGTGGTCGTGATGGTCCTCTTCGGGCTGCTCTTCGCGAACCTGAACTGGATCCAGGCCTACAAGGCGGACGAATACCGCAACAGCGACTACAACGACCGGGTCCAGGTCGCCGAGTACGACCGCAAGCGCGGCAACATCGAGGTCGGTGGCACCGCGGTCGCGATCAGCAAGGACACCGGCGGCAAGCTCAAGTTCCAGCGCACCTACCCGGGCGGCGAGGCCTACGCGCACGTGCTCGGCTACAAGCCGGTCAACCTCGCCGACACCGGCATCGAGCGGCTCGAGAACGAGTTCCTCGCCGGGACCAGCGACCAGCTCATCGGCGACCGGATCAAGGACATGTTCACCGGCGAGGAGACCGCCGGCGGCAACGTGCTGCTGACCCTCTCCAAGCGGGCCCAGGACACGGCGTTCAAGCAGCTCCAGGACAACCAGGTCGGGGCGACCCGGGGTGCGGCCATCGCGATCGACCCGCGTACCGGGGCCGTGCAGGCGCTGGTCTCCATGCCGAGCTTCGACCCGAACCCGCTGACCAGCCACGACACCGAGGCCGCCAAGAAGGCGTACGACAAGCTGGACGAGGACCCGGACCGCCCGCTGGCCAACCGGGCGCTCTCCGAGACCCTGCCCCCGGGCTCCACCTTCAAGATCGTGGTGGCCGCGGCGGCGCTGGAGAACGGCATCGGCCAGCAGACCCAGATCCCGGCCGGGCGAAGCTGGACCCCGCCGACCGCGGGAACGCCGATCAAGAACGCCGCGGACTCGATCTGCCCGCAGGCCAAGGTGACCCTCAAGCAAGCCGTCACCGACTCCTGCAACACCGGCTTCGCCCAGCTCGGTGTGCAGCTCGGCTCGGACAAGATCAAAGAGAAGGCCCAACAGTTCGGCTTCGAGCAGGACGACCTCACGGTCGGGCAGCTCGGCAAGGGCGGCCTGCCGGTGGCGGCCAGCCGGACCGGCGACATGCAGAACCCGGACGGCAGCACCGACCCGGCCGCGCTGGCTCAGTCCTCCATCGGGCAGAACAACGTGCGGATGACCCCGCTGCAGGGGGCGCTGATCGCCGCGACGGTGGCCAACGGCGGCGGCCAGATGCGGCCGTACCTGGTCAAGCAGTTGCTCGCGCCGGACCGCACCACCAGCTACTACAACGCCGACCCGCGCGAGCTGCGCCAGCCGGTCAGCGGCCAGGTGGCCAGCGACCTGCGCGACATGATGGTCAACGTGGTCCACAACGGCACCGGCCGGAAGGCCGCCATCGACGGGTACACCGTGGGCGGCAAGACGGGTACCGCCGAGTCCGGCCCGGACACCCCGGACCACGGCTGGTTCATCGGCTTCGTCCTGGACAAGACCGGCACCCCGATCTCCGCCGTCTGCGTGGAGCTGGAGCGGGCGGGCAGCGGCGGCAGCGCCGAGGCGGCCCGGATCGCCGGCCGGATCATGGCGGCGGTCATCGCCGACGCCGGAGGCCGCTGACATGCTCAGCCCGGGGGTGCAGCTCGGCAACCGCTACCGCCTCGACGAGCGGATCGCCAGCGGCGGTATGGGTGACGTGTGGCGCGGCACCGACCAGGTGCTGGGTCGTACCGTGGCGGTGAAGAGCCTGCTGCCCGCCCTGCTCGACGAGCCCGGCTTCGCCGAGCGGTTCCGGGGCGAGGCGCGGACCATGGCCACCATCAACCACCCCGGCGTGGTGGACGTCTACGACTTCGGCAACGACCAGCAGATCGCCTTCCTCGTCATGGAGTACGTCGAGGGCGACGCGCTCTCGTCGACGCTCAGCCGGGTCGGACGGCTCACCCCGGCCCGGACCATGGCCCTGCTGGCGCAGGCCGCCGACGCCCTGCACGCGGCCCACGAGAAGGGCATCGTGCACCGCGACGTGAAGCCGGGCAACCTGCTCGTCCGCCCGAACGGCACGCTGGTGCTCACCGACTTCGGCATCGCCCGCTCCGACCTGGTGGGCCAGCTCACCGCCGCCGGCTCGGTGCTCGGCACGGCGTCGTACATCTCACCCGAGCAGGCGACCGGTGCGGTGGCCACCCCCGCCTCGGACGTGTACGCGCTCGGTGTGGTCGCGTACCAGTGCCTCGCCGGTCGACGGCCCTTCGAGGGGGACAATCCCCTCGAAATCGCCATGAAGCACGTGACCGAGGCACCCCGGGCGCTTCCCTCCGACATCCCGCCCCAGGTCAAGGCGATCGTGGAGCGGGCCATGGCCAAGGATCCGGCGGCCCGCTGGCCGAGCGCCGCCGCCCTGGCCAGCATCGCCCGGCAGACCAAGCTCGCCCTGTCCCAGCAGGCACGTGGCGGCCAGCCGCGCCCGATCTCCGGCGTACCGTCCTCGCCGGCCGCGCCGGCGGCAGCCCGGGCACAGGTCCCGGCGGCGTCGCGACCGCAGCCCCGCCCGCCCGTGGCGACCGCGCGCCCACCGGTCGCGTCGCGCCCGCCTGCGGTCGCCCCGCAGTCGCGTCCGCCCGCGGTGGCGTCGGTCACCCCGCAGTCGCACCCGCCGGTCGTCCCGCGCGCGGCCGCCGCGGTCCCACCGCCCCGGCAGCAGTACCCCCTCGGGTACGCCCGGCCGCCGGTCGCTTCGGCGCCGCCGCTGCCCGCCTCGCGCCGCAGCCGGCCCGGGCTGTGGCTGGCCGCCATCGTGCTGGCCGTACTGGTCGTTCTGTGCTCGGGCGTGATTTCCTACTACTACCGGGCGTACGCGGCGACCGGCGACCCCGGCGCGCTCGCTGCGGCAAGCGCGACCTCCGGCGCGGTGCGGATTCACGGAGGGGACGATCAGGTTCGGGCGTCGTACCGTCGATGGGTACGGCTCCAGCCGGCTGGCGGCGACACGACAACGAGCAAAGGACGAGAGACGCGATGACAGCGCAGGCCCGCCTGCTCGGGGGCAGGTACCAGGTCGGCGAGCTGCTCGGCTACGGCGGCATGGCGGAGGTGCACCGCGGTCGTGATCTCCGGCTCGGTCGGGATGTCGCGATCAAGATGCTCCGGGCGGACCTGGCCCGGGACGCCACCTTCCAGATGCGGTTCCGCCGCGAGGCGCAGAACGCCGCCTCGCTCAACCACCCGGCCATCGTCGCCGTGTACGACACCGGCGAGGAGACCGCGCCCACCGGCGAGACGCTGCCGTTCATCGTGATGGAGTTCGTCAACGGGCGGACCCTCAAGGAGGTGCTGGGCGTCGAGGGGCGGCTCCAGCCGCGCCGGGCGCTGGAGATCTGCGCCGACATGTGCGCGGCGCTGGAGTTCAGCCACCGGCACGGCATCATCCACCGGGACATCAAGCCCGGCAACGTGATGCTCACCCAGACCGGCCAGGTCAAGGTGATGGACTTCGGCATCGCCCGGGCGCTGGCCAGCGGCGCCACCACGATGACCCAGACCAGCGCCGTCATCGGCACCGCACAATATCTCTCCCCCGAGCAGGCGCGCGGCGAGGCGGTCGACGCCCGCTCCGACGTGTACGCGGCCGGCTGCGTGCTGTTCGAGCTGCTCTGCGGGCATCCGCCGTTCGTCGGGGACAGCCCGGTCAGCGTCGCCTACCAGCACGTACGGGAGACGCCGCCGACGCCGAGCACCATCAACCCGGACGTCAACCCGGCGGTGGACGCCATCGTCCTCAAGGCGCTGTCGAAGAACCCGCTGAACCGCTACCAGAGCGCCGGCGAGATGCGGGCGGACCTGCTCCGCGCCGCCGCCGGCCGTCCCGTGCTGGCCACCCCGGTCATGCCGGTCGACGAGACCATGCCGATGGCGCCGGCCGCCGGGGCGGCCGGTTACCAGACGCAGGTCATGGGGCCGCAGACCCGGCAGCAGGTGCCGGCCCGGGTCGGCGACCCGCGCAAACGCCGCAGCTCCGCCTGGGTGATTGCCAGCTTCGCCGGGCTCGGCGTCCTTGCGGTGATCGCCCTGGTCGGCGCGCTGCTGATGCAGAACCGCGTCGACAGCGTGGAGGTGCCGAGGGTTCAAGGCATGAGCGTGGCGGACGCCAGCAGCGAGATCCAGCGGCTGGGCCTCATTCCGGTGCCCGGCGAGCCGGTGCTCAACGCCACCTGCGAGAAGGGCAAGGTGGTTGAGCAGAGCCCGGACCCGGGTACGGCGCTGGAAAAGGGCCAGAACGTGACGTACCAGGTCTGCAACGGCCCGAACAAGGTCAAAATCCCCCCGGTGGTCGGTAACCGGTACGAGAACGTCAAGGAGCAGTTGGAGGGCCTGGGCTTCATTGTCGATCCGGACTACGTCGACGACAGCGCGCCCAAGGACCAGGTCCTCGGCACCGACCCCAAGCAGGGCACCGAGGTGGACGAAGCCAGCACCATCAAGGTGAAGGTCTCCAACGGCAACGTCAGTGAGGTTCCGAACGTCTTCGGCTTTTCCAAGGACGAGGCCATCAGGACGCTGAAGGCGGCCGGGTACAACAACGTGAATGTCCGGGACGGCGACGAGAAACCGGCGGAGCAGGCCGGCAAGGTGAGCTCCCAGACCCCGAAGGCGGGCACCAAACTGCCCAAGGACAAGGCGATCACCATCTACGTCGACATCCCGGCGCCTGAGTCGTCCGAGACCCCGACCGAGACGCCCACCACCGACCAGCCCGGGGGACCCGGGACCGGTGGCGGGTTCCCCTTCCCGGACGTGTCGCCGCCGCGGCAGCTCATCCCGTAGAGCCGACGCCGGGGCGGCGGTGTGGGTCAGGCTGCGGCGAAGGCGGCCCGGCGGCGGGTGTCCACCTCGGCGGCCAACTCCGGAGCCCGCTCCAGCGCCTCCGGGTAGCCGCACACGGCCAGCCAGTTGGCCAGCATGAGGTGCCCGCCCTCGGTCAGCACCGACTCGGGGTGAAACTGGACGCCCTCGATGGGCAGGGTCCGGTGCCGCATGGCCATCACCACGCCTGAGCCGGTCCAGCCGGTGACCTCCAGCTCCTCTGGCAGGGTCTCCGGCAGCACGGCGAGCGAGTGGTAGCGGGTGGCGGTGAACGGGTCGGGCAGACCGGCGAGCACCCCGACCCCGCGGTGGCTCACCTCGGAGGTCTTGCCGTGCAGCAGCTCCGGCGCCCGGGTCACCGTCGCGCCGAACGCCTCGCCGATCGCCTGGTGGCCGAGGCAGACCCCGAAGAGGGGCAGCTTGCCGGCGTACTCCCGCACCACGTCGAGACAGATGCCGGCGCGGTCGGGGCTGCCCGGACCGGGCGACAGCAGCACGCCGCCCGCCCCCAGCCGGCCCACCTCGGCGACATCGATCTCGTCGTTGCGCCGGACCTCGCAGTCCACCCCGAGCTGGCCGAGGTACTGCACGAGGTTGAAGACGAACGAGTCGTAGTTGTCGATCACCAGGACGCGCATCGGGTCACCTGTTCGGGGTGGTGGGTGGGGCGTTGTTGGTCTCAATGCTGTACGGGATCTCCTCCGCGCTGGGCGACCCGCTGGGCACCGTGAGCTGCCCAGCGGGGTCGCCGCCCGGCACGCCCGACTCATCGGTGACCTGGCTGTCGTAGAAGGGAAGGAGGGGCTCCGCCCACGGGAAGACCACGAACCAGAGCAGGGCGACCGACGCCGTGGCGAGCAGCAGCGAGCCGATGAGCTTGCCGATCGGCCCGAACGGCAGCTTGCGCCAGATCCACGCGTACAACGTCAGCCCCCCAACTCGGCCGGGCGGCCCTCAGACTTGGCCTGTACGTGGTCGAGCCGGGCGTGGATGATCAGCCGCTGGTAGTTGTCGAACTTGGGGTTGCAGGTGGTCAGGGTGAGCACCCGCTCGGTCGGCTTCGCGCCCCGTTCGCCCGGCACGGGCGCCACCACCTCGTCCTGGGACGGCCTGACGATCCGCTGCTGGTAGACCTTGTAGATGAACCACTCGGTCTGGGATTCGACGATGATGTCGTCCCCGGGGTGCAGCTCGTCCAGCCGCCAGAAGGTGGCCCGGATGCGGTGCCCGGCCACGGCGAAGTTGCCGACCTGACCCGGCAGGGCGCTCTTGGGGTAGTGGCCCGGGGCGTACCGGATGTCGTCCGGGCTGACCCCCTCGACCACGACCCAGTGCTTGTCGAACTTGGGGATGTAGAGCCCGGCGACGGGCTTGCCCTCGGCCGGTGGCGTGGGCTTCGGGGTGGGGCCGGTCGGGGCGACCGTCGGGTCGCCCCAAACCTGTTCGAGCTGGCTGTTCAAGTCGTTCTGGTGGGCGTCGACGATCACCGTCTTGCCCCAGATCTCGTATCCGGCGAAGAGCAGCACCACCAGGCCGAAGGTGATCAGCACCTCGCCGGAGGCCCGCACGATCGTACGCAGCCGGGAGCCGATGGTGGGCCGGGTCAGCTCGGAGTAGACGCTCTTGTAGCCCTCACCGGTCTGCTCGGGGCGGAGTTGCACCACGCGCTCGCCGCGCCGCGGTCGCGGCGGCTCGGCCGGGAAGTCGGAGCCGTCGCCGCCACCGGCGTCCCCGAGCGGGGGTACGGCACCCATCAGCGCGGTCGAATCCAGGGCCGGAGGGCGCGCCGGGCGAGCGGTGACGGTCGGGAGCATGGCGGTCGCCGCCGGGTCCGCCCCGGTGTTGCCGGTGCGCCCGGGCACGGCCGGACCGCCGTCGGCCGGTCCGGCCGTCCGGCGTACGTCGGCAGCCGGCGTACCGGCTCCCCGGGTGCCGGCGGCGCGACCGTCGGCCGGGTGTGCGCCACGGCCCTCGGTGGGGTGCCCGGCGGCGCGACGCTCGGCCCGGTCGCCCAGAACCGGGAGGTACGCGGTCGGCGCGTCAGCGGGAGCGGCCGGTCTGATCGGGGCGATCGGACCGCCGGATGGGCGGGCGGTGGGCCCGCCGACGCCCCGGTGACCGGGTGCCTCCGCGGCGATTTCCGGCCCGGCCGTCTCCGGGCGGGAGTCGGATCGCCACCGCTCCGCCGGGGCGGGCGCGGATGGGTGTTGCTCGGCCCGGGCGGCAGCGGTCCGCTCCGGACCGCCGGTTGCCGGCGGTTGCGCCTGGGTGCCGGGCCATGGCGGCGGCGGGGCCGGGTACTTAGCCGCCGGGCCAGCCGCCGGGCCGGTGGCCGGGCCGGCGGCCGGTGGCCGGGGCGCGGCCGGGCGGGGCGCGGCCGAGTCCGGCCAGGGCAGCTCGATCCCGGCGCGAGGCGGGGGCGAAGACGGGCGGTCGACCGGTGGGATGAAAGTGCTGGCCTCGTCACCGGGGTCATGGTGGCGGCCCTGCCGATCCCAGGGCTCGTTTGACGTCATCGGAGGGCCTTCGCCGACTGGAGGGCCGTCGAGTCCTCGAACGCTGGCACGGTGACCGTGGCGACGGATTCTTTGTATCCGAGTTGGTAGTCGTCGGCTGCTTGCCTGAACTCCCGGACTCCCCCGGACACGGCGAGCGCCTGCTGGAGGGCGGCGGGGTCACCGATTGCCACGATCTTGAAAGGAGGGGAGTACACCCGGCCGTGCAGCAGCAGGGTGTTTCCGACACAGCGCACGGCGCTGGTGCTGAGCACGCGCACGTCCATGATCGACATGGCCTCGGCGCCGCCGGCCCAGAGCGCGTTCACGACCGCCTGGACGTCCTGCTGATGGACGACCAGGTCGTCGTTGCTGGCGCCCTTGGGTAGTGGCTGGTCGGGCCGCCGCACCGCGTCGTTCAGCTCGACGATGACCCCGGTGCCGGTGAGCGCGGTGAAGCCGGCGGCCTGCCGGTTGGCGGCGGCCCGGTCCCGTTGCGCCTTGATCGGGCCGTCGGTGTCGGCCAGGGCGGCGGTCTGCTCCTCGACCTCGGCGCGCAGCCGGGCGGCCTCCTTCTCGCTCGCCGCGACCTGCTCGCGCCGGTCCTCGATCAACTGAGTGAGTTGGGGCCGGCGGTCCTCCCGCAAGCGGGTACCGCCGGCGGTGGTCGCGGTCGTGGTGAAGAGCAGCCCGGCCGCCGCGGCGATCAGGGGCACGCCGATGGACCAGCCGGGGCGCCGTCGGCGGGGCAGCAGCACGCCAACCGCCCGCCGGAGGACCTTCCGCCAGGAGGCGGCACCGGACGTGTACTCCACCGGGCGTTCCCTTCCCGTCGTCTCGTTCCGGCCCGCGGCGACGCGAACCGGTGTGTTCGACCCGAAAAGCCCACCCTTTTCGGTCACACCGTGCACCGGCCTGACCCCATTCGTGGCCTGGACGGTCAGTCGGGACTACGCTAGCTCTTGAACATTATTGGCCATGGACCGTCGCCCCCGCGCCCGGTTGTCAGGCCGGACGAGGTCGTACCCCCCTCTGGAGAGCGCCGTGCCCAAGTCTCAGGTCCGCAAGAAGAAGGTGTACACCCCCCCGACGGACGTGCGTCCGACCGCCACAGCGGCGACGCGCAAGCCTAGCCCGGTGTGGCTACCGATCACCGCCGTTGCGCTGATCGTCGTCGGGATCGGCTGGCTGGTCGTGTACTACCTCTCCGAGCAGGAGTACCCGGTCATGTCGTGGGGTTACTGGAACCTCGCGGTGGGCTTCGGCGCGATGGTCGCCTCGCTGATCCTGCTTTCCCGCTGGCGCTGACCCGGTCGACGTCCGGCCCGGTTTCCTCGTGGGGGCCGGGCCCTCGGCCTGTTTCCACCCGGTTGGCCGCCGCTGGTCGGTTCCACCTGGTCGGGTGGCACGGATGTACGTCACGCCTGCACGCCCCTGCTCGCCGTATCATGCCCGGTCCACCTAAGGTGTCGGCAGGGCGGCGTGGCCGGGTGCGAGATGCTTCACGTTACTGCTGAGTAACATTGCGCGTAGGCTGCACTGCATGACCGAGCGGAGCGAGGTCATCGGCCGATCGGGTCGGGGCGGGCGGTAGCGGCGGAACGCCGGCCGCGCCTTGAACCGGTCCCGGTCGCCGAGCCGCTCGACCAGGCAGCAGACCGGGAGGCCAACTCGATGGGCAGCGTCCAGATCGTCACCACGATCCTCGCGGCCGCCATCACCGCCGTGGCGGTGGGGCTTGCGGTACGCGCGGTCATGAAGCTGGTGGCAGTCATCCGGCTCGGGCAACCGGCGCCGGAGCGGTTCACCGACAAGGGCACCCGCACGAAGAAGATGCTGGTGGAGACCGCCGGTCACACCCGCATGCTCAAGTGGGGCGTGGTGGGCGCCGCGCACTGGTTCGTGATGGTCGCGTTCATCGTGCTGTCGCTGCTGGTGCTTGAGGCGTACTTCGAGGTGGTCACGCCGGGCGGCGAACTGCCGATCATCGGGCACTGGACGGTCTTCGGCCTGGCCACCGAGATCATCGGCGTCCTCGGCCTGGTCGGCATCCTGGTGCTGATGGCGATTCGGCTGCGCAACCGGCCCACCCGGCCCGGCGTGCGGTCCCGGTTCGCCGGCTCCACCATGTGGCAGGGCTACTTCGTCGAGTGGGTCGTGCTGCTGGTCCTGATCTTCGGGTTCCTGATCCGTGGCTTCAAGGTCGCCACCGACCAGTTCGCGTACCCGGCTTGGGCCACCCCGGTCAGCCACGCCCTCGGCGGCGCGCTCCCGGCCTGGACGGCCGGCGTCAGCGTCGCCGCCCTCGTCAAGATCGTCATCTCGATGACCTGGCTCATCGTGATCTCGCTGAACGTGACCATGGGCGTCGCCTGGCACCGCTTCCTGGCGTTCCCCAACATCTTCTTCAAGCGGGAGCCGGAGAAGCCGGCTGGCTCCGGCCTCGGCGCGCTGCGGCCGATGATGAGCGACGGCAAGCCGCTCGACTTCGAGGAGGCCGACCCGGAGAAGGATCAGTTCGGCGTCGCCCAGGTCGAGCAGTTCACCTGGAAGGGCCTGCTCGACTTCAGCACCTGCACCGAGTGTGGCCGCTGCCAGTCGCAGTGCCCGGCCTGGAACACCGGCAAGCCGCTGTCGCCGAAGCTGCTCGTGCTGAGCCTGCGGGACCACGCGTACGCCAAGGCGCCCTACCTGCTCGCCGGCGGCGGCAAGGACCTGACCGGCGAGGAGAAGGCCACCGAGGAGCAGCTCGCGAACGTCGACGTACTGGCCCTGGCCGAGGCCGACCGGCCGCTGATCGGCACCGCCGCCGAGGGTGGCGTCATCGACCCGGACGTGCTCTGGTCGTGCACCACCTGCGGCGCCTGCGTCGAGCAGTGCCCGGTGGACATCGAGCACGTCGACCACATCGTCGACATGCGCCGATACCAGGTGCTGATCGAGTCGAGCTTCCCCTCCGAGGCCGGCGTCATGCTGCGCAACCTGGAGAACAAGGGCAACCCGTGGGGCGCCCCGCAGAACACCCGCGAGGACTGGACCAAGGGCCTCGACTTCGAGGTGCCGCGGGTCGGCGAGGTCGAGGACTTCGAGTACCTGTTCTGGGTCGGCTGTGCCGGCGCGTTCGAGGACCGGGCCAAGAAGACCACCCGGGCGGTCGCCACGCTGCTGCACGAGGCGGGCGTCTCCTTCGCCATCCTCGGCGAGGGTGAGACCTGCACCGGTGACCCGGCCCGCCGGATCGGCAACGAGTTCGTCTTCCAGATGCTCGCCCAGCAGAACGTCGAGACGCTGAACGAGGCGTTCGAGGGCCGGGAGAAGAGCAAGCGCAAGATCGTCGCCACCTGCCCGCACTGCTTCAACACGCTGGGCAACGAGTACGGCCAGCTCGGCGGCGAGTTCGAGGTGGTGCACCACACCCAGCTCCTGGCCCACCTGGTCGCCACCGGCAAGCTCACCCCGGTGCAACCGGTCGACGGCGGCCTGACCTACCACGACCCCTGCTACCTGGGCCGGCACAACCGGGTCTTCACCCCGCCGCGCGAGGTGCTCGGCGCCGCCCTCGGTTCCGCCGAGATCACCGAGATGCCGCGGAACAGCGAGCGCTCCTTCTGCTGCGGCGCCGGCGGTGCCCGGATGTGGATGGAGGAGAAGATCGGCAAGCGGATCAACGTGGACCGGGTCGAGGAGGCCATGTCCACCGGGGCGAAGACCATCGCGGTCGGCTGCCCGTTCTGCTCGACGATGCTCAGCGACGGGGTCAACGGCAAGGGCGCCGGCGAGCAGGTCGAGGTCGTCGACGTGGCCAGCGTGCTGCTCCGCTCGGTCAAGCCGGAGGCCACGGCCGGTGACAAGGAGGCCGAGCCGGTCGCCGGCTGAGGCGTACGCCGGGACCGGCGCAACCGCGACGGCGGTGGCACCCACGCGAGGTGCCACCGCCGTCGCGGTCAGGAGCCGGCGGTGGTGGTGGCGGTCCTGCCCTCCCCGATGGCGAATTGACGACAATGGCTGACAGGGTAATGAATACCCTTTGTGTGCGAGTGATAGCGCGTACGTGACTGAGTAAACGGTCGCCTTGATTCCACCCGGTCACCTTCCCTAAGGTGGGGCACCGACCGCTGTGGTCGTCTGCCTCGACCCTCCCTCACCCGAGGCGCCCGGCGGTCGGTTGCAAAAGGAGTCCGTGCCGGTGGCAACCATGCCTCCTGATCGTCACGCCCCGAGCCATCCCCCGCTCCGACCGATCGGAACGCGCCGGGTCGTACGCCGTCTCCTCACCCTGGTCGCGGCCGTCGCGGTCGGCGCCGGGCTGCTGGCGGCGCCGGCGCACGCGGCACCGCCGTCGGTGGACGAGATCGACGCCCAGATCGACAAGCAGTGGGAACAGCTCGAGCCCACCATCGAGAGCTACAACAAGGTTCGCGCCCAGCTCAAGGTCAACCAGAAGAAGTCGGCGGATCTCGAAAAGAAGATGGTGCCGCTGGAGCTGGAGTCGGCCCTGGCGATGAACAAGGTCGGCGACATCGCCGCCCACTACTACATGAGCGGCCCCTCGCAGGAGATCGGTGCCCTGCTGGTGAGCACCAAGCCGGGTACCCTCGCCGAGCAACTCGTCATCCTCGACCGGCTGGCCCAGCAGCAGCGCAAGCAGGTCGAGAGCGTGCTCGCCATCCGCGACAAGTACAACGCGCAGAAGCAGAAGCTGGACACGTTGATCGCCGCCCAGATCAAGCAGCGCGACGAGCTGGCAGCCAAGAAGAAGCACATCGACGCTGAGATGACGCGGCTGAAGGGGATGCTGCCGAAGTCGTCGGTGCGGGTCGACGGCTGCCCGAAGATCGACGGCGTGATCGCCGCCGCCGCGCAGACCGCCATCAGGACCGCCTGCAGCAAGGTCGGCAGCTGGTACGTGTGGGGTGCCACCGGCCCGAACACGTTCGACTGCTCCGGCCTCACCCAGTTCGCGTACAAGGCGGCGGGGATCTACCTGACCCACTTCACCGGCGCGCAGTGGAACGAGGGCAAGGCCGTCTCCCGCGCCGAGGCGCGCCCCGGTGACCTGGTCTTCTTCTACAGCGACCTGCACCATGTCGGGCTCTATCTCGGCAACGGGCTGATGGTGCACGCGCCACGGACCGGGCAACCGGTGCAGGTGGCGCAGATCAGCTACCAGCCGGTCGCCGGCTTCCGCCGGCCCTACTGACCCTGCCGGCTGACTCTGTCGGCTGACCCTGTCGACCAGCACGAAGGCCCCCGGTCCAGACCGGGGGCCTTCGTCGCGTCCAGGGTCAGCGCGGAGCGCCGACCGCCGCCGGCTGGATCTGCACGTCATCGAGGTTGACGTACATCACCCGGTGGCCGAACTGGATCTGCACGTACTGCATCTTGCCGCGGACGATCGTCCGGTCACCCGGCGCCGAGCCGTCGAACGACACGGCCCGGTAGTACTCGCTCGGCAGGACGCCGCCGACCGCGTACCGCTGGCCCGCCGGGAAGGTGTACTGCAGCGGGGAGATGGCCTGGTAGGGAATCGTGGACGGGTAGGCCACCTGCTCCGGGTAGGCCCGCCCGTACACCGGGATGGTGGTCTTGCCCGGCTTGGGGGTCACCACGAAGCCGTTCGCCCACTTCGCGGTCGGCGCCGAGGCCGGGTTGTGGAACCACGCCTTCTGGCCGAGGTACCAGATCGCCGTCCAGTCGCCCTGCCGGTCGGCGAGGGCGTACGTCTGGCCGGCCGAGGCGCGGGCGCCGTGGTCGGAGATGTACATGGTGTTCGGCTGGCCGTTCGGCTGCAGCCCCAGGTCGTTGACCAGCGGCGCGGTCGGGCTCGGGCCGGTGCGCAGGATGACCGAGGAGGAGCCGCGCAGCGGGCAGGGCTGGATCGGCGGCAGGGGATTCGGGACGCCCGGGGGCTGCCGGTTGCAGCCGGTGAAGGCCGGCTGGTTGGTGGCGTAGTCCGGGTCGATGGTGACCAGCCCGGTGTGCGGGGTCCCGGTGCCCTTGAACGGCGCCTTCATCAGGTCGAAGTAGTGCGACCAGTCCCAGTACGGGCCCGGGTCCCAGTGCATCCCGGCCACATTTGCGGCGGTGATGCCGGGGACGTTGTCGTGGCCCAGGATGTGCTGCCGGTCCAGCGGGATCTGGAAGCTCAGCGCCAGGTGCCGGACCAGCTTGGCCGAGGTCCGGTACATCGCCTCGGTGTACCAGGTGCCGTGGCCGGCGAAACCCTCGTGCTCGATGCCGATCGACTTGGCGTTGACGTACCAGTTGCCGGCGTGCCAGCCGACGTTCTTCGCCTTGATGTGCTGGGCGATGTAGCCGTCCACCGAGCGCAGCGTGTAGTGCCAGCCGAGGTAGTCGGCCCGCTTGACGAGGTCGACGCTGGGACCGAAGTAGCCCTCGGTGTCGTGGATGATGATGTACTCGATCTTCTGCTGGGCCGGCCGGTTGCCGACGTCGTAGTTGCCGTAGTCGCCCGGGTCCGCGCTGAGCTTCGCGTACGGCGCGGGGATCCACTCGCAGGCCAGCCGGACCGGGCACTCCAGGCCGTCCGGCCGCTCGGCGCGGCGCAGCCCGAGCTTGTGCAGCCCGGACTCGTCCGGCTTCACCGTCGTGGCGGCGAGGGTTACCCGCTGGCCGTCGTCGGTGGTCCGGCTGGCACCCTGGCCGAGCTGGTCGTACACCTCGTCGGCGAAGGCCGCCGCGGCGTCCTCGGTGTCCGCGCCGGAATACCGGGCCACCGCGCCGTACCAGGCCGCCGGGTCGCTGCCCGCGCCGACCGGCCCACCCAGCTCCCGCTGGTACGACGCGAGCAGCGCCGCCCCGCCCCGGATGTTGGCGTCGGCGTCGGTGCGCAGCGTCTCCTTCGACTCGCCGGTGAGGTCGGCGGCGGCGTCGAGGGTCTGCAGCGACGCCTGCGGCAGTGCGTCGCCGCTCGGCTGGGCCGCAATCGCCGGGTCGAGGGAGAGCGGCCGGGACTCGTCGCCCCGGGGGTCCTCGTTTTCGTCGACGTGGGAACTGGACGGCGTCGAGGCGACCTGCGCGGCGTCGGTCAGGTGCATCGGGCCGTAGCCGCCGCTGGTGCTGGGCTGGCCCGGGTGGGTGTCCCAACGGGATTCCAGGTACGAGACGCCGAGCAGCACGCCCTGCGGCACGCCGTACTCGGCTGCCGCTGCGGCGTACTGCTGCTGGCGGTTCTGGCTGTCGCTGTTTCCACCGGCGGGGGGCGCCGCCGCGGTGGGACCGCTGGTCGCGAGAGCGGTGGCCGCCGCGACGGCGGCGGCCAGCAGCATCCGTCTGCGCGACGGCAGGGCTGTGAGGTGCATCGAACCTCCAGATAGAGATCGGGGTCACTGCTGGTTCACCCTCACTCCGTACCTGGGTTCTGGTCAACACCTTTCCGAATAACGATGCGACCCGAAGGAAACCTTCACCGCATCCGATCGTGGTTGGAAATTCGCGTACGGTGTGTCACGGCGTCGCGGGTTGCGGATCGATAACGACGGTCCCTACTCTGGTCAGTCGTCGACCGTAGGTCCACCGTCCAACCCGGGCGGTGACGGTCCGACACCGCCGAGTCGCCTCCGGGCGAGCCGGGGAACCAGGTACCTGGGGTGAATCCGCACCGCGGTGCGGTAGGGCGACTCCCTTCCCGCCCGAACCCGTCAGCTAACCCGGTAGGCGGTCAGGGAAGAAGGAGTACGGAGCCCGGTGGCACACCATGCCCCGCGGCCACCGTCGGTCCGGTCGGTCGACCGGTCGGCGGCTGCGCCGCGTTCACGCTGGTCCCGCTTAACCACCGCCCTCGCCGCACTGGCCGGCACCGCCGTCGTCTTGACCGGTGGCGCCACGGCGGCACACGCCGAACCATCCGTCACCGAGATCGAGCGCCAGATCGACCAGGACTGGAACAAGCTCGAACCGATCATCGAGCAGGTCAACGCCACCCGCGAGGACCTCGCCGCCAAGCGCAAGCAGGCCGCCACGCTGGCCAAGCAGATCGCCCCGTTGCAGGCCCAGGTCGACCAGGCCCTCCGGCAGGTCGGCGGTCTCGCCGCCGACGCGTACAAGGGCGACACCATCTCCACCGTCAACGCGCTGCTGGGCAGCCGGTCGCCCGGTGAGCTGGTCGACAGCCTGGAACTGCTCGACCGCTTCGCGTACCGCCAGCAGCAGCAGGTGCAGGCCGTGGCCGACCTGCGCGACCAGTTGGCCGCGAAGAAGAAGTCGCTGGACGACATGATCGCCCAGCTGGCCCGGACCGAGGCCCAGCTCGCGGCCCGGAAGAAGCAGATCGACGCGGAGATCGCCCGGCTGCAGAAGCTACGGCTCAAGGTGTACGGCAACGGTGGCGGCGGCCCGCTGCGCCCGGCGCCCTGCCCCGCCGGTTACCCGGGTGGCCCCGCCGGGGTGGCGGTCAAGTTCGCCTGCGCCCAGATCGGCAAGATCTACGTCTGGGGGGCCGCCGGCCCCGACCACTACGACTGCTCCGGTCTGACGATGGCGGCCTGGGCCAAGGCCGGCGTCTCACTGCCGCACAACGCCCGGCAGCAGCACGACGTCACCCAGCGGGTCAGCCGCGCCGAGCTGCGCCCCGGTGACCTGGTCTTCTACTACAGCGACATACACCACGTCGCGATGTACGTCGGCGACGGCTGGGTGGTGCACGCCTCCGAGTCGGGCAAACCGATCACGATGAAACGCGTCGACGACGGCCAGATCAACAGCTACGGCCGCCCGGGCTGACCGGTTTGCAGGGGCTCCCGCGTCGCGGGGGCCCCTGCTCGGTGTTCAGCGGGTCGGCCAGGTCCGCCAGTTCTGCCAGGACCGGCTCGGGGTCGGGCCACGCTGCCCCTGGTAGCGCGAGCCGTAGACCGCCGAGCCGTACGGGTGCTCGGCCGGCGAGGAGAGCCGGAAGATGCAGAGCTGGCCGATCTTCATGCCGGGCCAGAGGGTGATCGGCAGGTTCGCCACGTTGGAGAGCTCCAGCGTGACGTGCCCGGAGAAGCCCGGGTCGATGAAGCCGGCGGTCGAGTGGGTGAGCAGCCCGAGCCGCCCGAGCGACGACTTGCCTTCCAGGCGCCCGGCGAGTTGGTCGCCGAGCGAGATCACCTCAAGCGTGGAGGCGAGCACGAACTCGCCCGGGTGCAGCACGAACGGCTCGCCCTCGGGCACCTCCACCATCGAGGTGAGGTCGTCCTGCTGCGCGGCCGGGTCGATATGGGTGTAGAGATGGTTGTTGAAGACCCGGAAGAGCCGGTCCAGGCGTACGTCGATGCTGGACGGCTGCACCAGCGCGGGCTCGAAGGGCTCCAGCGCGAGCGTGCCCGACTCGATCTCGGAGACCAGGTCGCGGTCGGAGAGCAGCATCGGAACACCATAGCGACCGGTACGAGTGACCTGCGTGTCGGACTGCATCCTCGTACACGTGTTCGATAGAATGTCCGCATGGCTTCCTGGTCCGAATTCGCCGCCGACGAGCCCCGACTCGCCGACGAGATCCGCCTTCTCCTGCAGCAGTACGGGCCGGGTTTCGGCTACCTCGCCACGGTCCGCGCCGACGGCGGCCCCCGGGTCCACCCGATCTCCCCGGTCATCACCGACGACGGGCTCTACTGCTTCGTCATCGATTCGCCCAAGCGCCGCGACCTCGAACGCGACGGCCGCTACGCGCTCCACTCGTTCCCGCCCGAGGAGAGCGACGACGAGGCGTACGTCGCTGGCCGCGCCCGGCCGGTGACTGACCCGGCCACCGTGGCCCGGGTGGCCGCGCTCGGTCGGGCCGCGCCCCAGGTCGACTGGCGGCTGTTCGAGTTCAACGTCGACGTGGCGATGCTGACCCGGCGCGACCAGGCGGCCTACCTCGGCGCCGGCCGGCCGCAGGTGCGGGTCTGGCTCGACCCGCAGGCGACCGACCCCGCCCGGCAGGCCGTCACTGTCGTACCTGAGGCCCGGCATGGTCGTCACGGCCTCGACACCCGCCGCCCGGCCGCCTGAGCCCCGCAAGGCCCGGTGCCGGTCCCGTCGGCAAACGGGACCGGCACCGGCACGGGGCAAAAGGCTCGCCGGGGTACCTGGATGCACGACAGCGGTGACCTCAGGTACAGTGGTGCCGCCTGCGGGTGTAGTTCAATGGCAGAACATCAGCTTCCCAAGCTGACAGTGCGGGTTCGATTCCCGTCACCCGCTCCAACGCACAAAAGCCCTGGTCAGGACGAGAGTCCCAACCAGGGCTTCCGCGTTGTCAGGGGAGCTGAAACAGGCCGTGGGCCATTAGCGGGCCATTAGCTCGCCTCGGCGGCCGGCCCGCCACCCTCGGCGGCCCGCCTCGGATTGCGCTTGCTCGGCTTGCGCCTGGCCGCCTTCACCGCCTTGTCGATCGCATCGGCGATCCCTTGATCGGCCTCGCGGTGGCGTGCTGATAGATCAACGCGGCCCGTGGGCTGTCGTGGCCCATCCGGGCCATGATGTCCCGCAGGCTCGCACCCGGTGCCCGCGATGCGAGCGTGTTGCTGGTATGCCGCAGGTCGTGGAAGTGCAGGCCGGGCACGCCCACGTCGGCCACCGCCTCGGACCACTTCACCAGCTTGTTGAAGTTGCCGCGCGAGAGGTTCCGGCCGCTCTCGCCGGTGAACACGAACGCCTTTCCGCCGAGTACACGCTCCTACCGAGCAACGGCTACGCATGTGCCAAGGGACCACCGCAAGATCGATCTGGGTGTACTGTCCGCATCGGATAGACGATCATGCGATGCCCGTCTCGCGTCCACCCCGGTTCAACAGCAAGATCTCAAACGGCGGCTGCCGTACCAAAAAGTTCCGGGGCGGTCACCAACGGGCGTCCAGGAGGGAGCAGGAAAGCATGAATCTCACCCGCAAGGTGCTAGCGTCGGTCGCCGCGCTGGCCGCGTCGTTCGCCACGGTGCAGGTGATCACCGAGGCGCCGTCGCAGGCCGCCATCTCATGTTCGGGGACGATCACCTACCGCAAGGCGTTGCCAGCGAGTAACCCGGTGATGGAGTTGGTCATCTACTACAACAGCACGAACGGCGGCACCAACAGCGCCTGCGTCAACCACCTCGGTGCGACGTATGGGAAGACCGCCCATACCTGGGTGCAGCTAGTCCGTTGCTATGAGACCGTTAAGAATGGGACCTGCACGGGCGCCGCGTCGTCCAAGGTGGACGACAATGACTACTCGTACTACGCCGGCCCGGTCGGCCTCACCGGCACCGCGAACAGCTGCGTGGGGGCGGACGGCGGGCTTGTCTGGAACGGCACTCAGTACCGGATCTACACCAGCGCCCAGGGCTGCTGAGCGGCCGCGGTGACCGCTAAGGGCGGGCACCGCGCGCCGGTGCGGGCGGACGACCCACGGGACGCCGCCCGCACCCGTCAGCTCTTCCCGAGCCGCTGCAGGGGACCCGCCGGAAGGGCTAGCCTGCGACGTGAGGTCGTGTCGACCTGATCGGGACGCGGGTCCGGTCAGGGCCTTCGGTGCTCCCACGGGCTTGACCTTGTATGGACGTACGCCCAGATGAGAAAGCCGCTCGCTTTCCCGGAACGGTGCTCGCCATCATGTCCGGGTGAACTCTCCCGCAGTCACCCTGCGCCCGATGCGTGAAGACGAGTACGAGGACTACACGACGCGACAGGAGGTGGAGTACGTCCAAGCCCTCGCCGAGATCATGCCGGCCGAGGCCGCGACGGAGAAGGCGCGACAGGATCGAGCCCAGTTTCTGCCCGACGGCTTGGCGACGGAACGCCACCGCCTTCTGGTAGCCGAGAACGCCACGGGCCAAGTCGTCGGCTACGCGTGGGTCGGGCTGGACGAGCCACGAACCAGGGCAACCGACACTGCGTGGCTCTACGACATCAGCGTGGAAGAGCGCTACCGGCGATCCGGCTACGGGAGAGCGATCCTCGCGGCCGTAGAGGCGGTGGCACGGGAGGCGGGTGCTACGCGGCTCGGGCTTAACGTATTCGGCCGCAACGATGCTGCGATCTCGCTGTACCAGACCTGCGGCTACGAGGTCATGACCCAACAGATGGCGAAACGCCTGTAGTGAGTTGATCTCGGTCTCAAGGAGGGTGCCCCTCGCCCGCGACACGCCCCGCGCCCGTGGACGTTCAGGTATCCCCAAAGCCTCGGAACACGCCGGAGGCGTCGACGGAGTCTGCGTACTCGGCGAAGTCCATGTTCGCGATGCAGAGATTGGCCGAGACCTCGGCGTACCAGCGGGGTGGTAGCCGGAAGGTGCGGCCCGGCTCGTCGTGCAGGTCGACGGCGAGCAGCAGATGTTCGTCGTCAACCATCGTGGTGGCATCGGCGAGGAACAGGTAGAACACCTTGTCGTCGTCGGCCGCGTTGGCATCCGCCTCGACCAGGGACTGGGTACTCACCCCGTCGTAGCGCGGGTCGCTGACGAAAACCGCGTTGTCGTAAGGGTCGCCCGCGATAATGGCAGCCTTCAGCGCCTCCCAGGCCGCGCCTTCGGCGAAGTCGACACGCAGGACCAGCGACGTCAGGTCGTCGGGTTTGGGCAGAGGGGCCATGTAGCGGGATCCTGCCAGTCGGTGCCGACGCCTTCACCGTTCACGGCCGCCAGGTCACGGACGTGCCGTAGGCCGGGCTGTCCGTCGAGCAACACCTCGCCGACGGGTACGAACCCGGTGCGCCGCAGCACCGCGAGCGAGCCTCGGTTCGCCAGCGCCGCCGACGCGACCAACTGGCGCAGCCTGTACTCGTCGCGGGCCAGGTCGCAGACTCGGCGTACGCCGTCCTGCGCCAAGCCCCGCCCGGTCGCCCGCTCGGCGACCCGATAGCCCAGATCGGCGCTGCCGTCGGCGACGTCGACCAGGTTGAACCGCCCCAGCACGGCACCGTCGTCGTCGATCAGGACATGGAAGTGGCACCCGCCGGCAGCCTGCTCCGCGAGCAGTTCCGCATGGCGGGCGGCGAACCCAGCGAAGTAGCCGTCGCCACGGTCCGGCACGAATCGCGCGAAGTACGCCCGGTTCTCCCGCTCGAAGCGCAGCAGCGCGGGCGCGTGACGGGCGTCGAGCCGCTGCAGTTCGGGCATCACGCCACGCTAGCAACGCCCCCGCCCGCTACGCGTCCTCGGGATACCAGCGCAGCTCGACGGTATTGCCGTCCGGGTCGCGTACGTAGATCGAGGTGGCGTTGCCCCGCGCGCCGAAGCGCGGCACCGGCCCGGTCAACACGGTGAACACCCCGGAGTCGATCACCTGCTGCCAGTCGAGCGGCTCCACCACCAGGCAGAAGTGGTCGACGTTCGATCCGCCCGGCTCGCCGCATACCAGGTCGATGATGGTCTCCGGGCTCACGCGTACCGATGGGAAGGGCGCCTCGCCGGCCCGCCAACGGTCGACCCGCACCGGCGGCAGGCCCAGGGTGCCGCAGTAGAAGTCGAGGGACCGTTCCACGTCGGTGACGGTGAGGACCAGGTGGTCGAAGCCCGTTACCCGCACCGCGCTCATCGCGCCTCCAGGTTGTACGCCTGCCGGAGCCAGCGGGTGAACAGGTCCGGGTCGATCTCGTCGACGGCGCGCAGCTTGACCGAGGCCATCCGCCGCGCGCCCGCTACGAGCCGGCCGGAGGCGTCGTCGACATCCTGCCCCCGCCACAGCCCGAAGGTGACGTACGAGGTGTACGCCTTGACCAGGCAGACCGGCGTGCGCCCGGGGCGGTCCCCAAGGCCCCACACCGGGTGGCCGTGCCACATCGCGGAAGCGGCCTCCGGCAGTGCGGCGTCGATGACGGTGCGGAGTTTCTCGCCGACCTCGCGCAGTGGGGCGTCGAGGCCAGCGAGGTAGTCGGTGACGGCGTCCATCGGGTTCCTTTCCTCAAGGGAGTCGCCTTCCACCCTGGCCTCGGCGCCGCCGCCGACCAAGCCACGATCGGACTACGATCGTTGACCCGGATTCAACGATGGGGGTCGGCGTGCTGGAGCGGTACGAGGTCGAGACGTTCCTGACCCTGGTCGAGGAGCTGCACTTCGGGCGTACCGCCGAACGGTTGCGGGCGACCACCGGGCGGATCAGTCACGTGGTACGCAAGCTGGAACGTCGGATAGGTGCGCCGCTGTTCGAGCGCACCAGCCGGGTCGTCCGGCTCACCCCGATCGGCGTACGCCTCGCCGACGACCTGCGTCCGCTGGTGGCCGGGATGGAGGACGCCGTTCGGCGTGCCGTGGAGGCTGGGCGGGGGCTCGCCGGGGAGTTGCGGGTGGCGTTCGTCGGTGAGTGGACCGTGCCGGTGTTGCTCCGCGCCGTCACCCTGTTTTCCGAGCGCCATCCGGAGTGCGTGGTGCACGTCCAGGAGGCGCCGCTGGCCACCACCCGGTCGAGCCTGCGGGACGGCACGATCGACGTGCTCATCGCGTCGTACCCGTTCGACGGCATGGCGAACGGCCCGGCGCTGCTGAGCGAGCAGCGCGTCCTCGCGGTGGCCGCGGACCATCCGTTGGCCGGCGAGGAGTCGGTGTCGCTGGAGGTGCTGGCCGAGCATCCGGTGGTGCAGTACCCGGCGGTGACCTCGGCGGAGTTCAAACGGGACCGCACTCCGGAGCGGACCCCGTCGGGTCGGCCGGTGCCGAAGGGCCCGGTAGGCAACACGTTCCCCGAGTTGCTGGCACTGGTGGCGCTGGGCCGGGGGGTGCTGCCGGTGGGCGAGCAGACCCGGCGCTACCACCCCCGGCCCGACCTGGCGTACGTGCCGATCCACGACGCGCCGCCGATCCATCGTGGGCCGGTTTGGCTGGCCAGCAACACCACCGCCCGGGTACGCGAGTTCGTCCGCGCCGCGGTCGACGCCAACGGCTCCCCGGCGGCCTGACGCAGCCGTGAACCGCCTTGACCCTGCCCCTGGGACAGGGCCGAGCGTGGTCCGTGCCGGTCGCGGTGACCGGCACGAGGAGCGTGACCGGCACGAGGAGGACG
This sequence comes from Micromonospora sp. NPDC048999, assembly GCF_040649295.1. Taxonomy (NCBI): domain Bacteria; kingdom Bacillati; phylum Actinomycetota; class Actinomycetes; order Micromonosporales; family Micromonosporaceae; genus Micromonospora; species Micromonospora sp. NPDC048999. The sequence goes on along the minus strand of NZ_JBEZFI010000001.1, from coordinate 625,615 downwards.
CGTCCGTGGAGCTGCTGACCATCGGGGTGTTCGCCCGCGCGGCGCGACTCACGCCAAAGGCGCTACGGCTCTACGCCGAGCTGGGGTTGCTGTCGCCCGCCGCCGTCGACCCGCACTCGGGCTACCGGTACTACGAGCCGGGTCAGCTCGACCGGGCCCGGCTGATCGCCACGCTGCGCCGGGCCGGGATGCCGCTTGCGGAGATCCGGGCCGTCTGCGGCCTGCCGCCGGGCGCGGCAGCCGAGGCGGTCGATGCCTGGTGGCACCGGGTCAGCGCGGACACGGCGGCCCGTGGTCGCGTCGTCGCGCTCCTCGTCGACCAGCTCGCCGAGAGGAAGTGCACCATGTCCGAGACCATTTTCCGCTACGCCGTCCGCTGCGAGACCGGTGCCGTACGGGACACCAACGAGGACACCGCGTACGCCAGCGCGAACCTGCTCGCCGTGGCCGACGGCATGCGCGGCCCGGGTGGCGCCGCCGCCAGTGCCGCCGCCGTCGAGGCGCTCCGGCCGCTGGAGCTGGCCGACGCGCCGGCCGCCGAGCTGCTCGCCACGCTGGCCGGGGCGGTGACGTCGGCCGACCGCACGGTACGCGCCGCCGCCACCGAGGGGCACCAGCCGGTGACCACTCTCACCGCGATCCTGCGCCGAGGGTCGCAGCTGGCCCTGCTGCACGTCGGGGACACCCGGGCGTACCTGCTGCGTGGGGGCGAGCTGTTCCGGCTGACCCAGGACCACACGTACGTGCAGTCGCTGGTCGACCAGGGCCGGCTCAGCCCGGCCGAGGCGGCCACCCATCCACGGCGAGCCCTGCTGGTGCGGGCGCTCGGGGGCGGTGCCCAGGTCGAGGCCGACCTGGCGCTGCGTACCGCCCTGGTCGGCGACCGCTACCTGCTCTGCTCCGACGGGCTCTCCGCCGTGGTCGGGCAGGAGGCGCTGCACGCCGCGCTCGCCGCCGCCGACCCGGAGACCGCCGTCGGGCGCCTGGTCGACCTCGCGTACGCCGAGGGCGCGCCGGACAATCTCGCCTGTGTGGTGGCCGACGTGGTGTCGGCGTAGCGCGCCGGCCCGGGCCGGCGCGACCGGTCCGGGCCGTACGCTGGCGATCATGCGGATTGGCATCGTGATCCTTCCCGATCAGCGTTGGTCGGACTCGCGGCGGCGCTGGCGGCAGGCGGAAGACTGGGGCTTCGACCACGCCTGGACGTACGACCACCTGGGCTGGCGTGACCTGGTCGACGGTCCCTGGTTCGACTCGATGACCACGTTGACCGCCGCCGCCACGGTCACCTCGCGGATTCGCCTGGGCACGCTGGTCGCCTCGCCCAACTTCCGGCACCCGGCGGCGTTCGCCCGGCAGGTGACCGCGTTGGACGACGTCTCCGACGGCCGGGTGCTGCTCGGCCTCGGCGCGGGCGGCATCGGCTTCGACGCCACGGTGCTGGGCGGGGAGACCCTGCCGCCGAGGCAGCGGGTCGACCGGTTCGCCGAGTTCACCGAGTTGCTGGACCTGATTTTGCGCGAGGACGGGACCACCTGGCGGGGTGAATGGTTCGCCACGGTGGACGCCCGGAACAACCCCGGCTGCGTACAGCGGCCTCGGGTGCCGTTCGTGATGGCCGCGAACGGGCCTCGGTCGATGCGGCTGGCGGCCCGGTTCGGGCAGGGGTGGGTGACTACCGGCCTCGGCGGCGACGACCTGGAGACCTGGTGGTCGTCCGTCGAGGATCTCGCCGCCCGGATGGAGGTGGTCCTGGACCGGGCGGGCCGCGATCCGGCCACCCTGGACCGCTACCTGTCGCTCGACTCAGCGCCGATTTTCTCGCTCACCAGCGTGGACTTCTTCGCCGAGCAGGTCGCGCGGGCCGCCCGGCTCGGCTTCACCGACGTGGTCACGCACTGGCCCCGGGCCAGTAGCTGGTACGCCGGCGACGAGGCGGTGCTGGCGACGGCGGTGGACCTGCTGCCCGAGCTGCGGCGGCTCTGATCCTTAACCTCAGGTGCCGAGGTCGCCGGTGCTGATGCCGCCGTCCCCGGCGGAGACCAGCCGGAACCGGATGCAGACCACCTGCGAGTCGTCGTCGACCGCGAAGCCCACCCGGGCCCAGTAGCTGCGGTGCCCCTCCCGCCACTCCTCGACGGACCGGTCCCCCTCCCCTTCGGAACGGGCGAAGTCCCAGGACACGTCGGCGAGGCGGACCACCTCGACGCCGGTGACCTCGACGACGCCCACCAGCGCGTCGTGGTCGTCGACCAGGACCAGCCGTTCGCCGACGTGCTCCAGCTCCTCGTTCTCCTCGGCGTACTCGTCCGTCAGCAGGCCGGCGGTGGCGGTCTTCACGCCGGCCAGTACGAGGGTGTTGAGGCTGGCGCGCAGCTCGCCGGGCGTGCCGAGGGCGAGGGTGCGCAGTCCTCCGATGCGGGGCCACATCCTGCCGAGGCTAAGCGCCGGCCGCCGTCCCGGCGCGGGATTTCGCCCGCCCCCACACGCTAGGCGTTCCCGCACCGCCACCGGCCTGCGATCCTTCCTCCTTTCACCTGAGTTGGGGTCGGACAATCGGCTACACGTATCAGGGTAAATGCGGGCATAGCACCGTGATCACGTTGACTTCGGAAGTGCTTCTCTCGTTACGGTCCGACCCGGTTTGTTCAGCCGACGAAAGGACCGGGCGGTGGCTAAGCACTTCCGTACCCGCAAGTTCTCCTCGCCCGCCGGCATCGCCGCGACCGCGGCCGTCGGCGTGCTGCTCGCCGTCGGCGGCACCGTTGGCGCGGTTCACCTCACCTCGGGTGAGCCCGCCGCCGAGTCCGCCCTCGCGGAACCCGCCGTCGCGGACTCCCCGCCCGAGACCCTCGCCCCCGAGTTGGCCGCCCCGTCCGCCTCGCCCAGCGCGTCTGTCTCGCCGAGCCTCAGCCCCTCGCCGACGGCCACCCCCAGCCCGAAGGCGACCCGTACCCAGGCGGCGTCCCGCAGCAAGACCCGCACCGCCAGCCCGAAGCCGACCGCGACGGCGACGAAGGCCCCGGCGACGAAGAGCACCCCCGCCCCGAAGGTCGTCGACAGCGGCTCCTGCGGCGCGTCCTTCTACGACGAGGGCCAGATGACCGCGAACGGGGAGAACTTCAACCCCAACGCGCTGACCGCCGCGCACAAGACCCTGCCGTTCAACACCATGGTCCGGGTGACCAACCCGGCCAACGGCAAGTCGGTCGTCGTCCGGATCAACGACCGGGGCCCGTTCATCAGCGGCCGGTGCCTGGACCTCTCCCGGGCCGCCTTCGCGGCGATCGCCTCGACCTCCCTCGGCGCGGTGACCGTCCGGTACGAGGTGCTCGGCTGATCCCGTGACGTGCGGCGATCGGGCCCGTGGAGCGGTCCGGCCGGGCAGAACATGCTCAGACGACGGGCCAGGTTCATTCACCCGTTCACCTCCATCAGGCATGCTGTCCGGTATACGCACACAACCCTTCCAGTTGGGCCGCGGCCCACTGAGCCCCGGATCCCGCGCCGGACTCGGCGCGGCCCTCGCCCTGCTCGCACTCGTGTCCGCGATGGAGCTGGCGGGGCGGGCGTCGTCGCACCGAGCAGGTTCCGACGGCCCGACCTCGCACTACCTCGCACTGATGGCGGCCGCCCCGATTCTGGCCGCCGCGTTGGCCTCCTGGTGGGTCGTGCTGGGGGTGGGTGTCCTCGCCACGGCCGTCGGGGCGGCCTTCGCCCTGGCCGAGCCGGCCACGGCCCTGGTCTCCGCCGTCAACGTCGCCGCCGTCGCGCTGGCCACCGCGATCGCCAGCGCCGTGGCAGCGGTACGCCAGCGCCAGGCCGAGAAGATCGCCGAGCTGTCCCGGCTCGCCTCGGTCGCCCAGCAGGCGGTGCTTCGACCGATCGGGCCGCAGGTGGGCACCCTCGCGGTGGCCGCCCGCTACATCTCCTCGACCGCCCGGGCCGAGATCGGCGGCGACCTGTACGAGGCGATGGACACCCCGTACGGCGTCCGCATGATCATCGGCGACGTGCGGGGCAAGGGGCTGGACGCGGTCCGGCTGGCCAGCATCGTGCTCGGCTCGTACCGGCATGTCGCGTACGAGCGGGCGGACCTGCGCGCGGTGGTGACCGATCTGGACCGGGCGGTGGCCCGCAACGTGGGCGACGAGGACTTCGTCACCGCCGCGTTGGTCGAGGAGCGGGGCGGCACCCTCACCATCGTCAGCTGCGGCCACCCGTCGCCGCTGCTGCTGCGCCGGGGCGCGGTGATCCCGCTGGAACCTCCCGCGCCCGCGCCCCCGTTGGGCTTCATGCCGGTGGTCCGTCCCCGGGTGGAACGGCTCGAACCGGGCGATCGGCTGCTGCTCTTCACCGACGGGCTCGGGGAGGCGCGCCGGGACGGCGAATTCTTCCCGACGGCCGACCGGGCCTGGCGGCTGCTCGGCCACGGCACGGTCGCGGACGGCCTCGCCTCGCTGGAGACCGCCCTGGTCGAGTGGGTGCACGGCCGGCTCGACGACGACATCGCGCTGGTCCTGATGGAGTACGCCGGCCCGCGTACCGGGGTGGCGGCGGCCGTGCCGAGCTGGGAGGTCGGCGCGACGGAGAGTTGACGCTCTCCGGGCGGCTCAGCCGTCCCGCAGGTGTGTAATCGCTGTCACTTTCGCGTCCGGCTTGTCGATGGCTACCGACGGGTAATACAGTCTCAGTTACTGATCGGTAACACCTGTCGGGAAGCGGGGCCAGCGAGCATGACCCACTACAAGAGCAATCTTCGGGACCTTGAGTTCAACCTGTTCGAGGTCTTCGGGGCGGACCGGATGTTCGGCCAGGCGCCGTACACGGATCTGGATGTCGACACCGCCCGCAGCTTCCTTTCCGAGGTCGACCGCCTGGCCCGCGAGGACCTGGCCGCCAGCTACGTGGACAGCGACCGCAATCCGCCGACCTTCGACCCGGCGACGCATACCGCACCGCTGCCCGAGTCGTTCAAGAAGTCGTACCAGGCCTTCATGGATTCGGAGTTCTGGCGGCTGGACCTCCCGGAGGCCCTCGGCGGCACCAGCGCCCCGCGCGCCCTCTGGTGGTCGCTCGCCGAGCTGGTGCTCGGCGCGAACGCCCCGATCTGGATGTACGCCTCCGGCCCGTCCTTCGCGCACGTGGTGCACGTCGAGGGCACCGAGCGGCAGAAGAAGTGGGCCAAGCTCTTCATCGACAAGCAGTGGACCTCGACCATGGTGCTGACCGAGCCGGACGCCGGCTCGGACGTGGGTGCCGGCCGTGCCCGGGCCATTCGGCAGCCGGACGGCTCCTGGCACATCGAGGGCGTCAAGCGCTTCATCACCTCGGGTGAGCACGACCTCGCCGACAACATCGTCCACTACGTCCTGGCCCGCCCGGTCGGCGTCGAGGGCGCCGGCGGCCCGGGCACCAAGGGCCTGTCCCTCTTCGTCGTGCCGAAGTACCACTTCGACGAGGAGGCCGGCGAGCTGGGCGAGCGTAACGGCGTCTTCGCCACCAACGTCGAGCACAAGATGGGCCTGAAGGTCTCCAACACCTGCGAGCTGACCTTCGGCGAGCACGGCGTCCCGGCCAAGGGCTGGCTGCTGGGCGACCGGCACGACGGCATCCGGCAGATGTTCATGATCATCGAGTACGCCCGGATGATGGTCGGCACCAAGGCGATCGCCACCCTCTCCACCGGCTATCTCAACGCGCTGGAATACGCGAAGAACCGGGTGCAGGGGGCCGACCTGATCCAGCAGGCCGACAAGAGTGCCCCCCGGGTCACCATCACCCACCACCCGGACGTACGCCGCTCGCTGCTCATGCAGAAGTCGTACGCCGAGGGCCTGCGCGCGCTCGTCTGCTACACGGCGACCTGGCAGGACAAGGTCGCGATCGCCGAGGCGGCGGGGGATGAGCAGGCCACCAGGCTGGCCAAGCGGGTCAACGACCTGCTGCTGCCGCTGGTCAAGGGCGTCGGCTCGGAGCGGGCGTACGAGCTGCTCGGCCACGAGTCGCTGCAGACCTTCGGCGGCTCCGGCTTCCTGCAGGACTACCCGCTGGAGCAGTACGTCCGGGATGCCAAGATCGATACCCTGTACGAGGGCACCACGGCGATCCAGAGCCTCGACCTGATCTTCCGAAAGATCGTCCGGGACAACGGCAAGGCCCTGCTGGCGGTCGCCGGTGAGATCCAGGAGTTCATCACCTCCGAGGCCGGCAACGGCCAGCTCAAGGAGGAGCGGCAGGCGCTCGGCAAGGCGCTCGCCGAGATCCAGAACATCCTCGGCGTGCTGACCGGCTGGCTCGGCGAGGCCCAGTCCGGCGACGCGCGGGCCCTGTACAAGGTCGGCCTCAGCAGCCGGCGGTTCCTGTTGGCGATCGGCGACCTGGTCGTCGGCTGGCTGCTGCAGAAGCAGGCGGACGTGGCGTTGAAGGCGCTGGCCGGCGAGGTCTCCGGCACCGACCGGGCGTTCTACACCGGCAAGGTGGCCGCTGCCCGGTTCTTCGCCCGCGAGGTGCTGCCCCGCATCGGCGCGGACCGGCGGATCATCGAGGGCGTCGACCTGGAGATCATGGACCTCCCGGAGGAGGCGTTCTGACGCTGCCTGGGGTGATCCGAACGGTTCGACCTTGACGAACGGCGGCCGGCGAGCTAACCGCTCGCCGGCCGCCGTTGTTTCGCCGCCCTGGCCGGTAGGCCGGCCGCCTGACGGGTACCCAGACGGACCACGACAGGACACGCCCAAGAGCCACCGCACGGGGGAGTGCAGCGCACATGGGCATCGGTAGCGGAATCTTTCTCATCGCGCTCGGCGCGATCATGACCTTTGCCGTCCGGGCCAACGTCTGGTGGATCGACCTGCGCGCGGTCGGCTGGGTGTTCATCCTGGCCGGGCTGGCCGTACTGCTCACCACGGTCTGGTTCTGGCAGGACCGGCGCAAGCGGGCACGCACGCTGATCGTGGAGGAGAACCGGCTCTCCCACCCGACGGCGATGATGCCTCCGCCGCCCGACCCCCCACCGCCGACGGCCCCACCGTCCTGACGTCCTTTAGGGGGTGTGGCGGGCGGTGATGGGGGCGGCGGCGGGCGCGAGGGCGGCCCAGCCGGTGGTCGGGCGGTGTACGACCAGGTCGGCGGTGCGCAGCCCGTCCGGATCCGCCCGCTGCGGGTCGAGCAGCCCGGAGAGCAGCGAGATGCCCGGGTTGTGGGCGATCAGCAGCACGGTGCCGGTGTCCGGGGCGACACCCCGGACCAGTTCCAGCAGATCGTCCGGTTGCGCCTCGTACACGGCCGCCTCGTAGCGCACCACCGGCACGGGCCCCGCCGGTCCACCCTCCGGCGGGGATCCCGTCATGCCCAGCGCCACCCCGTGCCAGGTCTGCCGGGTGCGTTCGGCGGTCGAGCAGAGCACCAGGTCGGGCAGGAGGGCGTGCCGGGCCAGCCACGCGCCGGCCGTCGCTGCGTCGGCGTGCCCGCGCGCGGTCAACGGGCGCTCCACGTCCGGTACGTCCTGGGACTGCTCGGCCTTGGCGTGCCGGAGCAGCACCAGAGTCCGCTGCTGGTTCCTGCTGTCCGCCATGGCCACAGTTTGCCTGATTGGCGATCAGAGCGCCTGGGTAAGTCGATGGCTGCCGCTACCTCATCCATGGCCGCGGTGAGTAGGAAACGCCAGCAGACCGCCAAGGAGGCGACGTCATGGGCATCGGTGCCAGCATCTTCCTCATCGCGCTGGGCGCGATCTTCGCGTTCGCCGTCGACGCCAACCTGGGATGGTTGAATGTGAACGTTGTCGGCTGGGTGCTCATGCTCGCCGGCGTGGTCGGCCTGATCATGACGCTCTACTTCTGGAACAGCCGCCGTCGTACGCTGGTCGCCGCCCCGGCGCCCGAGCGGGTCGTCGCCGAGCCCGTGGTGCCGGCCCAGGACGACCGGGTCGTCCGCGAGGAGTACCGCGAGGTGCGCCGGCCGGGCTACCCGGCCTGATCCAACTGTGGTCAGGCGAACAGCGCGAAGTAGATCGCGATGTGGTGGCAGATCGCCGCGACCAGGGTGCAGGCATGGAAGAACTCGTGGTGGCCGAAGACGGTGGGCCACGGGTTCGGCCGGCGCAGCGCGTAGAAGACCGCGCCCACGGTGTAGATCGCACCGCCGACGGTCAGCAGCACCAGGGCGGTGACCCCGCCGGAGCGCAGGATCTGCGGCAGCATCGCCACCGCGACCCAGCCGAGGGCCAGGTAGAGCGGTGCGGAGACCCAGCGCGGCGCGTGCGGCCAGATGAGCTTGAGCGCCACGCCGGCCAGCGCCCCGCCCCACACCAGGCCGAGCATGACGGTCGCGTGCCGGGTGGTCAGCAGCAGCGTGCAGAACGGGGTGTACGTGCCGGCGATGAACACGAAGATCATCGAGTGGTCCAGCCGGCGCATGATCTGGTAGCCGCGCTGCGACCAGACCCGGCGATGGTAGAGCGCGCTGGTGCCGAAGAGGCCGCAGACGGTCAGGCTGTAGACCAGGCAGCTGACCAGGGGTGCCCAGCCGGGCCGGGCGGCCGCGATCGAACAGAGCACGATGCCGCAGACGAGCGCGACGAAGAACGCGTAGGCGTGCAGCCAGCCGCGCATCCGGGGCTTACCGATGTCGACCGGCTTGAGTCGAAGCGGTGCGGAGGTCGTCACACAGATAGGTTACGGCACCGTAGGTTACTTTCAGGTAGGGCGGGTGGCCGCCGGGGTGGTGGACGACGTTTGCCCGCTCGCCCAGGCCGGTCCAGGCACTACGGTGAGGTTTTATGGACCTCAACGCTGACCTCGGCGAGGGATTCGGCAGCTGGCGACTCGGTGACGACGAGGCACTGCTGGACCTGGTCACCTCCGCCAACGTCGCCTGCGGATTCCACGGCGGCGACCCGTCCACGATGCACCGGGTCTGCGCCGGCGCCGCCGCCCGCGGAGTCGCGGTCGGCGCCCAGGTCGGCTATCGCGACCTCGCCGGCTTCGGCCGCCGGCACATCGCGTACGACTTCGCCGAGCTGCGCGACGAGACGATCTACCAGCTCGGCGCGCTCGACGCGTTCTGCCGGCTGTTCCGCGGCCGGGTCCGGTACCTGAAGCCGCACGGCGCGCTCTACCACGCGGCGGCCTGCGACGAGGCCCAGGCCGCCGCGCTGGTCGCCGCCGTCAGCGCGTACGACCACGAGCTGCCCCTGCTCTGCCCGCCCGGTTCCGTGCTCGCCCAGCTCGCCGTCGGCGCCGGGCTGCGGGTGGTCGCCGAGGGCTTCGCCGACCGCAACTACCTGCCCAACGGCTCGCTGGTGCCCCGCAGCGCCGCGAACGCGCTGGTCACCGACCCGGAGGAGGTGGCCGCCCGGGCCGTCCGGATAGCCACCGAGCGGACCATCGTCGCGGTCGACGGCAGCGTCGTCCCGTGCGTGGTCGAGTCGATCTGCCTGCACGGGGACACCCCGGGCGCGGTGCGCTGCGCCGAGCTGGTGCGGGCCGCCCTCATCGACGCCGGCGTAACCCCCGCCCCCTTCACCTGAGCTCCCGCGCCGAGGTTTACGGGGCGATGCGAGGTCAGGCCTCGTCGAGGCCGCGGAGGATCAGGGGGAGCCGGGTGGCGCCGCCGTTGACCACCCGGATCGGGACGCCCCAGTCCTGCCGGGTCAGGTGGCAGGCCGCGTGCTCGACGTCGGCGTCGCAGGTGGCCGCCTGGGCGGTCACCTGGAGCACGCCTTGGGCCACCGCCCCGTCGATCACCAGGCGGCGGGACAGCTCCGTGCCCGTCCCGGCCCCCTCGACCAGCAGCTCGGGCGGAGACGCCGAGACCACCAGCCGGGTCGACGGCCCGTACGTGTCATCCAGCTTCTGCCCCGGCGCCGGCGTGAAGATCACGTCGAGGGTCAGCTCGCCCGCCGCCACGTCGGTCGGCTTGCGCTCCAGCTTGTGTCGGGGGCCGTCCACCGTGCTCGCCCCCGCTGCGGTGAGCGCGCCCGGGGCTAACCGGGTCAGCCGGTGGGCGGCCGACTCGACCACCAACACCTCGCCCTCGGGGGTGAGCACCACGTCGCTCGGCTCGGCCAGCCCGTCCGCCACCGTGGCGACCTGGTCGGTCGCCGGGTCGAAGCGGCGCACCGCCCCGTTGTACGTGTCGGCGATCAGCACCGAGCCGTCGGGCAGCGCGCACACCCCCAGCGGGTGCTGGAGCAGCGCCCGTTTGGCCGAGCCGTCGACGTGACCGAAGTCGAAGAGGCCCTGCCCGACGGCGGTGTGCATCACCCCGGCCTCGACGTACCGGATCGCGCTGGTCTCGCTGTCGGCCACCCAGAGTCGGGTGCCGTCGGCCGAGACGGAGAGGCCGGAGGGCTGGGCCATCCAGACCTCCGCCAGCGGGCCGTCACGCAGCGCCTCGACGGTCGTACCGGCGTACATGCCGGCGGTCCGCTTGATCGGGTCGAACCACCAGAGCTGGTGGATGCCGGCCATGGCGACGACGACCTTGTCGTCGTACCAGGCGACGTCCCACGGGGAGGAGAGGTCGACCGAGCGGGCGTCGTGCGCGTGGTCGTCGACGGTCGAGCGCCATTGCCGCCCGGTTCCGGCCACCGTGACCACCTCGCCGGTGGCGAGCTTCACGCCACGCAGCAGGTGGTTGACGGTGTCCGCGACGATCAGGTCGTACCCGGCCACCTCGGCCACGTGCGCGGGCAGCAGGCAGAGCCCCTGCGGCTCGGAGAAGGTGGCACCTTCCGCCGGGCCGTCCGCGCCGCCGCGGGTGCCCGCGCCGATCCGACGAAGCACCTTCTCGCCGTCGGGGGCCAGCTCGACCAGGGAGTGCCGGGCCGAGTCGGAGACCAGCAGGTTGCCGCCGTCGAGCACCACGGCCTTGCCGGGGAAGCGCAGCGTGGTCTCGGGTTCTGCCGGCGGGACGTACGGGCCGTCACCCCGGTGCAGGGTGCCCTTCGCCTCGTGGGTGGCGATCAGCTCGTCGATCAGCCGGGCCAGCCCCTCGGCGTGCCCCTCGCCGGCCATCGTGGCGACCACGTAGCTCTCGGGATCGATCACCGACAGGGTCGGCCACGCCTTCGCCGCGTACTGCTGCCACATGTCCAGCTCGGGGTCGTCGAGCACCGGGTGGTGCACGCCGTACCGCTCGACGGCCGCCGCCAGCGCGTCCGGGTCCTTCTCGTGCTCGAACTTGGGCGAGTGCACGCCGATGACCACGAGTACGTCGCCGTACTTCTCCTCGAGCGGGCGCAGCTCGTCGAGCACGTGCAGACAGTTGATGCAGCAAAAAGTCCAAAAGTCCAAAATGGCAATTTTGCCCCGCAGGTCGGCCAGGGTGACGGCCTTTCCGCCGGTGTTCAGCCAGCCCCGGCCGCGCAGCTCAGGTGCCCGTACTCGTGCGCTCATGACCCCATCGTGCCGTACCCGTCGGCCGCCGGTCCGGGCGGACCGTCACCGCCGTCCTGGTCGGCCGCCAAGATGCGTGGGTACGCCCGACGGCGCGGCCAGAAGCTCGCCGACGAAGAGCCCGCCTGAACGCGCCGCGACGACGGCGGGGCCACGGATAACCGTGGCCCCGCCGCTGCGAACTGCTACTTTTCGGCCGGCTTGAGACAGAGCAGCCGGTCTCCCTCGACGCCGCTGAGCTCCACGGTCGGCTGCGTCGTGTCGGCGCACTTGTCCTTGCTGTCGACCTTCGAGACGACCGTGAACGCGTCCGGCTCGCCGCAGTCGGCGGCCACCGCGGACGCGCCGGACTGCTTGACGCAGGAGCCCACCGCCGGGTCGAACGCGGCCGGCGTGTTGCCGCCACCGCCGATCTTGCCGAGCAGCGTGAGCAGACCGAGCGGAACGGCCAGGATCAGCACCGCCACGACCAGCACGGCGGCCAGCACCCGACCGTTGCGTACCTTCGGGGTGGGTGCCTCGGCCTGCGGCTCGGCCTCCGGCTTGAACGCGTCGAAGCGGCCCTGTTCCGACTCGCTGGCCGGGCCCTGCGACCAGGCTGGCGGCGCCGGCGGCGGGAACGCGGGTGGGAACGCGGGCGGGACGTTGCCCTGGCCCGGCTCGCCCATCGCGCCCTGCCCAGGTACGGCAACGGACGCGCGACCGCCGGCCGGCCCGCCGAACGGATCCGGACGAGTGCCGGGCGCGCCGAACTGGTCCGGGTGGCCGCCGGGCGGGCCAAACTGGTCCGGGTGGCCGCCGGGCGGGCCGAACGGGTCCGGACGAGTGCCGGGCGTGCCGAACGGATCGCCGGGGCGCTCGTCGCTCGGCGGGTGCACCCCGTTGACCGGCCGGTTGCTGCCTACGGGGTCCACGAAGGTCGGCACGCCGGGCGGGAACGGCGGCGGGCCGGCGGGCGAGGACGGCGCCGGTGGCGCCTCGGCGAAGGCGTTCGGGGCCGCCGAGCGGTCCGGCTCGTCGAACCGGGGCTGCGGGGCGGGCTCGTCAAAGCGTGGACCCTGCTCGGGAAAGCCGTTCGGAGCGTCCTGGCCGGGGAAATCCTCGGATTCGGGGCGGGCTGGCCGGCCGTAGACCCGGGGCTGCGGCGCCGGTACGCCGCCGGCCGGCAGGGACTGGTCGGCCGGCGGCGTCAGCCGGCTGGTCATCGGCACGGAGGCGCTGGCCGAGACGGCACCGGCCGCGCTGGACTCCGGGGAGGTACGCGGGCCGGGCACCATCGGGCCGGCCGGTGACTGCGGTTCCTCATGGGCCGGCTCCACCGCGCCCCAGGCCGCCTGCTCCGGCTCGTACGCCCGGTCGGCGGGCTCGGCGGCGGGGGCGAACTGCGCCGGTGGCAGGTAGTCGGCGGGCAGTGAGGCGGCCAGGGCAGCGCCCGGCACCCGCTGCTCCTGCGGGGGCAGCGGCACAGCATTGGCCGGGGAGATACCCGGGCCCGGGGCGGGCTGGTAGAGCGGCGTCTCCTCGGCCCTGGCCGGCCCCCTGCCGTTCGACGCCGACTCGCCCGGCTCGGTCTCGGCGGGCTGGCCCCACGCCTCGCCCGGCGCCCACGGCTCGGCCTCTGGGAGGGCGGGGTGCTCGGGCGCCCACTGCCCGGAGCTGTCCTGGTTGTCACCCCACGCCGTCGATGATTCGGGGGTCGGCATCGAGACGCTGGCGCGCGCGGGATTCCAGGCACCGGACTCCGGCCGGTCGCCGGCCGTCGGGACGGCGGCGTGGCCTGGGCCGGCCTGCACCGGGGCTTCGGCCTGGCCGGCGGCTCGCCCGGCGGCCCAGCCGCCGGAACGGTCGGGGTTGTCCTGCGCCGGCCAGTTGTCGGCCGGCGGGCCTGGCACGGACACCTTGGCGGAGGCGCGAGCGGTCGCTTCGGCCGGCGCCCACGCCGGCGCGCTCGCCGCGCCCTGTTGGCCCCAGGCCGGCTGGTCGTCGATCTGCTGGCCGTTCTGCCAGCCGCCGGCGGGGTCGGCCCCGTCCTGCTGGCCGGTGGCCCATGACTCGTTCGGCACGACGGCGGGCGCGGGGACGGGTGCGGCGGCGCGGGCGCTCGACTCACCGGGCTGCGCCCAGGCGGGCTGCTCGCCGTGCCCGGTGTTCCACCCGGGGCCGTTCTGCTCGGTGGGTGCCGGCCAGGCGGGCGGGCCCGGTTCGGCGGAAACGTTGGTCGGGGCGGCGGCCCACGCGGGCGGCGCCGGCTCCCCGAACGATGCCGGTGGGGCGGCGGCCCAGGCGGGTGCCTCCTGCTCCGGCGCGCCCCAGGCTGCTCCGGCCTGCTCGGGCGGGGTCCATGCGGGCTGCGGGGAACCGCCCCAGGCACCCGGATCGCCAGGCGGCACCTGCGCGGCGGCTCGTCCGGCGACGGGCTGGTCGCCCGGCTGACCCCATGCGGGGGCCGGCTGAGTGGGCGCGCCGGCCGGCGGCGGCGGGGCCCAGCCGAGGTCGGCAGCGCCGGGGTACCCGTTGTCCTGCTGCGCCGGGCGGTCGCCGTACGGCGCCGGTCCGCCGGCTCCCGGTGACACCTCGCCCGGCTCGTGGCCAGGGCGGTGCGGGGCCTCGGACGTCATGGGTGCGCCTCCTCCATCACATGTCGGCCGCCGATGCCGATCGGGACCGTCGGCCTGCTGGCCGGCGACGCCGGCAAGTACCGGCCTGCGGGCTCCCCGCACCGTATCGGGTGGCCGCCGGGAGGCGTCCGGGGGAGCACCGGCCGTCACTCGCCGTCACCAGATGCTGCCGATCGGTTTTGAGTGGGGGCGATCGGTCCGGAGGCGGGCGGGTGGCGACCGAGCCCCACCGTACCGGGCGGCGCGGCGAGGTGGAATCCCGGTGTCAATCGACGCGGAACGCCGAAGACCCGCCCGGTTGCACCGGGCGGGTCTTCGGACTGGAGGAGGTGAAGAAGGTAGGGGGGCGTCAGCTGAGGTGACGCTGGGCGATGGCGAGGAGCTCCTCGCGGACCGCGGGGGAGTTGGCGGAACGCAACGCGTGCTCGATGGCGCGGGCGCGGCGGTTGGCGTCGCGGCGGTTGCGGATTCGCTCGATCATGCTCATCTGGGTCTTCTCCTGGCTATTCGGTTGTCAGCCCCTTGATGTCTCTATTGAAGCGCACCGCGCGCCGAACGTCCATCGATTATTAGGTGAGCTGAACCACGTACCTAAGGATCGTAAGTTGCCGCCCTTGTCGCGCCGAAGATTTCTTCCACCAATGGCAACGGCCGGTGTGCCGGGCGTTCACCCGTGGCACACCGGCCGTCGCCGGATTCGTGACCCGTCAGGTCCAGGCGAGCAGCGCCGCCTCCGGATCGGCCAGGAAGTCCCCCACGTCGCGGAGGAACTTCGAGCCGAGCTCACCGTCGATGATCCGGTGGTCGAAGGAGAGGCCCAGGGTGGTGACCAGGCGGGGCTTGACCTTGCCCTTGTGCACCCACGGCATCTCCCGGACCGCGCCGAAGGCCAGGATCGCGGACTCGCCCGGGGGCAGGATCGGCGTACCGGTGTCGACGCCGAAGACCCCGACGTTGGTGATCGTCAGCGTGCCGCCGGACATGTCCGCCGGGGAGGTGCGGCCGGTCTTCGCCGTCTGCACCAGCTCGGTCATCGCGTCCGCCAGCTCGCGCAGCGAGAGCCGGCCGGCGTCCTTGATGTTCGGCACGATCAGGCCGCGCTCGGTGGCCGCCGCGATGCCCAGGTTGACGTAGTCCTTGACCACGATCTCGTCGCCGGCCCAGGTCGAGTTGACCATCGGGTGGCGCTTGACCGCCAGCAGCACCGCCTTGGCGACCAGCAGCAGCGGGGAGACGCGTACCTCACGCCACTCGCGCCGCCCGCGGAGCCGATCCAGGGCCTTCATCGCCCGGGTCACGTCGACGGTCAGGAACTCCGTCACGTGCGGGGCGGTGAACGCCGAGCGGACCATGTTCTCGGCGGTGAGCTTGCGTACCCCCTTGACCGGGATGCGCTGCTCGCGGTCCGCGCCGAAGCTCGCGGGCGCCGCGGCCAGCGTCGCGACCGTCAGCGGCTCGGCCGCCGCCGGCGCCGAGGCCGCCCGCTGTACGTCCTCCCTGGTGATCGAGCCCAGCGGACCCGAGCCGGTCAGCGCGGTCAGGTCGACGCCGAGGTCCCTGGCGAGCTTGCGGACCGGCGGCTTGGCCAGTACGAGCCCACCGGACCGGCCGTTCACCGCCGGCGCGGGCGACACCGGGGCGACCGGCGTGGCCTGTACCGGCACGGCCGGAGCGACCGGGGTGGCCTGTACCGGCACGGCCGGAGCGACCGGGGTGGCCTGTACCGGCACGGCCGGCGCGGCCGGTGCCGGGGTGCCGCCCTTGCGCGGGCGACGCTTGGCCGCCGTGGTCCGCGGGCCGTAGCCGACCAGCACGGCGGTACGCCCACCCGGGGCGGGACCGCCGATCAGGCCCGGCTCGACCGCGCCCTCCTCGGGCGCGACCTCGACGGCGGCCAGCGCGGCCGCCGACGGGGTGGGCCGGGAGGCCTCCTCGATCGGCCCGGCCCCCGGGTCGGTGTCGATCGCGATGATCGGGGTGCCGACCTCGACGGTGGTGCCCTCCGGGTGGAAGATTGCCTGCACCTGGCCGGCCCACTTCGCCGGGATCTCGACCGCCGCCTTGGCGGTCTCCACCTCGACGATCGGCTGGTTCAGCTCGATGACGTCACCGACCTTGACCAGCCAGGCGAGGATCTCGCCCTCGGTCAGGCCCTCGCCCAGGTCGGGGAGGTTGAACTCCTTGATCCGCGACATGCCGGTCACCAGCCGAAGGTGCGGTCGACGGCGTCGAGCACCCGGTCGAGGTCGGGCAGGTACTCCTCCTCGACCCGGGCGGCCGGGTAGGGGGTGTCGTAGCCGGTGACCCGGAGCACCGGGGACTCCAGGGAGTAGAAGCACTCCTCGGTGATCCGGGCCGCGATCTCGGAGCCGAGGCCCAGGTTGCCCGGGGCCTCGTGGACGACCACGCAGCGGCCGGTGCGCCGCACCGACTCGTACGCGGCGGACAGGTCCAGCGGGGAGAGCGTACGCAGGTCGATGACCTCCAGCTCCCGGCCGTCCTCGGCGGCGGCGGTGGCCGCGTCCAGGGCGGTCCGCACCATCGGGCCGTACGCCAGCACGGTGGCGTCGGCACCCGGCCGGGCGACCCGGGCGGTGTGCAGCGGGTGCGCCGCGGACAGCGGGGCGTCCAGCTCGACCGGGCCCTTCTCCCAGTAGCGCCGCTTGGGCTCCAGGAACACGATCGGGTCGTCCGAGGCGATGGCCTGCTGGATCATGGTGTACGCGTCCTGCGGGTTCGCGCAGGTCACCACCTTCAGGCCGGCGGTGTGCGCGAAGTACGCCTCGGGCGACTCCGAGTGGTGCTCGACCGCGCCGATGCCGCCGCCGTACGGAATCCGAATGACCATCGGGATCCGCACCTTGCCCTGCGAGCGGTAGTGCATCTTCGCCACCTGCGACACGATCTGGTCGTACGCCGGGTAGACGAAGCCGTCGAACTGGATCTCGCAGACCGGCCGGTAGCCCCGGATGGCCAGGCCGACCGCGGTGCCGATGATGCCGGACTCGGCGAGCGGGGTGTCGATCACCCGCTGTTCGCCGAAGTCCTTCTGGAGGCCGTCGGTGATCCGGAACACGCCGCCGAGCTTGCCGACGTCCTCGCCCATGATGACGACCTTCGGGTCGTTCTCCATGGCCTTGCGCAGACCGGTGTTGAGGGCCTTGCCGAGGGTAAGCGTCTCCGTGGCCATCAGTGCGCGCTCCCCTCGAACGATGCCAGGTACTTGTTGAACTGCTCCCGCTGCTCGTCGAGCTCGGGCGACCCGTTCGGGTAGACGTGGTCGAACATCGTCACCGGCGCGGGGTCGGGCATGGCGAGCACGCGCTCGCGCAGGTGCACCGACTCGGTGCGGGCCTGCTCGTCGACCTCGGCGAAGAAGTCCGTGTCGACGATCTGCTGCTTCTCCAGGAACGCCTTCATGCGGGCGATCGGGTCCTTGGCCTGCCAGGCCTCGACCTCGCTGGCGATCCGGTAGCGGGTGGGGTCGTCGGAGGTGGTGTGCGCACCCATCCGGTAGGTGTACGCCTCGATCATGCTCGGCCCCTGGCCGTGCCGGGCGTTGTCCAGCGCGTGCCGGGTCACCGCGTACGACGCGAGCACGTCGTTGCCGTCCACCCGGACGCCGGGGAAGCCGAAGCCGCCCGCCCGCTTGTACAGCGGGACCCGGGTCTGCCGCTCCAGCGGCTCCGAGATGGCGTACTGGTTGTTCTGGCAGAAGAAGACCAGCGGGGCGTTGAAGACGCTGGCCCAGACGAACGACTCGTTGACGTCGCCCTGGCTGGTGGCGCCGTCACCGAAGAAGGCGATCACCGCCTCGCCGTCGTCACCACCGGTCTTGCCGTCCATGGCGACACCCATGGCGTACCCGGCCGCGTGCAGGGTCTGCGCCCCGATGACGATCGTGTACATGTTGAACTTGAACTCGTTCGGGTCCCAGCCGCCCTGGTCGACGCCGCGGAACAGGCCGAGCGGCATGATCGGGTCGATGCCCCGGCAGTAGAGGACGCCGTGCTCCCGGTAGGTCGGGAAGGCCATGTCCTGGGCGCGCAGCGCCCGGCCGGCACCGACCTGCGCCGCCTCCTGGCCCAGCAGGCTGGCCCAGAGGCCCAGTTCGCCCTGGCGCTGCAGCGCCGTGGCCTCGGCGTCGAGCTTGCGGACCAGCACGAGGTCGCGGTAGAGCCCGCGGTACTCCTCGTCGGTGAAGTCGACGCGGTACTCGGTCCCGTCCGGGCCGAGCGCCGTCTCGATCCGCTCGCCCTCCGGCGTGAGCAGCTGTACGAGTTCCGGCTCGCCTGCTTCGGCGGCACGCTTGGAACGGGGTGCGGCCCGCCGGCCGCGGGTGGTGACCCCAGGGTCGCCCTTTGCCATCCGTCTCTCCCTGTCTGGTCTGCGCCGGCGCCGGGGGGTGACCCGTGCCGCGCACATCCTGCGCCGCCCGGCTCGAGCCGGGCTGGTTTCTGGCGGCCGCGCCTAGCCCCGGTGGGGGTTGCTGCGCGGCGTGAGCCGGGTTGTGGAGCAACCCGGCCCCGGAGCGCCGGCGCCCTTCCGCACCAGCCGCAGGATGTGCGGAGGTGGCGGCTGCACTGCCGTCGTGCCTGAATGATTGCAGAGGAGGTGAGGGGTCCCACAATATGGTCTCCATCCCCCGCGAACTTCGGCGTGGTTCACCGCGCATCGAGGGCTTTGTCGCGCTTGGGTCGCGGCCAGCCGACGGACAACTGGTGTGTCGACACGCTGTGGCGCCTGGTGAACTGAGGGTCACTGGGTCAAGCTGACTGGGTGTCCGACTAAGCGGTCTCCGTCCCGCTTCGCGGCAAATGCCAGGGCAGCCGTCGTCGACGTACGAGGAGCGTGTGCCGGTGTCCGAGCCAGCAGGAGGTCCCGGCGCGCCCTTCCTCCGTCGCCCCCATGCGGCATCCGGAAGCGACTACCGCCGGGTGATCGGCACCCACCGGGCACCCGCCTCGGGCGGCCCGAGCCGCGGTTACCTCCTCACGGTCGCGCTGCTCGCCGGCACCGCGTCCATGCCGATCCTGGCCGCGATCAGCGCCGGGTCGGCCACCATGGGCAACAGCGCCCCACCGGACGCCAGCACCCGGTTCATTCCGACCCCCTCGGTCGGCCCGGTGGTGCTGCCACTGCCCGACGGGACCCAGCCCCCCGCCCTGCCCAGCCGGACCCCCGCCACCACCGACCCGCCGGGGCCCGCGCTGGCACCGGCAGTCCCGGCGCTACCCGACGACTGGGACCTCGGTTCGCACCGACGGTCCCGGCCGGCGGTGTCGGCGCCCACCATCAACCCCGTACGCCCCACACCGCCCGCGTCGCCGAGCCCGCCCCGGCCCCCCACGCCGTCACCGCCGGCCACCGAACCGGCCACGCCGGACCCGTGGCCGAGCCCTCCGGTCGAGCCGACCAGCACGTTCTCCGAGCCGGCAACCGACCCCCCGGTCACCTCCCACCCGGAGCCCACCGCGACCGACTCCGCCGGCCCATCGCCGCCAGCCGGCGTGCCGACAGAGCCGCCCGCGTCGACCTGCAGCCCGACCGCCGGCCGGGAGCCGAGCGCCACCATGCCGGCCGCCGCGGCCCTTGGGTGAGGCGGGCTCAGGCCGGGTCGTCGGTGAGGCGGTGCCGGTTGGCCTCGATCCAGGCGTCCAGCGCGGCCGGGTCGTCCGGGTCGACGCCGTCAGCCATCAACTGGGCGACCGCCGCCGTAGCCGGGCTGCGCCGCTCGCCCGTGCTGTAGAGCCGGGCGAACTCGGGGACCATCTCCTCGATCGCCTCGTCCGTCCGGCGGGCGGCCGCCGCCGGCAGCCCCCGCTGGCGGGCCGCGTACGCCACCCAGCCGCGCAGCGCCCGGGGCAGCAGCGCGGCGTCGTCCATGTCGAGCACGGCCCGACGGTGCACCCAGTCGAGCAGGAACAACTCGGCGACCGTCGGGCTCCAGCGCATCGGGTCGGCGTCCGGGAAGCTCGCCGCGTGGTCGAGCAGCAGGCCAAGGCAGAAGTGCAGCGAGGCCAGTTCCGCGTCGGGCACGCTGTCCAGGCCGAACCGGGCCGCCTCCGGCGAACCGAGGAACGCCCGGACCAGCCGGGTCCGCTCCTCGTCCGTCGGCGGTGGGACGTCCCGGGCCCCGGCGGCGACGGCCCGGCCGGGCAGCACGGCCAGCCGCGCGCCGACCAACGCCCGGTCGGTGGCCAGTGAACCCTGGGCGGGCAGCTCACCGAGGTCGTCGGTGACCCCCAGGTGGCGGCTCACCTCCGCGTGCATCCGGGCCGGATTCTCGGCCCGGAACCAGGTGAACTCGTCCTCGGTGCAGATCTGGCGGGCCTGCTCGACGATCCGTTCGGCCGGCCCGCCGACGAAGACGTCCTTGGTGATGCCGATGTTGTGGTCGACCAGGGCCACCACGGCGTGCTCCGGCCCACCCTCGGCGTCGTCGTAGGCGAAGGTAGCCAGGTAGGAGGTCTGGTCGCCGTAGACGTCCCCGTACGCCCAGGCGCCGGTGAGGTGCACCCGCCCGAGCTGCCCGGCCCAGGCCGGGGCGTACGCGCCGGGGCGGACCCGGGCGGCGCCCTCGGCGTCCGGGACCAGCGCGGCGAAGACGGCGCGGATGGTGGTCGCGGCGGCGCTACGTCGGCGGGACGTGGCGGCGAGGAACCCGGCCACGAACTCGCGGACGGCGTTCTCCCGGTCGGTCTCCGCGACGGCGTAGACGCTGCCCAACAGCGCGGCGCCGAGCATCTCCGCGTCGAGGGCGGAGTCGAGCCTCGTCACGTCGCGAGCGGCGTGCAGCACCGCCTCGTACGGGGTCTGTGGCGTGGCCATGCCCCGACCCTACGCCGCTCGATCCGCCCCGGCACCGGTCGGCACCCCCGGCTCAGCGCGCGGCGTCCCGCAGCGCCTCCCGGGCCTCGGCGTAGCGGGCCAGCACCGCCCAGACCGGATCCAGCACGTACGTATCGCCGACGCTGCCCACCGAGGCCGTCAGCCGGCGTTCGGCCCGCTGCCCGGCGCGCCGGGCAGCCCAGCGGGTCACCGGCCGGGTCAGCGCCGCGACCAGCAGCCCGGCGAGCAGGCCGCCGAGGAGCAGCACGGTCGGCCAGGGCACCTCGCCGAGCCGCGGATTCTCCAGCGCCGGCAGACCGAGCGCGCGCAGCACGTAGCCGAGCACCAGCCAGCCCAGCCCGGCCGCCGCGGCGACCGTGACCAGCCACTGGAGGACGCCGACCACCCGCCACCACGCCGGCCGCCGCGTCATGCCCAGGTCAGTGGTGGCCACCGCGTGGTCCAGCGCGTCCGGCAGGTCGGCCAGCCGGGACCGGGCCGCGGCGGCCACCGCGACCGGCCAGGGCGCCGGCAGGTCGGCGGCGCAGCGGTCGGCCACCGTGCGGATGGCCAGGTTGAGCGCCGAACGCTGCGCGGCGGTGGGATCGGGTACGGAGGTCGCCGCGACCAGGCTCTCCGCCGACGCGTCGGCGCCCCCACCGGGCAGGTGCAGCCGGCGCAGCGGATCCGGTCGGAGTTTCCGCCAGCCCCGGACCACCGGCCAGCCGGTCGTCCCGCCGGCCCGGTGCCGGTACGCGGCCTCGACCGCCTCGACCACAGCCGGCACCCCGGCCGCCCCGGCCAGGGCCGTGGTGAGTTCCCGTGCCGACGCGTCATCCGGCCCGGTGCCGGCGGCCTCCGGCCCGACCAGGGGCGTCAGCCCGGCCACCACGGCGTCCACGTCGCCGGCCAGCCGGCGCACGGCGGCCTGCCGCTCGGTGACCGTACGCTCCAGCTCGGCGCGGAGCCCGTCCAGCCCGGCCGGGTCCACCGCGACGGTGGGCAGCAGCGGCACCCCCGCCAACCCGTCGGCGTCGAGCAGCCGGCGCAGGTCGCCGAGGACCCGGGGCAGCTCGGCCGGGGGCAGCCGGTCGGCCTGGTTGAGCACGACCACCGTCACGTCCTGGTGCCGGTGGAACTCGCGTAGGTAATTGGTGTGGATCACGCGGTCGGCGTACTTCTGCGGGTCGACCACCCAGACGACCAGGTCGACCAGGCCGAGCAGCCGGTCCACCTCCAACCGGTGACCGCGCTGCACCGAGTCGAAGTCGGGCAGGTCCAGCAGGACCAGGCCGTGCAGCGTCGACTCGTCGTCGCCGTCGAGCGCGCTCTCCCGGACGAACCGGTGCCGGGGCAGCACCCCGATCCAGTCGAGCAGCCGGGACGCGCCGTCCAGCGGCCCCCACACGCAGGCGTACGCCACGCCGGTCGTCGGCCGGCGTACGCCGACCGGCGAGAGGTCCAGCCGGGCCAGGGCGTTGAACAGGCTCGACTTGCCACTGCCGGTCGCCCCGGCCAGCGCCACGACGGTGTGGTGCCCGGAGAGCGCGAGCCGGGTGCCGGCCCGCTCGACCACGGTGTGCGCGGTGACCAGGTGGGCGTCGGGCACCTGGCCGTCCACCGCCGCGAGGAAGCGCCGGACCGCCTGCAGGCGCGCGACCAGGGCGTCCGCGTCGCTCACCGCGGCCCTCCTGAAGGAAAGAGCCCCCTGTGGCGCGGTCATCGGCAGCCACCCTGGTCGGGGGCCGGCAGCACCGGGCCGTCCGTGCGGGCCAGGCCGCAGCGGTGCCGGGCCGTCTCCACCTCGGTGGCCGCCCGGCGCAGGTCGGCGCCGGTGTCGGCGGCCGGGCGGGCGGCCCCGGTGCGGGCGAGGAACCGTTCGGCCTCCTCCGTCAGCAGCCTGCCGATCCGGTCGAGCAGATCCCCCCGGGCCTTGTTGGCGAGGCTCCGGACCGCCTGGTCCCCGAAGATCGCCTGGAGAACCGCCTGCCCGGCGACCGCGGTGCCGGCGCCGGTGGCGACCTCCAGCCCGGTCGGGATCAAGGCGGTGGACGCGAAGACCGCGATCATGACCGCCAGCCCGGTGGCGTTGACCGCGTACGCGGCCGTGCGGGCCGCGAAGCGGCGGCCACCGCCCTCGGTGCGGACCAGTTCCAGTACGCCCCGCTGCCAGTCGCGGACCAGCCGCTCGGCGCGTGCGGGCAGGTCGTCCGAGGCGTGGGCGAGCTCCGGTTCGAGCAGCTCCGCGCCGGCCGGGTGCGCCTTCCACCCGGTGTACGCGTGCTCCGCCGCCTCGGCGGCCACCGCGCGTAGCAGCGTCACGAGCTGGGACTCGATCGCCGTACGCAGCTCCGCGGCGGGAGCCGGACGCCCGGTGACCTTGGCGACCAGCCGGTCGCGCAGCCGGCCGACCCGCGCCTCCAGAGTGCGGAAGAGCTCGCCGGTGCCGACGAACTCCTGCCAGCGGGCCAGCACCTCGCCGCGGAGCAGCCGGCCGTCCGTGAGCCCCTGGTCGACGGTCCGCTCCGCCGCCCGGTATGCCGCCCCTACCCGCTCGTCCAGCCCGTCGGCGGCGGCCAGCTGCTCGTTGGCGGCCTCGGCCAGCCCCTCCACCGCCGGATGCAGGGCGGCCAGTGCGCCGTCGAGGGTCTGTCGGACCACGGCGGACCGGGCCTCGGCATCCGCGGCGAGCCGGGCGAACCAGGCGCTCAGCGGGGCGGTGACCCGGTCGGGCAGCAGCCCCTGCCCGTCGACCCGGGTCTCTGGCAGCACGAACAGCGGCGCGGCGGCCAGGTCCTGGGCGGCCAGCATCTCGGACAGGTGGGCGGCGATCTCGTCGGCCGCCTCCGGGGGCACCCGGTCCAGGACCATGGCGATCACGGTGCCGCGGGCCCGGGCGCCGTGCAGCAGCTCCCAGGGGACCGCGTCGGCGTAGCGGGCGGCCGTGGTGACGAAGAGCCAGAGGTCGGCGGCGGCCAGCAGTTGCCCGGCGAGCGCCCGGTTGGCATCGACCACCGAGTCGATGTCGGGCGCGTCGAGGAAGGCCAGCCCGGCCGGTAGCGCGGGGGCGGTGACCAGGTGCAGGGCACCCGGGTCCTCGCTCGGCTCGTTCGTCCGGGTCAGGCCGGGCAGTAAATCGCCCTGGCGGAACCAGGCGGCGTCGGCCGGGTTGCAGACCAGCACCGGCGAGCGGGTGGTGGGGCGTAGCACCCCGGCGGCGCTGACTCGCGCTTGGACCAGGCTGTTGACCAGCGTGGACTTGCCCGCGCCGGTCGATCCGCCGACCACCACGAGCAGCGGGGCGTCGAGGCGGGCGAGCCGGGGCAGCAGGTAGTCGTCGAGCTGGTGGGTGAGGCCGGCGGCGGCGCGCCGGGCCGGCTCGGCCGAGGGCAGGGCCAGTGGGAACCGGGCCGCCCCGATCGCGGCCCGCAGGCCGTCGAGCGCGGCGGGCAGGCCCTCCGCGTTGCCGGCGAGCGGGTTGTCGCCTCCGGCGTCGGGTCCGGTGCGGGCTGCGACGGCGGGCGCGCCGAAATGGGTGGCGGAATCGCCATGCGTCGTCACGGCTAAAGCCTGCCCGACCGACGCAAGCAAAGACAACCACACGGTAATTGCGCGTCAGGTTGCGTCGGGTCGACTCAACTATGACTTGCGGTTTGGCGTGGGCATGGCACTATTGAGTCAAGTTCACTCAACTTGTGGTGCGGTCGCTGCGGGCGACCCGCCGGGCAGGCCCGTTGACCTGCTCACCCGTTACGAAGCGAGGAAGCGAATATGGCACGTGCGGTCGGCATCGACCTCGGCACGACGAACTCCTGCGTCAGCGTTCTCGAGGGCGGTGAGCCCACCGTCATCGCCAACGCCGAGGGCTCGCGGACGACTCCCTCGATCGTCGCGTTCGCCCGCAACGGCGAGGTGCTCGTCGGTGAGGTCGCCAAGCGCCAGGCGGTGACGAACCCGGACCGGACCATCCGCTCGGTCAAGCGGGAGGTCGGCAGCAACTGGACCGTCGACATCGACGGCAAGAAGTACACCCCGCAGGAGATCTCGGCTCGCACGCTGATGAAGCTCAAGCGGGACGCCGAGGCGTACCTGGGCGAGCAGATCACCGACGCGGTGATCACCGTCCCCGCCTACTTCAACGACAGCCAGCGCCAGGCCACCAAGGAGGCCGGTGAGATCGCCGGCTTCAACGTGCTGCGGATCGTCAACGAGCCGACCGCGGCCGCCCTGGCGTACGGCCTCGACAAGGGCTCCAAGGAGCAGACCGTCCTGGTCTTCGACCTGGGTGGCGGCACGTTCGACGTGTCCCTGCTCGAGCTGGCCGAGGGCGTCATCGAGGTCAAGTCCACCAGCGGTGACAACCACCTCGGCGGTGACGACTGGGACCAGCGGGTCATCGACCACCTGGTGAAGACCTTCCGCGGCGAGCACGGCATCGACCTGTCGCAGGACAAGATGGCCATGCAGCGGCTCAAGGAGGCGGCCGAGAAGGCCAAGATCGAGCTGTCCGCCGCCGCCACCACCAACATCAACCTGCCGTACATCACCGCCGGCTCGGCGGGTCCGCTGCACCTCGACGTCAACCTGACCCGCGCCGAGTTCCAGCGGATGACGCAGGACCTGCTGGACCGCTGCAAGGTCCCGTTCGAGCAGGCCGTGAAGGACGCCGGGATCAAGATCTCGGACGTCGAGCACGTCATTCTGGTCGGTGGCTCGACCCGGATGCCGGCCGTGACCGACCTGGTCAAGCAGCTCATCGGCAAGGAGCCCAACAAGGGCGTGAACCCGGACGAGGTCGTGGCCGTCGGTGCCGCCCTCCAGGCCGGTGTGCTCAAGGGCGAGGTCAAGGACGTCCTGCTGCTCGACGTGACCCCGCTGAGCCTGGGCATCGAGACCAAGGGCGGCATCTTCACCAAGCTCATCGAGCGCAACACCACCATCCCGACCAAGCGTTCCGAGGTCTTCACCACGGCCGACGACAACCAGCCGTCGGTGCTGATCCAGGTGTTCCAGGGCGAGCGGGAGATCGCGGCCTACAACAAGAAGCTCGGCACCTTCGAGCTGACCGGCCTCCCGCCGGCGCCGCGCGGCGTGCCGCAGATCGAGGTCACGTTCGACATCGACGCCAACGGCATCGTCAACGTGCACGCCAAGGACCTGGGCACCGGCAAGGAACAGAAGATGACGATCACCGGCGGCTCGTCGTTGCCGAAGGACGACATCGAGCGGATGCGCCGGGACGCCGAGGAGCACGCCGAGGAGGACAAGCGCCGCCGCGACGAGGCGGAGACCCGCAACGTGGCCGAGGCACTCCAGTGGCAGACCGAGAAGTTCCTCGCCGAGAGCGGCGACAAGCTGCCCAGCGAGAACCGCGACCAGCTCAACGAGGCCCTCGGCGAGCTGCGCAGCGCGCTCGGCGGCCAGGACATCGACAAGATCAAGGCCGCGCACGAGAAGCTGGCGCAGGTCTCCCAGCAGGCCGGCTCGCTCCTCTACTCGCAGCAGCAGGGCGAGCAGGCCGAGCCGGGCGCGGCCGGGCCGGGCACGGGTGCGACCGGTGGCAAGCCGGCCGGCGGCGCCGACGACGTGGTCGACGCGGAGATCGTGGACGAGGACAAGAAGTGACTGAGAAGCCACGAGCAGCCGACCCGGGTGCCACCGGGTCGGCGCCGGGTGGGTCCGCCGGCGCCGAGCAGGGCGCCGCCGAGGAGCCGCGGGTCGTCATCCGTGACAAACGCAAGATCGGCAAGACCGGCGACCGGACCGCGGCCGCCGCCGCGGCGGCCGACGCCGCAGCCGACGCGCCGGCCGAGGGGCTGGTCGAGGAGACCGAGGTCGTGGTCGACGAGATCGAGGCCGAGGCCCCGGTCTCCGGCCCACCCGTGGTCGACGCGCCGGCCGAGCCGACCGAGGAGTCGGCCCAGCCGGAGGCACCGCTCGGCGCCGAGCTGGAGGCGGTCCGGTCCGAGCTCGACGAGCGGACCCGGGACCTGCAGCGGGTGACGGCCGAATACGCCAACTACCGCAAGCGGGTCGAGCGGGACCGCGTCCTGGTCCAGGAGCAGGCGACCGGCGCGGTGCTCACCGCGCTGCTGCCGATCCTCGACGACCTCGACCGGGCCCGCGAGCACGGCGACCTGGTGGGCGGGTTCGGCTCGGTGGCCGAGCAGCTCATCACCACGCTGGGCAAGCTTGGCCTGAATGCGTTCGGCGAGCAGGGCGACCCGTTCGACCCGACCCGGCACGAGGCGGTGGCCCACCAGACCTCCGCCGACGTCACCGAACCGACCTGCGTGCAGGTCATGCGCCGGGGTTACCAGCTCGGCGATCGGCTGCTGCGGCCGGCCATGGTCGCGGTCGCCGACCCGGAGTAGTGCCGACCCGTGACGTCCCGCCCGCCCGCACCGGGCGGGCGGGACGACCGGGGTGCGTCCCGTGGAAGGGGGTGGACCGGTGAGTTCCAAGGACTGGATCGAGAAGGACTACTACGCCGCGCTGGGCGTGGAGAAGTCCGCCTCCTCGGACGAGATCAAGAAGTCGTACCGGAAGCTGGCCCGGGAGTCGCACCCGGACCACAACCCCGACGACCCGAAGGCCGAGGAGCGGTTCAAGACCGTCTCCGAGGCGTACGCCGTGCTCGGCGACGAGAAGAAGCGCCGCGAGTACGACGAGATGCGGTCGTTGTTCGGCTCGGGCGCGTTCCGCCGCAACGCTCGCGGTGGGGGGCAACCGGGCGGCGCGCCGTTCGACGTCTCCGACCTGTTCGGTGGGGCGGCCGGCGGCGATGCCCGCTTCGGCGGCGGGGGGCTGGGCGACCTGTTCAGCTCGATCTTCACCGGCGGTGGCACCGGCGGGGCGACCCGCCCCCGCGGCCCGGCCCGCGGCCGGGACGTCGAGGCCGAGGTGGCGCTCGACTTCTCCGACGCCGTACGCGGGGTGACCCTACCGCTGACGCTGCGCGCGCCCGGCGTCTGCGACACCTGCCACGGCAGCGGAGCCAAGCCCGGCACCCAGCCGGTGGCCTGCTCGGTCTGCCACGGCGCCGGGGTGACCACCCGCAACCAGGGGTCGTTCAGCTTCTCCGAGCCGTGCCGCAACTGCCAGGGCGTCGGCACGGTCGTCGAGGAGAAGTGCCCGGAGTGCCACGGCAGCGGCGGGGTCACCAAGACCCGCACCCTGAACGTCCGCTTCCCCGCCGGGGTGGCCGACGGCCAGCGCATCCGGCTGGCCGGCCGGGGTGAGCCCGGTGAGCGGGGCGGGCCGGCGGGTGACCTGTTCGTGCACGTGAAGGTCCGCCCGGACGAACTGTTCGGGCGCACCGGGGACGACCTGACCCTGACCGTGCCGATCACTTTCGCGGAGGCGGTGCTCGGCACCGACCTGCGGGTGCCGACCCTGGACGGCACGGTGACCCTCCGGGTGCCACCGGGCACGCCGAGCGGTCGGGTGCTGCGGGCCCGGGGCAAGGGCGTCGTACGCAAGGACGGTCGCGTCGGTGACCTGCTGGTCACCCTCGACGTGGTGGTCCCGGCGAAGCTGTCGGACGAGGCCCGGGTGGCGCTGGAGGCGTTCGCGGAGCAGACCCCGCCCGCCGCGCGGGAACATCTCGACGCACGGGTGCGTCGATTCAGTTGACCCGGTGAAATGGCAGCGGAGGTGAGCGGGGATGTCGGACGAGTTCGTCGGCTCGGGTGACCCGGCCTACGAGGCCAAGGTCCTGATGATCTCGGTGGCGGCGCGGATGGCGGGAATGCACCCGCAGACGCTCCGTCAGTACGACCGGCTCGGCCTGGTGCAGGCGGGCCGGGCGGCCGGGGGTGGCCGCCGGTACAGCGTCCGGGACGTGGTGCTGCTCCGCGAGGTGCAGCGACTCAGCCAGGACGACGGGATCAACCTGGCCGGGGTCAAGCGAATCATCGGCCTGGAACGGCTGCTGGAGGAGGCCCAGCAGCGGGTGGCCCGGCTGGAGGCGGAACTGGATGCCGCCTATCGCCGGATCGCCGAGTTGGAGTCGCTCGGCCGCTTCTCCCGCGGCGACCTCGTACCCACCAACCGCACCTCGACGGCGCTGGTCGTCTGGCGACCCCGCCGCACCGAACGCTGATCCCGTCTCCGCCGCCACTGACATGGGCCGGCGCGTGCCCTCGTGGGCCGCGCCGGCCTGCCCTCCTCCCGCGCCACTCATGGCGGCCTTGCGCTGCGACGGTTCGAGGAATTTCGGGCGCGAGCCGGGCCTGATTCGCTAACCTCTGAATCAGGTCCGACCAGCTCAATCCGGACGCCAACCTGGCAGGGGGAGCCATGGCGGAATCGGCAGAGAAGGTGGCGAAACAGGCGGAGGATCGGCTGAACAAGGTGGCCGAGAGCGTCCGCGAGCGGTTCACCCGGATCATTGAGACTCGGTTCACCGACAGGATCAAGGATGGTCTCTTCCTCGACCAGGTGGACCATGGCATCGACCGGGCCAGAGCCGACGAACGGCGCCGAAAGCAGGGCGGATCGCCGCAGTGACGATCCGTCGACGAACGGGCCGGGATCCACGGGGGATCCCGGCCCGTTCTCGTCGAGGGACGTGCGAGCCGGGGCGCGGCGAGCCTAGAGTCGTCGGTTTTCTCGGACGAGGCCGCCCTCGCACCAGTCGGGGTAGGTGAAGAGGTCCGGCCGGGCGACCAGCACCCGGCTGTTGTGCGCCCAGTTGCGCATCAGCTCGTCGCCGGCCCGTTCGGCCTGCTCGACCAGCTTCCTGAAGCGGCGCTTCGGGTGGGCGCGGAACTTCGTCCGGATGCCGTCGGCGGCGTAGATGTAGAGGCAGTGCAGGGCGAACCGGCGGGCCGGACAGGCCGGATCCATGGCCAGCTCGAAGAGCGTCCCCACCAGGTGGTCACCGGACACCAGCAGGTCCCAGTCCGGGGGCATGGAGGTCAGCGGTACCGAGTTCGGCTGGTAGGCCCACGTTCGCAGCTCCGCCGGCGACGGATCGACCGGGTTGGCGAAGCCGCGGAACGTCTCCTCCTGCACGCTCACCGGCCAACCTTTCGTTTCCGCTGGCGGGGGCACCGGCCACCCGTGGATCCTGGGCTGCTGGGGCGACACCGTAACGCGGTTCCGCGCGCCGGCGGTAGCCCTTCCCGGAACCAATTCGGCAACCGTTGGCCGGGCCGGGGCGACCGTTAGGCCGACCCGGCCCGGGCAGACTCAATCGGAGGCCGGCACCGGTGCGGGTGGCCGGGCGGCGGCACGCCGGCGCAACCAGCGCTTGAACCAGGCCATGTCGGGCAAACGGGCCAGGATCGGCCCGGCTACCACGGTGATCAACACGTACGCGGTGGCGAGCCCTGCCAGCTTGGGTTCCACCGGCTGCGCGGCCGCGACGGCGAGCCCCGCGATGACGATGGAGAACTCGCCGCGCGGGGTGAGCGCGAAACCGGCCCGCCATCGACCAGGCTCGGCGATCCCGGCCCGCCGGGCAGCCAGGTAACCGGTGAGCAGCTTCGTGCCCATGGTCACCACGGCCAGCGCCAGCGCCGGCAGCAGCACCGGGGGCATGTCCTTCGGGTTGGTGACCAGCCCGAAGAACAGGAAGAAGACCGCGGCAAAGAGATCCCGCAGCGGCGACAACAGTTCGGTGGCGTGGTGCGCCACCGGCCCGGAGAGGGCGATGCCGACCAGGAATGCCCCGACCGCCGCGGAGACCTGAAGCCTGGCCGCGACGCCGGCGACCAGCAGGGTCAGGCCGAGCACCCCGAGCAGCAGCGCCTCTGGGTCCTTCGCGGAGAACGCCGCGGAAATCAGATTCCCGTACCGGATGGCGACGAACAGCACGGCGACCACGGTGAACACCGCGACGCCGAGCGCCATGCCGCCCTTGATCACGCCGATCCCGGCGAGCAGCGCGGTGAGCAGCGGCAGGTAGAGGGCCATCGCCAGGTCCTCGATCACCAGGACGGAGAGGATCACCGGGGTCTCCCGGTTACCGACCCGGCCAAGGTCGGCGAGGACCTTGGCAATCACCCCGGACGAGGAGACCCAGGTGACGCCGGCGAGCACCACGGCGGCCAGCCAGCCCCAGCCGAGCAGCAGCGCGAAGGCGAAGCCGGGCAGCGCGTTGAGCAGCGCGTCGATCAGGCCGGCCGGGGCTGCCGAACGGAGGTTGCCCACCAGTTCGCCGGCGCTGTATTCCAGGCCGAGCATGACCAGCAGCAGGATCACGCCGATCTCTGCGCCGATGGCGAAGAATTCTTCACTGGCGTTGAGCGGCAGTATGCCGCCGGTGCCGAAGGCGACGCCGGCGAGCAGATAGAGGGGGATGGGCGAGACGCCGAAGCGGCGGCTGAGCCGGCCGAGCAGGCCGAGCAGGAACAGCAGCGCGCCGACCTCGATAAGTAAAGTCGTGGTTTCGTGCATCCGCGCCTCAGCCGTCCGGGTCCGCTTCGGCAAGGATCGCGGTCACCCCGTCGAGGCCCTGCCGGGTACCGACCACGACCACCACGTCACCGGCGTCGAAGCGGAAGGTGGGCTCCGGCGAGACGATCACCTCGCCGTGGCGCAGCACGGCGACGATCGAAGCGCCGGTGCGGGTACGCGCCTGCGTGTCGCCCAGTTGCCGGTTGACGTACTTGGTGCCGGCGGGGATGGCGATCTGCTCGGTGAGCAGCCCGGCGGCCTGCTCGCGCAGCCCGGAGAGCTGGCTGAGCATCAGGGACGCACCGAGGATGTCGGCGAGCGCCTCCGCCTCGTCGTCGGTCAGCGGAATATCCGCCTGGCAGGAGTCCGGATCGTCCGGATCGTAGAGGACGAGGTCACGACGGCCGTTGCGGTGGGAGACCACGCCGACCCGGCGGCCGGATTCCGTCACCAGATCGTGACGTACACCGATTCCCGGGAGGGCAATCTGTTCAACACGTACTCGCACGCGGGCGAGGCTACCCTGCATTGGCGGTGTGATGAAACAGCGAGTGGCCTGCATGGCGACACTATTCCTGGCATTGGCGGCGCTGGGGGCCTGTTCGATCGGAGACGTCCGGCGTCCGCCGCCGAACCGGGCGTCCGCGTCGCCCGCGCCGATCGCCACCGCGCCGGCCGGGTCGCCGGTCGCCGACGTGCACGAGGTACGCCTCGTCCGGGTCGCCGTGCCGGACCGGTACGACCCGCCGTTCATCGAGTTCGTCGACGCCGAGCAGGCGTACGCCCTCTTCGCCCGCTGCGACGGCCAGCCACCCGGCCGGGACTGCCCGGCGCTGCTCTTCGCCACCGGCGATGGTGGCCGGTCCTGGCAGGCGTTGCCGCACCCTCAGCCGGTCGCCGAGAACCAGCAGCTCTACGCCCTGCCGGGGCTGTTGGTGCTCCTATCGGAGTCGTACGGCTGGTACACGTCGACCGATCGCGGCGTCACCTTCACCCACCACCCGGGGGCCGAGCCGCCGCCCGCGCTGGGCGGCGCCAACGGTCGGTTCCAGGTGACCGAGAAGAGCGGCAAGGTGGCCCGCTGGGACGGTCGCCGGCTGCGCCCGTTGGCCGTCCAGCCCGGACTGCCGATGATCAATTCGGTGCGCGAGACCGAGGGCATGCTGGTGGCGGCCGGTGTGGCCGACGGGCGACCGTACGCGGCAATCTCAACGGACCAGGGACGGAGCTGGCAGCGGACGGCGGTGCCGGCTCCCGACGGCGAGTTGAGCATCCTGTGGGTGAGGGCCGCCCCCGACGGCGAGATCTGGCTGATCGGGGATCAGCCGGAACGGCTGACCTTCCCGGTGCTCTGGATTTATCGGGGCAACTGGCAGCTGGTGCAGGCCGCCGGCCACCCCGAAAAGATGTCCTCGGTGGCGCCGGTGGGTGCCGGGCGGGTGGCGGTGACCGGGCCGGACGGCGTGGGTGTGGTGGCAAACGGCCGGTATGAGCGGGTCAGCTGGCCGATCGGCCCCGAGCACTACCTTCACCTGCTCGACGACGGCACGCTCGTGGCCAGTGCCTCGGGCGAGGTCATCCTCGCGGTCGGCCCGGTGGGCGCCCGCCAGTGGATCAGTGTGGCCCTGGTCGGCGACTGACGGCCGGCCCTGCCGTGGTTCGGCGTGCTGTCGCGTGCTGTGCTCCGGCGACCGGCACCGGAGCTGGACTTTCTCCATTCGACGACGCGGTCTGGACCCGGTCGAGGTCGCTGCCTTCCTCGACCGGGTGGCCAGCGACCTCGCCGCTGCAGAGGCCGAGGTGGTCCGCGGCAGGGCGGAAACGGCCCGGATCAAGGACGCGCTCCGCGAGTGGCAGTCCCGGCAGGCCCCCACCATGCGCGACCTGGCCCGGCTGCCGTGACCGGCCACTACGTCATCCACCTGCCGGTCAGTGCGCCCGACCTGGCTCGGGCGAAGATGCTCGGCCGGACGGCGGGTCGGTCGCTGGCCTTCCTGGCCGCCGTCGACCTGGGTGGGATCACCGTCTCGACCGAGGACAACCAGTGCGTACGACACTGGGTTTTCTGCGACCGCAAGCTCGACGGCGGCCGGCGTTGCGTCCTGCGCGCTGATCATGAAACCCCGTGCACGGCTCGCCTGCCCCGCTCCCGCTAGCGCGAGTGAGTGATCCAGCTCACATTGTTAGAGTTGAGCGGAATAGACTCAACTCTGGTTGGGTCGCTCCTAGTGGACACGTCGATCCGGGGGAGCCCATGAACACGGAACGTCTCACCACCAAGAGCCGCGAGACCATCACCGGTGCCGTCGCGCTGGCGAACCAGCGCGGTCACGCC
This sequence comes from Micromonospora sp. NPDC048999, assembly GCF_040649295.1. Lineage (NCBI taxonomy): Bacteria > Bacillati > Actinomycetota > Actinomycetes > Micromonosporales > Micromonosporaceae > Micromonospora > Micromonospora sp. NPDC048999. The sequence goes on along the minus strand of NZ_JBEZFI010000001.1, from coordinate 592,025 downwards.
ACCGTGGAGCCCTGGCACCTGCTGCTGTCGCTGCTGGACACCGAGGGTTCGACCGCCGCGGGCCTGCTGCGCGCCGTTGGGGCCGACCCCGCCGAGCTGCGCCGGGTCGCCCAGCGCTCGGTCGACGCCCTGCCCGCCGCGCGTGGCTCCAGCATCGCCGAGCCCACCCTGGCCCGCGAGTTCGTCAACGCCATCGGCGCCGCCGAGCAGATCGCCCGGCCGCTGGGCGACGAATACACCTCGACCGAGCACCTGCTCGCCGGGCTGGCCCGAGTGGGCGGCGGGGTCTCCGTCGCGCTCAAGAACGCCGGGGCCACCGAGGAGAGCCTGGTCGCCGCCTTCCCGACCGTACGCGGCGGGGACCGGCGAGTCACCACGGCCGACCCGGAGCAGACCTACCAGGCCCTCGCCAAGTACGGCGTGGACCTGACCGCCAGCGCCCGCGAGGGGAAGATCGACCCGGTCATCGGCCGGGACTCCGAGATCCGCCGGGTGATCCAGGTGCTGTCCCGGCGTACCAAGAACAACCCGGTGCTGATCGGTGAGCCCGGTGTCGGCAAGACCGCCATCGTCGAGGGCCTGGCCCAGCGGATCGTCGCCGGTGACGTGCCCGAGTCGCTGCGGGACAAGAAGCTGGTCTCGCTCGACCTCGGCGCGATGGTGGCCGGCGCGCAGTACCGCGGCCAGTTCGAGGAGCGACTGAAGTCGGTGCTGGAGGAGATCAAGAACTCCAACGGCCAGGTCATCACGTTCCTCGACGAGCTGCACACCGTCGTCGGCGCCGGCAAGGGCGAGGGCTCGATGGACGCCGGCAACATGCTCAAGCCGATGCTGGCCCGTGGCGAGCTGCGGATGGTCGGCGCGACCACCCTGGACGAATACCGCGAGCACATCGAGAAGGACCCGGCGTTGGAGCGCCGCTTCCAGCCGGTGGTGGTCGGCGAGCCGACCATCGAGGACACCATCGGCATCCTGCGCGGGCTCAAGGAACGCTACGAGGTGCACCACGGCGTACGCATCACCGACGCCGCGCTGGTCGCCGCCGCCGCGCTGTCCGACCGCTACATCACCGACCGGTTCCTGCCCGACAAGGCGATCGACCTGGTCGACGAGTCCGCGTCCCGGCTCCGGATGGAGATCGACTCCCGGCCGGTCGAGGTCGACGAGATCGAGCGGGCGGTGCGCCGGCTGGAGATCGAGGAGATGGCGCTGGCCAAGGAGCCGGACGCGGCCTCCGCCGAACGCCTCGAACGGCTGCGCAAGGAGCTGGCCGACAAGCGCGAGCAGCTCACCGTCCTCTCCGAGCGGTGGCAGCTGGAGAAGAGCCACATCACCAAGCTCTCCACGGCCAAGGAGGAGCTGGAGCGGCTCGGCGGCGAGGCCGAGCGGGCCGAGCGTGACGGCGAGCTGGAACGCGCCGCCGAGCTGCGATACGGCCGGATTCCCGCGCTCAAGGCCGAGCTGAAGCAGGCCGAGGAGGAGCTGGCCCGGCTCCAGGCCGAGGGCGCGATGCTCAAGGAGGAGGTCGGCGCGGACGACATCGCCGCCGTGGTCGCCTCCTGGACCGGCATCCCTGCCGGCCGGCTGCTGGAAGGCGAGACGGCCAAGCTGCTGCGCATGGAGGAGTCGCTGAGCGGCCGCGTGGTCGGTCAGTCCGAGGCGGTCACCGCAGTCGCCGACGCGGTCCGCCGAGCCCGGGCCGGCATCGCCGACCCGGACCGCCCGACCGGCAGCTTCCTCTTCCTCGGCCCGACCGGCGTCGGCAAGACCGAGCTGGCCAAGGCGCTCGCCGAGTTCCTCTTCGACGACGAGCGGGCCATGGTCCGCATCGACATGAGCGAGTACGGCGAGAAGCACTCGGTCGCCCGCCTGGTCGGTGCCCCGCCCGGCTACGTCGGCTACGAGGAGGGCGGGCAGCTCACCGAGGCGGTGCGCCGCCGGCCGTACTCGGTGGTGCTGCTGGACGAGGTGGAGAAGGCCCACCCGGACGTCTTCGACGTGCTGCTCCAGGTGCTCGACGACGGTCGGCTCACCGACGGCCAGGGCCGTACGGTGGACTTCCGCAACGCGATCCTGATCCTCACCTCGAACCTGGGCTCGTCGCTGATCAGTGACCTGATGCTGACCGACGACCAGCGCCGCGAGGCGGTTCTCGCGGTGGTCCGGTCGCACTTCAAGCCGGAGTTTCTCAACCGCCTCGACGACATCGTGGTGTTCGCCGCCCTGCAGGGCGAGGATCTACGGGCCATCGTCGACATCCAGCTGGCGCGGATGCGCAAGCGTCTTGCGGACCGCCGGTTGGCGCTGGTCATCAGCGACGCCGCCCGGATGTGGCTCGCCGAGCACGGGTACGACCCGATCTACGGCGCTCGCCCGCTGCGCCGCTTGGTGCAGTCGGCAATCGGCGACCAACTCGCCAAGGCGTTGCTCGCCGGCCAGATCCGCGACGGCGACACGGTCCGCGTCGACCTAGCCGAAACCAAGGACTCCCTCACCATCACCACCCCCTGACCCACTCCCTCCCCCCTCCATCCCGCGTGATCATGAAGTTGTTGCCTGACCGCCCGATGCGGCGGGCAACAACTTCATGATCAAGGAGTGGGGAGGGAGTGGGGTGTGGGGGGAGGATGGGGGCATGGTGGGGATTGGGGAGAGTGCGGGGCGGGGGCTGGACGCGGCCGTTCGGGAGCTGGCGGGGGCGGACACGCTCGCCTTCGGCGGGGTGGGGATCGCCGGCACGCTGCTGCCGGCCACGGAGGCGTACCGGCAGGTGGAGCGGGCGCTGGCGGAGCATCCGGCGGAGGTCCGGCAGCAGGTCGACCGGCTGCTGGAGCACGGCTCGCCGGCCGGAAAGGCGTACGCCGCCGCGTTGCTGGACACCGTCGACCGGGAGACGGGCCGAGCGGCCTGGACCCGGCTGCGCGACGACGCGGGCGAGCTGACCACGTTCACCGGCTGCCTGATGGACCAGACCACGCTGGGCGCGTACGCCGCAGTGCGGCTCGCCGAGGAGTAATGCGGCACTGGCCGGCGGTCCGGCTGACCCGCCTCCCTCCGCGGCGGGTCTCGCTTTCGTGCCGTGCTCACCCGGCCCGGGCTCGTTACGGTAGTCGTGTGATCTAGGGAAGGAGAATCATGGTCGATGCCCCGGGGACGCCGCCCCGCGCCCGCCCGGGCGTGGTGACGACGTCCAGTTGGCTGCTCATCCTCGTCGCCGCCATCCAGGTGGTGAATCTGATTCTGACGCTGTCCACCATCGGCACGCTCCGTGAGGTGCTGCAGGACGCCTACCGTGGCACCGTCGCCGAGCAGGCGGCCGATGTTGCCTACGCCGTCGGCATCGGCGGGGCCGTGCTCTCGCTGCTGCTCGCGATCGGGCTCGTCGTCCTCGCCCTGCTGAACAACCGGGGCATGAACGGCGCCCGGATCACCACCTGGGTGCTGGGTGGCCTCTTGCTCTGCTGCACCGGCGGCAGCCTGGTGAACAATGTGGCCGGCGGCCTGACCAACGGCTCGACCAGCGGCAACATGCCGAGCAGCCAGGAAGTTCAGCGCCGGCTGGAGGAGGCCCTGCCGTCCTGGTACGGCCCGCTCTCCACCGCGCTCGGCCTGCTGGACCTGCTCGCCCTGCTGGCTGCCCTGATCCTGCTGGCCCTGCCGAAGGCGAACGAGTTCTTCCGCAAGCCGCAGCCGATCTGGGAGCCTCCGGCGCCGGGCGCCATCTACCCGAGCTACCCGCCGGCACCGGGCTACCCGCCGGCACCGGGCTACCCGCCGGCACCGGGCTACCCGCCGGCACCGGGCTACCCGCCGGCACCGGGCTACCCGCCAGTTCAGGGCCAGCCCGGTCAGCCTCCGGTCCCGGGCCAGCCGGGTCAGCCGCCGGCGCCGGAGCAGCCCGGCCAGTCGCCGCAGCCCCGCGAGCCTGAACCGCCCTCGGCAAGTTGACGCTCCGATAACAGCGACGCCGACGATCCCTCCGAGTAGGTTGCAAGCCGACGCCTACCGGAGGGATATGTCGTGTCGCATCCCGTTCAGGCCCCGCCTCGCCGCCCGTGGCCGGTCGTCTCGGCGGCGGCGGTGCTGCTGCTGATGGCGGCCGGCGCCGTGGCGTACGCGGTCGCCAACCTGCTCATCACGGGCGGCACGGTGGACCGGTTCCGGGCGGCTGCGGCCGGAAGCGGCGCCAGCGGTGGCGAGATCGACACGATGGTGTCGCTGCTGCGCGCCTCCACGGTGCTGTCGGCCGTGCTCGGCGTGCTCATGGCGCTGGTGCTCGTCGGGCTCGCCCTCGGCCTGCTGTCCGGTCGCCCCGGCGCCCGGATGTTCACCTGGGTTGTTGCCGGGCTGGGCCTGTTCTGCGGCTGCTGTGGTCTGGCGGTGCTGGTCGGTCAGCGGGCCGCCCCGCTGCGCCTCGGCGCCGGCGAGCAGGTCACCGCCGACCTGCTCGGTCTCGTCGGCGACGCGTACCCGGCCTGGTGGATTCCGTTGAACGCGGCCGTGTCGGTGGCGCAGGTTCTCGGGTACCTGCTGGTGGCCGTGCTGCTGATCCTGCCCGGTGCCGCTGCCTTCTACCGCCGTCCCTCGCCTACCGGCCCGCCGCCCCCGGCCGGGCCCAGGCCTCCGGCCGGGCCAGCCCCCGGTCCCGGCCCGGCCTACGGTCCGCCGCCTGCTTCGGCTCCACCGGTCTACGGCCCGTCGTCCTGGGCGCCGCCGCCCGGCCCGCCGATTCCCACGCCGCCCGCGTCAGCCCCACCCGCGTCAGCCCCGCCCGGGCCGAATCCGCTCCACGAGGACCGTCCGTGACCGAGGAGACCAGCCCCTCTCCGCGCCGCGCGCTGATCACCGGCGCCACCCTGGGCATCGGCGAGGCGTTCGCCCGTCGGCTCGCCGCCGACGGGTGGGACCTGGTCCTGGTGGCCCGGGACGCCGGCCGGCTCGACGCCACCGCCACTGAGCTGATTCGCCGATACGACTGCCGGATCGAGATTATGTCCGCCGATCTGTCCACCGACGACGGCTGTGCGGTTGTCGAACGCCGACTCGGCGACGAGCCGCCGGTCGGGCTGTTGGTGAACAACGCAGGGATGAGTCTCAACACCCCGTTCGTCCGATCGCCCATCGGGGACGAGGCCAGATTGATCCGGCTGAACGTGCTGGCGGTTCTGCGGCTGACCCATGCGGCCCTGGGACCAATGGTCAAAAGGAGAAAAGGGACAGTGATAAATGTCTCTTCCGTTGCCGGTTTCGGCGTCCCGATGCCGGGCTCGACGTACTCGGCCAGCAAGGCGTGGGTGACGAATTTCAGTGAGTCGATCGGCCAGTCGGTGGCGCCGTTCGGCGTACGGGTGATGGCACTCTGCCCTGGCTACACCCGTACCGGGTACCACGAGCGGGCCGGCATCAACATGTCGCGTATTCCGGCCTGGCTGTGGCTGCGGCCCGACGACGTGGTCGACGAAGGGCTGCGTGACCTGCGGAAAGGCAGGTTGGTCAGCGTGCCGAGCTGGAAGTACAAGTTGGCCGTGGCGGGCCTGCGGCACGCGCCCCGACGGCTGCTGCGCGGTGTCTCCCGGGACACCCGCGGTCGGATCGCACCCGGCGCTGACTGACCACGCGGGGGTCGGTGGGCGTCCCGGAGACGGGATCCGCGCTCCCGACCGGGATGGACGGTGGCACAGCGTAGCCGGACATCGCCACCCGTCGGTCGCCCGCAGGGTTGACCCGGGAGGGCCCGACACACGCCTCCCAGACTTGCGCAGTACCCTCTATCGCCATGGGGGACCACGACGACCTGCGTAAATTCATCACCGACCTGGCTGTGGTCCATGGCCGGGTGGTGCTCTCGTCCGGCCTTGAGGCGGACTGGTATGTCGATCTGCGTCGCGTCACGCTCCATCACCGGGCGGCACCCTTGGTGGGTCGGGTGATGCGGGATCTCACCGCCGACTGGGAGTACGACGCGGTCGGTGGACTGACTCTCGGGGCCGATCCGGTCGCCGCGGCGATGCTGCACGCGTCGGCCGAGACCGACCGGCCGCTGGACGCGTTCGTGGTCCGCAAGGCGGGCAAGGCGCACGGTCTCCAGCGGCGCATCGAGGGGCCGGACATCGCCGGTCGTCGGGTCCTGGCGGTCGAGGACACTTCGACCACGGGTGGCAGTGTGCTGGCCGCGGTGGAGGCTTTGCGTGAGGCCGGGGCCGAGGTGGTCGGTGTGGCGGTTATTGTTGATCGAGGCGCTGGCGACGCGGTACGAGCCGCCGGACTGCCGTATCGGGCGGCCTATACGTTGGCTGACCTCGGCCTTGTGGCGTAAAAATTTGCCGATTCGGATTTGCTGATATGCAGGCGGATCGATGCTGCTGGTGGAAGGATGGAATACGTGGGAACTGCGTTGGCTGAAATGACGATGCCTCAGATCTCGCCGCTCGCCGGCGAGCCGATCGAACGTGCCGATGCCGAGCGGCTCGCGGGGGTGCTGAAGGCCCTTGCTGACCCTGCTCGGCTGCGGCTGCTCAGTCTGATCCAGTCGGCCCCCGAGGGGGAGGCGTGCGTGTGTGACCTCACCGCGCCGCTCGGCCTCTCGCAGCCGACGGTCAGTCACCACCTGCGTATCCTCACCGAGGCCGGCTTGCTGGAGCGGGAGAAGCGCGGTGTCTGGGCGTACTACCGGCTGGTGCCGACCGCGATCGCCACGATCGCGGATCTGCTCACCCCGCCGCGGAAGCGGGCCACCAAGAAGGCCCGCTGAACCTGACATGTCCGAGTCCGGGTGGCCAACAGGCCGCCTCGCTTGAGCGTGGCGACGGGTGGCGTGGCGGGGGCGACGCCACCACCGGACGGTGACGGCTGCCCGGCATCCGCACCACCCGTAGCTCGACAGGTCTACGCCGATGGCCGGTCCCCATCAGGGGGCCGGCCATCGGCGTACTACCCGAAAGTCAGCGGCGGTGCTGGCCGCGCCGGCCGTGCCCCGGGTCGTCGTCGCCCTCGGCCTCCCGCCGAAGCGCATCGACGGCACCGGCCCCGCTGGCGGCGGCGACCACGGTGACGGCCTCGCCGCGCTTACGTGCCCGCCGGTCGCGGAGGAACTCGAAGAAGATCGGCAGCACCGAGATCAGGATGACCAGCGCGACCACCGGCAGGATGTACCGGTCGATCTTGTCGCCGATCGCGTTGTAGATCTGGGCGGCCAGCAGGTAGCCGACCAGCAGGATGCCGTCCACCCAGAGGATCGCGCCGACCACGTTCCAGAGGAAGAACTGGCGAGCCGGCATGCCGAGCACCCCGGCCACCGGGTTGAGGAAGGTCCGCACGATCGGGATGAAACGGGCCAGCACCACGGCCTTCGCCGGGCCGAACTTCTGGAAGTAGTACTCGGCCTTCTCCACGTACTCCCGCTTGAAGAGGCGGGAGTTGGGGCGCTCGAACATCCGCCGGCCGTACCGGGAGCCGAGCCAGTGCCCGAACTGAGCGCCGGCGATCGCGCAGAGCGGCCCGCCGATTAGCAGCGCGACCAGGTTCAGGCGGGTGCCGGCGCCGAAGATCGCGTCCGCCACCGACGAGGAGGCCACTCCGGCCAGGAAGAGCAACGAGTCGCCGGGGAAGAAGAAGCCGACCAGCAGGCCGGTCTCGGCGAAGAGGATCACCCAGATGCCGACCACGCCGAAGGTGTGAATCATCTCCTTCGGGTCAAGCGGGTTCAAGGCGATGCTCTCCGAGAGCATCCGGGTCTTTTCTGCTGTGTCCACGGCCACAAAGGGTACCCAAGCCCGGTCCGGCCAACTGCCGGACCGGACGTAGAGGTCAGAGGCGGGGGTCGACCGGCTCGGACTCGCAGGCGAGGATCGCGAAGACCAGCTCGTGCCGTCGCCAGAGTGGAACGTCCTCGGCCAGCGCGTCCAGCGCGGCCAGGCCGAGCCCGTGCTCACGCAGGGCCAGCCCCCGCTTACGCCCCAGCGCGCGTCGGCGCAGCGCGGCGAGCTGCCCCGGCTCGGTGTATCCGGGGCCGTAGATGATCCGCAGGTATTCCCGGCCCCGGCACTTGATGCCCGGCTGGAGCAGCGCGCCCTTCGGCGAGCGGGCGGCCAGGCCGGCGTACGGCTTGACCACCATGCCCTCGCCGCCGGCCGCGGTGAGCGCCAGCCACCAGTCGGTCGCCTCCGCCACCGCCGCCGCGTCGGTCAGGTCGACCAGCTGCCGCCGGGTCGGGGTGAAGAACTCCGGGTCCGCCGCGCAGAGCCGGTCCGCCAGTGTCAGGTGCCAGCCGTGGTCCCGGTCGGCGTAGCTGGCCCCGGCACCGGCCAGCATCGCGAACGGCGCCAGCGTCACCCCACGTAGCCCGTCGGTCGGCCCGACGTACGCCCGGTACGCCGCCGAGTACGCCCGTACCTCGGACTCCCGGTCGGCCATCCGGCCGCGCAGCTCCCCGACCGGCAGCCCTCGCCCGGCGGCGGCGTCGAGTATGGCGAGCGTCGCCGGTAGGGCCGCCCGGCCGGCGGCGCCGACCCCGGCGTACTGCTCGCGGATCAACCCGCCCGCCTTCGCCGACCAGGGCAGCAGCTCGCAGTCGAGCAGCAGCCAGTCGGTGTCCAACTCGGCCCAGAGCCCGGCCGTGGTGACCGCCGCGCGGACCCGGGCCAGCAGCTCGTCGTCGAGCGGCGGCCCGAAGAACGGCCGACCGGTACGGGTGTGCACCGCCCCGCCGGCGAACCGGCCCGGCTCCCGCTCCACCAGCACCACCGCCCGCGAGCCCATGTGCTTCTCCTCGCAGACCACCCGCTCGACGCCGGTCGCGCGGTAGTCGGCGAACGCCTGCTCCGGGTGCTCCAGGAACCCCTCGACCGTCGACGTCGAACAGGGCGCCATGGTCGGCGGCAGCCAGGCCAGCCGGCCCGGGTCCACCGCGTACCGGCTCATCACCTCCAGCGCGGCGGCGGCGTTCTCCGCCGGCACGGTCAGCGTCCCGTACTGGTGGGTGAGGTGCCGCCGCCCGGTGACGTCGGCCAGATCCAGCACCGTGTCCGGGCGGACCGGCGCGGGTGCGACCAGCGGGCGGGCCGGGGCGTACCACTCCTTCGCCGCCGGGACGGAGACCAGCTCCTTCTCGGGGTAGCGCAGCGCGGTGAGCTTGCCACCGAAGACGCAGCCGGTGTCGATGCAGATGGTGTTGTTCACCCACTCCGGCTCCGGGGTGGGGGTGTGGCCGTACACGACCATGGCCGAGCCCCGGTATTCGCGGGCCCACGGGTAGCGCACCGGGAGGCCGTACTCGTCGGTCTCGCCGGTGGTCTCCCCGAACAGCGCGAAGGCGCGGACCCGGCCCGACGCCCGGCCCTGGTACGCCTCCTTCAGGCCGGCGTGTGCCACCACCAGCCGTCCGCCGTCCAGCACGTAGTGGCTGACCAGGCCGTCGACGAAGGTCGCCACGTCCGCGACGAACTCCGCCGGCTCGGTTTCCAACTGGGCCATCGTCTCGGCCAGGCCGTGGGTGAGCCGCACGTCGCGGCCGCGCAGCTTGCGCAGCAGCTTCTGCTCGTGGTTGCCGGGCACGCAGATCGCGCGGCCAGCCGCCACCATGCCCATCACCAGACGCAGCACGCCGGGGGAGTCCGGGCCGCGGTCCACCAGGTCACCGACGAAGACCGGGGTACGCCCGGCCGGGTGCACCGCGTCCACCGGGCGGCCCACGTCGTCGTGGCGCAGTGCGTAGCCGAGCCGGAGCAGCAACGCCTCCAGCTCCTCCCGGCAGCCGTGCACGTCGCCGACGATGTCGAACGGCCCGGTCAGCTCGCGCCGGTCGTTGAACAGCTTCTCGTAGCGGATCTCGGCGGCGTCGATCTCCTCGACCCCGCGCAGCACGTGCACCTTGCGGAAGCCCTCCCGGGCCAGCCGCCCGTACGACTGCCGCAGGTCCCGCTGCATCCGGGCGAGCACCTGCCGGCCGTGCGTCCGGTCGGCCCGGCCCTGCGTACGCTCCCAGGCCAGCGCCTCCGGCACGTCCAGCACGATCGCCACCGGCAGTACGTCGTGCTCGCGGGCCACCCTGACCAGGGCGGCGCGGGCGTGCGGCTGGAGGTTGGTCGCGTCGACCACGGTGAGGCGGCCCCGGCGCAGCCGGAGCCCGGCCACGTGGTGCAGCGCGTCGAACGCGTCGCCGGAGGCGGACTGGTCGTTCTCGTCGTCGGCCACCAAGCCGCGGAAGGTGTCCGAGGAGAGCACCTGGCTGGGGAGGAAGTGCCGCAGGGCGAAGGTGGACTTGCCGGATCCGGAGACGCCGACCAGCGCCACCAGGGCGAGTTCGGGAATGTCCAGGGTGGTCATGCGGTGGTCTCCTCCTTCCGGGTCAGCACGGCGAGCTGGGTCGGGCTGCCCACCTCGGGGTCGTCGTCGCCGATCCCATCGATCGTGGCGGTGTAGCCGTGGGCCGTCGTCACCCGGTCGACCCAGGCGGCGAACTCGGCCCGGGTCCACTCGAACCGGTGGTCGGCGTGCCGGAACCGGCCTGCGCCGAGCCCGTCGTAGCGGACGTTGCACTCGACGTTCGGGGTGGTCACCACCACCGTGCCGGGCCGGGCGTGCCCGAACACGGCGTCCTCCAGCGCCGGCAGGCGGGGCGGGTCGACATGCTCGATCACCTCCATCAGCACCGCCGCGTCGTACCCGCGCAGCCGGTCGTCCCGGTAGGTCAGGGCCGACTGCCACAGCTTGATCCGGTCCCGCTGCCGCTCCGGCAGCCGGTCCAGCCGCAGCCGTCGGGCGGCCAGGGTGAGCGCCTGGCTGGACACGTCGGTGCCGACGACCTCGGTGAACCGCCGGTCGGCGACCAGCGCGGCGAGCAGCGCCCCGGGCCCGCAGCCCAGGTCCAGCACCCGGCCGGCGCCGCTGGCCCGCAGCGCCGCCAGCACCGACTCGCGTCGGCGTACGGCCAGCGAGGCGCGGGGTGTCTCGTGCGGCTGGTCGCTCTCGACGCTGTCGTCCACGGGTGCCTCGTCGCTGAGACGCAGCTCGGCCAGGCGGGCCAGCGCCTCGCCCGCGAGGGCCCGGCGGTGGGCCAGGTAACGACGGGTGATCAGGGCTCGCTCCGGATGGTCGGCCAGCCAGCCGGCGCCGGCCCGGAGCAGCTTGTCCACCTCGTCCGGCGCCACCCAGTAGTGCTTGGCGTCGTCCAGCACAGGCAGCAGCACGTACAGGTGGTTGAGCGCGTCGGCAACCCGCAGCAGGCCGGTGAGCGTCAGGTCGACGTAGCGGCTGTCGCCCCACTCCGGGTACGCCTCGTCCAGCGGGATCGGGGTCGCGGCCACCGTCCAGCCCAGCGGGGCGAAGACCCGTTCGGCCAGCCCGGCGCCGCCCCGGCAGCGCAGCACCGGCACCCGCACCTCCAGCGGGATCGCGGTGGCGGCCAGCTCCGGCCGGTCGCGGGACTCGCCGCGCAGCGCCGACCGGAACACCCGGGCCAGCGCCGAGGAGATCAGGCTGGACGCGGCGTACGGCCGGTCGTTGACGTACTGCCCGAGGGTGAAGGTGTCCGGCGTTGCCGGCTGCTTGCGGCCCCGACCGCCGCCCAGCTTGAGCGGGTCGACCTCGATCAGTAGCGCCGCCGTGCACCGCTGCTCGTCCGCCTCGGGGTAGAGCACGTGCGCGGTGCCCGCCGGCAGGTCGAAGCTCTGCACGCGCTCCGGGTGCTTGACGAGGAGATGCCCGAGGTCGGTCGCGGGGCGGTGGGTCGTGGTCAGGGTCAGCAGCACGGTTTTGATGATCTCAGGGGTGTCGATTCCTTTTCGCCGTCGACCGCCCCGCCCGTCACGTCAGCGGTATTCGTCCTCGTCGGCGGCGACCACCCGGGCCTGTTCCATCGCGTCCCAGTCGCCGACCTCCAGCCCGCGGTGCGGCTCGGTCTCGCCGTCCTCGGGGTTGATCATCGCCGCCTGCTCGACCGCGTCGGCCGGCTCCGCCTCCAGGTCCCGCTCCTCCGGAGCGAGGTGGTCGCTCGGGGCGAAGTCCTCGTCGGGCTGACCCATCGTCCCTCCCTGGATCTCGGTACGGACGGTCACCACCACACCGTACGGGCTGGCTCCGCTCCCCGCTCGGTGCCGGGCCGGAGTCGGCGGATTGTCCCTCCCGCCGAGGTGGCCGGTGCCAGGATGGGGACGTGGCCTTCCTGATCCGACTGGCGATCACCGCGATCGCGCTGTGGATCACCACTCTGATCGTGCCCGGAGTGAAGGTGACCGGCCGCACCGCTACGGACACCGCGCTCACCCTGCTCGTGGTGGCGCTGATCTTCGGCGTGGTCAACGCGGTGCTCAAACCGGTCATCAAGGTGCTCGGCTGCGTGTTCTACCTGCTCACCCTCGGACTGTTCGCGCTCGTGGTCAATGCCCTGCTGTTCCTGCTCACCGACTGGATCGCCCGGGGGCTGCACCTGCCGTTCCACGTCGACGGCTTCTGGTCCGCCTTCTGGGGGGCCATCGTGGTGGCCGTGGTCAGCTGGGTGATCAGCATCGTGGTGCCGGACCGTCGGGAGTTCCGGTGAGTCGGGCCGGTTGTGCCCGTCGCCGCCGGCTACGGGATACTGCCCGCGATGGACAGCGCGGTCCGGCGGACCCAAGGAAGACAGCGGCCTGCACGGGCCGAGAGCGGTAAGTAAGGAGCGTTCGACATGCCCATCGCTTCCCCCGAGGCTTACGCGGAGATGCTGGACCGGGCCAAGGCCGGCCGGTTCGCGTACCCCGCGATCAACGTGACCTCCTCGCAGACGCTGAACGCGGCGCTCAAGGGCTTCGCCGACGCGGAGAGCGACGGCATCATCCAGGTCTCCACCGGTGGCGCCGAGTACCTCTCCGGCCCGTCCGTTAAGGACATGGTCACCGGTTCGGTCGCGTTCGCCCAGTACGCCCACGAGGTGGCGAAGAACTACCCGGTGAACATCGCCCTGCACACCGACCACTGCCCGAAGGAGAAGCTGGACAAGTTCGTCCGGCCGCTCATGGGCATCTCCCAGGAGCGGGTGAAGCGCGGCGAGGAGCCGCTGTTCCAGTCGCACATGTGGGACGGCTCGGCCGTGCCGGTGGCGGAGAACCTGGAGATCGCCGAGCAGCTCCTCACCGAGGCCGCCAAGGGCAAGATCGTCCTTGAGATCGAGGTCGGCGTGGTTGGCGGCGAGGAGGACGGCGTCGAGAACGCCATCAACGAGAAGCTCTACACCACCGTCGAGGACGGCCTGGCCATGGTCGAGGCGCTCGGCCTCGGTGAGAAGGGCCGCTACATGGCGGCGCTGACCTTCGGCAACGTGCACGGCGTCTACAAGCCGGGCAACGTCAAGCTCCGCCCGGAGGTGCTCCACGACATCCAGGTGGCGGTCGGCGCCAAGTACGGCAAGGAGAAGCCGCTCAGCCTGGTCTTCCACGGCGGTTCCGGCTCGCTGCTGTCCGAGATCCGCGAGGCGCTGGACTACGGCGTGGTGAAGATGAACATCGACACCGACACCCAGTACTGCTTCAGCCGGCCGGTGGCGGACCACATGTTCCGCAACTACGACGGTGTGCTCAAGGTCGACGGCGAGGTCGGCAACAAGAAGATGTACGACCCCCGCGTCTGGGGCAAGGCCGCCGAGGCCGGCATGGCCGCCCGGGTCGTCGAGGCCTGCGAGGCCCTGCGCTCCACCGGCACCAAGATGAAGTAACCAGCTCCTGAAAGGAGGGGCCCTTGGCGAAGGGCCCCTCCTTTCACATGGCGGTGAGCAGCCGGACCGCCTCGCGCACGTCGTCGGTCAGGTGCACCGTGGCCGACAGGTCGCCGAACGGGGACGCGGCCAGCAGCGGGCGCAGCAGCGACTCGACCGGCAGCTCGGTGGTCCAGTAGGCCCGGTCCAGGAAGACGTACGCCCCGCTCGCGCCGTCGGTGCCGTAGTAGGTCTTGGTAGCCGCCTGGAACACCTCCTGCACCGTCCCGGCCCGGCCGGGCGCGAAGACGATCCCGCCCCGGGCCAGCCGCAGGATGGTGTCCTCCCGGATCGCGTTCGAGAAGTACTTGGCGATCCGCCCGGCGAACAGGTTCGCCGGCTCGTGTCCGTACAGCCAGGTGGGGATGGCCAGCCCGCCCGACCGGGCCCACTCCGTGCCGGCCGCCGCCGGGCGCGGCGCGGGCAGCCCCGGCCCGGCCGAATACCGTTCGCGGATCCGCAGCGCCACCTCCGTGTAGCGGTCGTGGTCGGTGAAGTCGGGCGCGGTCGCGAGCAGGTCGATCGCCGCAGTCAGCTCCTCCGCCGGCCAGGCCGCGAGGAACGCGCCCAGGTTGGCCGCCTCCATCACACCGGGGCCGCCGCCGGTCACCACCAGCCGGTCGGCCCGCGCCAGCTCCCAGCCGAGCACCGCCGCCATCCGGTACGCGGCGCTGCCGCGCGGCACCGCGTGCCCGCCCATCACGCCCACCACGGACTGCGGGCCGTGCACCGCCAGCCAGGTCCGGGTGGCATCGCCCAGCGCGTTGTCCACCCCGTGATCGTGCAGCCGCTGGCCGAGCGCCTCCCGGACGTCCGGCAACGCGCCGCCGTGCGCCCGGAAGTGCGCGTACACCCGGGTGTCGTACATCGCCGCGAAGCCGCCGTCGGCGAAGCCCGTAGCCAGGTCGTCGGCGGTGTAGAGGTGGGCCGGCTGGGTCGAATAGGGCAGCCCGGAGAAGGGCGGGACCACGTTCGCGCCGCGCCGGACCAGGTCCGCGCCGACTTCCCGATCGGCGAACCGGCAGCCGACGAAGAGGGTGCCGTGCACCTCGACATCCCGCAGGTCGGGGACCGGATCGAGGTCGAGGCGCAGCCCTTGGACGATCAGGCCGGCGAGGGTTCCCCCGGCCATCCGTCGATCGAAATCGGCCCGGCTCTGGACTTCGTCGGTGCTGGTGTCGCGCGGCTCGATGACGTCCGCGGGAGGTGGCGTCGGCACGCGCCCATGCTGCCCGAGTCAGGCAAGCCGGCAAACCTCCGGCACGGACAGGAGCCCGGCGGCCAGGCCACCGGGCTCCTGCGTAACCGGGTCCTGGGGAGGCTCCGGACCTGTAGTTGTAGTGGAAAACATCGCGGCGCGGCATGGGCCGCCGGTACGTGCGCCGACACCGCAGGCGTGACGAAAGCCTCAGCCGTTTAGCCGACCAGCTCGCCGGACCCCCTCGCGCGGGCGGCCACGAAGCGGGTTGAATGGGGCGATGCAGAACCTCTTGCCTGAGCCACCGGCCACCCTCCTGCCCGTGCACGAGGAGGCCGACGCCGCGCTGGCCGCCGCCGCAGAGCAGGACACCGACGAGGCGTACGCCGAGGCGGCGGCCGGCTTCCCGAGCCACAGCGCGGCCTGGGCTGCGCTCGGCGCCCGGGCGCTCGCCGAGGGCCAGGTCGTTTCGGCGTACGCCTACGCGCGTACCGGCTACCACCGGGGCCTGGACCAGCTGCGCCGCAGCGGCTGGAAGGGACACGGCCCGGTGCCCTGGTCGCACAAGCCCAACCGGGGCTTCCTCCGCTGCCTCTACGTGCTCTCCCGCGCCGCTGGCGAGATCGGCGAGGCGGACGAGGCGGCCCGCTGCGCCCAGTTCCTCCGCGACTGCGACCCGGCCGCCGCGGACGCCCTGGCCAGCCACTGATTCGCACCGACGGCCGGTCCGACCACCCGGGCCGGGTCGGCCGTCGCCTGAGCTACAGACCCTCGGCGACGGCAGCGGCGATCTTCAGCCAGGCGTCCCGGGTCGCCGCGGAGAGCTGGCCGTAGCGGAGCGGCTCGCCGGTGTCGATGAGTCGCTCGTACGGGGCCAGCAGCACCGCCCGGGTACGGGCCGCGAAGTGCGCCTGGATCGCCGGCAGGTCGATCTCCTTGCGCGACGGTGGCATCGACACCACCGTCACCGCCTGCCGGACCAGCCGCTGCCGGCCGCTCTGCTCCAGGTGGTCGAGCATCCGGGCGGCCGTCTCCGCCGAGTCGTTCCGGGCCGACATGGTGACCACGAGCTGGTCGGTGGCGTCCATCGCGGCCTGCCAGTTCTGGGCTCGGACGTTGTTCCCGGTGTCCACGAAAATCAGCTTGTAGAACCGGCTGACCACCTCGCGGATCTCGGCGAACGCGGCGGCGGTGAGCATCTCCCCACCGGTCGCCGACTCGTCCGAGGCGAGCACGTCGAACATCCCCTCGCCCTGTGAGCGGACGTACTGCGACAGGTCGCCGACCCGGCCGTGCGGGCCCTGGAACTGCCCCAGGTCGCGCAGCATGTCCCGGACCGTACGGGAGTGGAAGTCCTGCTGGGCCCGCATGCCCAGGGTGCCCTGGGTCTCGTTGTTGTCCCAGGCCAGCACGTACCCGCCGCGCTTCTGGCCGAAGGTCATCGCGAGCAGCAGGATGGCGACGGTCTTGCCGGCGCCGCCCTTCGGGTTGACCACGGTCACCTGCCGCAGCCCGCCGAAGTTGCGCCGGACCATCTCTATGTCCCGCTTCACCTCCTGCTCGTGCCGCCCGGGTGGGAGCCGGACCAGGCCGATCCGGTTCATCACCGCCCGGACCCCCATGGTGGCCACCGGATCGGCCGGCCTGGCCTGGCGGCGGCGGGCGAAGTCCTCGGCGGTCGGCGCGGCCCCGTGCTCCGGTGTCCAGACCGGCCCCGGGTACGCGGCGGGGGCCGGCTGCTGCGGCACCGGCGGGCCGGGTTGCTGCGGCGCGGGGCCACCCTGCTGCGGCCAGGCCGGTGGATACCAGCCCGGCGGCGGAACCGGCCCACCCACCTGCGGTGGATACGCCTGCGCCACCGGATACCCCGGTTGTCCGTACCCGACCGGTCCCGGTGGGCGCGCCGTGCCGTCACCGTACGACGGTGGCGGCAGCGGTACGCCCGGCGCGGGCGGGAACGGCCCGAGCCTCGGTGCCGGGCGCTCCGGCGATCCGCCACCGCCCGCTGTCCCGCCGGTCACCGACTCGGTCGAAGCCGCCCCGGCGGCGGGCTGCGCGGCCGGCTCGGCGGCGCTCGGCGGAGGCACCGGCCCGGCGGCGGGTTCGCTCGCCGAGCTGGTGAACCGCTGCGGCGGCTGGGCCCACGGCGACTCGGTCCGGCCGCCGGCGGTGACCGCAGCCTCACCACCCCGGTCGGAACCGTCCGCCGGCCTGCCGGCCGCACCACCGGTGGCCGTCTGCCCGAGCTTCGGTGGGATGATCTCCGCTTCCTCGGCAGCCGGCGGGACGGTACCTGCCTCGCCTCCTGGCCTCGCCGGGCCGCTCGGGGACGAGTGCGGGGCGGGGCCGTCAGGGCCGGGTGCCGGGTTGTCGAGAGTGAACGGCAGATCCAGGTTGACCGGAGGTGGTGCGGTGCGAGGCGCGGGTATCTCGTTGCCGGCGTCCGGCGGCAGCCGGTCCGGTGCGGGTCCGGCTGCCGGGTCTACCGGCGGCGGCGCCGGTGGACAGGCGGTCGTCGGGGGCGTGGTCGTCGCGGCGGGGGCGGGCCAGACCGGCGCGGCGGGCTGGGGCGCCGCCCAGGGCGGTCCGGCAGCGGCCGGGTCGGTCGGATCCGGCGGCCAGGGCGGTTCGATGTCCCGCTCGGGCACCTGCGGCTGGCCCGGCACGTGGGCCCGGTCGGCGTTCTCGTGCACCACGGTTCCTCCCCACTCCTCCCGCCGAGGATAGGCGGTCCGGTTTGCCGGGCGACCCGATCGGATCGAAGGAGGTCAGGCCGTCCAGACCGCCCAGGCGCCCGGCTCGGTCCACCAGGACCGCTTTCGGTTCAGCTCACCCTCGACGCCGTCGTCGAGGAAGGGCACCTTCTCGTCGCGCGGCACCACCGCCACCGCACGTCCCCGGGCCCGACGGACCTCGAGGCGTACCCGCCTGCGGCCCAGTACGGACCGGGTGACCACGGGCACGGCCACCGCCACTTCGACCTCGCCGTCGGTCGGGTCCGGGTCGGCCAGCAGCGTCACGTCGTCCAGGCGCGCGTACCCGCCGGCGTTGCCGATCACGCAGGCCATGATCGGGTCCTCGCCGTGGGAGAGGATCCTGCCGTCGACCTCGACCCGGGCTCGCCAGTGCAGCGGGCGGCCCGCGTCGTCGGCCGCGCCGAGCAGCGCGCCGTCCAGGGTCACCGAGCTGCCGTCGTTGCGCAGCAGGTCGAGCCGTCGGACCGTGCCGTCGAGCACGGCGTCGGCCACCGCCGTCGGGTCGCGGGGCAGCCCGAGCTGCGCGGCCAGATCCCGCGCCGTCCCGTTCCGAGCCGGGTCGAGCGGGAGTACGCCGATCGGCGGCAGGTCGGGGACGGTCCGGTTGTCGGGCAGGTCGGCTGGGCGGCGGCTGGGCGGCGGAGCGTACCGCCGAACCAGCCGGCGCAGCACGGCGCGCAACTGGCCGTCGGTGGCCGTGGCGACCACCAGCCGGGTCTTGCTGTCCGGATCCGGCCAGGTGAGGCCGTCGGGGCGCGTCGGCCCGTCTAGGCGGGCCAGCACCTCGTCGATCTCGGCGTCCGAGTGGGCGGTCACCGTCTCCACCCGGGCGTCGCGAGCGGTCAGAGCGTCCGCGCAGGCCAGCACCGGTACGCGCGGCGTCTCACAGCGCTCCGCGGGCTGAGCCGCGGCGGCCTCGTCGGTGCCACCGCAGCAGGCTCCACCGCTGCCACAGCCCCCACCGGGCGCGTCCCGCCCCGAGCCGAGGGTGAGCAGCACCACGTCGTACACGAAGGAGCCTCCTGCTTCTCGACGAACCCCTGCCGGTCCCGCCGTCGCTACTTGTTAGCCTGACACCCCGGGCTCGCTGACCGGTCGCCACCTGGCACCCGAGCCTCTTGGAGGCGGAGAAGATGCCAGCGATCGTGCTCCTCGGCGCCCAGTGGGGCGACGAGGGCAAGGGCAAGGTTACCGACCTGCTGGGCGAGCGGGTCGACTACGTCGTGCGCTATTCCGGCGGCAACAACGCCGGGCATACGGTGATCACGCCGGACGGCCAGAAGTACGCGCTGCACCTCATGCCGTCCGGTGCGCTGTCGCCGAGCGCGATGATCGTCATCGGCAACGGCGTGGTGGTCGACCCGAAGGTGCTGCTGGCGGAGATCGACGGGCTCGCCGAGCGGGGCGTGGACGTCTCCCGGCTGCGGATCTCCGGTGACGCGCACCTGATCATGCCGCACCACCGGGCGCTGGACCGGGTGGTCGAGCGCTACCTCGGCTCGTCCCGGATCGGCACCACCGGCCGGGGCATCGGCCCCGCGTACGGGGACAAGGTCGCCCGGATGGGGATCCGGCTCCAGGACCTGCTCGACCCCGGCATCCTGCGCAAGAAGCTGGAGCTGGCGCTCCGCGAGAAGAACCAGGTGCTGTTCAAGGTCTACAACCGCAAGGCGATCGACGTCGACGCGACGATCGAGGAATACCTGGGCTACGCCGAGCGGCTCAGGCCGTACATCGCGGAGACCCGGGCGATGCTCTGGGACGCCCTGGACCGCGGCGAGACCGTGCTGCTGGAGGGTGCCCAGGCCACCATGCTCGACATGGACCACGGCACGTACCCGTTCGTCACCTCGTCGAACCCGACTGCGGGTGGGGCGTGCGTGGGCACGGGCATCCCGCCGACCGCGATCACCAAGGTCATCGCGGTGAGCAAGGCGTATACCACCCGGGTGGGTTCGGGTCCGTTCCCCACTGAGCTGTTCGACGAGAACGGCCAGCACCTGCGCAAGATCGGCCACGAGTACGGCACGACCACCGGTCGGGAGCGCCGCTGCGGCTGGTTCGACGCGGTCGTCGCCCGGTACGCGTGCCGCCTCAACGGCGTCACCGACCTGGTCATCACCAAGCTGGACGTGCTCACCGGCCTGCCGAAGGTGCCGATCTGCGTCGGGTACGAGATCAACGGCGAGCGCTTCGACGACATGCCGATGACGCAGACCGACTTCCACCACGCGAAGCCGATCTATGAAGAGCTGGACGGCTGGTGGGAGGACATCACCGAGGCCAGGACGGAGGAAGAGCTCCCCGAGAACGCAAGGCGCTACATCGCGAGAATCGAGGAACTCACCCGCACCCGCGTCAGCGTCGTAGGCGTAGGCCCCGGCCGCGAAGAAAACGTCCTCCGCCACCCCCTCCTCCCCTAACCCCCCGGGACCTGTTCGCCTGGGACCTGTTCGCCTGGGACCTGTTCGCCTGGGACCTGTTCGCCTGGGACCTGTTCGTTGATCATGAGGTTGACGGCACATTCTGAGATCCATATTGCCGCTAACCTCATGATCGGCAGGGGTGCCCCGCGGGTTATCCACAGGGTTGTACACAGGGGGTGCGCGGGGTGGGGGCGGCCGGCAGTCTCGTGGGCTGTGGATCGCCGTCAGATGCTCATGGCCGTCGCCGCTTGTCAGGGCGGGATGGTGACTCGGAAGCAGGCGCTCGACGCGGGCTTCGGTCGCCACGAGATCGACAACCAGATCGCGGTCGGGCGGTGGCGCCGACTGGCCCGGGAGGTGTATCTCGTTGCCGCCTTGGACGAGGAGGCGGTGCGCCGGAGCCGGATCCGGGCCGCGGTGTTGTCGCTGGGGCCGGCGGCTCATGCGGTCCTGGGGACGGCTGCTGAGCTTCACGGGATAGCGGGCCTACGAAGGCTTGACGAGATTCATGTCTGCTTGCCGGGGCGGGCCGCCAGGCATGCTCGCATCCGAGACCCGGCCATCGTCCTGCATCAGCTTGAGCATCCGCCCGAAGTGGTGACGGCGGTCGACGGCATCGCCGTCACGACTCCGTTGCTGACCGTGGCCGAGCTCGTTCTCAGGCAACCCCGGTATCCCTCCGTTTCGGTGCTCGATTCGGCCTTGAATCGAGGGTTGATCAGTGACGACGACCTCGCTGCCATTCCTTCGATGATCAGGGGGCGCCGAGGCGCGGTCGCCGCCCGCGGTTATCTGGCCGAGGCCAACGGGCTGGCGCAGTCGCCATTGGAAACGCGGACCCGCCTGCGGTGCGTCGACGGACGGGTGCCACCCGACTGCCTCCAGTTGGAGATCAGGGATGACGATGGTTACCTGCTCGGCATCGGGGACATGGGCTGGCGGGCGTCGCGCGTGATAGCCGAGGCCGACGGCCGGGATGTCCATGCGACTCCAACGCCCTCTTCGCCGACCGACACCGACAGAACCGCCTGGTCAACGCCGGCTGGACCGTCCTCCGCTTCACCTGGTCCGACACCCTCCGCCCCGACTACATCCCCAGTGTCGTCCGTCGCGCCCTGACGACTCGTCAACGAGGCTGATCATGAGGTTGGCGGCGGAGTTGATCTCGCCACGTGCCGCTAGCGTCATGATCAACGGGGCGGGGTGGTGGGGGCAGTAGGATGCGGGGCTGTGCGGGTTCTTCTTGTGGGGGGTGGGGGGCGGGAGCATGCGCTCGCGCTCGGGTTGGTTGGCGATCCGGCCGTTGAGGCGGTGGTTGCGGCGCCGGGGAATCCGGGGATCGCGGGCGTGGCGGAACTGCGTGCGGTTGACGCCGCCGATCCGGCGGCCGTCGCTGCGCTCGCGGTCGAGGTTGGCGCCGACCTGGTGGTGATCGGGCCGGAGGCGCCGCTCGTCAACGGGGTCGCCGACGCGGTACGCGCCAAGGGCATCCCCGTGTTCGGCCCGTCGGCGGAGGCCGCCCGGCTGGAGGGCTCCAAGACGTTCGCCAAGGACGTGATGACCGCCGCCGGCGTGCCCACCGCCCGGGCGTACACCTGCACCGACGCGGAGAGCGTCGGCCGGGCGCTGGACGAGTTCGGGCCGCCGTACGTGGTGAAGAACGACGGGCTGGCCGCCGGCAAGGGCGTCGTGGTCACCAGCGACCGGACGGTCGCCGAGGAGCACGCGCAGGAGTGCGGCCAGGTGGTGATCGAGGAGTACCTGGCCGGGCCCGAGGTCTCCCTGTTCGTGGTCACCGACGGCGAGGCGGCAGTGCCGCTGCTGCCGGCACAGGACTTCAAGCGGGTCGGCGACGGCGACACCGGGCCGAACACCGGCGGCATGGGGGCGTACGCGCCGCTGCCCTGGGCGCCGGCCGGCCTGGTCGACGAGGTGATGCGCGACGTCGTGCACCCGACCCTGGCCGAGCTGCGCCACCGGGGCACGCCCTTCGCCGGCCTGCTCTACGTGGGCCTGGCGATCACCGCCGCCGGCCCCCGCGTGATCGAGTTCAACGCCCGCTTCGGCGATCCGGAGACCCAGGTCGTACTCGCTCTGCTGGAGACGCCCCTCGCCGGGCTGCTGCACGCCGCCGCCACCGGCACCCTCGCCGAGCACCCGCCGCTGCGCTGGCGGGACGGCGCCGCGGTCACCGTCGTGGTGGCGGCCCAGGGATACCCGGCGGCGCCGCGTACCGGCGACGTGATCACCGGTGCGGACCGTGCCGGGGTCATCCACGCCGGCACCCGCCGGGACGCCGACGGCACCCTGCGCTCCGCCGGGGGCCGGGTCCTGTGTGGTACGGCCACCGGCCCCAGTCTGGCCGCCGCGCGGGAGGCCGCCTACGACCTGGTACGCGGCATCGAGCTGGCCGGCTCGCACCACCGCACCGACATCGCCGCCGCCGCGGTGGACGGCCGGATCAGCATTCCCGACTGACCGGGCAACCCCGGCCACCGTCGCCTCCGTTTGAGCGGTGAGGCGAGGAGGTGACCGGGGTGCCGGTTGATGTCGAGGGTTACCGCGAGTACGTCACGGCGCGGCTGGAATCGTTGCGGCGGACCGCGTACCTGCTCTGTGGGGACTGGCACACCGCCGACGACCTGGTGTCGACGGCGCTGGTCAAACTGCTCCGGCACTGGCGGCGGGTGTCCACCATGGACAGCCCGGACGCGTACGTGCGGCGCACCCTGCTCCGGGTCTGGTTGGACGAGCGGCGGCGGCCGTGGCGGCGGGAGTCCGCTTGGGCGGAGGTGCCCGACCGGGCCGTCCGCCCTGCCGCTGACGCCAGCGTCGACCGGGTCACCCTCCTCGCCCTTCTGGCCGAGCTGCCGCCTCGGCGGCGGGCCGTCCTGGTGCTGCGCTACTTCTGCGACCTGTCGGTCGAAGAGACGGCCCGGGAACTCGGCTGCAGTCCAGGGACCGTGAAGAGCCAGGCCGCGCGCGCGATCGAGATGCTGCGGGGCCGCCTGGCCAGCGAGGAGGTGCGTACCGATGGATGACATCGCGGGCGAGCTGCGGGCGGCGGCGGGCAGTTCGCCCCCCACTCGGATCGACGTGGATCGGCTGATCGCCACCGACCGGCGGCATCGGCGGATGCGGGCTTGGACGCTGAGCGGCACGGGCGCGGCGGTCGCCGTCGCGGCGTTGCTGCTGGCACCGGCGGTGCTGCACGGCCCGGCGGCTCAGCCGGACCGGTTCGGCCTGGCGCCGGCCGCACCACAGACGCCGACGTCGGGCGGGACGGAAGAGCCGCCTTGTGCCCCGGTGACTCCCCGGCCCAGCGGGGATCCGGTGCCGCAGCAGACGTACCCGACGGTGCGCACGCGTCCTACGGAGGCGCCGGCCGCGGCGGTGGGCCGGTTGACGAGCGTGCTGCGCGGGGCGTTGCGGGACGTGGTGCCACCCGACGTCACCGTTCGGGCGGAGCTGCCCGGCTGCACCGACCCGCAGTTCCAGTACCAGCCGAGCTACCGCACGTACGTCGCGAGCGGCCGCCTGGCGCGCGGTGCGGAAGAGGGCTTCCTCGTGGTGGACCTGCGCCCGACCGCAGCGGACGAGGCTGCGGACTGCTTCAACCTGACCGGCGATTCGGAGCACTGTACGGAGACCGAGCTGGCCGGCGGCGACGTGCTCCTGACCAGCGCGGTGCCGTACGGGGTCGACGGGGTCACCCAGCTTTCGGCGGTCCTGGTACGGACGGACGGCAGCACGGTCAGGGCGATCACCGCCAACGTGGGCATCGGGCCGGACGGTGCCTCCCGGCGCAGCGCGGAGCGGCCGCTGCTCACCGCCGCGCAGCTGGAGGCGCTGGCCCGGACGGCCGGGCTGACCCTCTACCCCTGAGCGGTCGAGCGGTTCATGAGGGGGTGCGGCCGATGATCCGGTGGAGGATGTCGGCCGCCGCCCGCTCGATTCAGGCGTAGTAGCGGCGCAGTTCGCGGCCGAGCACTTTGCCGGTGGCGTTGCGGGGCAGGTACTTGACGAAGACCACGTCCCGGGGCACCGAGAAGCGGGCCAGGTAGTGCCGGACGTACTCGCGGATCGCCTCCGGGTCGAGGGCCTCGCCGGGTTGCAGGGCCAGGAACACGGCGAGCCGCTGGCCGTACTCCGGGTCGGGCACGCCGATCACCGCGACCTCGCGCACCTGGGGCAGCCGGGCGATCAGGTCCTCCACCTCGGCGGGGAAGACGTTCTCGCCACCGGAGACGATCATGTCGTCGGCCCGTCCGTCGACGTAGAGCAGGCCTTCGGCGTCGATCCGGCCCAGGTCACCGGTGTCCAGCAGGCCGTCGCGGCGCTCCCGGCCGGCCCCGGTGGTGTATCCGTCGAAGAGCATCTCGTTGCCCACGAAGATCCGCCCGACCTGGCCGCCGGGGACCGGCGTGCCGCGCTGGTCCAGGATCGCCAGCCGGGTGCCGGGCGGCGGCCGGCCGGCGGTTCCGGGCGCCCGGCGCAGGTCGGCCGGGTCGGCGATGGACGCCCAGGAGACCTCGGTCGAGCCGTAGAGGTTGTAGAGGACGTCGCCGTAGCGGTCCATGAACGCGGTGGACAGCCCGCCGGGCAGCGCGGAGCCGCTGACCGCGACCACCTTCAGCGGTGGCCGGGGGTCCGGCGGCGGCAGCTCCATCAGCCGTTGCAGCATCACCGGTACGGCGAAGAGCGCGTCGCAGGGCTGCCCGGCCAGGGCGGCCAGCGTGGCGGCCGGGTCGAACCGGCGGTGCAGCACGACGGTGGAACGCAGCGCGAAGGCCACCTGGAGGGCCGTGTACCCCCAGGTGTGGAAGAGGGGCGCGGCGATCATCAGGGTGTCCCGGGCGTGCAGCGGGATCCGGTCGATGATGGAGGCCAGCGGGCCGAAGCCGTTCGGCGCGGGCCGGCGGGCGCCCTTGGGTGCCCCGGTGGTGCCGGAGGTGAGGACGATCGTCCGGCCGTCCCGCTCCGGCGGCCGGAGCTGGGTTCCGGGCAGGGCACCGGCGATCAGCTCCTCCCGGCCGCGCTCGTCGACCCGGTGCACGTCGGCGGGGAGGCCGAGGACCTGCTCGGTGAACTCGGCGTCGTGCACCAGCACCCGCAGCGCCTGCTCCTCGGTCACGGTGGCGAGCTGCGTCGCGGAGAGCCCGGTGTTGACCAGTACGGCGTCCGCGCCGAGCAGCAGCGCCGCGACGATCGCCTCGATCAGCCCGTGGTGGTTGCGGCACAGCAGGCCGAGCCGGTCGCCGGCCCGGACGCCGAGGCCGGCCCGCATCGACCGGGCCAACCGCTCCGCCCGGACCAGCAGTTCCTGGTACGTCAGCGTGGCGCCGTGCTCGTCGACCACAGCGACCCGCCCCGGGTCGCGCGCGGCGGCCTGGCGCAGCTCGCCGGCGAGGCCGAAGCCCCACCTGCGCAGCGCGCCGAGCTGGGCGGCGACCCGGACCGGGTGACCCGGGTTGAGCAGTCCGCGTCGGGTCAGCGTGGTGACGATGAACGGCAGGTCCAAGCCGCAGCCCTCCTCGGTGGGTCAGCGGATCTGCATCCCGGAGATGGCTCGGGAGATGACCAGTCGCTGGATCTCGGAGGTGCCTTCGAAGATGGTGTAGATCTTGGCGTCCCGGTACCAGCGCTCCACCGGGTGGTCACGCAGGAAGCCGGCGCCGCCGAGCAACTGGACCGCCTTCCCGGTGACCGAGACGGCCACCTCGCCGGCCTTGAGCTTGGACATCGAGCCCTCGCCCGCAGTGAACGGCCGGTTGTTGCGACCCATCCAGGAGGCCCGCCAGACCAGCAGCCGGGCCGCGTCGATCTCCATCTTCATGTCGGCGAGCGCGAACGCGACCGCCTGATTCTCGATGATCGGACGGCCGAACTGGACTCGCTGTCCGGCGTAGTCCAGGGCGTACTCGTACGCGGCGCGGGCCACGCCGAGCGCCTGCGCGCCGACGGTCGGGCGGGTCAGCTCGAAGGTGCGCATCGCCGCCTGCCCGGAGGAGCGTTGCCCGGAGCGGGCCCGGTCGAGCCGGGCCAGCAGGGCTTCCCGCTCGCCGAGCAGGCAGCGCCCCGGCACCCGTACGTCGTCGAGGAAGACGTCGGCGGTGTGCGACGCGCGCAGGCCGAGCTTGCGCAGCTTGCGGGTGGCGGTCAGCCCCGGCGTGCCCGGCGGTACGACGAACGCCGCCTGGCCCCGCGAGCCCAACTCCGGCTCGACCGAGGCGGTGACCACGTGCACCCCGGCGATCCCGCCGTTGGTGGCGTACGCCTTCTGCCCGTTCAACACCCACTCGTCGGTGGCCTCGTCGTAGACCGCGCGGGTGCGCATGGCCCCGACGTCCGAGCCGGCCTCCGGCTCGGTGCTGCAGAAGGCGGCGACCGCCGGCTGGTCGATGTCGCCGAAGCACTGCGGCACCCACTCGACGAGCTGGTCGGGGGTGCCGGCGCCGTAGATGGCGGCGACGGCCAGCGAGGTGCCGAAGATGCTCAGCCCGATGCCGGCGTCGCCCCAGAACAGCTCCTCGCTGGCGATCGGCAGGGAGAGGCCGGTGGGGTCGGCCCAGCAGGTGGCGAGGAACTCGAAACCGTACAGCCCGACCTTCGCCGCCTCCTGGATGATCGGCCAGGGGGTCTCCTCGCGGGCGTCCCACTCGGCTGCGGCCGGGCGCACGACGTCGGTGGCGAAGCCGTGCACCCAGTCGCGGAGGTCCCGCTGCTCCTCGTTCAGGTCGAGCGAGAACTCGGCCATCTCACGCCTTGGGGAGGTCGAACAGGTTGGCGATGTTGGCGGCGAGGCCCAGGTCGCCCTTGGCCTTGAGCTTGCCGGTCATGAACATCATGACCGGGTTGGCGCTACCGGAGACGATCTTCAGGAAGTCGACCGGGCCCATGGTCAGGCTGAGCTTCGGGTCCCGCGCCGGGGTGTTCGTGACGGCGCAGGTGCCGTCCTCGATGACGATCTCGTAGGTGTCGGTGCCGCCGTCGGCGCGGCCGGCGATGTTCCAGTGGATGACGGCGTTGGTGGAGCCGGCGCGGTCGGCCCGGAACAGCGACGGCATGCGGTCGAAGACCGCGCTGAGGATCTTGCCGCGCAGGTCACCGGACATGACCTCGGCGATCTTGCCGTCGGGGGTGGACTTGACCAGCTGCGCGAACTCCTTCGGGCTGAGGTTCGCGAAGTTGGCCGGGTCGAAGTCCGTCATGGGGATGCACCTCTCGCGGCGAGCCGACATGGTTACTCGGGCGTAACCTTACGTCGGGGTAGGTATGCTCGCAAGGTGTCCGGCATGCCCCCCTTCAAGCGCCTGCCCCGGGCCGTACGCGAGCAGCAGATGCTCGACGCGGCGGTCAAAGTGTTCTCACGCAGGGGTTTTCACGCCGCCAGCATGGACGAGATCGCCGACGACGCCGGCATCTCCAAGCCGATGGTCTACGCGTATCTCGGCACGAAGGAAGAACTCTTCGTCGCCTGCCTGCACCGCGAAGGCGCCCGGATGATGGCGGCCATCGTCGACGCGGCGGCACCCGGCCTGCCCGCCGACGAGCGGCTCTGGCACGGGCTGCGCGCCTTCTTCAACTTCGTCGGCGCGCACCGGGACGGCTGGGCGGTGCTCTACCGGCAGGCCCGCGGCACCGAGCCGTTCGCCGCCGAACTGGCCGCCATGCGCAGCCGGCTGGTCGACCTGGTCGCCGGGATGCTCGACCACGCGTTCCGGGCCAGGGGCCGCGAGGTGAGCGCCACCGATCTGGAAGTCGTCGCGTACGCCCTGGTCGGCGCGAGCGAGTCGCTGGCCGACTGGCTGGCCGACCACCCCGAGGCGGACCCCGAGCAGACCGCCACCCGCGTGCTGAACGTCTGTAAGGAGGTGTAACGCCTCCGGTACCGAAGGGAACCCTTCTAACGAGCAGTCGGCAGGAGCGGGCGGCGGTTGATGAGCTTGTCGTCCGAGGTCGGGCCGTGCGAGGTCAACTCCACCGGAACACCCAGCGCCCGCTCCACCGCTGCCGGCCAGTCGGCGGGCGGACCGTCGTACACCGGGCGGGCCCGCAGCAGGCGGGCGGTGAGCGCGGCCTGGCGGTCCAGGTCGCCGGTGGGCCCCGGGACCAGCCGGTCGAACGTGTCGTAGCGGTGGCAGATCCGCAGCCGCGGGCCGGCCAGGTCGAGGTGGGTCAGGGCCAGCGCGTCCACCCCGCCGACCACGTCGAGGGCATAGCGGTGGGCGACCGCGTCGAAGTGGCCGAACCGGAACCGGCCCTGCCAGGGATTGGTCGGATTGTGCGGATCGGTGAACGGCAGCGCCGGGTCCTCGGTGACCAGTGGCCCGGGCCCGTGCCGGGTGGTGACCGTCCGCAGCACCCCGAGCCGCTGCGCCGTGCCCGCCAGGCCCGCCTCGGTGAGCAGCGCCTCGGCGTTGGCGAAGGTGGTCGTGCTCCACGTCGTGTACGGGTGGAAGCCGTGCCACTCGTCCAGCAGCACTCCCTGTGCTCCCTCGAAGACGCAGCTCTCCGCCCGCAGCACCCCGGCCAGGTACGACCGGCCCACGATCGCCACCCGGCCGGCGAACCCGGCGTACGCGGGCAGGCAGTCGGAGACCGGCGGGGCGTCCAGCGGACCCAGCTCGGCGGTGAGCCGGTCCCGCAGCGCGGCGAGCCGGCGGCGTAGCACCGCCGGGTGGCGGCAGTCCGCCACCCGGGGCGCCTCGTCGGGGTGGGTGAGGCCGTACGCGACCGCCTCACCCACCCCCAACCCGCAGGAGCCGTGCCGGTCGGCTCCCCGGGCGATCTCCCGGGCCCGGTTCGCGGCCCGGTGGTACGGGGTGGTCAGCAGCGCCTCGCCGTCCACGGTCAGCCGGTCGAGCGCGTCGGGCACCCCCACCGCCGTGAGGTGGTCGGCCTCGGCGGCCAGCGCCAGCGGGTCCACCACCACGTGCCGCGACAGGTGCGTACGGACCCCGGGGCGGAACGTCCCGGCGCCGAACTGCGCGAACGTGTGGTGTCGCCCGTCGCGCAGCACGACGTTGTGCGCCGCCTGCGCGCCCCCGTTGAAGCGGACCACCGTGTGCACCGGCCGGCTCGCGCAGAGCCAGTCGACGACGGTGCCCTTGCCGGCGTCGCCGTAGCCGAGGTCGACCACCATCACGTGCCTCACCGCCGGGTGCCCCCGCTGCCGTCGGAGGGGGCGGACGGCAGCGCCGTCACCGCGCGCCGGCCGCCGAGCGGGGCCAGCGCCCGGGAGACGGTACGGGCGGCCGTCGAGCCGGCCCGGTCCAGGTCATGCAGCCCCTCGTCCAGGTCGATGGCCTGCTCGCCGAGGCCGACGGTGAGCGCGATCGTCTCGCAGACCGCGTCCAGGTCGTCCAGCTCGACGGCGTGCTGCCCGAGCAGCGAGCGCCAGAAGTCGAGCACCTTTCGGCTGCCGGCGTGCGCGCTGCCGGCCGGGAGCAGGTAGTAGGTGTCCCAGCGGCGGGTCACCTCGTCGACGATCTGCCGTACGGGCATGTTCTCGTGCAGGTCGTCGCCGATCAGCCGGCGCACCTCGCGGACCTTCACCCGCGGGTACGCCAGTTCGTCGCCGATGATGAACAGATAGCCGCGCCGCCTGCGCTTCTCCCAGTGGTCGGTGACCGTGTGCCGGGCCATGAAGTAGAGCGCCAGCTCGTACGACTCGGTGAGCTGACCGCCACCGCCGCCCTCCAGCACGATCCGGCCGAGGTCGTCGTCCATCCGGTTGTCCGACTCGAACTGCCCGATCTGCAACGGCACCCGGTCGCAGGTGGCGTCGCCGATCGCGCCGAACATGATCTGCGGGTCGCGGGCGTAGCCCTGGCGTAGCAGCAGGCCGAGCAGCTGTGGCAGCTTGGCCTGCAGCACCCGGGGAACGTGCCCCATCGAGCCGGTCACGTCGAACAGCACCGCGATGGGCGTCGACTGCGGGTGCTCGGCGGAGTCGCGGCTCTCCCGGACCGCGTCGCGCGGGTCGAGCGCGGGGTGCACGGTCCGCGCCCCGCTGTCGCTGTAGGAGAAGGCGCTCTTTCCGGTGGCCCGCCGGTAACGGTCGGCGGCGTCGTACACGTCGGTGGACCAGTATCCGCTGCCCATGGCAGCCTCCTACGGGTTAGGGTGACGGGTGGACGGGCGGTCCTCACCGGACCGTCTCCTCAAGGGCGGGACGCAGCAGCGCCGGGTGCAGCAGCCGGGCGTCGCCGGCCCGGTAGAGCTTGGCCCGGGGGCCGCCCCGGGCGCCGCCGCGCTCGGTGCTCGCGCCGGTGCTCTCCACGAGGCCGGGCACCGAGAGCACCTTGCGGTGGAAGTTGCCGGCGTGCAGCGGGTGGCCCCAGACCGTCTCGTAGACGGCCCGTAGCTCGGTGATGGTGAACTCCGGTTCGAGGAAGCGGGTGGCCAGCGGGGTGTATTCCAGCTTGGACCGGGCCCGCTCCAGGCCGTCGTCGATGATCCGGGCGTGGTCGAAGGCGAGCTGTCGACTGGTCAGCGCGGTCACCGGCAGCCAGACCGCGTCGTCGGCGTCGGTGCCGGCGGCCGGGTCGGGCAGGTCGGGGGCGAACGCCAGGTGGGCGATCGAGACCACCCGCATCCGGGGGTCGCGGCCGGGAGCGCCGTAGCTGCCGAGCTGCTCCAGGTGGACCCGGCGCAGTCGTTCGCCGCCGAGCCCGGTCTCCTCGGCCAGCTCCCGGCGGGCGCCGGTGGCCAGGTCCTCGTCGGGGTGGACGAAGCCGCCGGGCAACGCCCAGTGCCCCTCGTACGGTGGGGCGCCCCGGCGGATCAGCAGCAGGTGCAGGGTGCCCTCGCGGATGGTCAGCGCCACCACGTCGACGGTGACCGCGACCGCCGGGTAGTCCCGGGGGTCGTAGGCGGCGAGGAAGTCCTGCTCGTTCACGGCGTCTGCCTCACTCTGAGAGCAACTCAATGTGAGAACAACTTAGCGCGCCGAAGCGGAAACGCCAACCCCCCTCTTTTCTCAGTGGACGGTGCCCGCCAGTTGCGGCTTGCCGGTGTGGGCGTCGTGCAGGGCGAAGTCCCAGCCCGCTCCGGTCGCGCTGGCGCTGAAGGCCACCGTGGATGGCAACAGCACCGGCTGCCTGAACGACACCTCCACCGTGTACGCCTCCGGCAGCCGGCTCTCCAGCGCGGCCAGGCAGCGCGCCTTGCTCCACATGCCGTGCGCGATCGGGCGGGGGAATCCGAACAGCCGTGCCCCGAGCGCCGAGGTGTGGATCGGGTTGTGGTCCCCGGAGACCCGGGCGTAGTCGGTCCCCACCCGGGGGGTCACCCGCCACTGCGCCGACGCCGCCGGCGCAGTCGGGTGGTCACCCCGCTCGCGCCGCGCACCGCCGCCGGCCTCCCGCTCCTTTCCCAGGTACGTCGAGACGCCGCGCCACACCTCCTCGCCGCCGATCGAGCCGATCAGCACCACGTCGAGCTGCCGACCCCGCTCGTGCGGGCGCAGGTGCTCCGCGTACGCGTGGAAGTCCAGTGTCTCGCCGACCTCGACCGGCCGGTGCAGGGTGATCCAGTTCGCCACGTGCACCACCCCGGTCAACGGGATGGGAAACTCCGCCGTGGTCATCAGCCGCAGCGCCAGCGGAAAGCCCAGCACGTGCAGGTACGTCGCCGGCAGCCGGTCGGCGAGCCGGAACCCGCAGACCCGGTCGTAGTCGGCCAGTCGCGCCCGGTCCACGGTCACCCCGCTGACGGTCAACTCCACCTCGGGCAGGCCCGGCCCACGCCGCCCGCCCAGTCCGGGCAGCGCGCCGAGCAGCGCGCGCCGGTAGAGCGCGCCGGCCGCCGGCATCCGGTGCAGTTGCCGCTGCTCACGCCCCGTCATCACGCACCCAGCAGGCTCTGGCCGCAGACCCGGACGAGGTTGCCGGTGACCGCACCGGTCGCCGGCCAGCCCAGCCAGCCGATCGTCTCGGCCACGTCGACCGGCAGACCGCCCTGGGACATGCTGTTCATCCGCCGGCCCGCCTCGCGCAGCACGAGCGGCATCCGGGCGGTCATCCGGGTCTCGATGAACCCGGGCGCGACCGCGTTGAGGCTGATGCCGCGTTCACGCAGCACCGGAGCGAGCGAGTCGACCAGGCCGATCACCCCGGCCTTGCTGGTCGCGTAGTTGGTCTGCCCCCGGTTGCCGGCGATGCCCGCGATCGAGGAGACCGAGACGATCCGCCCGCCGGCCGGGATCAGGTCGCGCTCCAGCAGCACGTCGTTGATCCGCTCCTGACTGGACAGGTTCACGTCGATGACCGAGTCCCACCGGTCGGCGTCCATCCGCCCGAGGGTCTTGTCCCGGGTGATGCCGGCGTTGTGCACCACCACGTCGACCCGGCCGTGCCAGGCGGCCAGGTGCTCGGCCAGCCGGGTCGGGGCGTCCGGCGCGGTCAGGTCGAGCTGCACCGCGCTGCCGCCGATCTCGTTGACGACCGCGGCCAGCGCGTCGCCGGCGGCGGGGACGTCCAGCGCCACGACCCGGGCGCCGTCCCGCGCGAGCACCCGGGCGAGCGCCGCACCGATGCCCCGCGCCGCCCCGGTGACCAGGACGACCTGCCCGTCCAGCGGCCGGTCCCAGTCGGCCGGTGCCGTGGCGGTGCCGGCGCCCACCCGGATCACCTGCCCCGACACGTACGCGGACCGGCCGGACAGCAGGAAGCGCAGGGTCGACTCCAGGCTGACCGAAGTGCCGGCGTCCCCGCCAGGCGTGACGTACACCAGTTGGGCGGTGACGCCCCGACCGAACTCCTTGCCGATGCTGCGGGTCAGCCCCTCCAGGGCGCGCTGCGCGGTCGCCTCACGCGGCGAGCCGCACTCGGCCGGCGGGGTGCCGAGCACGACCACCCGGCCGCTGGGCAGCAGGGCGCGGGCCTGCGGGTGGAAGAAGTCGTAGAGCTGACGCAGCCCGGTGGAGTCGGTGATGCCGGTGGCGTCGAATAACAGGGCGGCGAAGCGCGAGGTGGCGTCGGGGGTGGCGGCCGGATCGGCCAGCTCGACCCCGGCGGCGGCCAGGATCTTGCCGACCGGCTCGGCGAGCCGGCCACCGGTGGCGGAGCCGAGCAGGACCGGCCCGGGAACGAGCGGGTCGCCCGGTGTGTGCCGGCGCAGTCGAGGCGGATCGGGCAGCCCGAGGCGCTTGACCAGCGCGCGACCGGCCCCCGTCTGGACGAAGCTCGCGTACCTGTCGGTCATAGGCGTAGCCTACTGGCGAGTAGGGTTCGGGCAACAGCTTCGAGGAGGCCGATCGTGCAGAGTGTCCGGCGGGTCGCGGTCATCGGCGGCAATCGCATCCCCTTCGCCCGGTCCAACTCGCGCTACGCCCAGGCATCCAACGCCGACCTGCTCGGCGCGGCCCTGGACGGCCTGGTCGCCCGGTTCGGCCTGGCCGGGCAGCGGGTCGGCGAGGTGGTCGCCGGGGCGGTGCTCAAGCACTCCCGGGACTACAACCTCACCCGCGAGGTGGTGCTCGGCTCGAAGCTCGACCCGCACACCCCGGCGTACGACATCCAGCAGGCCTGCGGCACCGGGTTGGAAGCCGTCATCCTCGTCGCCAACAAGATCGCGCTCGGGCAGCTCGAGGTCGGCATCGCCGGCGGCGTCGACACCACCTCGGACGCGCCGCTGGCCCTCAACGAGGACCTGCGCCGCACGCTGCTCCAGCTCAACTCCGCCCGAACCCTCGGTGAGCGGCTGAAGGCCGCCGCGAAGTTCCGCCCGCACCAGCCGTTCAAGCCGGAGATCCCACGCAACGCGGAGCCGCGTACCGGGCTGTCCATGGGGGAGCACGCCGCGCGGACGGCGCTGCGCTGGAACATCGACCGGCCGGCCCAGGACGAGCTGGCGCTCCGCTCGCACCAGCGGCTCGCCGCCGCGTACGACAGGGGGTTCTTCGACGACCTGCTGACCCCCTACCTCGGGTTGACCCGCGACCAGAACCTCCGCCCGGACACCAGCCCGGAGAAGCTCGGCTCGCTGAAGCCGGCCTTCGGCACGAAGGGGCCGGACGCCGAGCGGGCCACCCTGACCGCGGGCAACTCGTCCCCGCTCACCGACGGCGCGTCGACGGTCCTGCTGGCCAGCGAGGAGTGGGCACGGGAGCACCGGTTGCCGGTGCTGGCCTGGTTCACCTGGTGCGAGACGGCCGCGGTCGACTTCGTGCACGGCGACGAGGGGCTACTGATGGCCCCCGCGTACGCGGTGCCCCGGATGCTGGCCCGGGCCGGCCGCACCCTCCAGGACTTCGACTTCTACGAGATCCACGAGGCGTTCGCCGCGCAGGTGCTGGCCACCCTGGCCGCGTGGGAGTCGCCGGAGTTCGGCAAGGAGCGGCTGGGCCTGGACGCGCCGCTCGGGACGATCGACCGGGACCGGCTCAACGTCAACGGCTCGTCGCTGGCCGCCGGGCACCCGTTCGCGGCCACCGGCGGCCGGATCGTGGCCACCCTGGCCAAGCTGCTCGCCGAGAACGGCAGCGGGCGCGGCCTGATCTCCATCTGCGCGGCCGGCGGTCAGGGCGTGACGGCGATCCTGGAGCGCTGACCGTTCCCGAAATCGGCGACGCCCGTCCGGGTACCCCGGACGGGCGTCGGTCGTCGTGCGGCGGATCAGCTGCCGAGCTTGAACTTCTCCCACGTGCCGACCTTGGTGCGGTTGGCGATCAGCGATTTCTTGCCGGCCTTCTGGACGGTGACGTAGCGGTTGTTGACGACCGCCTTCAGGCTGACCGTGCCGTCGCTGTTGCGGACCAGTTTGAACTTCTCCCAACCACCGACGCTGAGCCGGTTGGCGATCAGCGATTTCTTGCCGGCCTTTTCCGCGCTGACGAAGCGGTTGTTAGCTCGGGCGAACAGGGCGACCTGCCCGTTGCCGAGGTCGACCAGGTCGAACCGCTCCCACGCGCCGACCTTGGTGCGGCTGGCGATCAGCGATTTCTTGCCGGCCTTCTCGGCGGAGACGAAGCGGTTGTTAGCGCGCGCCTTCAATGAGCGGCCGGCGTCGGCGACGGTGACCCGGTAGAACTTCTCCCGCGTGCCGATCGTGGTGGCGTTGGCGACAAGCGCGGCACTGGCCGACGGTGCGCCAACGTAGCGACCGGTGTCGACCGACTTGAGGCTGATGGTGCCGTCGGCATTACGGGTCAGGGTGAATCGTTGAGCGGCCGTCACGACTATGCCCTGCAGCGTCAGATCTGGACGGGGGTATTCGGCGGTGACGTACTTGTTGCTCTTTCGGGAGTAGAGCGCGACCTGACCGCTGCCGGCATCCACGAGGTCGAACTGGCTGCTCGCGTCCAACGTGGCGTGGTCTGCCCGCATCAGCGACGTCGCGGCCGTCGGGCTCACGTAGCGGAGGGTGGTGCGGCTGAGCAGCCCTAGCGTGCCGATGTGCGGCAGCAGGCTCAACTCCTGGGCGGTGAGGTGGCTCTGGCCGTCGGTGTCGGTGACCTGGACCTGGACAAAGTCGAAGCGGGGGGTGCTCAGTTTTTTGAACCGGTGCGTGAGGACCGGGGTTTTCTGGGTGACGGTCGTGCCGTCGCTGAAGCCGAAGCGGTAGGAGGCGATCGGGAAGTGACCCGCTTTGGAACTGGAGGCGTCGACGGTCACCGAGCTGGCTGCGGGATTCAGGGCGACCGTGAACCGAGCCTCCGGCCCTTGGACGATTTCCATCGCGCCACGGTCGGCGTAGGTGATCGGGCCAGCGCCGGTGTTCGGCACCCACGGGTCGTCGAAGCGGGCCCTGCCCACCCGGTCCGTGGCCTGGAAACCGGGGGCGGCCGAGTTCGCCGAGTCGATGCTGTCCCTCAGGTTCCCGGTCTCCCGATCGTGGCTGGCCTGACCGGACGCGGCGCGGAACGCCGCCAGACTCATCTGGGTGCCATTCCACGCGTAGATCCTCGACGACGGTGCGACGGAATGGTCGGCGTTGTTGTAGTCGACCACGATGTCTCGGGTGGCCGCGTCGTACACGCCGATCTCTACCCCGAAGGGTGCGGACGGTTCGCAGCCGACCTGCCCGAAGTAGCTGTTCTTGATCAGCAGGTTGTTCTGCACCGAGACCCTGCTGGAGGATCCGTCGACCCGGATGCCGTCGCGGCAGCGGTCCTGGACCGTGTTGTTGGTGATCGCGGTGCCGCTGGCGCCGTGGTTGTGGATGCCATAGCCAGCCCCACCGGCTACCTCGTTGTTCACGACCAGCGTCCCGGTCGCCCCGGCCTCGACGACGATGGCCGCGTCGGTGGAGCCCCAGATGCGGCTGTTGAGGATGCTGTTGCCGGGGCCCTCGACCCGGATGCCGACGCTGTGCTTGACCTTCGCAAGGCCGTACGAGTCGCCGGGGATCGCGAGGTACAGGTCGTTCAGGCTGACCCCGGTGGTGGTGGCGTCCAGGGTGACGACCGCGGCCGGCGATTGCCCGCCGGAGTCCCCGGCCGGGTTGCCCGAGCAGCAGACGCTCGCGTAGAGGCCTCTGATCGACGATCGTGTGACACCGGCGAGGCGGACGGCGGGTACGGTGGAGCCGTCGGCCACGCTGAAGCTGCTGTTTTCGATCTCGATGCCGGAGGCGTTGCGCAGATCGAGGGCGGGGAGGTCGGCCGGATAGGCGACGCTGAGCCCCTGGATCTTGATGTCGTGCTGGCCGTCGATGGTGATCGCGGCCTTGGGGCCATAGAGAGCGGCCTGGCGGTTCGACTCCCAGCTGCGGAAGACGATCGGCTGGTCCGGCGTGCCGGAGGTGGTGATCGTGAGGTGCTCGTTGTACTCCCCCCGACCGATATCCACGGTCTGGCCGGCGGTGACGATCGCAGCGGCTGGCTTGATGCTGCAGAACGGCCGGTCCAGAGTGCCCGGCCCGGTGTTCGAACAGCCGGTGACGAGTTGGCGGACGTAGAGCACGGTCGGCTCGGCGGCCTGCGCCGGCGCGGTGGACAGCAGAAGGCCGCTCGTCATTGCGACAGCGGTGATACTGGCGATGATCGATCGATGCATGTGAACCCTTTTGGGGGAGGAAGGCCCGAAGCGGGTCGAGAAGACAGGATCTCTCGCCGGTAAAGCTCCCGCTGCCCCAGTCGTCATAACGGGCGCTAGGTGCCTCCACCACGGATAACCCCTTCAGGTGCGAAACGGGGCAATCCCCCACATTCACATAGTGATCCTCCGCATGATGAGGGCGATGATCGTCCCTTTTCGGGAGGTTCATAGTGAAAAATCGTCGCTGGCTGCTCGACCGGGTGTCAACCCGGATGCCCATGTCCGACGGGGTCGAGATGCTGCACCTGCCGCCGTGCGTCTCGGTGCTTCGCCAGTTCCGGGTGATTCACACCGACGGTGGGCGACCGGTTGAGGTGTCCATACTCGTCAAGGGCGGCCATTTGCACGAGCTGCGCTACGAAGAGCAGCTCTCTTAGTTTCCACGCCAGCCCGCCTCGGGCGGCAGGTGACTCAGTGTTACTTGTCCGCCTGGCTGGTCGAGGTGACTTTCCACCTTTGCTCTGCAGCCATGGGCGCAACAGCTACTTATCGTCACAGGCGCGGCTCGGGTGCCGCGCGACAGGCCAACAGTAATTGCAGCTCAGCAGAGTGTTGCGTCCATGGCTGCAGAGCAAAGGAAGATTCGAGCGGCCTGTGGCTCGGCCTGTCGGCCACGCAGCGTAGCGTTCGATCCTCAAACACGGAACGTCACCATCAGTGGCGTGAGCGCCCTACGAAGGAGCCGGAGAACGCTTCATCAGCCGCGACCCGTCGCCTGTCACATGAGCGAGCCGCAGGCACTACGACGGGGCCGCCGCCGGTGCCGGACGGCGAGCGCGTGAGTCGTTTGCGTATCAGGTTGATAGGCGCCGACAAGCACACAGCCGACCGCCCGACCAGCGGCGGAGCCGGCCCGCCATCAGTCAGGCGGTGGAGCCGCCGTCGATGGCGATCGACGCACCGGTGATGTGCCGGCCGCCCTCGCCCACCAGGTGGCTGACGGTGGCCGCCACGTCGGCGGGCGTCCCGTAGCGGCCGAGAGCGATGTGTGAGCGCTGCATGTCGGCGCTGGCGCTGTCCGATGGGTTCATGTCCGTGTCGGTCGATCCGGGCAGGATCAGGTTGACGGTGATCCCGCGCGGGCCGAGTTCGCGGGCGAGGGCCCGGGTCAGGCCGTTGACCGCGCTTTTGGTCATGGCGTAGACACTGACTCCCGGGTCCGGGACGCGGCTGGCGAAGCTGCTGCCGATGTTGACGATCCGCCCGCCGTCGCCCATGTGGCGTACCGCCGCCTGGGTTGCCAGGAACGCCCCGCGCACGTGCACGGCGATGGCCAGGTCGAGGTGGTCGAGGCTGACCGTGTCGATCGGCCCGGCCGAAAAGACGCCGGCGTTGTTGACCAGGATGTCGAGCCGCCCCAGTTCGGCGACGGTCTGCTCGACCGCGTCGACCACCGCCGTGCCGTCGGCGCTGTCGGCCCGGATCGCCAGGCCGGTGCGGCCGTACGACTCGATGTCGGTGACCACGGCCTTCGCGCTGTCGTCCGCAGAGCGGTAGGTGAACGCGACGTGGGCTCCGTCTTCGGCCAGCCGGCGCGCGACGGCCGCGCCGATACCGCGGCTCCCGCCGGTGACGAGGGCAACCTTGCCGGTAAGTCTGGACACGCTTCCCCAATCCTGTTTGTCGACTCAGGATGGTGATCACCTTATCCGGCGCTCGGCACGGCGCTTGCTGACCGTCTTTACCGTGAACGCCAGCCCGCCTGGATGTCACCGGCGGCGGCACTCACGAGGAGCGGTCATGCCCGGTCAAGCTGTGCTCCGTACCACCGTCGTCGCCCTGGCCGCCGCGCTGGCGGTCGCCGGTTGCGGGCCCAGCAGCACGAAGAGCGCCGACGCCACGGCCTCGCCCACCGGCGACGCGATGCCAGTCGAATCCGCCGCGCCCGCCACCGACGGGGCGACGCCGCCCGCTGACGGCGGCCAGACCCAGACCGGCAGCGGCTCGACGGGCGGCGGCTCGACGGGCGGCGGCACCGGCAGCAACGGCGGGCAGTCCGGCAGCAAGCCGAAGACGACCGCCCCGAAGGCGGCCGGCCCCACCATCGCCTATTTCCGGGTCGCCCAGAAGCCGTCCTGCCCGTCCGGCACCAGCAAGAACCCGATCGAGGGCACACCGGCCGTCATCGAGTGGAAAGCCAGCAACGTCGACTCGGTCGCCCTCTCCGTCGACGGCCCGGACCTGTACGAGGGCAACCTCCAGCCCACCGGCAGCAGGGAGCTGAACTTCCCCTGCTCCGGGGCCGAGGGTGACACCCAGCGGCACACCTACCTGCTGACGGTCACCAACGCCCAGGGCAAGCAGACGAAGACCCTCGTGGTGACCGCGACCGTGCACGAGATCACCCAGGTGTGAGACGGGCCCGGCCTGCGCGGAGGCCCATGCCGGTGCGGCGGCGACCGGCGGGTACGGGAGAATCAGGGTCGTGACGACGATCCCGAACGTGCTCGCCCACCGGTACGCCTCGCCCGAACTGGTCGCCCTCTGGTCGCCCGAGGAAAAGGTACGGATGGAGCGGCGGCTCTGGCTCGCCGTACTCAAGGCCCAGCGGGACCTCGGCGTGCCGGTGCCGGACGGGGTGGTCGAGGCGTACGAGCGGGTGGTCGACGACGTCGACCTGGCCTCGATCGCGGCGCGCGAGCGGGTCACCCGGCACGACGTGAAGGCCCGGATCGAGGAGTTCAGCGCCCTCGCCGGGCACGAGCACGTGCACAAGGGGATGACCTCCCGGGACCTCACCGAGAACGTCGAGCAGCTCCAGATCCGCGCCTCGCTGGAGCTGATCCGGGATCGGGTGGTCGCCACCCTGGTCCGGCTCGCCTGGCACGCCCACGAGTATTCCGGCCTGGTGATGACCGGCCGGTCGCACAACGTCGCCGCGCAGGCGACCACCCTGGGCAAGCGCTTCGCCTCGGCCGCCGAGGAGCTGTTGATCGCGTACGAGCGGCTGGAAGATTTGATCAACTGGTTCCCGCTGCGCGGCATCAAGGGTCCGGTGGGCACCGCCGCCGACCAGCTCGACCTTTTCGACGGCGACGCCGACAAGGTGGCCGAGCTGGAGCGCCGGGTCGCCGGGCACCTCGGGTTCAGCCGGGTGCTGGACAGCGTCGGGCAGGTCTATCCCCGCTCGATCGACCTGGCGGTCATCGCCGCGCTGGCTCAGGTGGCCGCCGCGCCGTCGTCGCTGGCCACCACGATCCGGCTGATGGTCGGCCAGGAACTGGTCACCGAGGGCTTCAAGCCCGGTCAGGTGGGCTCCAGCGCGATGCCGCACAAGATGAACACCCGCTCGTCGGAGCGGGTGAACGGCTTCGCCGTGATCATCCGGGGCTACCTGTCGATGGTCGGCGAGCTGGCCGGCGACCAGTGGAACGAGGGGGACGTCTCCTGCTCGGTGGTTCGCCGGGTAGCCCTGCCGGACGCGTTCTTCGCCGCCGACGGGCTGTTCCAGACCTTCCTCACCGTGCTGGACGAGTTCGGCCCGTACCCGGCGGTGATCAACCGGGAGCTGGAGCGTTTCCTGCCCTTCCTGGCCACCACCAAGATCCTGGTCGCGGCCGTGCGCCGGGGCGTCGGTCGGGAGGTCGGGCACGAGGTGATCAAGGAGCATGCGGTCGCGGTCGCGCTGGCCATGCGGGAGAAGGGCGCGGCCGAGAACGATCTCTTCGACCGCCTCGCCGCGGACGGCCGCCTCAACCTGACCCGCGCCGAGATCGACGCCCTGGTCGCCGACCGAAACGCCTTCGTCGGCGCCGCGGGGGCCCAGGTCGCCCGAATCACCGCCCGCATCGCCAAAATCGCCGAATCCCACCCCCAGGCCGCCGCCTACTCCCCACCCCCCATCCTCTGACCCTCGCGCGGTTAGGACTTGCGGGTGGGGGTTTCGGCGGCGGAGGAGAGGTTGGGGGCGCTGGGCGGTTCGGCGATGCCGCCGGGCGCGGACGCGATCTCCGGATCCTGGGCGGTGTCGGCCGCGACGATGGGCTGGTCGGGGGGCATGACCTCCGGCATCTTGGCAACGACGATCACCGCGGTGCCGTACGCGCAGATCTCCATCCACATCTCGCCGCAGTCCCGGCTGTCGAAGCGCATGCCGATCACCGCGTTGGCGCCGAGCCGGCGGGCCTCCTCGCCCAGCCGCGCCACGGAGTCTGTACGCCAGCGGGTGAGGTTGTCCGGTGCCGACGGGTCGTACGCGCCACCGCGGAGGTTCTTGACCCCCTCGCGGTACGGGTTGCGCGTCCTCGCCATCGAGGAGACCACTTCGCCGAGGATCTGGCGGATCTCGTAGCCGGGCAGTTGATCCGTCGTCACTACCAGCACGGTTCCGATGCTGTCAGTCGGGCCGTGACCCGAACGTCTGCCGTGGTCACCTGATCGGATGCTGCGAAACGAGTCGGCGCGGACGGTCGGCGCGCCGCCGACCATCCGCGCCGCGACCGGCGCTAACCGTCAGACACCGGCCGTCGAGGTGATCCAGGACCGGTTGTACGCGACACTGGCGTAGTTCTGGATGCTCACGCCGTCGGCGGTCGAGGCGACGCCGACCTGGAGGCCGTTGTAGAACTGCGGGCCGCCCGAGTCGCCCTTCCAGGCGTTGCCGTTGATCCGGCTGCTGCGGATGGCCTGGCCGCCGTACGCGTCGGTGGCGCTGGTGCTGGTCACCTGGACGGTGGCGGTCTTGAGCTGGCTGGACGGGTTGCACCCGCTGTTGCAGGTCATGCCCCAGCCGTAGATCGAGTTGGTGGAGCCGACCGGCGGGTTGCTGCTGGCCAGCGAGACGGCGGAGGTGCCGACCGGGCTGGAGAGTCGCATCAGCGCGAGGTCGTTGCGGGTGTAGGTGGCGCTGACGCCGCTGGTGGAGCCACCCGAGGCGTAGTAGACGCTGCCGACCCGGACGGACATGGTGCCGCTGATGCAGTGCCGGGCGGTGAGCACCCACGACGAGGCGATCACGCTGCCGGAGCAGGTGAACGAGCCGTTGCTGAAGACCGCGGCGGCCCAGGGCGCCGACGAGACGGTGCCGCCGCCGATGATGTACGGGCTGACGGGGGCGGCGACGGCGCCGCTGGCGGCGCCCAGCACGCCCACGAGGGCGGTGCCGAGCACGGCGACCAGGGATCGGATACGCATCGGGAACACTCCTTGCCTCACGGACCCGGGATCGCCGGGTCGGTCGAGCCGGTGGGGTGCGGTTCACCCCGTCGGCCTAGCATCGAGCCTTGTCGATGTAGGGTAGGGGTCGTCGGCGGTCCTGGCAAGGATTCGGTCGCCGGTCACCGCCCGAACCGTTCCCGGCCGGTGCGGGCGAGGCGAAATCTGCCAGGTACGCTGGCTGGGCTCGCCCGTTGTGGGTCGGCACCCAACTGCGTACACAGTCAGGAGTGCCTAGTGCCTCGCGTCGTCGTCGACGTCATGCTCAAGCCCGAGATCCTGGATCCTCAGGGCCAGGCCGTCGCAAACGCGCTGCCCCGGCTCGGCGTCAGCGACGTCGCCTCGGTCCGGATCGGCAGGCGGATCGAGATCGAGTTCACCGGTGAACCGGATCTGGACCGGGCCCGGGAAATCGCCGACAAGCTGCTCGCCAACCCGGTCATCGAGGACTTCACCGTCCGTCTGGTCGAGGCCGACGAGACCGTGGACGCGCACCCGTGACCGCCCGGGTCGGTGTGGTGACCTTCCCCGGCTCGCTCGACGACGGGGACGCGGCCCGGGCCGTCCGGGTCGCCGGTGCCGAGCCGGTCCGGTTGTGGCACGGCGACCCGGAGCTGCACGGGGTGGACGCCGTAGTCCTGCCCGGCGGCTTCTCCTACGGTGACTACCTGCGCTGCGGGGCCATCGCCCGGTTCGCTCCGGTGATGGAGACGATCGTGGACGCCGCCCGGGGCGGTCTGCCGGTGCTCGGCATCTGCAACGGCTTCCAGATCCTCTGCGAGGCCCACCTGCTGCCCGGGGCACTCACCCGCAACCAGCACCTGCACTTCCGTAACCGGGACCAGGTCCTGCGCATCGAGTCCGTGGCCACCGCCTGGACCAACGCGTTCCAGCCGGGCCAGGAGGTGCTGATCCCGGTCAAGAACGGCGAGGGCTGCTACGCCGCCGACCCGGCAACGCTGGACCGGCTGGAGGCCGAGGGTCGGGTCGTGGCCCGCTACCTCGGC
This sequence comes from Micromonospora sp. NPDC048999, assembly GCF_040649295.1. Taxonomy (NCBI): domain Bacteria; kingdom Bacillati; phylum Actinomycetota; class Actinomycetes; order Micromonosporales; family Micromonosporaceae; genus Micromonospora; species Micromonospora sp. NPDC048999. The sequence goes on along the minus strand of NZ_JBEZFI010000001.1, from coordinate 548,716 downwards.
GGCAACCCCAACGGTTCGCAGCGCGACATCGCCGCGATCACCAACGAGGCCGGCAACGTGGTCGGCATCATGCCGCATCCCGAGCACGCGGTGGAGGCGCTCACCGGTCCCTCCCTGGACGGTCTCGGCTTCTTCACCTCGGTGCTCAAGCACCTGGTGGGGGCCCCGGCGTGATCGTGCGCGACGGGATCATCGGTCGGCTCACCCGCCGCTGGGGCGGCGAGCGCAGCGAGGAGAGGTCATGACCACCCATCCGGACCCGGCCCTGCGGGAGACGCCGGGCACCTTCCCGGCCGATCCGGCGCAGCCGCCCGTGGCCGCCGTGCTGCCGCAGGCCGGCCCGGCCGAGGACTGGGACCTGGGCGTGGACACCGTGCCCCGGGCCACCGGCACGCCGGAGGAACTCCAGCCGTACGCGGAGCTGGGCCTTCGCGACGACGAGTACGACCGGATCCGACACATTCTCGGCCGCCGGCCCACCCAGGCCGAGCTGGCCATGTACTCGATCATGTGGAGCGAGCACTGCTCCTACAAGTCGAGCAAGGTGCACCTGCGCCAGTTCGGCGAGAAGGCCCCGCCGAGCGACCGGCTGCTGGCCGGCATCGGTGAGAACGCCGGCGTGGTCCAGGTCTCCGACGAGCTGGCGGTGACCTTCAAGGTCGAGTCGCACAACCACCCGAGCTTCGTCGAGCCGTACCAGGGCGCGGCGACCGGCGTCGGCGGCATCGTGCGGGACATCCTCGCCATGGGCGCGCGTCCGGTCGCGGTGATGGACCCGCTGCGCTTCGGCGCGGCCGACCACCCCGACACCGCCCGGGTGCTGCCCGGCGTGGTCGCCGGCGTCGGCGGCTACGGCAACTGCCTCGGCCTGCCGAACATCGGCGGCGAGGTGGTCTTCGACCCCTGCTACCAGGGCAACCCCCTGGTCAACGCGCTCTGCCTCGGCGTGCTGCCGGTCGACCGGCTGCAGAAGAAGGAGGCCGCCGGCCCCGGCAACGTCGTTGTGCTGATGGGCGCCAAGACCGGCCGGGACGGCATCGGCGGCGTGTCGGTGCTGGCCAGCGCCACCTTCGACGACGAGAGCCAGCAGCGCCGTCCTTCCGTGCAGGTCGGCGACCCGTTCACGGAGAAGCTGCTCATCGAGGCGTGTCTGGAGCTGTACGACGCCGAACTCGTCGTCGGCATCCAGGACCTCGGCGGCGCCGGCCTGACCTGCGCACTCACCGAGACCGCGGCGGCGGCCGGCACCGGCATGCGGGTGTGGCTGGAGCGGGTGCCGCTGCGCGAGCCCTCGATGGAGCCGCAGGAGATCCTGGCCAGCGAGTCCCAGGAGCGGATGCTGCTGGTCGTCGCCCCGGACAAGCTCGAGGCGGTGCTCAAGATCGCCGACAAGTGGGGCGTGCTCGCCACCGCGATCGGCGAGGTCACCGCGCCCGAGCCGGACGGCCGGCCGGGCCGCCTGCTGGTCACCTGGCGGGACCACGTGGTGGTCGACGTGCCGCCGGGCTCGCTGGTCGACGACGGCCCGGTCTACGCCCGTCCGATGCGGGAGCCGGCCGACCTGATCCTGCTCCAGGCCGACCGGGCCGAGACGCTGCCCCGGCCGAGCACCCCGGAGGCGCTCCGGGAGACCGTGCTGCGCATGATCGCGTCGCCGAACCTGGCCGACAAGACCTGGGTCACCGAGCAGTACGACCGGTACGTGCTGGGCAACACCGTGCTCGCCCAGCCGGAAGACTCCGGCGTGATCCGGATCGACGAGCGGACCGGCCTCGGCGTTGCCCTCTCCGTGGACGGCAACGGCCGGTACGCGCGCCTCGACCCGTACCACGGGACGAAGCTCGCCCTGGCCGAGGCGTACCGGAACGTGGCGGTGACCGGCGCGAAGCCGATCGCCGTGACCAACTGCCTCAACTTCGGCTCGCCGGAGGACCCGGGCGTGATGTGGCAGTTCGCCGAGGCGGTCCGCGGCCTCGCGGACGGCTGCCTGGAACTGGGCATCCCGGTGACCGGTGGCAACGTCAGCTTCTACAACCAGACAAATGCGGCGGCCATCCACCCGACCCCGGTGGTCGGCGTGCTGGGCGTGCTGGACAACGTCGCCGAACGGGTGCCGATGGGCTTCGTGCCGCGTCCGGCCGGCGACCACGACCAGCTCTTCCTGCTCGGCGAGACGCGCGTCGAGCTCTCCGGCTCGGAGTGGGCCTGGGTGACCCACGAGCACCTGGGTGGCATCCCGCCGCAGGTGGACCTGGCCCGCGAGCGGCAGCTCGCCGAGCTGCTGGCGGCCGCTGCCCGGGTGGGGCACCTCACCTCCGCGCACGACCTCTCCGACGGCGGCCTCGCCCAGGGCCTGGTCGAGTCCTGTCTGCGGCGTGGCGTCGGTGCCCGGGTGTCGGTGCCGGAGCAGTTCGGCGGCGGGTCGATGCCGTTCGTCTTCCTGTTCAGCGAGTCCGCCGGCCGTGTGCTGGTGTCGGTGCCGCGCGGGCACGACAAGGCGTTCACCGCCCTCTGCGCCGAGCACGGGGTGCCGTGGGAGGCCATCGGGGTCACCGACCCGACCGGTGCCGCCCTGGAGGTGCACGGCCAGTTCCGGATCGGCCTCGATGAGCTGCATGCCGCGCACACCGCGACCCTGCCGCGCCTCTTCGGCGGCCCGGAGGCGGCCGACGGTGGCCCGGACGAGGCTGCCGCACCGGATCAGCATTGAGGCACGGTCCTTGGCCGTCTTCTCCCAACTCGGTTCCGGCGCCCGGTTCGACTGGGGGCTGACCGGGGCGGCGGAACTCGGCCGGGTCTGTGCCGCCCTGGTGGTGGTGGACGTGCTCTCGTTCACCACCGCCGTCGAGGTGGCGGTCGGCCGGGGCATGCGGGTGCACCCGTTCCCGTGGGGGGAGCAGGCGGCCGACTACGCCCGCCGGGTGGGTGCCGTGGCCGCGGTCGGCCGCCGACAGATGACGCCGGAACACCCGTGGTCGCTGTCGCCGGCGGCGTTGCGGACCGCGCCGGTCGTCACCGACCTGGTGCTGCCATCGCCGAACGGCTCGGCGATCAGCGCCGCCGCGAGCGCCACCGGCATACCGGTGGTCGCGGCGTGCCTGCGTAACGCTCGCGCCGTCGGGCGTTGGCTGCGCGCCGAGGGGTACGGCTCCACCGACGCCCCGGTGGGGGTGGTGGCTGCCGGGGAGCGCTGGCCGGACGGCTCGCTACGCCCCTGCGTGGAGGACCAACTCGGGGCGGCCGGTGTGCTGGACGCCCTGTCCGGTGTGCCGGGTGGGCTCTCGGTGGAGGCGGCGGTGGCGCTGGCCGCGCTGGCCAGCATTCCCGACGTGCCGGCGGCGATCCGAGGCTGTGTCTCCGGCCGGGAACTCGTCGAGGGCGGCTTCGCCGACGACGTGGAGGTCGCCGTGCAGATGGACGTCTCCGACGTGGTGCCGGTGCTGCGCCAGGGCTACTTCACCGCCGGCTGACCCAGCGCGGACGCGCCAGGCCAGGGCTACTTCACCCCCGGCTCAGCCGGCGCGTCCGCCCCAGTCATCGCGGTTTGTCGGCGTACGTCCGGCGGGTGCCCGCCGACGTCGAGTCGATCATGCGAAGTGGCCGCCCGGAGAAGCCGGGCGGCCACTGTCGATGGCGGGGGCGAACCCTGCGTGGGTCTGCCCGGTCAGTCGTCCAGCCAGTCGAGGCGGCGGCTGCGGTCCTGCGGGGCGTCCGGGCGTGCCCGGCCGGCCTGGGCCGGGTCACCGTAGTAGCCGCCCTGGTCGTAGCCCTGGTTGTCGTAGCTGCCGCTGCGCTGCTGCGGCGGCTGCTGCTCCTGGCTGTAGCCGCCCTGCTGCGGCGGCTGCTCCTGACCGTAGCCGCCCTGCTGGCCGTAGCCACCCTGCTGTGGCGGCTGCTCTTGGCCGTAGCCGCCCTGCTGCGGCTGGCCGTAGCCATCGCCGCCGCCGTAGCCGCCGCGCTGGTCGTAACCGGCGTAGCCCTGCTGCTGGCTGCCGTCGTAGCCCTGCTGACCGCCGTCGTAGCCCTGCTGCTGGCCGCCGTAGCCGCTGTCGTAGCCGCCCGTGGAGGCGCCGTAGCCGCCGCTCGAGCCGTAGGCGTTGCCGGACTCCGCGCCGCGGCCGTACTGGCCCTGGCCCGGCTGTTCGTAGCCCCGGACGTCGTCCGGCTGGTAGGTGCTGGTCGGGTACGGGTCGGCCGGCGGCGCGTACTGGGTGTTGTCACCGGTGTAGCGGCCGGTCGGCTCGTCGTAGCGGTCGTTGCCGTAGCCGCCGCCCTGGGCGGGCGGGTAGCCGCCGGCACCGGCGCCGTAGTCCCGACCGTCGTAGCCGCCGTCGGCGTATGAGCCACTGCCGTAGCCGCCGCCCGACGAGGGGGTGGCGCCGTAGCCGCCGCCGGACGAGGGCGCGGGGGCGCCGCCGTAGCCGCCGCCGGAGGAGGGGGTGTTGCCGTAGCCAGCGCTGCCGTAGCCGCCCTGGCCGGGAGCCTCGTCGCCGTAGCCGTAGCCGCCCTGCGCGTTGCCGTACGTCGGACCGGGCGGCGCGCCGTACGGGTCCGGCGGGACGTCGTCCACGACCGGCCGGTGCATCATGGTCGGCGCGTCGCTGAGCGAGTTGCCGCCGACCATCGTTGCCGCAGGCCCCCCGGCACCCACCACCCGGGTCTGGTCGTCGGCGCCCCGGTAGGCGCCCCGGGCTGCCGGCACGGCGGCCGCCCCGCCCGGACCACCGGGGCCGGTCGGTTCGTCGTCCTCGTCGGCGTTGTCGCCCTCGTTCTTGCGCCGCATGTAGAGCAGCACGATGGTGCCCACACCCACGGCGACGAAGAGACCGCCGAGCAGGATCAGCAGCCAGTTGCTGAAGCCGCCCGATTCCTGGTTGGCGGCCGACTGCTGGGCGGGAGCCGCCACCGCGTCGGCCGGCGTCTCGTCGTCGGTGGTGGCTTCCTCGGTGGCTTCCTCGGTCGGGTCTGCCTCCTCGGTGGCCGACGGCGTGGCGCTGGGGGTGACCTCGACCTCGATCGGGACGCTGATCCGCTTGCCCGTCACGCTCTCGCCGGCTGCGGCGGTGAACGACGCGGTGCCCACCTTGCCGCCGTCCTTGCTGGCAGCGAGGTCGATCCGACCGGGCGCGATCGGGTTCGCCGTCGATCCGGTGAAACGGAAGTTGCCGCTGTTGTCGGCGTTGGTCGAAACCTGCTTGCCCTGACTGTCCCGGAGCATGACCATGGCACCCGGGATCGGCTCGCCGTTGGCCGCGATGACCACCTTGCCGGAGATCGACTTGACCGTCTGCGCCTGGGTCGGCTCGGGTGCCGCCTTGGCCTTGACCGTCAGAGAGAAACCGTCGCTCTTGCCACCAACACTGACGGTGACTTGCTGGCCATCGACGCCAGGGGCGTTGTCGGAGGCCTGAAGTCGGACCTCCACCGGCGTTGCATTCGGGTAGTCGAGATCGACCTTTCCGCAGCCCGCGACGCAACGGACGCCCTGCGGTAGGCCTGCCAGGCGGACGTTGGCTGACGTCTCCAGCGGGCCCTCAGGCGTGACGGAAACGTTCACGGACGTTTCATTGCCCGCCTGCACAGTGGCGGACTTCGGGGACACGCTGACATCTGCCGCCAGCGCGGGTGTGGCGGGGACGGTGAGCAGCGCGCCGAAGACTGCTGCTACGACCACACCCGCCCGCTGCTTCCAGGCACGTCGGTGTGTTGACACGTCCACCGCCTTCCGGGTCCGACCTCTCCGCCGGCCGGTGCCCGGGCCGGGGAACGATCACTCACGGTACGAATACGCCGTCGGCAACTATGCCTTGTCTGACCGGAACATCTCTACCCAGGGCCGGCGTCGGCCGGATCGCCGCCGAGTCGTATCGTCCATATGTGTCCTCTCCGCACTCTAAGTCCGCTGCGGTAGCGACGGCGTTGACGGCGCTGGATGAGGGGCGTACACCCGAACGGCCGGTGTTCCGGGAAGCGGTCCGTACGCTCTTGGCCGTCCTCGCGGAGCGTGCCCCCGGCCGTTCGGTGGAGGTTCGGGTACCACCATACGGTGCCGTGCAGTGCGTAACCGGGCCGCGACACACCCGTGGCACGCCACCGAACGTGGTGGAGATGGACCCGGCCACCTGGCTGGCGCTCGCCACCGGGCGCTTGGGTTGGGCGGAGGCGGTCACCGAGGGTCGCGTACGGGTGAGCGGGGCCCGCGCCGACCTCTCCGCGCATCTTCCGCTCTAGCTGGTCGAACGCCGCAGGGGTAATTCACGCAGAGCAGGCATGCCGTGACTGTCGGTATCGACCCGAGGTCGCGTACACTGGCGGGCGACGACGGTCCCGGCTGTATACGTGCGGAGCTGCCCCCGACTCCGCCAGTCCGGTCCAGACCAGCGAGGAGCGGCAGGTGCCCCGAGGCGATGGCCGACTGAGCCACGACCTTGACCCCCAGCGACCCGGCCCACAGGACGCGTGCGGCGTCTTCGGCGTCTGGGCGCCCGGCGAGGAGGTCGCCAACCTGACCTACTTCGGGCTCTACGCCCTCCAGCACCGCGGCCAGGAGGCGGCGGGCATCGCGGTGAGCGACGGCTCGGGGGTGGTGGTCTTCAAGGATCTTGGCCTGGTCGCCCAGGTCTTCGACGAGCCGACGCTGGCCAGCCTGCGCGGCCACGTCGCGATCGGCCATGCCCGCTACTCCACCACGGGCGGCTCGACCTGGGAGAACGCCCAGCCGACCATCCGGGCGACCAGCGCCGGCACCACGATCGCGCTGGCCCACAACGGCAACCTGGTCAACACCGCCGAGCTCCAGCGCGAGGCGGCCGAGCGGGGGTTGGACTCCGACGGCTCGACCAACGACACCTCCCTGGTCACGATGCTGCTGGCCAGCCGGCCCGACCTCTCGGTCGAGGCGGCCGCGCTGGAGGTGCTGCCCCGGCTGCGTGGCGCGTTCAGCTTCGTCTTCATGGACGAGTCGACCCTCTACGCGGCCCGTGACCCGCACGGCGTACGCCCGCTGGTGCTCGGCCGGCTGGAGCGTGGCTGGGTGGTGGCCAGCGAGACCGCCGCGCTGGACATCGTCGGGGCGAGCGTGGTCCGCGAGATCGAGCCGGGCGAGCTGATCGCCATCGACGAGGACGGGCTGCGCTCCACCCGGTTCGCCGCCCCGGAGCCGAAGGGCTGCCTCTTCGAGTACGTGTACATCGCCCGCCCGGACGCCACCATCGCCGGGCGCAACGTGCACTCCGCCCGGGTGCAGATCGGCCGGCAGCTCGCCAAGGAGCACCCGGTCGAGGCCGACCTGGTGATCCCGGTGCCGGAGTCGGGCACCCCGGCCGCGATCGGATACGCCGAGGAGTCCGGCATCACCTACGGCCAGGGCCTGATGAAGAACCCGTACGTCGGGCGCACCTTCATCCAGCCGTCCCAGACGCTGCGCCAGCTCGGTATCCGGCTGAAGCTGAACCCGCTGCGGGAGAACGTCCGGGGCAAGCGCCTGGTTGTGGTGGACGACTCGATCGTTCGCGGCAACACCCAGCGGGCCATCGTGCGGATGCTGCGCGAGGCGGGTGCCCTGGAGGTCCATGTCCGGATCTCCTCCCCGCCGGTCAGCTGGCCCTGCTTCTACGGGATCGACTTCGCCACCCGGGCGGAGCTGCTGGCCAGCGGGCTCGACAACGACGGCATCCGACGGTCGATCGGGGCCGACACGCTGGGTTACGCCTCACTGTCCGGGCTGATCGCCGCGACCGAGCAGCCGAAGACCCGGCTCTGTCGGGCGTGTTTCGATGGGGAATACCCGATCGAGCTGCCGGCCGGACACCTGATCGGCAAGCACGTACTCGAAGGCGTGGGTCGCCGGGTCGCCACTGAGGCGTCCGAGGCCACCGCTGGCTCCACCACCGCGCTCGCCACCCATCGCCCGTAGCACCACCGACGTGGGTCCGGCCGATCCGGCGGCCCCGCGAGAACCACAAAGGGGAGAACCGTGACGCACGTGTCCGAGCGCAGCGGCGCAGGAACCAGCCCGACGGGCGCCGGCGGCGACCGCCAGCCCTGGACGGCTGGCACCAGCCGTACGGGGCGCAAACGTTCGATCTCCTACGCCGACGCCGGGGTGTCGATCGAGGCGGGCGACCGCGCGGTCGAGCTGCTGAAGTCCAAGGTCAAGCAGACCCGGCGCCCGGAAGTCATGGGTGACCTGGGCGGCTTCGCCGGCCTGTTCCGGCTGGACACCCAGAAATACAAGAACCCGATCCTCGCCTCCTCCACCGACGGCGTGGGCACCAAGCTGGTGATCGCCCAGCAGCTCGACATCCACGACACGGTCGGCATCGACCTGGTCGCGATGGTGGTCGACGACCTGGTCGCCTGCGGCGCCGAGCCGCTCTTCCTGCTCGACTACATCGCCACCGGCGAGGTCGTGCCGGACAAGGTCGCCGAGATCGGCGCGGGCATCGCCGACGGCTGCCGGTACGCGGGCTGCGCGCTGCTCGGTGGCGAGACCGCGGAGCACCCGGGGGTGCTGCGCCCGGACGAGTACGACATCTCCGCCACCGGTGTCGGCGTGGTGGAGGAGAGTGAGATCCTCAGCCCCGAGCGGGTCGAGGTGGGCGACGTCGTGATCGCCATGCGCTCCTCCGGCCTGCACTCCAACGGCTACTCGCTGGTCCGGCACGTGCTGCTCGGCGCCGGCCGGATGCGGCTGGACGTGGTGATCGAGGACTTCGGCCGGCAGCGGACCCTCGGCGAGGAGCTGCTCACCCCGACCAAGATCTACGCGCAGGACTGCCTCAAGCTGATCGCCGAGACCGAGGTGCGGGCGTTCGCCCACGTCACCGGCGGCGGCATCCCGGGCAACCTGGTCCGGGTCCTGCCGGAGCACGTTGACGCGGTGGTCAACCGCTCCACCTGGAAGCCGCAGCCGATCTTCGACCTGATCCAGTCCAAGGGCCGGATCGAGGACCCGGAGATGGAGGCGACGTTCAACATGGGCGTCGGCATGTTCGCGATCGTCTCCGCCGAGGACGCCGACCGCGCGTTGGCGACCCTGACCGGCCGGGGCGTGGACGCCTGGCAGGCCGGCGAGATCATCGAGGGCTCCGGCAACGTGCAGATGATCGGTCACCACACCCGGGGTTGATCCAGCGCTGGTGATCATCCAGTCACCTGATCGGGGGTTCACCCGAGTGGGTACCGCCGCCTAGCCTGAAGGGCACTTCGGCTGACGGGGGAGGGGTGATGGCCGTTCACACGCGCACCGGGATGCGGGGCATCGCCGCCGTTCCCTCGTACGTGGTGATGCAGCCGACCACCCTCTGCAATCTCGACTGTGCCTACTGCTACCTGCCGATGCGGGCGGCGGACCGGCGGATGCCGGTCGCGGTCGCCGAGGCGGTGGCGGCGTCGGTGAACCCGTGGGCGGCGGCGGGGCGGTTCTCGGTCGTCTGGCACGGCGGGGAGCCCCTCGCGGCCGGCCGGGAGCACCTGGCGGCCCTGCTCGCCCCGTTCGCGCCCGAGGTGGAGCACCACGTCCAGACCAACGCCACGCTGATCGACGACGCCTGGTGCGCGTTCTTCGCCGAGCACGCCGTGCGGGTCAGCGTGAGCGTGGACGGGCCGCGCGAGCGCAACGCGGAGCGGGTCACCCGGGGCGGCCGGCCGGCGTACGACCGGATCATGGCGGGGGTGGGGGCGCTGCGCCGGCACGGGTTGCCCTTCTCGGCCCTCGCCGTGGTGTCCCGGCCCGGTCCCGGCCTCGCCACCGAGCTGTACGACTACTTCCTCGACCTCGGCTGCGACGTGCTGGGCGTCAACATCGAGGAGACCGAGGGGGTCAACACCCGGAGCAACGCCCGGGACGCCGCCGCGGTGACCGCGTTCTGGGGGGAACTGGTCGGCGCGTGGCGCCGGGATCCCCGGATCCACCTGCGCGAGGTGGAGTGGTCGCTGCGCTACGCCGGTGCCGTCCTGGCCGGCACCGCGGACGACCTGCTGCCCCGCCAGCTCGATCCGATCCCCACCGTCGCCCAGGACGGCTCGGTGGTGGTGCTCTCCCCGGAGCTGGCCGGCTTCACCGATCCTTCGTACGGCGACTTCGCCAGCGGCAACGTGCTGACCACCCCGCTGGCCGAAATCCTGGCCGGGGCGGGGCGGACCCCCTGGGTGGCGGAGTTCGTCGCCGGCGTCGAGGCGTGCCGGTCGTCCTGCCCGTACTTCGGCTTCTGCGGCGGCGGCCACGCCGCCAACCGCTACTTCGAGCAGGGCCGGTTCGACGGTACGGAGACCGAGCACTGCCGAAACAGCAAGATCCGCCTATTGGAGGGAGTGTTGGAGCATGCCCGAGGACACCAGTCATCGGCAGCCTGAGCGCGTCAGGGAAACCGATCCGGACCCGGTCGTCGAGCGCGTGCGGGAGGCCGCCGCAGGGCTGACCACACTGCTCCACGAGGCCGAGGCCGCGCGGCTGCTGCGGGCGGAGGTGTCGGGCGGCGACGGCACCGGCGCGGTGTGCGCCTGGAACCACTTCGAGAACATCCCGACGTTCTACAACTGGAACAATCGGCCCCGTTGACGGTGCGATTCCGCGATCAAGGACCTGCCGCCGCACGGGGATGTCCCATCAGTGCGACAGGTCCTTGATCGTCGGTCGTACGCCGGCTTTCGCAGAGCACATGCGTGAGCACGCGGGGCTTACCGCGTGCTCAGATGTGACCGGAGGTCAGCGGGCCGGACGGGCCCAGGTGTCCGGGTCCTCGTCCGCGTGGTCCTCGTCATCGTCGTCGACATACTCTTTGTAGTCGTCGTCGAAGTCGCGGTTCGACTTGCCGCTGCCGCCGAGTTCTCGCTGCAAGGCGGCGAGGTCGGTGTTCGGGGAGTGATACTTCAACTCCCGGGCCACCTTTGTCTGCTTGGCCTTAGCACGGCCGCGCCCCATGGCTCGACCCCCTCGCACAGAATGCGGGGCAGCCCGAAGGCGGGCCCCGATGACGTCAGGCATCTCTCGTGGCTCTTACGGTACATGGGGATGCCACCGTTCGGCACCTCGGGTTACCGTCTGCCGGCCCTGCGCGTCGCAGTTGTCCGGTCGTCACAAAGTGTACTCGGTAAGGAGCGGGTGCCGGGGATGGCCGTGACAGCGGGCAAAACGGCCCGAACTACCCCAATTTCGAGCGTAACGCCGGCCGAACCGCCGCGCCGCGTCGGGGGCGGAGCCGAGCCCCGCCCCCGACGTGACGTTCACCGCAGTCGGATCGTACGGAGCCGGCCGACCTCGGCCATCCGCCGCTCGGCGAGCCGGTCCGCGGCCACCGCGGGCGGCACGCCCTCCTCGTCGGCGAGCCGCAGGATCTCCCGGGTGGTGTCGTAGATGCGGGTGGCCCGCAGCTTGGCCCGCTCGAAGTTGAAGCCCTCGATCTCGTCGGCGACCTGGATCACACCGCCGGCGTTCACCACGTAGTCGGGAGTGTAGAGGATGCCCCGGTCGGCGAGGACCTTCTCGATGCCGGGGTGGGCGAGCTGGTTGTTCGCCGCGCCGGTGACGACCTTGGCCTGCAGCACCGCCACGGTGTCGTCGTTCAGGGCGCCGCCCAGCGCGCACGGGGCGTACACGTCGATGTCGGAGGCGACCAGCGCCGCCGTGTCGTCGACCAGCTCGACCTGCGGGTGGGTCGCGCGCACCCACTCCAGGGCCTTCGGGTTGACATCGGTCGCCACGACCTCCGCCCCGTCCCCCACCAGGTGGCCGGTTAGGTACTTGCCGACCTTGCCCAGGCCGGCCACGCCGACCCGCCGGCCGGCCAGCGTCGGGGCGCCCCAGACGTGCTCGGCGGCGGCCCGCATGCCCTGGAACACGCCCCAGGCGGTCAGGACCGAGGAGTCGCCGGCGCCGCCGTGCTCCACGCTGCGGCCGGTGACGTACCGCGTCTCCCGGGCGATCACGTCCATGTCGGCCACGTAGGTGCCGACGTCGCAGGCGGTGTAGTAACGCCCACCCAGGGTCTCCACGAAGCGGCCGTACGCGCGCAGCAGCGGCTCGCTCTTGATCCGCTCCGGGTCGCCCCAGATGACCGCCTTGCCGCCACCGAGGTCGAGACCGGCCAGGGCGTTCTTGTACGCCATGCCGCGGGAGAGGTCGAGCACGTCGGCGAGGGCCGCTTCCTCGCTGGCGTACGGGTAGAACCGGGTGCCGCCGAGCGCGGGGCCCAGCGCGGTGGAGTAGATCCCGATGATCGCCTTGAGGCCGGACTGCTTGTCCTGGCAGAACACGACCTGCTCGTGTCCGGTGGATCCCGGGTCGTCGGTGGTGGCGAATACGCCCATGGCTGACTCCTGTGTCGGTGTGCGCCCTTGTGAGGCGCGGACCTGTGGCATGCCGGCGGGATGGTGCCGGTGCCGCTGAGCCTAATATCGGCCGAGGCCGTACTGTCGCGCACGCCAGGTCGCCCACGTCACGCGGCAACGTACGGGTCCCGACTCGTGGGAGGATCGCGCCGTGCCGTCGCTCTTCGCTTCTTACCTGCGGGTGTACGAGCCGCTGACCGCCTTCGATCGGGATCGCCAGTCGTTCTGGCGCCGCTACGTCAACGAGGGCCGGGCCGTCGCACCACTGGAGGGGCCGGCCCGGCAGCGGACCGCGGTGATCGAGGCGCTCGGCGCGGGCTGGACCCGGCTGCCGGAGCTGCCGGACGAGGCGTACGTGCTGGAGACCGACGACTCACTGCTGGTCTGCCCGTGGAACCTGCGGATCCGGGTGGCCGAGGCGGCCCTGAGCGCCCGGGACGGGGTGCCCTCGGTGCTGGCCGACGCGTTCGTCCCGCCGCGCCTGGCCGGCCAGGCCAAGGCGGTGGTGGAGGACTGGCGCAGCGGGGCGCGGGTGCTGGAGCACGGCGTGCCGCGGGTGCACGAGCAGATCGCCACCTGGGGAGTGCCGCTGCGCTGGTTCGTGCTCTTCGACGCGCAGGAGCGGCACCTGGTGACCGAGCCGGACCGGCGGGCGCTGCGCTACCGGACCGAGATCTCGAAGGCGCGCCGGCGGTCGTCCCGGGCGCTGTCCGTGCTGCGGAAGTCGATCGGGGAGGCCCCGATCACCGAGGCGGTCGAGGAGGCCGCCCGGTGGCTGGAGGAGTTTCACCCGCGCTCGGTCGTGGAGCTGGACTACGGCGGCCTGGTGCAGCTGCTGCCGGACGAGACCCTGGCGGCCGACGACTCGGCCGAGCTGGTCGCGACCGGGCTGGCGGGGCTCTCCCGCGGTGAGGCCGAGGAGGCCTCGACGGCGTACGACAAGCTGGTCGCCCGGTGGCGGGCGGTGCAGCTGTTGGAGCGCTGCAACTAGTCCGGATTATCCGGTTAATACCCCACCGATGCGAGAGTGTCTCGTAGTTGACGCATCACGAACCGTGATCATGAGTCCGAATAAGGTAGTTTCTGAGGCATAAAAGTCGTAAAAATCGGGCATGGTTCATCCGTCCGTCTAGGGACCTTCAGCCGTTCGGCCCATGTCGGACATCGGGGACTAGCCGGACCATGGGAGACGCGTCGGCCGGCGGGACCCCGGCCGATGTCTATAAATGTGGAGGAGTGACCCCGATGGCATCGCGAACGCATGAACCAGAGCCGCTGCTGACACCGGCCGAGGTGGCGTCGATGTTCCGTGTCGACCCGAAGACGGTGACCCGGTGGGCCAAGGCCGGCAAGCTTAGCGCTATCCGGACCCTGGGCGGCCACCGCCGTTACCGCGAGTCGGAGGTCCGGGCCCTGCTGCAGGGACAGATCCCTCAGCAGCGCCAGGGGGACTGACGACCCGGACGTTTTCTCAGGCGTTCCGATCAGGGGCGGCCGGACGTACGCGCAAGCGTTGTCCGCCGCCCTTAGTCGTATTCAGGGTCTCAGCCGTCCAGCACGATCCGCAGCCCCACCGTGCCGGTCTCCCCCCGGCGCAGTCGGCTGCCCAGCAGGCTCAGCCGGCCGATCAAGCGGTACTTCTGCTTGAGCAGCCCCCGGATCCGCCGGGTCCCGACCAGGTCACAGATCGTCGCGTGCCCCGGCACCGCCTCGCCGTGCGGCCGCCCGCGTACGTCACAGGGGGCCACCGTCACCCGGCCGTCCCGTCGGATTCGCTTGACCTTGCCGGTGTCCGCCGCGGTCCACACCGCCAGGGCATCGCCGTCCCGCACCGCCCAGACCGGCGTCGGCACCGCCCGCCCGTCCGCACGGAACGTCGTCAGCAGGACGTACTTTTCCTCCGCCAGGCGGTCCAGGTCGGTCACGCCGCCAAGGATAAGGTCGCGACAGCTCCCGCAAGGCCCGGTTAGCGTGATCGGCGTGACCGGGGAACCCACGATCGGCGACGTGTTCGGCGAGATGATCCGCGACGCGTACGCCGTCGCCACCGGGATCGGACCCCGGCCGCTGGCCGGTGGCCGGCTGCCCCGGCCGGTCATCGAGATCATTGAGCGGGACGACGGCCTGATCAACGGCGCGCCCGCCGCGCACTACCTCGACCCGCCCGAGGCGTGGCAGCCGTACGACCACCGGGCCGTGGACCGGGTACGCGGGCGCACGCTGGACATCGGCGTCGGCGGCGGCAGGATCGCGCTGCACCTCCAGCAGCGCGAGGTGCCGGTCACCGGATTGGACACCTCAATCGGTGCGCTGCGGGTCTGCCGGCACCGGGGCGTACGCGACCTGGTGCACGGCACCGTCGACCAGCACGTCGCCGACGGCTGGCGGTACGACACCTTCCTGTTGCTCGGCAACAACCTCGGGCTGATCGAGGGGCGGGACCGGGCACCCGGCTTCCTGGCTGCCCTCGCCGCGCTGGCCCGGCCCGGCGCGCAGGTGATCGCGCAGGGCACCGACCCGTACGGCACCACCGATCCGGTGCAGACGGGGTACCACGAGCGCAACCGGCAGCGCGGGCGGCTCGGCGGCCAGCTCCGCCTGCGGCTGCGCTACCGGTTGCTCGGCACCGAATGGTTCGACTACCTGGTCTGCTCGGCCGACGAACTGGCCGGGCTGCTCCACGGCTCTCCGTGGCGACTGGCCGACGTGGACGACCGGGACCACCCGTACTACCTGGCCACGCTGAAGCTGGCCTGAGCGCGGGCCCAGGGGCTGGCCCGCCCCCACGCATCCGTCCGGGTCGGGCCCTGCATAGGGTCGCACCCAGAAACGAGCGGAGCGGGCGGCCGGGCGGCGGGACCCCGTGCGCCACCGCACGCGGCAAGGGGACGGCATGAGTGGTCGTTTTGTGGTCGTCGGGGCCGGCACCATGGGCCTCGGCATCGCGTACGTGGCGGCCGGCGCCGGCTACGCGGTCGAGCTGGTCGAGGTGGACCCGGCGCGCGGCGACGCCGCCGTACGGCGCCTCGGCGAGCTGTGGGAGCGCGGGGTGCAGCGCGGCAAGCTGACCGCCGAGGAGGCGGCGGCGAACCGGGAGCGGGTCACCCTGCGGGGCGGGCTCGGCGAGGTCGCCGAGGGGCCGGACGTGATCGTGGAGGCGGTTCCCGAGCGGCTCGACCTCAAGCGGTCGGTGCTCCAGGCGGCCGAGGCGCGGCGCCCCGCCCTGCTTGGCAGCAACACCTCCAGCATCCCGATCGCCGAGCTGGCCGAGGGGCTGGACCGGCCCGCCGACTTCGTCGGGCTGCACTTCTTCAACCCGGTCTGGGCGATGGCGCTGCTGGAGATCGTGGTCGGCCGGGCCACCGCGCCGGGCACCACCGAGGCGGCCGTCGCGCTCGCCGGCCGGCTGGGCAAGGACCCCGTCGTCGTACGCGACATGCCCGGCTTCGCCACCTCCCGGCTCGGGGTGACCCTCGGGCTGGAGGCGATCCGGATGGTCGCCGACGAAGTGGCCAGCCCCGCTGACATCGACAAGGCCATGGTGCTCGGCTACCGGCACCCGATCGGCCCGCTGGAGCTGACCGACCTGGTCGGGCTGGACGTCCGGCTCGACATCGCCCGCACTCTCCAGGCCGCGTACGGGGACCGGTTCGCGCCGCCGCAGCTGCTGGTGGAGATGGTGGCCGCCGGGAAGCTGGGCAAGAAGTCCGGCCAGGGCTTCTACACGTGGGAAGGCGGGGTGAAGCAGTGACCGGTTTGCGGATCGAGGAACTGCCGGACCGGCTGGTCGTCACGCTGGACCGGCCGGAGAAGCGCAACGCCATCGACGCCGACCTGATCGCGGAGCTGCACGCCGTCTGCGCCGAGTTGGAGGCGCGGCCCCGGCTGCTGCTGCTCACCGGAGGGACGGAGGGCATCTTCGCCGGCGGGGCGGACATCGGCCAGCTCCGCGAGCGCGGCCGGCTGGACGCCCTGGCCGCCATCAACCAGGCCGCCTTCGCCCGGATCCGGGCACTGCCGATGCCGACCGTGGCCGCCGTGGACGGCCCGGCGCTGGGCGGCGGCGCCGAGCTGGCGTACGCCTGTGACCTGCGGGTGTGCACCGCGCGTGCGATGTTCGGCCAGCCCGAGGTGCGGTTGGGCATCCTGGCTGGCGCGGGCGCGACCTACCGGTTGCCGGCGCTGGTCGGCGAGGCGCGGGCCAAGGAGTTGCTCTTCACCGGCCGCCGGGTGGACGCCGAGGAGGCGTTGCGGATCGGTCTGGTCAACCGGGTGGTGGCGGAGCCGGCGGAGCTGCTGTCGACCGCGCACGGTCTGCTCGACGAGATCGCCAAGGGTTCGGCGCTGGCGGTGCGGCTGACCAAGCTGGCCGTGGACGCCCCGCCCGCCGCCCACCCGCAGCTCGACCTGCTCAGCCAGGCGGTGCTCTTCGAGGACGAGGAGAAGCGCCGGCGGATGACCGAGTTCCTGGAGCGGCGCCAGGCTCGCTGAGCCGCTGCCCCGGACACACCGACGGCCGCACCGGCGAACCGGTGCGGCCGTCGGTGTCGGTCAGTGCCGGAGCTGCACTCCAGCGTCGTCCAACGCGGTGATCACGGCTGCGGACTCGCCGAACCCGATGATGAGTACGGCATCCGCGCCGAAGTCCTTGATCTCCTTGGCGGCGTTGCTGAAGTCCACCGGTGGGGCGTCGGCGTCGGCCGGTGGCACGTAGGTCAGCAGCTTCACCCGGTCGCCGCCGAAGCCAACCCGATCCAGCTCGGCGCGGACCTTCTCCTGGAGGCCCTCGCCGTAGGAGTCCTTGCGGGCCACGATGACGATCCTGTGCGGCCCGTCGCGCAGGATCACGTCGGCCAGCGCTCGGCCCTGGAGGGTGTCCGGGGGCGCGGTGCGGAAGTAGAGGCCCTGGTCGTCCGCCGTGGTGAGCCCGGCGTCCGTGTTGGACGGGGAGAAGAGCACCCGGCCGGCGGCGACCACGTCCGGCAGCACCGCGCGGGTGATGCCCGAGGCGCCCGCGCCGATGATGACGTGCACGCCGTTTCGCACGTGCGAGGCGACGGTGGCCTGGGCGACCTTCGGGTTGGTGCCGTCGTCGCCCTCGATCCAGACGACCGGCTCGCCGAGCACCCCGCCGCCCGCGTTGATCTCCTGGATCGCGAGCGCCGCGGCCGCCGCCATCTGCGGGTACGCCATCGCCAGGTCACCGGTCTTCGGCAGCAGCCCGCCGATGACCAGGGGGGCATCCTTGGCCTTCTCACCGGCACGTTGCTTCTTTGCCCGGGGCGGCGTCTTGGTGCTCGCCGCGGACTCGTCACCGGCGCCGACGAACTCGGTCTTGCCGTCGTTGAGCTTCTCGTGATCGAAGTGCAGGGTGGCGTAGCTGGCCGTGGAGGGCTCTCCGGCGTCGGTGAACCCGGACCGGGTCAGCGACACGCCCCGGTATTCGATGTCCAGACCCTGCCGGGCCAGCTCCAGGCAGGTCGCCGGATCCTCGCAGCGTTCACCGTCGTTGGTCACCCCGACGATCTGCTTGGCGATGGCGGCCGGCTCGGTGGTGCCGGCGAGCTGGGCGGCCAGGGCGCTGATCACCACCGCGTCGTACGACTCGGCGGCGTAGGTATAGTCCGCCAACTTCGGATCCACGCTGTGGAGCCGTTCCTTGAAGCTTGCCGACAACGGCATCATCGGGGTCGTGCCCGCCATGCCGTTGATCAGGTTGGCGCGGTCCTTCAGTTCTCCGGCGTAGGAGTTCATCATGTTGGCGTCAGTGCCGTAGAGGCGCACCAGGGTGTCGGTGGCAGCCTCCTCGGGCTGGTCGCTCCCGCAGGCGCTGGTGGCGAGCAGGAGCGCCGCGCCGGCCGCGAAGATGGCCGCGCGGGACGCGCGTGATACGAGCATGATCGTCCTTCCTGGAACGAAGGTCCGCTGCGCACATTAGCGTGCCGGGGCGGGTTGCGGGGCCTTCGAAGGCGTTCCGTCCGGAGCTCGACTGCGGATCTCACGCACTGTGACGGGCGGTCTGGTTCGGGTCACCGCTTGACCCCTCGTCCTACTGTTCAGCAGGTGACCGACGAAGCACAGCAGACGCTCAACGATGCGACCGCCGTGCTCCGCTCGGCCCTGGCCGGCGACGGGGATGCGGTGGCGGGCACCTTCGACGCCGTGGTGGACCGTTCCGGCCTGGCCGGGGCGTACGGGGTGGCGTGGTTCCTGGCCGCCGCCATGGTCGGCGACGACGCTCCGCTCGGCGCCTGCGCGTTGGACTTCCCGGGCATCGACCAAGCCGACTACGACACCCGGTGGGTGGCCCGTTTCGTCAGCGCGTACGCCAATGACGACATTGACACCGGCGAGGCGCTCTTCGGGGCCGCGGCGGCCGACGGGCTGCTGCCGACGTGTCTGCTCACCCTCGCCGGATCGACGGTGGCGACGCTGCGCAGCCGGGAGCGCTGACCGCCCGGCACGCGCAGCACCTGGTGCCGCCGCTCAGCGACCGCTGCGGGCGACCGTGGCGAGGTAGCGGCAGAGGAGTTCGTGCCAGCCTGCGGTGAGCGCCTCGCGGTAGCCCTCAGCGGCCGCACCGTGTCGGTCGAAGTAGCGGTGCTCGACCTCGACCCGGGTCCGTTCCGGCCCTTCCGGCAGGAAGAGCACCTCCACCTCGCTGGCCCGCGCCGGATCCGGCACCGGCACCCGGTCCGGTCCGAGTTGCCAGCTGAAGACGAGCCGGCGCGGCGGGTCCCAGATCAGCACCCGGCCCCAGTCGCCGCGGAAGCCGTACGGGCCGATCTCATAGAGCATGCCGCCGGCCCGAGGCTCGATCCCCAACTCGGCCAGCGCCTCCGGCCCGGACCAGGTGTATTCGCGTACCCACCAGTCGGCCAGCGACCCGGTGAAGACCGCGTACGCCCGCTCGGCGGAGGCTGGGGCGAAAAGGAGGCTACGTAGGGAGAAGCGGTCGAATTCCTGGCGGACCTCATCCGGATCGGCCATCTCCTGTCCCATAGGCCCGGACCATACCGGCTACTGCCCCCCTGCGCAGCTTGGCGAAGGTCCGCTTCCCGACCCTGGGACAGGGATCTCCCGACAGTCCCAATCAAGGCGGCCCGCAAGCGGGCCGCGCCGGCCCGGCCCCGGCCTGCTGGCGACCTCCGGCCGGCATCGGCCGGGCCGGCCGGCCACGCTGGCGGACTGCAAGAGCTTGAAGACCTCGGGGCGCTGCCCCGAACCCCGACCCTCCTCAGAGATGCCGCCGCGGATCACCTCGCCGGGCACCACAAGGGCTACCAGCCTCCCCGTCCGGGGAGGCTGGAAGGTCTACGACTGCCCGACGAGGAGATCCGCTTCAGCGTTAGTTGCCGCGATTATCCTTCTCACGGACGTGCGCGCACTCCGGCTCAGCCCGAGAGTGCCAGATGCTCCCCTTCGGGGCGACGGGGTAGCTGACCTCTCTGATCTGTCCATCGCCGGTCTCGACCGAGAATCGCATCGACAACGGATCATTCCCGAACACGGTCACGCATTCGAGGCTCACCTTGACATCGATCAAGTCGGTATCGCCGGGTAGCAGGCGAAACTCGCCGGTCCAACTGGGCAGGTCATCCGGTCCTTGCCCAGTCGCCGCACGAACCGTAATCGGCGCAGGGCCAGCGTTGGTCACTGCCAGTTGCCCGGTCATCTGGACATGGTCCGGGACCTCCATGCTCCATCCCCAGGTATTGATGGATGCGGGGAGGGCCACGAGTGCGACCGGAGCGTTTCGCTCCCGCTCTTCCCGCGAGTCCCGCAGCTCGCTGACACCAAGACCACCAAGCACACCGCCGACCACAAAGGCAGCGACGAGCCGGGCACTCATCCTCCAGCCGGCCAGGAAGCGGTCAGGAGCGACGCTGCCCACCGCCGCCGACTGGTTGTTGTGCTCATCCAGGTCAATGACTTCACGCTCCGCCGACATGGCGTCAGCCTAGGTCGCTCCCTGGCCGCACTTAGCCGGTCGTACAGCCATCCGTACAGCCAAGCCCGCCCGCTGGAACCGACGCTGCCCGACAAGGACGGACGGGCTGACCAGGAGCGAAGCCACCCGACCAGCCACCCGCGATCTTCTTCTAATCCCGAGGCCGTCACGGGCCATCCGTGGGCCAGTAACCGGGGCGCGTAGCGGGCACGAGCGGGCACGAGAAGCAGCCGGGTGAACCGCTGGCCGCAGGCGTTTCGGACGTCGCGGTCGGTTGATCACGCTCTTCCAAACTGACGGTGCGGTGAGGGTGGCCGGTACTAGAGAGTGTGCAGGTCATCGATGGTTAGCTTGATCGCCCCGGCCTCTTCCCAGACCGTCACCTGCAAGGTCATGTCGCTTCGCCCTTCCTGCTGAGACCACAGGTCGACATCGACCTTCCAAACGTCGTGGCCAGCAAGGAAGTAGGCGTCGGCGTGGTGCCACGCCTCGGGCGGCATTGGGATGAACGTCGCGGGGTACTCGCGGGCCCAGACGCCCAGGTCGTGGCCCGACCGCGAGTAGTCCCGCGCTAGGCCGTCGAAATCGCCAGCGGCAATCCGTTCGACCACCTGCTCGATGATGGGCCTGAACCGGGCTGGAAGATCCGCAGCAGCCACCGGTCGAGTATGAGAAGCGGGGACGACGGCTGTACAGCCATCCGTACAGCCAAGCCGGCCGACAGACGGGAGCGAGAAGCGGCGGCAGCCGACAGACCGAGCAGGTCAGCCGCAGCAGCCGACGCCCGCATGATCTTTGCAAGGCAGGGGTCGGCGACGCTCTCCCGGTCGACCGGCATGACGGGGCGGTGCAATCCCCGTGCAACAAGGAGCGGCCACCAGAGGGATTCCGGGGTCAACGAGGGGCAGACCGGACAGGCGGGACCCCGGGGCGAAAAGCAGAACGCCGACCGGCGTTTCCGCTGGTCGGCGTTCCTGTAGCCCGGCGAAAGGCTATGTGGCCAGGGGCGGGGTCGAACCGCCGACCTTCCGATTTTCAGTCGGACGCTCGTACCAACTGAGCTACCTGGCCGTGGTGCTCGGCTCATGCTATCGCACGGGCCGATACGCAGAACGCCGCGCATGATGAGCGCGGCGTCAGCGCTTGCGGTCCTGACGGGACTTGAACCCGCGACCTCCGCCTTGACAGGGCGGCGAGCACTCCAACTGCTCCACAGGACCTAGCTGATGTTGCATTCGGCCTGAGCCGAACCGTGCCCCCAACGGGATTCGAACCCGTGCTACCGCCTTGAAAGGGCGGCGTCCTGGGCCGCTAGACGATGAGGGCGGCCCCGCCATCATTGCACATCGCAAGTTCTGGCGGACTTGCTCCCATCCGGCCCCGCCGGAGGCATGAGAAGCATATGCCATGCCCCGGCGGTCGACCAAACCGGTGTCCCCCCGGCCGAGCCCGGGGGCGAAATCGCAGGTCAGAGCGGGGTCACTGGAGCTGGGAGATCCCGTACCGCCGCTTCAGGTCGGGAATCACCTTCCGGCAGGCGGCCATGGTGTGGCTCCGGTCGCCGCCACCGTCGTGCATCAGCACGATCGAGCCGGGCCGGGCCGCCGCCTTCACCCGCTTGATGATCGTCTTGCTGGTGGGGTGGTTCCAGTCCTGCGGGTCGACGCTCCAGTGCAGCGCGCGCATGCCGAGCTTGCGGGCCACCGCCACCTCCTCGGCCGTCCACCGTCCACCGGGCTGGCGGAACCAGGTGATCTCGGCGTCCGGCACGGCGGCGCGAATGACCCGGTTTGTTCGCGCCAGGTCGGCCTTGATCTCCGCGTCCGAGCGCCGGCCGAGGTCCAGATCGTGTCGCCAGCTGTGGTTGCAGAGCTGGTGGCCCTCTCGGACGATCCGCTTCACCAACTCCGGATAGCGCCGGGCCTGCGTGCCGATCAGGCAGAACGTCGCGGTGACGTGGGCTGCCCGGAGCTGGTCGAGGATCTTGGGCGTCCACCGCGGATCCGGTCCGTCGTCGAAGGTCAGCGCCACCGCCTGGTCGCCGCTGCTGCGGTGCAGCCCGGCGGGCAGGTTCTTCGGTAGCGGGCGCAGCTTCGGTGGGGTGGTGCGGGCTGGCCGCGCGGTGGGCGTCGGTTTCGGCGTCGGGGTGGGTGAGGCGGTGACCGGTGGGCCACCCGCCTGGTGCGGGGTCTTGCCGGGGTCACCGCAGCCAGTGAGGAATATCACCAGGCTGAGGGTGAGCGCCAGCGCGGCGGGTGAGCGCATCGTCGCTCCCGAGAGGGGTCGGGGTATGCGGACTTTGACCGTATCCGACGCCGTGCGGAAGCGGGAGAGGCGGTCAGGCCGTCGTCGACCGGTCCTGCGAATCGCGTACGGCCATCACCAGCGAGACCGCCTCGGCCAGGTCCACCGGCCGGACCACGCCGGCCGGCAGCGTCTCGGCCCGCCAACCCGGCCCGGCGGCGAGCACCAGCAGCGGCCGGCGGGGCGCGGCGAGCAGCGCGGACAGTTGGTGCGGACCGGCGGTTGCCGGGGCGTGCGACCAGAGCACGACGGCCGCCGGCCCGGTCCGGGTGACCGCCTCGATCAGCGCCGGCACGGGCACTCGGGCGCCCAGCATGCGATAGCTCACCCCCGCCTCGGCGAGGGCGGCGGCCAGTGCCTCCAGCGGCAGCGTGTGCTGCTCCTCGTCGGCGCAGGAGAGCAGGATCCGGGCCGGCCCGGCGGCCGGGTGCGTCCGGGTCGCCGCGGCGAACGCCTCGGACACGCACCGGGACATCACGTGTTCCACGTCGATCAGCTTGGCGGTGGCGGCGTGCCGTTCGCCGATGCCGGCGAGCACCGGCCGGAGCAGCCCATCCCAGGTCGCCACCACACCGTCCGCGGCGAGGGCGTGCGCGATCGTCTCGCCGATGGCCGTCGAGTCCAGTCGCATCGCGGCGCGGGCCAGCCCGCGGGCGGCCGGTCCGGCCCGGCCGACCGGGATGGTCGCGCCGCCACCGCCGGCTCGGCCGACCGGGATGGTCGTGCCGTCGCCGGCCCGGGTGACGCTCGGCCGGGCCGGCCGCCCGAGACGTGCTGCCGGGGCCAGCACCGGCGCCTGCCGGGCCCAGCGGGCCGCCTCGGCCGGGTTCACCCCCTCTGCGGTGAGCCGCCGCATGATTTCCAGCCGCGCGAGGTCGGCCGGGGTGTAGCGCCGGTGGTGCCCCGGTACGTGCTCGCTGGGACCGAGGCCGTAGCGCTGGTGCCAGGTGCGCAGTGTGGTGACCGCCACACCCAGCCGGCGCGCGACGGCACCCGCGCTCAGCCCCTCATCGGCCACCCGACCGCTCCGGTGCCTGGTCGGCCGGCGCTCCGGACGGGGACGCGCCGGCCGGAACGGCGGCGGGACCATCGGCGGCGGGACCTGCCGGCCGCAGCAGCCGGTCTACCACCCCGCCCAGCCACGGCGCGTACGCGCTCGGGTTGGCCGCCAGGTCCGCCACCAGCTCGTGCGGGTCGACCCAGCGCAGGGTGGCCACCTCGGCCGGGTCGGGTCGGGTCGGCAGGTCGGCCGGCACGTCGGCGCGCAGCACGTGGTCGTACTCGAACTCGACGCGGCCGGTGGCCGGATCGTCGGCGTGGTAGGCGTACACCCCGACCTCGGTGAGGTCGACGGGGCCGACGCCGAGCTCCTCGGCCAACCGCTGGTTGGCGGCCTCGGCGGGCCGCTGACCCGGCAGCGGGTGGCCGCAGCAGGAGTTGGCCCAGCGAAGCGGGAAGCGGGTCTTGACGGCGGCCCGTTGCTGGAGCAGGATCCGCCCCTCCGGGTCAACCAGCAGCACCGAGAACGCGCGGTGCAGCCGTCCCGGCGGCTGGTGGGCGGCGGCGACGGTGTCCTCGCCGAGCGCGCGCCCGTCGTCGTCGACCAGTTCGACCAGGTGTCCTTCGCGGGAAGTCACGGCACCGGCCCTTTCTTCGGAATCGTGTTGTTCCAAGCGTTCACCGGGTGGCTCCGGTGATCCGCGAGGCGGCGAGCTTGCCGCTGATCAGCACCATCGGCACGCCCACCCCGGGCTGCGTGCCGGAACCGACGAAGACCACGTTGCCGAGCGTCCGGTGCAGATTCGACGGCCGGAACGGCCCGGTCTGAAGGAAGCTGTGCGCGGCGGCGAACGGGGTGCCGGCGGCCATGCCCTGCTCCGCCCACTCGGCCGGGGTGATCGTGCGCAACACCTCGACCCCGGCGCCGAAGCCGACGTAGCCCCGCTCCTCCAGGGTCCCGATCAGCTGGTCGGTGTAGCGGCGGGCCAGGCCGCCCGACCAGTGCAGCGGCGCCCGGTCGAGGTTCGGCACCGGGGCGAGCACGTAGTAGGTGTGTCGCCCGGCCGGGGCGACCGACGGGTCGGTCCGGCTCGGGTTCGTCACCAGCAGCGACGGGTCGGACATCAGCTCGCCTCGCCGGATCACCTCGTCGAACGTGCCCCGCCAGGACCGCCCGAAGTGGATGTTGTGGTGGGCGATCTTCGTATAGCTCTGCGTCGACCCGACGTGCAGCACCACGCAGGAGGGCGAGTAGCGCAGCCGGCGCTGTCGGTCGGCGGGCAGCAGGTCCCGGTAGGCCACCGGCAGGTCCGGGTTGAGCACCACGACGTCCGCGGGGACGAACTCGCCGTCGGCGGTCAGCACGCCGGTGGCCCGGCCGTTGGCGGTCTCCACCCGGGTGACCGTGGTGCCGTACCGGATCTGCACGCCGTGTTTCTCGGCCGCGCCGGCCAGGCCGCGGGAGACCGCGTGGACGCCGCCGCGTGGAAAGCAGACCCCGGCCACCGAGTCGAGGTACGCGATGACCGCGTAGATGGCCAGCGCGTCGTGCGGGGCGAGGCCGGCGTACATGGCCTGGAAGGAGAAGATCCGCTGGGTACGCGGATCCCGGAAGAACTGGTTGATCTTTGTTTGGAGTCGCCGGAACGCGCCGTTGGCCAGCAACCTCACCAGGTTGGCGGTGAGCAGGTCGGTCGGGGCGTCCAGGTTCCGTTCGATGAAGTCGGCCCGCTCCCACCGCCACAGGTTCCGGGCGTAGTCGACGAACCGCAGGTAGCCGTCGGCCTCGCGGGGGCCGCAGACCCGGGCGATCTCGGCGGCCATCCGGGTGGTGTCCGTGATGACGTCGAGCGTCGAGCCGTCCGGGTAGTACGCCCGGTACGCCGGGTCCAGCGGGGTCAGGTCGAGCCAGTCGGTCAACTCCTCGCCGACCGCGCCGAACGCCTCGGCGAGCAGATCGGGCATGGTGAGCACGGTCGGGCCGGTGTCGAACTCGTACCCGTCGACGCTGAGCCGCCCGGCCCGCCCGCCCGGCACCGGCTCCCGTTCCAGTACGGTCACCTGCCGGCCGCTGCCGGCCAGGTGCAGCGCGCAGGCCAGCCCGCCCAGGCCGGCGCCGACCACGACCACCCGGTCCGTGCGCCCGGTCACGATCCGCACGTGGCCACCCCCCTCATCCGCTCGTAACGGCGTCGTTGGCCATGGGGGCGAGCGTACCCTAGGGTTACGAGTTGCGTCGATAGCTGCGTCGATCTGAGGGAGGGCCGGTGGCGTACGCCGATCTCACCGCTGCCTATGACCGCTGCCGCGAGCTGCACAGACGCCACGGTCGGAGCTACTATCTCGCCACCCGGCTGCTGCCCGCATGGAAACGGCGGCACGTCCATGCTTTGTATGGATTCACCCGGTACGCCGACGAGATCGTCGACCGGACCGAGGAGATGCCGTCGGCCGAGCGCGCCGCCCGGCTGAAGGACTGGTCCGACCGCTTCGTCGCCGGGCTGCACGGCGGGCCGGTCGACGACCCGCTGCTCCCGGCGGTGCTGCACACCATCGCCGTCTTCGACCTGGACCGCGCCGACTTCGCGTCGTTCCTGCGCAGCATGGCGATGGACCTGACGGTCGCGTCCTACCCGAGCTATGCCGACCTGCTCGACTACATGGAGGGTTCGGCCGCCGTCATCGGCACCATGATGCTGCCGATCCTGGGCAGCTCCGACCCGGCCGCCGCCCGAGAACCGGCCCGGCAGCTCGGTTTCGCGTTCCAGCTCACCAACTTCATCCGGGACGTCGCCGAGGACCTGGACCGGGGGCGGACCTACCTGCCCGACGAGGACCTGGCCAGGTTCGATGTCACCCGGGACGACCTGCTCGCGGCCCGGGCGGCCGGTCACAGCACGCCGGCGATCCGCGAGCTGATCCGGTACGAGGTGGCCCGCGCCCAGACCCACTACGCGGCCGCCGCGCCGGGCATCCCCCTGCTGGCCGACACCTCGCAGTCCTGCATGCGCACCGCGTACGCGCTCTACGGCGGGATCCTCGACGAGGTGGCCGCCCAGGACTACGACGTCTTCGTGCGGCGGGCCCGCGTACCGGGGGGTCGGCGGTTGTCGGTGCTCGGGCGGGCCCTGCTCACCCCGCCCGGCACGCCGGTCGCCCTCCCCGGCCCGGCTGAAAGGAAGGGCCCGCTGCTAACGCCTGGCGTTGTATAGGGGCCCCCTTTAACACTCCATCGGCGGTAGGTGCTGGCTGCTGGCCCACCGGTACGAAATGCTGGCGGGATGGGGGAGCCGGAGCTGGTGGACGTGGTCGTGGTCGGGCTCGGGGTCGGCGGCGAGGAGGTGGCCGGGCGGCTCGCCGAGGCCGGCCTCACCGTTGTCGGGATCGAGCGGGACCTGGTCGGCGGCGAATGCCCCTATTGGGGCTGCGTGCCGAGCAAGATGATGATCCGGGCGGCGAACGCGCTGGCCGAGGCGCATCGGGTCAACGAGCTGGCGGGTTCCGCGCAGGTCCAGCCCGACTGGGCGCCGGTCGCCAAGCGCATCCGCGAGGAGGCCACCGACACCTGGGACGATCGGGTGGCGGTCGAGCGGTTCACCGGCAAGGGCGGCCGGTTCGTCCGGGGCAGCGGCCGGCTCGACGGCCCCGGCCGGGTACGCGTCGGCGATCAGGTTTTCCAGGCCCGGTACGGGATCGTGCTCGGCACCGGGACCCGCCCCTCGATCCCGCCGATCGACGGCCTCGCCGGCACCCCGTACTGGACCAACCACCAGGCGATTGAGGTCGAGGAACTGCCGGGGTCGCTGCTGGTGCTGGGTGGCGGCGCGATCGGGCTGGAGTTGGCCCAGGTCTTCGCCCGGTTCGGCGTCCAGGTGACCGTGATCGAGGCGGCCGAACGGGTACTCGCCATCGAGGAGCCGGAGGCGTCCGAGGTGGCCGCGACGGCGCTGCGCGCCGACGGAGTCGAGATCCACACCGGCGTTCGGGCCGGGCGGGTCGACCACGACGGCGTCACCTTCACCGTGCACGCGGACGGCATCGAGTTCACCGGTGAGAAGCTGCTGGTGGTTACCGGCCGCATGGCGCACCTCGACGAGTTGGGGCTGGACACCGTCGGCGTCGACGCCGCCCAGCGCTACCTGCCGGTGAACGAGCGGATGCACGTCACCGAAGCGGTCTGGGCGGTCGGCGACCTCACCGGCGAGGGCGCGTTCACCCACATCGCCATGTACCAGGCGGCGATCGTCGTCGCCGACGTGCTCGACCACATGCGACGGACCAGGGGCGGCCCGGACGCCAGCGGCACCGCCAGCGTGGTCGGCGGCGCGGCCGGGGTGGCCAGCGCGGTCGGCGGGGCGATGAGCGCCGGCGGGTCGACCGCCACACCCGGCAGCGTCCCGTACGCCGACTATCGGGCGCTGCCCCGGGTCACCTTCACCGACCCTGAGGTGGGCGCGGTCGGACTCACTGAGCAGCAGGCCCGCGAGCGTGGCGTCAACGTCCAGATCGGGTACGCGGACCTGACCTCCTCCGCCCGGGGCTGGATCCACAAGGCCGGCAACGCGGGCTTCATCAAGCTGGTCGCCGACGCCGACCAGGGCGTGCTGATCGGCGCCACCTCGGCCGGCCCGGCCGGCGGCGAGGTGCTGTCCGGGCTGGTGGTGGCGGTGCATGCGGCGATCCCGGTCAGCCAGCTCCGGCACATGATCTACGCGTACCCGACCTTCCACCGCGCCATCGAGGACGCGCTGCGTACGTTGAAGTGAGGTCTATTCCGCGGGCTCGCCGTGGCGGCCGGCGCCGGCGGTGAAGCGGTTGGCGCCCTTCACCCCGTCGGTGATCAGCGACTCGATGCCGAAGGCGAGTTCGGTGGCCATCGCCTCCGGCTCGGGCAGGCCGGCGTTGGTGAGCAGCGCCGCCCGGTCGTTGCGCAGGCAGGTCTGCGGGTGCCGGGCGACATCGGCGGCCAGCCGCTCCGCCGCCGCCCGGGCCTCACCCGGCGCGACCAGCCGGTTGACCAGGCCCATCGCGTACGCCTCCTCGGCGGGGACCGGGCGGCCGGTGAGAATCAGGTCCATGGCCCGGCTCTCGCCGATCAGTCGGGGCAGTCGGACCGTGCCACCATCGATCAGCGGTACGCCCCAGCGTCGGCAGAACACCCCGAGCGTCGCGTCCGACTCGGCGATTCGCAGGTCGCACCAGAGCGCCAACTCCAGGCCGCCGGCCACGGCGTACCCGGAGATCGCGGCGATGACCGGCTTGGACAGGCGCATCCGGGTCGGGCCCATCGGGCCGTCGCCCTCCGGCTCGACCCGGTTGCCGCGCGGCGTACCGATGGCCTTGAGGTCGGCGCCCGAGCAGAACGTGCCGCCGGCTCCCCAGAGCACGGCGACCGCCGCGTCCGGGTCGGCCTCGAAGGCGCGGAAGGCGTCCGCGAGCGCTCGGGCGGTAGGACCGTCGACGGCGTTGCGGGCCTCCGGCCGATCCAGGATCACGGTGGTCACCGGCCCGGCGTGCTCGACGCGTACTCCCATCGGGTCAGCATGCCCTCGACGGTGGCCGGCACGCCAGGCTGCCGGTGCCGGTGCCGGTGCCGGTGCCGGTGCCGCGGGTGGCGGGGTCCGTGCGGTGCGGGCCGTCGCGATACGGCGGGCGCGGCTACCGGTCAGCGCGCGCTGTCGAGCTGATGGCGTGAACGAATCACTCCGCGCGGGGGAGGCCCGCCTCCAGATCTTGGAGAGTTTCCGTCCGCCTCGAACGGTAACTTTCCAAGATCTGAAGAGTTCGGGCCGGGAGGATGGGTCAGGCGCGGGTGGGGGGTTGGGTGAGGAAGGTGCGCCAGGCGGTGGGGGTGAAGGCGAGGGCTGGGCCGGTCGGGTCCTTGGAGTCGCGGACTGCGACCAGGCCGGGGAGGTTGTCGGCGACCGGAACGACGTGGACGCGGATGTGCGGCTCCACGGCCCGGAGGAGGTTCCGCGGTGGCCGCTGATGCACGGATTTCCGCTGGTCACGCGCTTGAGGGTGGCGATGACTCACAGTTGCTGCCGCGACCAGCAATGGCCGCTGGTTAACCCGACACCTTCCGGGAAGTACCCGATGGGGTGATTCGCGGGGGCTGCCCGGTTTGGGACCTCGGATGCCGGGAAGTCGCACCAGGTGCGCGGACTATTGGTGAAACTCGAACAGGCCTCCCGACTCGACGGGATCGGTGACCGCCTTCAGCGGGCCGTCCAGGGCACCCTGCGGGGCCAGCGAATCCGGGACTTCCTGCATGGTGTCTGGCTGGGGCATCCGCTGCACCCGGCGATGGTGCAGCTGCCCGTCGGGGCCTGGATGAGTGCTGCGGTGCTCGACCTGATGCCCGGGCAGCGCCGGGCGGCGGCCACGCTGATCGGGATCGGCACGGTGAGTGCCCTGCCGGCCGTCGCGGCCGGGCTGAACGACTGGGCGGCCCTTTCCCGGGAACAGCGCCGGATCGGCCTGGTGCACGCCGGCGCGAACACCATCGGTCTGGCCTGCTACGCGGGCTCGCTGGTCGCCCGGCGCAACGGCCGGCACGGGCTGGGCAAGGCGCTGGCGTACCTGGGGCTGTCGGCGGTGAGCGGCGGGGCCTACCTGGGCGGGCACCTCGCGTACTCGCAGGGGGCGCAGGTCAGCCAGAGCATCTCGGAGCTGCACCGGATGAGCGAGGGATGGCACCCGCTGGGCGACATGGCCAGCCTGCCGCAGCGCCAGCTCCTCACCCGGGAGATCGATGACGTCGCGGTGATCCTCTACCGGCACGGCGACGACGTCACCGTGATGCTGGAGCGCTGCCCACACCAGAGCGGCCCGCTCGGCCAGGGCCAGGTGCAGGAGATCGACGGCCACGACTGCGTGGTGTGCCCGTGGCACGGCAGCACGTTCCGGCTCAACGGTGGCGAGGTGGTGCACGGGCCGGCCGCCAACGACCAGGTGCTCCTGCCAACCCGGGTCGTCAACGGCCGCCTCGAAGCCCGCCTACCCTGACCCGGGCCGCATCGGGCCGTCGGCCGTGGCGCCCCGTCAGCCTGCCGGGCTGACGTACACCTTGCGTAGCGTCTCGTGCACCGTCCAGGTGGTCCGGGTGCCGGCCTCCAGCACGCACAGGTCGCCCGGGGTCAGCTCCAGCGTCGGGCCGCCCTCGACGGCGACGCTCGCGCGGCCGGAGAGCACCACGAAGACCTCGTCGGCCTCCACGTCGGTGCTCACCCCGGGGCTGTGCTCCCACACCCCGACGTCCAGCCCGGCCACGGCGGGCACCGGGACGGCACCCGTGGTCGGGGTGCCCTCCCGTACCTGGTCGGCGGGGAGCGGCTCGTGCGGTACGTCCAGGCTGGTGGCGCGGACCACGTGCGTCGGCATGGCGACGACGGTAGCCGACCTGCTGGTCAGTCCCTCCGGTGGCGGCCGGCTGTCAGCGTCCGCCCGGCGGTCTGGGGAGCCGGCCGTCGGCGCAGGCCGAGTACCGCGCCGATCTGCGCGCCGACGATGCTCGCCACCGCCAACACCGCCGAGATCGCCAGCGGCCGGTTGAACCCGCCCTCGGCGGTGGCCCCGGACGCGCCAGCCATCGCCGGCGGCCCAGCCGGTTCCGTCGCCGTGGACCCCGATGCCTCGGTCTGTTTTGTAGCCTCCGGCGACGGCTTCGCGGTGGGTGCGGGCCCGATCTCCCCCGCCCCGCCGCCGCCCGGAGCCGTCGCTCCCGGTGTGGCGCCGGACGGAGTGGCAGCCGGCGTACGCGGGGCGGGCGCCGGACGGGGCGCCGGACTGACCAGCCGTCCCGTGGCGTGCCGGCGGACCCCGTCGTCCACCGCGCCCTCGGGAAGTTTGAGCAGTTGGCCGGGGCGGATCCGGTCCGGGTTGGCGAGCTGGTTCAGCCGGGCCACC
This sequence comes from Micromonospora sp. NPDC048999, assembly GCF_040649295.1. Classification (NCBI taxonomy): domain Bacteria; kingdom Bacillati; phylum Actinomycetota; class Actinomycetes; order Micromonosporales; family Micromonosporaceae; genus Micromonospora; species Micromonospora sp. NPDC048999. Next base: position 517,224 of record NZ_JBEZFI010000001.1, on the reverse strand, counting down.
TCCCGGTAGCGCTCGAAGTCGTCCAGATAGCGCTCGGCCACGTCGCCGAGGTAGTCACCCTTCGCGACCCGGTACACGGCCGGCTCGGCCGACCCCGCCCCGGCCTGGACCGGCGGCGCGGCCACCCGGGCTGCCGAACCGGCGGCTGGCTGCGGGACGGCTACAGCGGGCGCGGCGGCGACCGAGTGCGCGGTGGCGACCGAGTGCGCGGTGGCGACCGAGTGCGCGGTGGCGACCGAGTGCGCGGCGGCGATCGAATGTGGGGCGGTGGCCGGGTGCGGGGTGGCCAGGGCGGCGGCGCTCGCGGCGGCCGGGCTCGCCGCCAGGATCAGCGCCACCGAGCCGACCAGCGCGGCCGCGGCCCGCTGCTGCCGGTGCAGCCCAGGCAGCCGGGGGGCCGGCCGGCGCAGCGCCGCCGCCAGCAATTCCACCAGTACGGAGAACGCGAACGTCGCCCAGCCGAACCAGCCCACCACGGCCAGTGCCCGCAGGAAGAGTTGCCCGTCGTCGCGGCTGGTCAACGCGGTACCCGCCTCGGCGAGGGTGGGCAGATGGTCGGGGAGGGGGTTGCCGGCGAAGGCGAGGAGTGCGATCGGCCCGCCGGCCAGCACCGCGCAGAGCACCACGAGGGCGCCGAGCCCGGTGAGGAGCTGGCCGGTTCGCCGTACGGCGGAACGTCGGGGTGCGGCCATGGCTGCCTTCCCTTCCTACGGTGCCCCGGTGAGCGCCCGTGCGGTGGCCTCACCGGTGACGGTGACGGAATTCTTGAGGCCGAAGAGGCCGAGCAGGTTCCGGCGGTAGGTGATGCGGACGCGTACCTGGATCTGCCGCTCGCCGTTGACGACCGGGAAGCTGACGTCGTGGCCGGCGACCCCACCGGCGGCGCGCAGGTAGCTCGCGACGGCGCTCCGGGCGCTCGCCTCGTCGATCTTCTTCGGGCCGCCCTCGATGGCCTGGGCCCGATCGATCATCTGACCACCGCTGCGGGCCGCCTCGGCGGCGAGGTTGTCGGCGCGCTGCAGCGACCGCAACTGCCCGGCGCCGTCGTAGGCCAGGCTGATGATCACGAGTACGCCGGTCATCGCCACGGCGAGGAAGAGGCTCACCCGGCCGCTCTCCGACGCTCGCCTCCCGGTCATCCACGGCTCCGGTAGGTGTCCAGCGGGGAGGTGAAGCTCGCCGAGACGGTCTTGCTGGCCGGCACTCCGGGCAGCCCCGGCGCCCGTAGGTCGGCGAAGGAGACCTTGCAGGTCAGCGTGACGGTGACGGTCGCCGGCACCCCGGGCGGGCTGCGGTACGCGGCGGCGAAGGTCGTCGCCGTGCCCTGGACCGAGCCGGTGAAGGTCAGTGCCGGCTGGGCGGCGCAGTTCAGCCCCGACCAGTCGAGCTGCCGGCGGGCGGCATTGGTGGCCGCGGTCCGGCCGGTACGCGCGTCCCGCGCGATCGAGGCGGCCCGGGCGGCGTCGTGTGCGGCCGACTCCACCGCCTCGGCGGCCACGGCCGTCCGCCCGGCCACCCCGGCCAGCACCATCAGCATGATGAAGGCCGGGGCGAGCACCGCCACCTCGATCGAGACGGAACCGCGTTCGCGCACCACCCTCACCCCGTCGTCCAGCGCTCTACGGGCCCGTGCGCGGTCTGCCGGACCGAGAAGTTGACCCCCGGGATCACCGACAGGGAGCGCCCGCTGACCGTGCAGGTGACCTCGGTGGCGGTTCTTGTGCAGGTGGGGCCGGGGTTCCGCCAGCCGACCAGCCAGTCACCGCTGGCGCGCAGGAAGCTGGTGGCCCGGTCTCGGCCCGCGCCGGGCGGGGCCTGGAGCGCGCGTTGGGCGTTGACCCCGGACTGCGCCGCGTTGAGGGCGGTGGACCGGGCGACGAACCAGACACCGACCTGGATCGAGCCGAAGAGCAGCACCAGGATCGCCGGCATCACCACCGCCAGCTCGACCGGGTTGGCTCCCCGGTCCGCCCCGCTGGCGGCGAGCCGAGCACGGACGACTGCGCTGATCCGCCCCGGGCCGCGCAGGCCGGTGGACCGGCCGGCGAACGCCGGCCGGCTCCGGTCCGTACGGGCGGGGCGGGGCGTCACTTCGTCGGGTCCTTGTGGTCCGGGACGGCGTCCATCCACTCCTTGGCTTTCCCCGAAGCGGCCAGGGTGACCAACATGGCGACCATGACCAGGCCGAAGATGATCACGGCGGTCGGCACGGGGCTGTCGCCCCGCTCGGGGTCCCGCCGTAGCTGGGCCAAGCGGCTGCGCACTGCGACGTACAGGTAGGTGGAGAGGCGCATCGAGGTTCTCCTTCTCTGAAATGGGCGTCACAGACGGGCTAGGAACGGATAGATGGCGAAGCCGAGCAGGACGAAGACCAGCAACGAGCCCGGGATGTCCAGCCGGCTGGTCACCCCCTCGGCCCGAGCCAGGTTGTCGGTACGGATCTGATCGCGCAGCGAGTCGGCGCGGCTGCGCAACGTCTCGTGCACCTGGGCGCCCTCGCTGCCCGAGGCGCGCATGATCGCCCCCACGTCGCCCAGCTCCGGGATACCGATCCGGTCGGCCAGCTCCTGGAGCTCGTCCCAGGGCGAGTGCATCTGGAGCTGGGCGATTCGCAGCGCCTCCCGGATCCGGTCGAAGACCCAGCCGTCGCAGACCGCCGCCGCGCGTTCCAGCGACTGCACCGGGCCGTGCGCTGCGGAGAGCTGCAACGCGACCAGGTCGAGGTAGGTGCAGACCGCCTGGCGGAACTCCTCCCGCGCGGCGTTCGCCTTCGTCAGCACGTCGCGGTGCGCCATCAGGCCGGCGACCAGCGCCAACCCCAGGCTCCCCAGCACCGGTACGACCACCGGCAGCGAGAACCCGGCCAGGAAGAGCAGGGCCGACACCAGGGCCGGCGTGGCGAACCCGACCAGCGCGGAGAGCAGCACCGACATGGCGTACTGCTCGGGGGTGCGGTCGAGCAGGGCGAGCTGCCGGTGCGGCGGGCGCAGCCAGCGGGAGAAGCCGGCCAACCAGTCCGGCCCGCGCCGACCCGCCACCGCCTGGCCTGGCGGCTGGTGCAGCCGGCGCAGCGCCGGGCCGAGCGCCGGGGTGGCCGGCAGCGCCTCGCGTACCACCAGGAAGAGGCCGAGGCCGACGAAGGCCCCGCCCAGCACGGCGACGACGAGCTCCCAGTTGAGGATCAGGCTCATGCGATCACCTCCTCCGGGTCGGGGGCGGGCAGGAAGCGCGCCGGCCGGGGCGGCTGGCTCATCGAGCGCACCCAGATCAGCAGCCCGACGAACGCGGCACCGAGCACCGCCATCACCAGCTGCCCGAACGGTGTCCGGTACGGCTGGATGTACTCGGTGTTGATCAGCCCGTACGCGAGGGTGGCCAGGGTCATCCCGGTGAGGAAGCGGACCGCGAACCGGGGCTGCGTACGCTTCGCCTCGATCTCCCGCCGGGTGGCCACCTCGGCGGACGCGGCCGAGGCGATCGAGCCGAGCACGTCGCCGAGCCGCTCGCCCCGATCGGTCAGGTGCAGGATCAGCGCGGCCACCACCTGGTCGCAGACCGGGTCGCCGATCTCTTCGGCGAAGGCGAGCAGGGCGGACTTCGCCAGCCAGCCGGCCTGGAGCCGGGCGGCCAGGGTGCGTACCTCCTCCTGGATCTCCTCCGGGGCGGTGGCGATGGTGCCGATGATCGCCTGCTGGAGGCCCTGTCCGGTGCCGCAGATGTCCTTCAGCCGGCGGGTCCACTCGCCGACCGCCTCGATCCGGGCGATGGCCCGCTGCTCGGCCCGGCCGACCGCGAACAGCCACGGCACCCCGGGCACGGCCAGCGCCACCAGCAGCCCGACCACCGGCAGCCCGGTCAGCAGGAACGCCAGCGCCCCGGCCACCACCGCCGCGACGAGCAGCGCCCGGCGATTTCGCTGCTCGTGCTGGCCGGTCCCGGATCCGGTCAAGAGTCGACCCGCACCGGGGCGCGCGCCCGGCGCCGGCCCGGCGGGCCGGCGGGTACCGACCAGCGCGACCACGGTCAGCACGAGCCCGGCCACGAACGCCGCGCCGGAGAAGAGGGCGACCAGCTCGATCATCGACATGGTGGCTACCGCCGTCCGAGCCGGGTGCGCAGGGGCCGGCGCCAGGCGCCGGTGCCGGCCTCGATGAACCGGGTCAGCAGCCGGGCGTCGTAGCCGACCCGCAGCAGCTGAGCGCGGATCCGCTCGGGCAGGTGTCGGGGAACGGCCCGGCCGTCCGGCCCCGGCCCGAAGACCGTGGTGGTGGTGATCCGGTTGCCCTCACCGACCCCGATCACCTCCTCGACGTGGGAGACGAAGCGGTGCTTGCGGCCACCGATCGCGGTCTCGTCCTCGACGTTGACGTAGACGATCAGGTCGAGCGCGTTGCCTGCCATCCGGCGGGCCTGGTCGACCGTCATCTCCCGGCCGTGCGAGAGCGCCAGCTCGATGATTCGTTCGCTCACCCCCGCCGGGGTACGCGCGTGGATGGTGCACATCGACCCGCGGCTGGTGGTCATCGCCTGGAGCATCGGCACGATCTCCCGGGACCGGACCTCGCCGACGATGATCCGCAGCACGCCCATCCGCAGCGAGACCGGGATCAGGTCGGCGATGTTCACCTCGCCGGCCGGGCGGCCGTCCAGCCCGCGTTCGCCGTGCCCCTCCCGGGCCTCGAAGCTCATCACCGCCCGGTGCCGGTGCCCCCGGCGGGCCGGCAGCAGCTCGCGGCTCTCCTCCAACAGCACGTACGGCTCGTCCGCCGGGATCTCGTCCATCAGCGCCCGGATGACCGTGGTCTTGCCCGCCCCGGCCAGCCCGGCGACCATGATGTTCAGCCCGGCCCGCATCGACGCGCGCAGGAAGTCGCGCAGCAGCGGGTCGATCATCTCGTCCAGGTCGGGGCGGCCACCGGCGATGTCCTCCAGGCTCACCGCCAGGGTGTTGTGCTTGCGGATCACCGCGTACGGGCGGTGGCTGACCAGGAACACCGCGGCCAGCCGGCTGCCGTCGGGCAGTTGCAGGTCGAGCGTGGGCTTCGAGGTGGAGAGGGATCGTTCGGTGGCCCCCGCGCGGCGGGCCGCCGCCTGGAGGATCTCCACCAGCTCGTCGTCGCTGTCGGCGATCGGCTCGGACCAGTCGACACCGCCGCCGTGTCGGGTGATGCGTACCTGGTCGCAGCCGAGGATGTGCACCTCCTCGATGGTCTCGTCGACCAGCAGCGTCTGCAGCCGGCCCAGCCCCACCAGCTCGGCGGTCACCTGGTCGAGCAGCAGCCGTTCCTCGTCGGCGGCCATCGGCGTGCCGGACCGGCGCACCGAGTCCGCGTACGCGGAGACCACCGCGACGGCCAGCCGCGCCCGCTCCACCTCCTCGGCGTCCGCGTCGAACTCCCGGCCGCGCTGCCAGAGGGTGAGCCGTTCGCTCAGCTCCCGGCGCAGCTCGCGGACCACGGCGAAGTCCACCCGGGGACGCGGCGGCGGTGGGGGCGCCGGTGGCGCCACGGCCGCAGCCGGCGGGTGATGGCGGCCGTTCGGCGGGGCCAGCGGCGGCGCGGTGGAGGTGGCACCGGGTTGTTGCCCGCGCGGGTCGTGGGAGACCGGCTCAAACCGCACCGGGCACCCCCGGCGCGGCTGCCGTGGTCACCGCCTGCGGCTGCGCCGCTCCCGGCCAGGCCAGCCGGGCCCGCCGCCGATCCAGCAGTGCCCGGACCGGCACCTCCAGGGCGCCGGCCGCGCGCATCAGCGGCCGACCGGCGCGTACGGTGCCGCCGAGGCTGAGCACCGCCGCGGTACGCGGGTCGTGCGGCAGCCGGGCGATCACCGGCAGCCGTAGCGCCTTGCTGATCTCGCTGGAGGGGTGCCCGTCGCCGACCACCAGCAGCCGCAGCGTGCCCGGGGGCACCCGGTGCTCCGTGAGGTCCCGTTCGACGGCCCGGACGGCGGCTCGGGTGGCCGACAGGTCGGGCAGGTGCGCGCGGGTGACCAGCAGCACCACTGCGGCGGCGCGCAGCATCGCCCACGGTGGACTGGGCACCTGCAGCCGGCCACAGTCAATCAGCACGTCGTACGGGGGGATGCCCTTCTCCAGTCCGCCGAAGAAGTCGGCGAACCGCTGCCAGAGCGGGGTCACGCTGCCGGCCTGGGCCGGGTCGACCACGCCCGGCAGCAGCAGTCGCTCCCGCTTCGGCGCGTCCAGGTCGACCAGTTGCGACCAGAAGGCGGTGTCCAGGTTGCCGTCGCGTAGCTCCCCGACGGCCAACTCGCCGATGCCCCGGGGGCCGTCGAGCGCTCCGCCCAGATAGCCGGCGAGGATCGAGCCGCCCGCCGGGTCGCATTCGGCCAGCACCAGCCGCCGGTGCCAGGTCAGCGCGGCGGCCAGCGCGGACGTGGTGACGCCGGGCGAGCCCTTCGCCGAGAGCAGCGCGATGATCGCCATCAGGCCGCCTCGGTGAGCACGAGCGCGATCCGGTCGTCCGCGGCCAGCACCACCACCGCCGGCACGTCGCGTACGGCCAGGACCAGGTAGACCACCACGTCGCTGTTGTCCGGGGTGGCGGTGTCGATCACCGTGGCCTCGAACCGGGTGGCGCTGCCGCGTGCCCCGTCGTCGGCGTTCGCGCTGCGGTCCGGGGTGCTGATCAGCAGGACCTTGTCGCCGGGGTGGAGCGTACGGGCCGGCACCCGGCTCGGCCTGAGCCCGAGCGCGATCTGCTGCTGCCCGGGCCCGAGCAGCGGGGCGTCGGTGAGCTGGGCGTCGGTCAGCAGGGTGCCCGGGGTCAGCCGGACCGCCGCCCGCAGTTCCAGCACCTCGTCCAGCCGGCGGGTCGGTATCGGCCGCAGTTCCTGCCCGCCGGAGACCCGTACCGTGATCAGGTCGTCGGCGGTGAGCTGCTGGCCCACCTCGACGGGCCGGGCCACCGCCAGGTAGCTGCCGGTCGATCGGACCGAGTTGACCGCGAAGGCCGCGCCCAGCCCGCCGAGGGCGATCAGCAGCACCGCCAGGCCGAGCAGGCCGGGGCGTATCCGCCGCTGCCGGACCACCCGGGGCGGCGCCACCGGGGCGTCCGCCGAGATCCCGTTCCGGGTCGCCACACTCACTGTGCCATCTCCGTTCGCGACTGCGGGGCTCGCAAACCCGGCTCACTCCTCGCGCTCACCGGGTCACCACCTGAAGTTCGTTGATCTGCACCGGAACCGTGCCGCTCACCCGGCTCTGCGCGATGTCGCCGCTCGCACCCCCACCGGTGGTCCAGTGCACGGTCCAGTACGTGGTGGCGCTGACCTGGTAGGTGCCGGCCTTGGCATAGCCGCCGTTGTAGCCGCAGTCGGGGGAGGTTTTCCCGGCGCGTGGGCCGTTCGCCACGTACGCGGTGCCGGGCCCGGTGCAGGTGATCCGGGTGCCGTCGCCCATGGTCCACACGATCCGGGTCACCCGGGCGGTGATCCGGACCGTCAGCCCCCGGTCCGAGGCGGAGGCCCGCAGCGGGCCGAAGTACGAGGTCCCGCTGCTGGCCCACATCCAGACCGGCAGGCCGACCAGGCCCGGCCCCTTGCTCCGCCGGGGCGCGACCGCGATCCGGGGCGGCAGCAGCGAGATCGAGGCGAGGGCCCGGCGGGCCAACTCCTCCGGGTCGGGCGGCGTGCCGAACCCGGGTGGCGGGCTGTCCAGCAGGACCTCCGTCAGGGTGCCCAGGTCACCGCCGTTGCAGGTCCGCGTGTACCACTTCATGCCGGGTGGTGCCTCGGGCTGCGGCTCGGACAGCTTGTAGTAGCAGCCGTCGCCGTTGTTGAACCAGCCCAGGTGTTCGTCGTAGCAGGCGATCGCCCGGCCGTTCCACTGGCACTTCGGCGCAGCGCCGGGATCGCCGCCACCGGGGTTGCCGCCGCCCGGCCCGCCCGGTGTGCCCGGGTCGTCGTCCCAGACGTGGCAGTCGTTCTGCCCCGGCGGGCAGTTCCCGCCGCCGCGACCGGCCTGAGCGGGTACGCCGGTCAGCGTGAGCAGCAGCGCCAGGCCGGCCGCGAGCAGCAGCCGACGGAGTGTCCCGGCCCAGGTCGGGACACCCGCTCCTCCCCAGGTCAGCACGGCTGGTCCTGGTGTGCCGCGCCGCCGTTGATCAGCCACCGGCCGTCCGGGTAGCGGGCGGCGGTGGCCGTCGCCAGGTATCGCCCGCCGCCCGTGCCGGGCACCACCCGGTGGTCCTTGGCGTAGACGAGGCGGTAGTCGGTGGCGTCCAGGCAGTCCTGGATCTCCACGGTCGGCGGGTCGGCGACCAGGTCGACCGACACGACCGTGGGATCGGAAACGAGTCGTCCGGTACGCATCGCGCCGTGCTCCTTCGCCGTACGAATTGTCACCCGTACCCGGGTCAGCAGCGGATCGGCCAGGAATCGGGTCAGCTCGGGATGGCCGGGATCGCTCCGCGCGCTCGCCACCCGGGACGCCGCCAGATATCCGGAATAGGCGGCGAGTGCCGCTTTCCCGGCCGCCTGTTCGCTGGCGGTGAAATGTGCGGCCGGTGTGCCACCCGCCCTGATGAGTGGACGGGCGTCGGCCTCCGGCTCGGCGCCGCAGCCGGTGTTGGCTGCCAGCAGGGCCAGGCTGAGCAAGCAGATCAGTCGGCGGGAATGCCGTGTTCGCAACACCGCGCCCTCCTCGGTGGCGACCCGGAGCGGCTGTACCGCGCGTGCTCCGGGCATGCGGCAGCGCCCCCGGATGTCTTCGCCCGGGTCCCCAGTGGCTACCGCCGTATTTACGTCTGCAGATCTTCTGCTAATTCGAAACGTGATGTCTCCGGTCGGCCTCCGACGCCAATTGATCGGGGGTTGCGTCCCACCCAAGGGGCGAGCATAGGCTGACGCGAGCCGATGCAACAGAGGCAATTCAACTGATCACTTTGAGTGATTACAGGTGGTGGTGGCCGGTGGGTGTCCGAACGGCGACGTACGGCCGAGGGTCGGCCGGGCCGATGGCGGGAGTACCCTCGCCCTGTCAAGGGGTCCGGGGGCCCGCTCGGCCACCGCGCGGCGGGGGAATTGACGGCATCGATCCCTCTGGTCCGATCTGTTCCGTCGGCGTCGACGTCCGTCGGGGCCGGTCACGCGGCGGACGTCAACCCGCTGGCCGGGTCGACCGGAACGCCGTTTTCAGCGCCATCCGCTACCCGCCGAGGCGGTCAATCTCACTCTCCGTGTTCCATGTTGGGACCGTCCGCCATCGTGCCGGGGTGCCGGCGTGACCGCCGAACGGCTCCGGGCCGCCCCGAAGGACGCCGCCGTCCGGCGTCCGGTGGTACGCCTGCTGGCCGCCCTGGCGGTCGTACCGCCGATGCGGCTGGCCGTCGCCCGGTACGCCGTACCCCCCGACTCGGTTGACCGGGCCGGGTGCGACGGCTGCGGCGCTCCGATCGGCCTGGACCGGCCGCTGCCGGCGCTCGGGCCGACGGCCCGGTGCCCGGTGTGCCGGGCCCGGGTCGGCGCGGCACCCGGCGTGGTCGAGTTGGCGCTGGTCGCGGCGGTGGCGGTGCTCGCGCTGACCGGCGGCCCGGTCGGCGAGCGGCTGGCGGTGGCCGGGTGGCTCGCATTCGCGGTGCCGCTGGCCCTGATCGACGCCGCGGTGCACCGGCTCCCGGACCGGCTCACCTATCCGGCGGCGGCCGGCGTGTGGGTGCTGCTCGGGGCGGTCGCGCTGGCCGGCGCCGGACCGGCGCCCTGGCTGCGCGCCACCGCGGCCGGGCTCGCCCTCGGCGCGGGCTTCGCGGGGACCACCCTGCTGCTCGGCCGCCGCGGGTTCGGGCTCGGCGACGCCAAGTTGGCGCTGAGCGTCGGCGCGTTGCTCGGCTGGTACGGCTGGCCGGTGCTGGTGGTCGGGCTGATGCTGGCCGTCACCCTCTCCGCCCTGGTCGCCCTGGTGCTGCTGGCGATCGGCCGGGCTCGCTGGTCCAGCCACCTGCCCTTCGGCCCGTTCCTCGTCGTCGCCACCGCGCTGACCCTCGTACTCACTACCTGACCGAGATCCGCTCGACGACCTCCTCCAGCGCCTCGAAGGCGTACGCCCAGTTGTGGCACTTGAAGCTGCGCAGCCCCTCGATCGGAGTGCGGCAGTCGGTGCAGTGCACGCCGGGGATCGCGTCCGGGACCTCGGTGTTGACGTACTTGCGCTCGCCGAGGATCACCCGGGCGATCATCGCCGGGTCGTGCACCCCGTGCACCCCGTGCAGCGCGGAGGCGACGATGTCGTACCAGGTCGCCCGACGGCCGCACTTCCGGCAGTCCGGCTCGTCGCCGCTGACCCACAGCGGCGCGCCGATGCTGCGTGCTGGTATGCCGAGGAGCTTCTCCAACCGGCGTACGTCGTGCTCAGGCGTGGTCCACCGGTGCCGGCCGGGCAGCGAGGCCGGCGAGTCGTAGACGGCACGGAACACGGCCGGATCGACCTCCACGGTCTCCCGCCTGCTGGTCATCAGCTACCTCCTCGCCGTCGGTGCTCCCACCGTCGTACCAGGTGAATGCCGCCGGCAGCGGGATCACGGACCCGAGACGCCGGCGGCGTGTCGCCTGCCCGGGGGCGTGCCAGTGTGGACCTGCCCCCTGGGCGGAGCGAGCGCCGCACGCCGAGCCGGCAGGCGTCGGGTAACCTGATCGGTCGACGGGCCGTTAGCTCAATGGCAGAGCTGAGGACTTTTAATCCTTAGGTTCTGGGTTCGAGTCCCAGGCGGCCCACCAACCTTCCTGATCCTCAGGTGCCGGAAAGCTTACTGTCGGGTTCCCGGGCCGGGCATCCCCGGCGCGTACGCGCCGCTCCCGGCGGCCCAGCCTGCGGGGACCAGCGGGCCCACGGCGGCAACCCCGGTGATCCCGGAGGCATCCGCCACCCCCGAACCCGCTTAGTCCGGGCCGCTGCGGCCCGATCCCGGCCGTCCGCTCAGCAAGGCCCAGGCGCGCCGCCGCCGCGGTCAAGACAGTGCTGCCCAGAGGCTGGACCGCCCGACCTATCACCGACGGTGATCACCGGATCGACCCGCCAGCCTGCCGGCCGTTGGCCGAGGACGCCTACCTCGACCAACTCAACGCTGGACAGCGGGTACGAGAGCGGGCCCGATACACGACGACACCCGGGCCGGTCGGAACCGCCTCGACCGAGGTGGTGGTCGAAGTCCGGTCGCACACGATGCCGGTGCCCCCATCGGTATTGGCCGAAGCCGAGACAGCGCGGCGAACCTGCCCAGCCTTCACCGCCCGCAGCGGGAACAACCCACCAATACGCTTCAACGTCCACGCCGCCACCCCGCCAGCCCTCGGTCAACAGTCCTGGCGCGTGGACTACCACTTCGCTGCGGGCAGTGGGCCGATCCGAATCACCGGCCACTCCAGCTTCCTGATCGTCCGGGTCGGCCACAACCTGGTGACCCTCTACGTCACCGCCATCCGGGAGCCGATCGACGAGAAACTGGTGACAAAGATGGTCCGGGCGGCCGTGACGGCACTCGACACGTGACCTCCCCCGATCCTTCGGATCAGAGTTGGACGACGGCACCCACCGCGGCAGGTCATCGACGGACTGTCACGGATGCGCTGGTCGCGCGCCCGTCCAGGTGGCCGGTCCGCTTGGCGATCACCGTGACGGTGATCCGCTTGTTGCGCATCGAGGCCTTGAGCTTGAGTGACCTGCCGGCCGCACCCTTGATGATCTTGCCGTTCAGTCGCCACTCGTACCGGTAGGACGTGGCCGTGGGTGACCAGGTGCCGGGCGACGCCTGCAGGGTGCGGCCAACCTTCGCCGTACCCGTGATCTTGGGCTTCTTGGTGGCCTTGGGGGCCGAGCCCTTGGCGACGGCGCTGGTCGAGGCGGAGGTCGCGGACGTCGCAGTGTTGCCGGCGCGGGAAGCGGTCACCGTGACGGAGAGCCGCTTGCCGGCCAGCGACGCCGGGATCTTGTACGACGAGCCGGTCGCGCCGCTGATGGCGACGCCGTTCGCGTTCCATCGGTACGTGACCGATGTCGCTGCCGGCGACCAGGTGCCGGCCGTGGCCTGAATGGTGTCGCCGACCTTCACCGAGCCGCTGATCGCCGGTGCCTTCGTGAGCTCCAGCGCAGGCAGCGGTGCGACCGTGATGGCGTCGTTGAGGATTGCGTACAGCGTGCCGCCGTACGGTTTGACGGTCACTGAGGCGCGGCCCGGCGGCACTGCGGCGAAGTCGACCTCCACGACGGTCCGGGAGCCGGCCGGGTCGACGGACCTGATCGTCGCCGGAACGGGCAGCCGACCCGACGGGGTCACCTCGATGACGTCGCGCGGGTGCAGGAACATGCCCTCGATGGTCAGCGTCCGCTTCTCGCCGGTGGTCACTGTGGTCGGCGACACCGAGTCCACGTGGGCGTTCACGACGGCTACGGCGAAGTTCGCCGCCGCGATGCTGGACCGCTTCCCGTCGGCGGTGACGCTACGCACGTACATGGTGTGGCTGCCGGTGCGGTCCGGGGTCCAGGTCAGCGTCGCCTTGCCGTCCGGTCCGGCGGGCAGCGTCGCCCACTCCGGGCCGGTACCCCACTCGAAGGCCGTCGTCCCGGGCAGCCGCGCGGTGAAGGAGAAGTCCCCTGGAGCCTTGCGACCGTATTTGCCGAGCACGCCCAGCGGGAAGTCCGTGGAGGAGATATACGGGAAATCGAGGGCGTGCCAGACCACTTGACCCTTGGCGGTCGTCAGGCCCTTGGCGTTGCGGGCCGTCACGTAGACCCAGTTGGCCCCGGCGCGGGTCGGCGTGACCGAGAAGGTGGCGCTGCCGTCGGCGGCCGGTGTGATGCTCTGCTTCGTCGCCGGTTCGTCGTTGAACGTCACGTCGTACGCCACGACGCCCGGCATTTCCGTGCGAGCGGTGAAGGTCGCCAGCGTCCACACATCCTCACCGCCCGCCCGGGTCAACTGGGGCGCCGCCGGGTCTGGGCTGGCTCCCGCCATGCGGATCTCGGAGAGCTTGCCGTCGACGTCGCGACTCTGTACGAGCAACGCGATCATGCTGGTGTCGTGCATGTACCACTGGACGTCCGCGGTCCCGTCCGCCCGCGCCGGCACGGTCACCGTCTGCTCCGGCCGCTGCCCACCGCCGGTGTACGGCCAGACCAGGTACTCCTCGACGTTCGGCATCCGCGGGGTCAGGTGGAACGTGGGGGTGGCGCCCAGGTACACGATGCCCCCGGGGTCGCGCACGACCACCGGGCCGTCATCTACCAGGAACTCGTAGGCGTACTCGGCGTACTCGGTCCCGTCCCGGCCGACTGTGTGCACGGTGAGGAACTGCCTGCCGGCTCGCCGTGGGGCGATCGTCACGATCGCATCGCGGCCGGCGTCGGCGGAGACGGTCCCGGACTGCCCGTCGTCGGTCCGCCAGGCGAACGAGGCGGCGTCGGCGACGCGGGCGCGCAGTGTGAACACGCCCGGCACGCCGACGTTGTAGTTCAGGTTGGGCTCAAGATAGGGATGGCGGTAGGCGGCGGAGTCGACGATCGGCCGGGTGTCAACGTCGGCGGCCGCCGTGCCGGAGCCCAACGCGGCCGCGCCGGCCACCATCGCTGCGGCGGCAACCAGCGAGATCAAGCGCCGCAGAAGGCGCGGATGTGCAAGCATGCCTGATTTCTCCCCCAGGGCGGACCGTTGTTGATCTCCGCATGGATAAGGTTCGCATGAGAGCGCGGCAAAGTGCGAGCCCGTTGTCCTGCCGGGCCACCCGCCGTGGGCCCTCACCTCAACCCATGGCGGTCTGCTGCGGCAGAAGCGACAGTTCGAATTCGATCGTCTGCACCTGCTGCTCCGGGCTCACCGCTATCGGCTCAGGTCGTCCGGTCTGGTAGCCCTGGGCGAAGTCGACCCCACTGCTCTTCAGGAGTTCAATGGTCTCCTCGTCCTGGACGTACTCAGCAGCAACACGGATACCGAGTGTGTGACACAGCTCCACCAAATTCGACACGACGGCCTGGTCCGCCGGCGACCGGCAGAGATCGATGATGAACATTCCATCGATCTTGACGAGGTCCACCGGTAGGAACTTCAGATGGGCGAGGGCGGCGTATCCGGTACCGAAATCGTCGAGCGCCAGGCGGCAGCCGATCTGCCTGATCCCCGTGGCGAAGGCCAGGGCCTCGTTACGGTTCTCGATGAGAGCGGTCTCGGTTATCTCGAAGGTCAGGCATTCCGGTTTGACGTTGTGCCGATGGATCGCCTCAGTCACGTAAGTGAGCAGGCCAGGGTCGGCGAGGGACTTGCCGGAGATGTTGACCTGGTAGTGGGAAGTCTGCGCCCCCCGGCCGATCAGTTCCAGGGCATGGTCAATGACCCACTGGTCCACCGTGAGGATTTCGCCGACACGCTCGGCCATGTCGAGGAAAGCCCACGGTGCGACGGCATCGCCGGTATCGCTGCGAACTCGCAGCAGGATCTCGTGGCGAGTGACCTGATTGAGGTGAAGGTCCACGATGGGCTGGGCGTAGAGGGCGAACCTGTTGGCCGCGACCGCCCGCCGTACCCGGGACCGGCATCGGTCTGTCCGGTCCTTGTCCGCGACGGGCTGGTCGAGAACGGTGATCGGGGTGGCGTTCCGGCGCGCGTCGCGGGCCGCATGCTCGCCGTCGACGAGCAGGTCGAACCCGGTGGCGAGCACGCCGCTGCCGAAATGCACCAGGCCCGCCCAGGTGCTGAGGCGCATTGTCTTCTGCCGGACGCTGAACAGGTGGCTTCGGAACGTGTCGACGATCCGGGCCGCCAGGGTTTCGGCGGCTTCGGCGTGCTTGTCGGGCGGGGCGAGGAGAACGCCCCACAAGCCGGAGCCGACCAGCCCACAGGTCACCTCGGCTCCGACGATCGTGCGGAGAAGTTGGGCGACCGCCGCCGTCAACTGGTCCTGGTCTTCGTCGGTGAGCGCGTCGGGTAGCCGGGTGGCGGGTTCAGTCGCTAGGACGACAAGTGCGCCGCCGGTGCTACGGCGCGCTCGGTCGACCTCATCGGTGAGGTAGCTGCGGGTCGGCAGTCCGGTCACGGTGTCCTGCACGGCCAGGTCGGCACAGAGCATCTCGTCGCGGATGGCGAGTCGGCGGTGCTCTTGCCGGGCGAGCTCGAGCGCGGTGACATCCACTCCCGTGGCGATGATTCCCGACGGCTCGCCCTCGGTGGTGAGTATTTCGAGGTGGCAGTGCACGTGGCGGATGCTGCCGCCCGGTTGGATCACCCGGAAGCCGACCTCGTCGGGACGGCTCTCTTCCCACGCCGCCTTGACGGCCCCCCGAACCATCTCGACGTCTGCGGGATGTACGAGTTGGCCGAGTGCCTCGGGGGTCAGGCGCAGTGTCCCCGGCGCGTGCCCGAAGATTATTGCCATCTCGTCCGACCAGGCGAGGCGTCCGGAACCTTGGGTCTTGCCCCCGCCGGTCGTCCAGGTGATCGTGCCCAACTTCGCCAGCTGCGCGGCGCGCCCGACCCTGGTCGCCTCGTCGACATCGGCGGTCAGTGGGTCAACGAGATCGGTGTCGACAATGATTTCGTACCCCTTGGCGAGTGAGTGGTCGTACTGGCCCTGTGCCGCGCGCGCGACGCGGCGCGCGCGGGCCAGTTCCAGCGGACTGGGCTGGCTTGCCTCGGCCAGCGCCAGAATGTCATCGAGATCCACGACTTCCTCCCTGGCGCGAGCGGTCTTTCGACTCCGTGTAGCCGGCTGCCTCGGCCAGCTCGCGCAGCCGCTTTCTCGCGGCGACCTTGTAGGAGCGGACGCTGTTCTCGGTCAGCCCGAGGACGCGGGCGATCTCCTGGTTGGAGAACCCCTCCCGGGACATCTGGAACACCTCGGCGTGCCGCGACGGGAGCTGGTGCAGCCAGGCCCGTAGCGCCTCCTGCGCGGCCCACACGTCGGCAATGTCCGGGTGCGGCTCTGGCGGCAGGTCTTCCGGCGCCACCGGGGCTTCGCGTTGACGCCGTTCACCGTCCTTGCGAATCTTGTTCCGGGCCGTGGTGATGACCCAGCCGGCCCGCTTGGTGTAGGTGCGGATCTTGGGCCACTGGACTCGCCCGAGCAGGTACGCCTCGTTGAGAGCGTCCTGGACCACCTCACGGTCCCAGCATCCCGCCCTGAGAATGCGCTCCACCGTGTGGTAGGAATCCTCGACGAAATCGGCGAATTCCTGGTCGTGCTCGGCTTTCAGGCGCGCGGCCTCCGCCTTGCGGGCCGCCTCGCTGTCGGCCGGCTCCGGTGTCAGGGCGGCGGTGCCCTCGACCCCGATCACGCGGCTTCCCCGGGGGCATCACAGCTCAGCATGCTGCGGGCACCCAACTCCACCTCGCGATGCCCGTCACGATCACACTCCACGATCCGCACCACGTCGTGGTCGGCCTCGGCGAGCTTTATCAGCCCGGTCACCCGGGCTGCGGTACGTGTCGACGCCTCACGTTCCTCATGTAAGCGTGTCCGGTGCGCCACGTAAGCCCGTACCAACCCTGCCGCCGTTCCCGCGAGGGCTAGAGCCAAGGCCATCACCTGGTAGCCAGAGAGCGGCTCTGCCAGCGCTTCGGTCATCATTCCCCCTCGTCACTCTTGGTTGCCAATTACTATCCGTGGAGAGGAGTGAATGTAGGTGTCTCACCGTCCACAACTTTCGCGGAGATCAATGATCACGGTGTTCGCCTGGTAATACAGCGCAAAGTCGTGGGTGCGGGACGCTGGGCAAAGGGAGAATTGCCGGCGTCGTCACGTAACTTCCCCGCGAAGCTTGGCTACTCCTCGTAATCGATTGACCACTGAGACCCCTTGGTCGCGCCGACTGTCCATCGTCGGCCCGTTGGGTGTCGTACACCCAGCGTTCATGTTCGGTTCTAACGCGGTTCAAAGGCTGCTCTCAGGTTGAGCTGCTTTTGTCTCGTTCGTTCCCTGCCGTCTAGAGATAGGCGACGAGTATGCGATGGACGTTCCGACGCCGTGCCGTGCCGCCGGATCGCACTGCCGGCACCGCACCGCCGGACCCCGATCATCCGGCGTCGTCATCCGAAGAGACGCGAGACCGCAGCGAAGACAGCGGTCACGCGCTGCGGGCACCGAGCAAGCTGCACGCGTTCAACCGCTACGAGATCAAGTATTTGATGCCCAGCACCGCGCTGCCGGCGCTGCGCACCGAACTCGCCCGGCGACTCGACTTCGACAGCAACGGCGTCAGCGGCGGTTACGGAGTCTGGAGCGTCTATTACGACACCCGCGACCTCAGGTTCTACTGGGAAAAGGTCGAGGGGTTGAAGTTCCGCCGCAAGTTGCGGATACGCCACTACGGCGATCGGTCCACCATCGACGACGACACCACGGTGTACGTCGAGATCAAGCAGCGGGTCAACCGGGTCACCCAGAAACGCCGGGTCGCGCTGCCCTACCGCCTGGCCCGGGACCTGTGCGACCGCCGGATCATGGTCGAGCACGACCCGTCGCAGCGGGCGTTCCTGGAAGAGGTCCTGGAGTTGGTCTCCGGGCTGGACCTGCGCCCGGTCGCGATGACCGGCTACCAGCGCGAGGCGTTCGTCGGGCGCGACGCCGACGCCGGCCTGCGCGTCACCGTCGATCAGCGGATCCGCGGCCGGGACCGCGATTTCCACCTCGGCGCGGACGCCGAGAACCGCCTCATCGTCCCGGCCCGGCTCGCGGTGGTGGAGTTCAAGGCCAACGAACGCGTCCCGTACTGGCTCACCGACCTCGCCGCCGAACTCAACATGTCGGTGGTGCGCGTTTCCAAGTACTGCCAGAGCGTCGAGGCGGTCGGCCGCGCTCCCCGATCGATCTTCCACGTTCCCGATGAAGACCCCACCGGTGCCCCGGTACCAGCTTTCGCCGAGAGTGAGGCCTAAACCCCATGCCATTCGACGTTCAGGATCTGTCCGGCACGTTCAGCGTCGGTGACATCGCCATCGCGCTGTCGCTGTCGTTCCTGCTCAGCGCGATGATCGGCTGGGTCTACCGCTTCACGCACCGCAACGTTTCCGCGACGGCGACTACCAGCGGCTGCTCGACGAGCTCTGGCAGGACGGTGAGAAGAGCTTCCTCGAAGCCGATCTCACCATCGACGGCACCGACGTTCCCAGCGTCGGTATCCGCCTGAAGGGCAACTCCACCCTGGCCGGGCTCACGCGTAACGGCGAGGCCCGGTCGGGCGGATTCGGCCAGGGCCGCCCGCCGGGTGCCGGACAGGCCCCGCCGAACGGCGGCGGCCCCGCCGGCGGCTTCCCGGGCCGCGGCGCCCCGGACGGCGCCAGAGCAGGCGCGCCGGGAGGCAACCCGCCGGGCGGGGGTGCGCCGGGCGGGGGCGTGCCGGGCGGCGCCGGACCGGCCGGAGGATTCGGCCAGGCCTCGCTCAAGGCCGAGGAGCCCGAGACGCTGCCGTGGCTGATCCGCTTCGACGAGTTCGTCGACGGTCGCCGATACCAGGGTCACCGCGAACTCGCCGTACGGGTCGCCGGCATGGGAGGTGGCACGACGGTACTCAACGAGGCCGTGTCGCTCAACGTGCTGGCCGCGGCCGGGCTGGCCGCCGAGCGGTACGCGTACGCCGGCTTCACCGTCAACGATCGCCCCACCGTCGCCCGCCTCGTCGTCGAGCACCCCGACGAGGGCTTCGCCGATGCGCTGGGCGGCTCCGGCGTGCTCTACAAGAGCCTGGCCACCAGCCAGTTCACCGACCAGGGCGATGACCCCATCGACTACGCCGACGACTTCAAACAGATCACCAAGAAGGGCAGCCAGGACCTCCAGCCCGTCATCAACCTCATCAGGTGGGTCAACGCCAGCAGCGACGCCGAATTCGACCGTCACCTCGCCGATCACGTGGACGTGCCGGCCCTCGCCCGTTACCTGGCCGCACAGAACCTGCTGCTCAACTTTGACGACATGGCCGGCCCCGGCCGCAACTACTACCTCTGGTACGACCTGAGCACCAAGAAATTCACCGTCGTCGGCTGGGACTACAACCTCACCTTCGCCGGCAGCGCCACCCAAGGCCCCCACGACACAACCACCATGGGCGGCCGTTTCCCCCAGAACGGCGACGGGCCGCCGCAGGGCTTCCAACCACCTGACGGCATGCAACTGCCTGACGGCTTCCAGCCACCTGACGGCTTCCAGCCGCCCGGTGGTGACGACGCCGGCCGGCAGGGCCGGCCAGGCGGCTTCGGCGGAATGGGCGGCAACAAGCTCAAGGAACGCTTCCTCGCCAGCGCCGCGTTCAAGACGGTGTACGAGGACGCCTACCGCGACCTGTACCGCAAGTTCTACGCCAGCGGCACCGCACTGAACAGCCTCGACAGCATCACCGAGGTCCTATCCACCGCAGCCGGATACGACGAGTCAAAAACCACCGCCGACGTCGAACAACTGCGAACCCTGATCCGGCAACGTACCGAACACCTCGCCACGGACAGCGTCATCACCAGCCAGTAAATCCGACGCGGGCGACGAGGCCCCCAGGCGCTACGGCCGGCGGTGTGAGTGAACGTGCACCGCCGGCCACAGCCCGCTCAATCATCGTCGACCCGTCTGTCAGGGGTCGATGTCTGGGCGTGTCTCGGGCGAGGAGGCACCACCCTTGAGACAAATATGCCTCTGAGGCATACCGTCGCGGTCCGCCTCGACGAGCCGCCACGCCCCCTACCGTCATCGATGGGCCGGTAAGCTCCCGCATCGGGCTGTGCTGGTGCGGTGACGACAAGGAGCCACGGTCGGTATGTCATTCGCGTCGTCGCCACCAAGCAGCCGGCACTGGACGTTTACCGCCGTCGCCACCGGCCTCGTCTCACCGGCCCTGGTGTGGGCCGCTGAGCGGTCGTACCGGTCGTGGGACGGGTGTCTTCGCGCCCGCGGGGTCCGGCTCAGCGACCCCGGGGCGGAGATACCCGACGCCTGCCGGGACATCAACGGGCTGTTGGCGCTGGTGATGCTGGCCGCCGTCGTCTACGTCGCCGCGACGGCGATCACCGGCCTGTCCGTGGGGGCGGTGGAGGGACGGCGCCGGCGTGGCTTCGGCCGCCGCCGATGGGTCACCGTGACGGTCGTCGGGATCACCGCTCCGTGGGCGCTGGTGACGTACGCCGCCGGATATGGCATCGGTCGGCTCCTGCCACCCCCGGCCGTCGACAGGGCGTGGGCCGAGGGCCGCGACGCCGCGCTGCGGATCCTCGGGCTCCTCACCGCAGGCGGCCAGCCGAGCACCGTGCTCGCGCCGGGGTTCCTCACCGACGAACCGGTGCACCTGGACGCGCGGCTGCACTACGCGCGCCACTACGGCGCCACGGTCACCTACACCCAAACCTCGGCGGCGGCGGTCGGCTCGGCGGGCTTCGTGGCCGGCGCCATGGTCGCCAACGCCATCGGCAACAGCAGCGCCAAGTCCCGGGCCGAGCGTCTGGCCCGCCCGCAATGGCGCGAGCACCAACTCGCCAGAGTCGTCCTCACACCCACCAGAACCTGGTGCGGTGTCTCCGGGCGGTGGCTATCGTTCGACCACGCCGCCGTCATGGAGTACCACCTCGACAACTACGGTGCGGTGCTCACCTTCGCCGACTCCGAGCCGCTGCGAGTGAACGGGCCTGCGGCCTGGGCGCACGCCGTACTCTTCGGCTATTTCCGCTTCGGTGCCCACGCGTTGGCCACTCTTCCCTTCCTCGAACCGATCCGCGCCGCGCTGTCCGCACCGCCAAGCCCGGTGGATGGCTAGATGCCGAAGGGTTCAGCCGGCGGCGGTGACCGTGGTGGCGGTGACCGTGCCGTCCGCCGCCCGCTCGCCCTGCACGCTGACGGTCTGCCCGGCCTTGAGCTTCGCCAGTTCGCTCTTCCGGCTGGTCTGCACGGTGGTACGGTCGTCGGTCCGCACGGTGACCACGGTGCCGTCGTCCGTCTCCAGGTACAGCACACCGGCGTCGACGAGCTTCACCTTCCCGGTGGTGGCCGCCGCCGCGGCGGCGGTTGGGGCCGACCCACCACCGAACTCCCCGCGACCCGGGCCGCCCCCGGGGAACCCGCTGGGCAGTGCCCCCGGGAAGCCTCCCGTGCGGCCGGGCCATGCCGTCGCCGGGGCATCGCCCCAGCGCTGCTGGACCTGCACCCCGCCGAGGAAGCCGACCAGCACCAGCAGCAGCCCGGAGAGCACAATGGTGCTCCGGTTCCACCAGCGGCGCGGCGCGGCAGCCGCGAGCGCGGCGGAAAGGTCCCGGTCGGTCTCCGCCGGCTGGGTCGGCGACCCAGGTGACTCGTCTTTCACCCGCTCGAAGATGACGGTGTCGGTGGTGTCCATGTCCTCGTCTCTCCGGATGGCTACTCGTACCGCAGGGCGTCGATGGGGCGCAGCCGGGCTGCCCGGGCCGCCGGCAGGCCGCCGAAGAAGAGCCCGATCGCGACCGACACGCCGAGGGCCAGCACGACGGAGCTGGGCACGATCACCGGCCGTACGCCCACGATGGAGAACCGGGATCCGACCAGTGCGGTAGCCACTCCCAGCGCCCCGCCGATCAGGCTGAGCAGGGTCGCCTCCGTCAGGAACTGGACCAGTACGGTGCGGCGCCGGGCGCCCAGCGCCTTGCGGATACCGATCTCCCGGGTCCGCTCGGTGACCGTGACGAGCATGATGTTGGTGATGCCGATGCCGCCGACGAGCAGGCTGATCGCGGCGACCGCGCCGAGCAGGACCGTGAAGGTTTCGGCGGTTTCGGTCTGCGTCTGGAGCAGCTGCGCGGCGTTCTGGATCCGGTACGACGTGCCGCCGGTGCCGGTGCTCGGCAGGCGTTGGTCGAGCACCGTGGTGATCTGCGTCTGGACCGCTTGCACCTGCTCCGGGTTCTTCGCCTCCACCAGGATCGAGCTGAGCGCTCCGTAGCCGGCCAGCACCTCGCGTACCGCGCGCAACGGCGCGATCGCGGTGTCGTTGGCGTCCTGGAAGCCGGTCGTGGACTTCGGGGCCAGCACCCCGACCACGGTGAACAGCGCGCCGCCGACGGTGACCTGCTGCCCGATCGGGTCGACGCCGGGAAACAGCTCATCGGCGACGGTGCGGCCGATGACCACCACCCGGCGGCCCTGCGCCTCGTCGTCGGCGCTGAACGTCGCACCGCTGGCGACCGGCGAGTTCGAGGCGTCGAACCAGCTCGGCCGGGTGCCGACGAACTGGCCGACCTCGTGCTCCGCCCCCTGATAGGTGATGGTGGCGGAGGTGGTGACCAGTGGGGAGACCGATCGTACGTCGGGGGCGAGCACCGGGTCGACGAGCGCGTCGGCCACGTCCAGGGTGAGCCCGCCGGTGCCCGCGCCCCGCCCGGCGCCGGTCACCGTGAGGGTGTT
Organism: Micromonospora sp. NPDC048999; assembly: GCF_040649295.1. Taxonomy (NCBI): domain Bacteria; kingdom Bacillati; phylum Actinomycetota; class Actinomycetes; order Micromonosporales; family Micromonosporaceae; genus Micromonospora; species Micromonospora sp. NPDC048999. The sequence continues at coordinate 494,880 of NZ_JBEZFI010000001.1, read as the reverse complement.
GGTGCCCAGCGCCTCGATCCGGCTCGTGATCGCCTGGGCTGACCCGTTGCCCACCGCGACCAGCAGGATCACCGCGGCGACGCCGATCAGGATGCCGAGCATCGTCAGCGCCGAGCGCAGCTTGTTGGCGGCTATCCCGCGTAGGGCGAAGCGGAGCGTCTCGGCCAGCGTCACCGTGGCACCCCCGCCGCGTGCCGGCCCGGCGCGTCCTGCCGCTCATCGAACCGGACCTGACCGTCGAAGAGTCGCACCAGACGACGCGCCCGGTCACCGACCTCCGTTTCGTGGGTGATCAGCACGATCGTCCGTCCGTCGGCGTTGAGCTGGTCGAAGATGGCCAGGATGTCCTCGGTGGAGCGGCTGTCAAGGTTGCCGGTGGGCTCGTCGGCCAGCAGCAGGGCCGGCTCGGTGACCAGCGCCCGGGCGACGGCGACCCGCTGCTGCTGCCCGCCGGAGAGCTGGTTGGGGTGGTGGTCGGCCCGCTCGGCGAGCCCGACCGCGTCCAGCGCGGCCATCGCCCGCCGCCGTCGCTGCGTCGCCCGAACGCCGGCGTACGCCAGTGGAAGCTCCACGTTGGCCAACGCGCTGGTACGGGGAATCAGGTTGAACGCCTGGAACACGAAGCCGATCAGCCGGTTGCGGACCAGCGCGAGCTGCCGATCGGCGAGGCTGCCCACGTCCACCCCGTCGAGCAGGTATTGCCCGCCCGACGGCACGTCGAGACAGCCGATGATGTTCATCAGGGTGGACTTGCCGGAACCCGACGAACCCATGATCGCCACGTAGTCGCCCGCGTCGACCGAGAGGTCGATGCCGCGCAGCGCGTGCACCGCCGCGGCCCCTTCGCCGTACACCTTTGTCAGCCCGCGGACGTCCAGCACCGGACGGCGCGGCGCGCCTTGGAGGACCATCGGCCGCCTCAGCCTCCGACCCGTCGTACGCCCTGACCGCCGCCGGGGAACCCGCCGCCGCCCGGGAAGCCACCACCGCCGGGGAACCCGCCACCGCCAGGGAAGCCACCACCGCCGGGGAAACCTGCGCCACCCCGCATGCCGCCGCCGTTGCTGCCGGTCCCGGTGCTGGTCTCCGGCAGGACGACCCGGTCGCCCTCGGCCAGCCCGGAGGTGATCTCGTACGCCTGGTTGCCGACGAGCCCGACCTGCACCTGCCGGGTCTCCTGACCGGTCTCGGTGACCACGGTGACGCTGCGCCGGTCGCCGCCGCCGCTGACCGCGGCCGAGTTGACCATCAGTACGTCCTGGGCGGTGCCGGTGACCACGCTGACCGTGACCGTCTGCCCCGGCTTGGCGTCGGTGGGCAGGTCGTCCAGGCTGATCGTCACGCCGTAGGTGACCACGTTGTTGCTGTTGCTGGCCTGGGGGTCGATCGCCACCACCTTTCCGGTGGCCTGGGCACCGGACAGCGCGTTCCAGGTGACGGTGGCTGCCTGCCCGTCCTTGAGCCGGGTGGCGTCCGCCTCACCGACCGCCGCACGGACCTGCAGGTGGGACAGGTCGGCGAGGTCCACGAACCCCGAACTCGCGCTCGACGTGCCACCGCCCCCCTGCTGGCCGCCGGGGCTGCCGGACGACCCACCGCCGGACCCCCCGGACGAGCTGCCCACCGTGCCATTGACGGCGACCACCGTGCCGGCCATTGGTGCGGTGAGCTTCGTCCCGGCCACCGTGGCCTTGGCCTCGTCGACCGCGAGTTCCGCCTGGGTCACCGCGTTCTCGGCGGACGAGGTGTCGCTGTCGGCGGTCCGGGCGCGGTCCAGCGCGTCCTCGGCTGCGTCCAGGTTCGCCTGGGCCACCTTGCGCGCTCGCTCAGCGGCGGCCGGATCCACCGTCGCCAGCAACTGGCCCTTCTTGACGTGCTGGCCGACCCGTACGCGAACGTCGGTGACCGTGCCGGCGGTGACGAAGCTGGCGCTCGCCGTGGTGGCGCTCTCGACCGAGCCGTCCGCCGTGACCGTGGCGGTCACCGTTCCCCTCGACACCTGGACCGTCCGGGTGCCACGAGCCGGCTCCGCCCGAGCGGCGGAGTCGCCGGCCACCGATGACCAGGCCCAGTAGCCGCCGCCGGACAGCAGCAGAGCCAGTGCGGTGTTCACCGCCACGGTAGGTCGGTACAGGACAGCCGGCAGGCGGACTCGCATGGCCGACAGCCTCCACCGGTCGGCTGGGAGGAGGTTCCAGGCAAGCTCAGAGCTGGCTCGGAATTGCCGTCCACGACTCCGGCTGGTCGGCCGGCTCACCGTCGGCGGCGTGGAGCGAAGTGTCGGGACTCCCGGCGGCCCGGTCGGGCGCGGCGGGCAGCAGCACCCGGAAGGTCGTTCCCGTATCCGACGCGGTGTCCAGCTCGATGCAGCCGCCGTGGGCGTGGACGATCGAGGCGGCGATGGAGAGCCCCAGGCCGGAGCCGCCGCCGTTGCCCCGTCCGCGGCTGGGATCCACCCGGTAGAGCCGCTCGAACACCCGGCCGGCGTGCTCCGCCGGTATCCCCGGCCCGTCGTCGTGCACCTCCATCACCGCGAGCCCGCCGCCGGTCGTCGCCGGCGGCGGGGCGGACCGGACGACCGGGTGGGCCGGTGGTGTGGGCAGCCGCCCGACTCGGACGGTGACCCGCACGTCCGGCCCGGTGTGCTGGAGCGCGTTGCCGACCAGGTTCGCCGCGACCTGACGGAGCCGGTGCTCGTCGCCGAGCACACTCGGCGGCTCGAACGAGTCGTCGCGGTCGGTCAGGGGGGTCAGCCGGACAGGCCGCTCCGGCGTGCGGGCGTGCGCGTCGCGGATGGTGTCGGCGGCTATCTCCAGCAGGTCAACCGGGCGTAGCGCCGGAATCCGCTGCTGGTCCAGCCGGGCGAGCAGGAGCAGGTCCTCGACCAGCACACCCATTCGGGCCGCCTCGCCCTCGATGCGGCTCATCGTCTCGTTGAGCAGCGGCCCCGGCGGGGCGCCGCCGCGCCGGTACAACTCGGCGAAGCCCCGGATCGAGGTCAGCGGGGTACGCAGCTCGTGCGAGGCGTCCGCCACGAACTGACGTAGCCGCCGCTCGGAGGCGGCGCGGGCGGTCATCTCGGCGCCGATCCGATCCAGCATCAGGTTCACCGCCGCGCCCAGCCGGCCCGGCTCCGTGTGCGGGTCGGTCCCGTCGACCCGGTGGGTGAGGTCGCCCCCGGTGATACCCGCGACGATGCCCTCCATCCTGGTCAGCGGGCGCAGGCCCAGCCGGACCACCGAGGCAGCGAGCAAGCCCAGCCCGAGCAGCACGGTGCCGGTGACCGCCACATCGATGAGCAGCAACCGGTCGGCGGTCCGGTCCGCCTCGCCGAGTGACACGCCGAGGACCACGACCGCTCCGTCCTGCCCGACCGGCACGGCCAGCACCCGCCACCGGGCCGCGCCGTCACCGCCCGGAACGGTGTACGGCCGTCCGGTCGCCGCCCGCCCCGCCACCTCGGCGAAGGTGCCCGGATCCGGGGCTGTTGCCGTCGGCGTGCTGCTACGTTCGGTGTCCCGGGTGCCGTCCGCGCGGTAGACCAGGAACATCTGGTCCTGACCCAGGCGGGCGAAGCGCCCGGGCATGTCATGGGCGGGTTCCGGTTCCGCCCAGGGAGTCGGGCCCGTGGACGACGCGACGGCCTGCGGGATGGCCGGCGGTGTGGAGCCGCCGGGCCTGGGTGACGTCCCCGGCCTGGGGCCGATGCGTAGCAGGCGGGCCTGGGCGGTCAACTGGTCGTCGATCCGCTCCAGCAGATAGCCGCGGAGCAGGAAGAATCCGGCCGTGTTCGCGCCGATCAGGGCGAGCGTGGTGAGCGCACCGACCACGAGCACGAGCCGGGAACGCAGGGTCCAGTGTGCCCACGGGCGCACTCGCAGCAGGCGGTTCACTCGTCCCCGGTCGGAAGCCGGAGGGTGTACCCCACGCCGCGAACCGTGTGGATGAGGGGAGGGCCGAGCCGATCGATCTTCCGGCGCAGGTAGTACACGTACGACTCGACGATCCGCCCGTCGCCGCCGAAGTCGTAGTTCCACACCCGGTCGAGGATCTGCGCCTTGCTCACCACCCGGCCGGCATTGAGCAGGAGATAGCGCAGCAGCCGGAACTCGGTCGGCGACAGTTCCACCGGCTGGCCCGCCCGGCGTACCTGGTGCGCGCCGTCGTCGAGCTCCAGGTCGGCGTAGCGCAGCGTGGAACTCTCCGGCACCGTCGGCGACTCCGGTCGGCTGCGCCGCAGGATGGCTCGGATCCGCAGCACCACCTCTTCGAGGCTGAACGGCTTGGCGACGTAGTCATCCGCGCCGACGACCAGCCCGGTCACCCGGTCCTCCACCGTGTCCCTGGCGCTCAGGAAGAGCACCGGCACCGGCCGCCCGGCCGCGCGCAGCCGCCGGGCCACCTCGAACCCGTCGAGGTCCGGCAGCATCACGTCGAGAACGACCAGGTGGGGGTCGAACTCCTCGACGCAGGCCAGTGCGGCTCGGCCGGTGGCAGCTACCCGGGTGTCGTAGGTGACCAGGCGCAGCGCGGCGGCCAGCAACGTGGAGATGTTCGGCTCGTCGTCCACCACCAGTACCCGGGCGGTGCCGGTCGGGCCGCCGAGAGCTGGGGCCGGGCCCTCGCCCGGCGGCCGGAGGATGTCGGTTTGCACCGACTCTGCCTACCGGACCTGCCTCGAAGCGACCTGTGTGGAACCTGTGCCTCAGCTGTCACCACGACCGTAGGACGGTGTCGCCGGCCGCCAGCCCGTCGGTGACCTCGGTGTACTGGTCGCCGCGCAGGCCGACGGTGACCGTGCGCAACTCGCCGGCCTCGCCGAACCGCACGGTGCCGCGGCCGTCCGTCACATCGTGCACGGCAGTGGACGGCACGCGCAGCGCGTCGGTGACGGACCCGGTCCGTACGGTTACCGACGCGGTCTGCCCGGTCAGCATGTTCTCCGGGGCGTCGGTGAACGAGAGCACCACGCCGTAGCGGACCATGTTGCCGTCGGCGGTGCCGACCGGGTCCACCTGTACGACGGTCGCCGAAAACGTCTGGCCGGGTCGGTCGGCGAGGCCCACCGTGGCGGGCTGCCCGACGGCGACGGCCCCCGCATCCGCCTCCGGGAACTTCGCCTCGACCTGCATGCCGAAGGTGTCCGCCAGGGTGATGAAGGTGGCGCCTCGGCCGACCGTGCTGCCCACCTTCCCGGCGACGGCCAGGACGGTGCCCCGGATCGGCGCGGTGATGGTGGTGCCGGATTGCGCGCTCTCCGCCTCCGCGACCGCCGCCTCAGCCTGATTGACCCGGCGTTGCGCATCGAGGATCCGGTCACCACCGCCCTGGGGCCCGCGGGAGCAGGTGGTGTCGCCGGGTCCACGAGTCGTGTCGGGGGCCCCGGTCCGTACGGGGGCGGGGCGGGTGGGGGATGCGGGCGGCGTGCCCCCGGGGGGTGCGGGCGACGTACCGGGGGGTGCGGGCGGCGCGCTGCTGGGGGAGGTGGTCGGTGTCGTGGACGCCGACGGTGTCGGGTTCGCCGTCTCGGTGGCCTGCGGCGAGGTCCATGCGACGGGCCGGACGACGGCGGCCGGGCAGCTCGGTGCGGCGTCGGTCGACTCGCGCGCCTTGGCCAGCGCGTCCCGGGCATCCGCCAGATCCCGCTTGGCGCGGTCAACCGCGTCGGCCGCTGCGGCGACGTCCTCGTCGGAGAGCGTGGCGAGCCGCTGCCCGGCCCGCACCACGGTGCCGGGCCGCACGGCGACGGTCGCCACCGTGCCGGAACCGGTGAAGCTCAGCGCCCGGGTGCTCGCCGGCTGGACCGTGCCGATGGTGGCGACGTTGTTCTCGACCGGGCCCCGGTCGACCGCGACGGTGACGGGCCGGGCCGGCACCTCGCCGGCGTCCGCGGTGAACGCCCACGCCCCGGCGGCGCCGAGCACGAGCGCGGCACCAACGCCGGCGGCCCCCCAGCGGACCCGTCGGGTACGCCACAGTCGGGTCTGGCCGTCTTCCATGACGGGTCAGTCTGCCGACCGCTCCTCTCCAGCGGCTCGGTTCCAGCTGGGAGTTGCCTCAAAGCAGTGGGCGGCGCAGGGCCACCGCAGCTCCGAGGCAACTCCCAGCCCGGTCCGAGGCGACCCGGAGCTGTAGCCGGTTACCTGAGCGGGTTCCGCAAACGGCTGAGGAGTCTCCGTGTCGAAGACTGGAAGGGGTCGCCTGCTGGCGGCCGTCCTGACCGCCGCCGCGTCGGCGCTGCTGACCGCCTGCGGCTCGGACAGCACCCCTACCACTGCGGCGTCCGGTGGCGAAGGGAACAACCCCTTCGCCGCGTACCAGGACTGCCTGCGCGACAACGGCATCACCATGCCTTCGGGCGGCCCGTCCGGCTTCCCCGGCGGCCGGCCGTCCGGCTTCCCGGCGGGCCGCCCGTCCGGTTTTCCGACGGATCGCCCGTCCGGTTTTCCGACGGCTCGGCCCTCCGGCTTCCCGACGGATCGGCCGGCCGGTGGTGAGGGTCGGCGGTTCCCGGGGATGGGCCGGCCGGAAGGTGTCGACGAGGCCACCTGGCAGAAGGCGCAGGAGGCCTGTTCATCACTGCAGCCCACCGCATGGCCCGGGGGGCGGGGCGGGCGGCCCGGTGGCCCGGGCGCGCCGGGCGCCGATTCGGGCGACGGGCGTGACATGGCCTACCGCACCTGCCTCAGCGGACGCGGCGTCGATCTCGGCAGCCTTGACCCGTCAGACGCGAAGACGAAGGAGGCGCTGACCGCCTGCGCGGCGGTCAGCCCGGCACCGACGAACTGACGCCGTGTTGGGGCGAGTGCGGGTCAGCGGTGACGACCGGTGTGGGCGAGCGGACGGGTGCGTCGCTGCAGCACTTCGGCGATCGGGCGGGCGGCGAGCGGGGTGAGCAGCGCGCCGACGACGGCGCCGAGCAGCAGGCCGGCGGCCACGTCGTGCGGGTAGTGCACCCCGACGAAGGTGCGGGACGCGGCGGCGAGCACCGCCAACGGGACGGCCACCAGGCCGATCCGGCGGTGCAGCAGCAGGGTGGTGGCGGCCAGCGCCCCGGCGATGGTGGAGTGATTGCTGGGGAACGACCAGTCGCCGACGGGTGGGCAGTGCCCGGCAACGATCGCCAGATCGGCAAGGCCGCGGCAGGGCCGGTCCTCGGCGATCAGGCTTTTGAGCCCCAGGCTGGCGGCGTACGCGAGCAGCACCGTGACCGGCGTAGCCAGGACAAGCGCCCGGCCCCGGACGTCACTCCCGGACAGGCGGGTCACCGCCGCCACCACCAGCAGCACGCCGAGCAGCAGGAGCGCGCCCTCGGTGAAGTACGTGGCAAACCAGTGCACCGACTGCGGCGTGCTGTCGGCGAACTCGACGACATCGTGATACCAGTCGGCGCTGATATCCGGAATGTCGGTCGTAACGGCGTCAGTCATGAATCACCCTACCAACTGTTAATACTCTGTCCATTCGGCGGTTCCCTCAGCGCCACGTCCACGATGATTGTGCCTCGCGGTGGCGTTGCTGACGGCCAAGGCGCGGGAGCCCAGGGGCCCAGCGCGCGGGCGGTCAGGACAGGGTGGTGGCGGTCACGGTGGGCGGGTGGGCGCCGAGGAAGAAGATGCCGGGAAAGCCCCTGGTCTCGAAGCCCCGGCTCGGGTTGCGGCGCAGGGTCGAGTGCTCGATCCGCAGGGTGCCGGTGCGGTCGTTGCTGACGAAGAAGATCGCACCGCCGCCCTCGTTGGCGCGGTTGCCCTCGATGATTGTGCCGGCGATCCGTACCGTGAACTCGTTGCCGTCGCAGTAGATCGCGCCGCCGCTGCCGCCGCCGGAGGTGCCGTCCCGGGCCGGGTTGGCACCCGTGCCGACCGCCCGGTTGTCCCGGAAGACGCTGTTCAGCACGGTCCAGGAGACGCCGATGCTGCTTATCGCCGCGCCGTTGGCGCACACCCCGCCGGTGAAGGTGCTGTTCACCACGTACACCGGCTTGTTCTCGTACTGGCTGAGCACCCGCAGGGCCGCGCCGCCCAGATCCGGCCCGGTCCGGTCGCAGTGGTTGTCGACGAAGCGGGAGTTGACCACCTTGAACCGGCCGCCCCGTACGAAGATCGCACCGCCCCCGCCGCCCTCGGTCCGGTCGCCGGTCGAATCACCGTCGGCGAAGGTCAGGTTCTGCACGGTGAGCTGCGGGTGGTCCTGGTTCTGGCAGTGCGAGGTGGTCCAGCCCTGGGCCTGGTCACAGGTGTTCAGGTAGAGGATCCGGCGCTTGCCGCCGCCGCTCAGGGTGACCTTGCCGCCGCCGTCCAGCACGATTCGCGGCCCGTGTGAGTTGACCACCTTCGCGGTGGCCTTCATCTGGATGGTCACCGGTGCCGGCCCGCAGTCGAAGGTGATGATCCCGCCCGCCGCGACGGCCCTGACCACCGCGTCGGAGGTGCAGCTCGCCGCGGTGCCGGTGCCGACCGTACGGGTGGGGTGCGAGGTGTCCACTGCCCGTGCCTCGGCCGGCACGGCGGCACCCCCGTTCTGGGCGCCGGCGCGGAACGGGGACGCCGATGGTGTGGCGCTCGGTTTCGCGGCACCGAGACCGGTCCGCGCGGACGGCTCGGCCATCGGGGTGACCGCCGGCGCGTCGGCGGATTCGGCCGCGGTGACTGGCGCGGCGGCCGGTGCGGCGGCCGAGCCACACGCGGGCAGCCCGGCAACCCCCACTCCGAGGACGAACAGAAGAACGAGCGAATTCATACGCACCGACCGATGCTAGCCGGGAAGCCGGGCGGGCTCAGAAGTCGGCGAAGAGGTAGGGGAGGGCCCGGGGGAAGAGGCGGCGCAGCTCGGTGGCGGCGTCCGCCGGCACCTCGCCGAGCCCTCGGATGGCGACCTCGGCCGGGTCCAGCACCCCGTACGCCAGGGCGGAGAGCCCAGCGGCGGTGAGCGTCGCGGTGGGGACGGTGCTGACGACGGCGTCCCCTGGCAGCACCTCGAGCCGGCCGGTAGCCCCGTCGAGCAGGTGGGTGCCGGCCAGCCACCGGTCACCGACCAGCTCCACGGCGACCCGGCCGGCTCCGGCCGGTAGGCCGGCGAGCGCGTCCAGGCTGAGCAGCCGGGCCATCGGGGCGGGCGACCCGGGCCGGGACACCCGCGCCTCGACCTGCACCGCGAGGTCGGTGAGCCACAGCTCGGGCAGCTCGTCGGCGGGCAGGTGCAGGCGGATCCGCTCCACCTGGTCGACGTGGCGGGCGAAGAACTGGAGCAGCGAAGCCCGGGCGTACGGGTCGTCGGCGAGCAGGTCGTCGGCGATCAGCTCGCCGCCGTGGTCGTCGATCCGGTAGGTGACCGCGCCGACCGTCTCACCGTCGCGTACGGCGGTGAGCAGCCAGCGGTCGTCCCGGTCGCGCAGGCCGACCGCCCGGAAGTCGGGGAAGACCGCGAACCCGTGCCGCTCGTGCAGGCAACGCTCGGTGTACACGCGCCACGTCTGGTAGCCGGCGCCGACCCGCTCCCAGACCACCTCGCCGGGCAGCTCGGCACGGAGCAGCGGGGCCAGGTCGGCCGGGGAGAAGACCGCGGCACGCCGGGCGGGCAGCCCGACGTAGCCGAAGCGCTCGTAGAACGAGGCGCGGAAGGGATACAGCGCGGTCAGCGTGTGCCCCTCCTCCCGCATCTCGTCGAGGAGCTGGTGCAGCAGGGCCCGGACGTGCCCGCGTCGGCGGGCCAGCGGGTGGGTCGCCACCCCGGCGACGCCGGCCATCGGGAGGACGCGACCGCGCAGGTTCTGCCGCATCGGGATCGCCGTGGCGGCGGCCGCGGTGACGTCGTCCTCCTCGACGACCAGCGTCCGGTTGCCCGCGTGGTACGGCAGGTACGCGCGGAACTCGTCGACCCGGGACGCGGCCATCGGCGATGCCTCGAACGCGTAGGCCTGGAGCGGGAAGCTGTGGGTCAGCCGTTCCTCGGAGGTCAACCGACGGATGATCATCTGACCATCCCAGCCGCGTTCGGTGACCGGCGCAACCGGATTGCCGGATCAGGCCGCGGTGACGTCGGAGACCACGACGGTGACGTTGTCCGGCGCGCCGGCCTGGTGGGCGAGCTTGACCAACTGCTCGCCGCAGAGCTGCCGATCGGAGTACGTGCCGAGCACCGAAGCGATCGCCGCGTCCGCCACGTAGTCGGAGAGGCCGTCACTGCACAGCAGCAGCCGGTCGCCGGGGAAGACGGTGAGCATTCCGATGGCCGGCGGCGTGTCCGAACCCTGCACGGCGCGGGTGACCAGCGAGCGCTGCGGGTGATGCCGGGCCTGGTCGGGGGAGAGCGCGCCCTGGTCGACCAGTGCCTGCACGAAGGTGTCGTCCCGGGTGAGCTGCGTCAGCGCCCCGGCGCGCAGCAGGTAGCAGCGGGAGTCGCCGACCTGGGCGAGGACCAGGGCGTCGCCGGCGAGCAGGCCGGCGGTCAGCGTCGTACCCATGCCGTCGCGAGCCGGGTCCACCGTGATGGCGGCGCGGATGCGCTGGTTGGCGGTGCTCACCACGGCGCGCAGCGCGTCGGCGGCCTCGTCGGGGACGGTCGGCGGGGTCAGCTCGTCCAGGATCCGGATGACGATCTCGCTCGCCACCTCGCCGGCGGGCAGCCCGCCCATGCCGTCGGCCACCGCCACCAGGCGGTCGCCGGCGAGGGCGCAGTCCTCGTTGTTGGTCCGGACGAGGCCGACGTCGTTGCGGATGGCCGAGCGGAGGATGAGCGTCATGGGGTAAAGCTTGCCAAGAAGACCCGCCCCGCGTCTCTACCCACCGGGTATGCGTCCACGATGGTCAGCGGCGCGGGTAGCGCAGCAGCAGGCTGGCGCGTACCTCCTCGTCGCCGAGCGCGGCGTAGCTGTGCGGTACGTCGGAGGTCCAGCGCAGGTGGCCGCCGGCCGCGGCGGTCAGCGGGGCGTCCACCGGCCCGGCGCGCAGCACGCCGGCGAAGACGGTGATGTGCTCGGTCACCCCGGGTTGGTGCGCGGGGGAGAGCTGGCCTGGCCCGGGGGCGACCCGCAGCCGGTACAACTCGTAGGTCGCGTCGGTGTCGGTGAAGACCTCCAGCAGGGTGGCGCTGACCGCCGCGCCGCTGACCGTGGGTGTCGCCGCGGGGCCGGAGAGTACGGCGGTGAGCGGTACGCCGAGCTGCGCGGTGACCGCGTACAGAGTTTCCAGGGTCGGGTTGCGGTTGCCGTTCTCCAGCCCGGAGAGGGTGGCCTTTCCGACGCCGGCCAGCCGGGCCAGCGTGGAGAGGGACATCCCCCGCTCCTCGCGGAGGGCGCGGACCCGCTGTCCGACCGCCTCGGTGCCCGTGTCGGGGGATCGGTCCCGGTCCCGGTCCCGGTTTCGTGAGGCCGCTGCCATCCGGCTATCCTGCTACACCGTGCCGTTCCATAAACGGAACGATGTGGCCGTCGGAACGACGGCGCGGAAGGCAACCCCCCCAGGAGGATGGCATGGCCGGTCGGCTGCAACCCGTGCTGGCCGGGGTCGTGACGGCCCTCGTCGGCTTCGCCAGTTCGTTCACGGTCGTGCTCGCCGGGCTGCGTGCCGTGGGTGCCGACCAGGCACAGGCTGCCTCCGGGCTGCTCGCGCTCTGCGTCGCCACCGGCTGCTGCGCGGTCTGGCTCGGGCTGCGACACCGGCTGCCGCTGGCGATCGCCTGGTCCACGCCCGGCGCGGCGCTGCTGGTCGCCACCGGGCCGGTGCCCGGCGGCTGGCCGGCCGCGGTCGGCGCGTTCCTGCTGACCGGCCTGCTGATCGCCGCCGCCGGGCTGATCCCGGCGCTCGGCCGGGCGGTCGCCGCGATCCCCGCCCCCGTCGCCAGCGCCATGCTCGCCGGGGTGCTGCTGCCGCTCTGCACCGCGCCCGTCCGGGCCCTGGTCGAGGTGCCCCGGCTGGCCGGGCCGGTGGTGCTCGCCTGGCTGCTGCTGCACCGGTTCGCCCGCCGCTGGGCGGTGCCGGGCGCGCTGGCCGTGGCGGCGGTGGCGATCGCGCTGACCACGTCCGGGCCGGTCCGGGCACACCTCGCCCCGACCGTCGCGCTCACCGCGCCGACCTGGACGGTGCCCGCGGTGGTCGGGCTCGCCCTGCCGCTGTTCCTGGTCACCATGGCCGCGCAGAACGTGCCCGGGACGGCCGTCCTCGCCGGCTACGGCTACCGGGCCCCGCTGGGCTCCGCGCTCCGGGTGACCGGGCTCGCCACCGCGCTCGGTGCCCCCGCCGGCGGGCACGCGGTGAACCTGGCCGCGATCACCGCCGCCCTGGCCGCCGGCCCCGACGCCCACCCCGATCCGGAGCGGCGCTGGATCGCCTCGGTCACCGCCGGGATCGGCATGGCGCTGCTCGGCCTGGGCGCCGGCGTGGCGACCGCCCTGGTGCTGCTCTCGCCGCCGGTCCTGGTCGAGGCGGTGGCCGGGCTGGCGCTGCTCGGCGCGCTGGCCGGCGCGGTCTCGGCGGCCGTCGCCGAGCCGGACGCCCGCGAGGCGGCGGTGGTCACCTTCGTGGTGACCGCCTCCGGAGTCAGCCTGCTCGGCGTGGGCGGCGCGTTCTGGGGGCTGGTGGCCGGCTGGCTGATGCTCCTGCTCTTCCGCCGCCGCCCCACGGCCGCCCCGCCCTCGGCGGCCGAGGCCGAACGTGAGCTTGCCGGTTCCCGCCGCGGGCTTTAGTCATCCCCTGACGACGACTAAGTCTTTGAGAGCGATATGCCTCAGGGGCATAAATATGACTCAGAGGCATATCCTTCTTTCGCAATGTGTCGTCCGGACGGGCTTACCGGCTCACTCCTCCTCGGGCAGGTGCGCGGCCGGGACGTCGAGGCGTACCCCGTCGTCGGTGACGGCCGTGATCTGGTCGGCCAGTACGTAGACCGCGCCGGTTCGGGCCAGTTCGGTGGAGACCTTCAGGTAGCCGGTGCGCAGCAGCCGGGCGGCCAGGTCGGCGGGAACGTCCGGCTCCTCGACCGCCGCCGACTCGATCAACTCGTTCAGGCTGCTCCCCGGGTCCACCGGGGCGGGCGCCTGCACGGTCACCGCGTTCGGGTCGCCGCGCTGGACGAGATCCACGGTGCCGACCTCGGCGCCGGTCGAGTCGACCACCCGCATGCCGGTGGTGATCCGGTAAATGACCTGCTGGCTCATGCAGGCAGCGGTTCCCGGGGCGGCGCGGCGCTAAACGGGCGGGGCCCAGCCGCTCGGCGGGCGGGGGGAGAGTTCGCGCCAGGTGTCCGGCCCCTCCAGCAGCGCCCGGACCGTCTCCTCCGCCTCGTCCACGCTGCCGTACTCGTAGAACCGGGAGATCCCCTCGGCGCCGCCGGCGCGCTGCTCGACGTGCCAGCGGTCGCCGTCCACCCGGAGGAAGACGTCCCGCCGGGCCAGCCGCCCCCATTTCCCGTTCCACCAGTGCCTGCGCTGCTCCATGACCGGGACTCTATCGAACAAGTGTTCGAGAGATGCCGCCCCCTGCGGGAATCCCACGGGGGCCGGATGCGGGTGGTGCGTCAGCGCGGGGCGGGCGGCTCCGGCCGGCGGTCCAGCACGTCGTCCAGCGCGCCCCGCTGGGTCGGCGTGCCGTGGTTGCCGGCGAGCAGTGCGTCCCGGATCTCGGTGAGCAGCTTGACCTCCTCGCTCGGGGCCTGCGGCGGCGGCTCCTGGCCGCGCTTGCGCCGCTCGGCGAGCTTGTTCATCGGGTACACCACGAGGAAGTAGAGCACCGCGGCGGTGAGCAGGAAGGTGACCAGTGCGTTGAGGAAGTCGGCCCAGGTGACGAAGTTGCCTTCGCCGATCTCCCAGGAGCCCGCGAACTGATCCGCCCCGCCGCCCATGAACTTGATCAGCGGCTTCAGGAACGAGCTCGTGAAGGTTGTGACCAGGCCGGTGAACGCGGCGCCGATGACGACACCGACCGCCAGATCGACGACGTTGCCGCGCATGATGAAGTCTTTGAAGCCCTTGAGCATCCGTGCTCCCGTGCTGTCCGAATTCCGTCCGGGGCGCGAGCTATGCCCCGCTGGGGGCCTCAAGGAAAGCACCGGCCTCGATCGCCGCCCGCGCCGGGTCGCCGTCCCGGATCGCGTCGACCAGTCGGGCGTGGTCGACGTACCGCTCGGGCTCCAGCGCGCCGCACATCGCCTGGGCGACGGTGCTGCGCAGCGCGGCGCCGACCGACGCGTACAGCTCGGCCAGCATGGTGTTGTGCGCGGCGGCCACCACCGTGCTGTGCAGCGCGGCATCGGCCTCGACGAACTCGTCGACCCGGCCGGAACGCCACGCGGCCTCCCGGGCGGCGAGCGCCTCGTCGAGCGCCGTCAGGTCGGCGGGGGTACGCCGCAGCGCGGCGAGCCGGGCCGCCTCCACCTCGAAGGCGCGGCGGACCTCGACCACCTCGGCCATCCGGTCGTCGGTGAGCCGACGGGCCACCACCGGGGCCAGCTCGTCGGTCGACACGACGTACGTCCCGGAGCCCTGACGGCACTCGAGCACTCCGCCGTGCACGAGTGCGCGGACCGCCTCCCGGACCGTGTTGCGCCCGACGCCGAGCTCGGCGACGAGCTGCGGCTCGGTGGGGATGCGCCCGCCCACCGGCCACTCGCCGCCGAGAATCCGGGCCCGGAGCTGCTCGATGGTCTGCCGTACCCGCTGGCCGCGCGGGGGCACGGCGACCGAATCGAGGGTGGGTGTCATCGGTTACAACTCCTCCCGGAATTCATCCCATGATTGTAGGTTGGAGGTCATGACTTTGCCAGCCACCCGCACCGGACGCGCCCGCCGTCAACCAGCCAGCGGTGGCGCGCTGGTGCTGGTCGGCATGCTGTTGGTCGCGCTCAACCTGCGCGCGGCGGTGACCAGCCTGGGCGCCCTGCTCGACGAGATCCGCACCGGGCTGGGCCTCTCCGGCACCATGGCCGGCTTCGTCACCACCCTGCCCACCATCGCCTTCGCCGGGCTCGGCGCGCTCACCCCGTGGCTGGTCCGCCGCTGGCCGGCCGCCCGGGTGCTGGTGCTGGCCATGCTCGCCCTCGCCATCGGCCAGGTGCTCCGGGTGATCACCGACTCGGCGGCCGTCTTCGTGCTCACCAGTGCGCTCGCCCTGGCCGGCATCGCGATCGCGAACATCCTGCTGCCGATGCTGGTCAAGCAGCACTTTCCGCACCGCACCGGGCTGGTGACCGGGGCGTACACGATGTCGCTGACCATCGGTACGACGGTGGCCGCCGCCTCGGCGGTGCCGGTGGCGCACGCCTTCGGCTCCTGGCGGGCCGGGCTCGGCATCTGGGCCGGGCTGGCCGCCGTGGCCGTACTTCCCTGGGTGCCGCTGGCACTGCGGGCCCGATCGGCGCGGCGGACGGCGAGCCCCGCGGCGGTCGCCGCAGCCCCGGCGCGGGTGCGGCCGGCGCAGACCCGGCTCGGCTGGGCCATGGCCGTCTACTTCGGGGCGCAGTCGCTCAGCGGGTACGCGATCATGGGCTGGCTGGCCCAGCTCTTCCGGGACGCCGGCTACCGCGCCGAGACCGCCGGCCTGCTGCTCGCCGGGGTGACCGCGCTCGGCGTGCCGGTGGCGCTGGCGATGCCGACCCTGGCCGGCCGGCTGCCGACGCTGCGCCCGCTGGTGCTCTCGCTGACCGCCTTCTCCGCGGCCGCGTACGTCGGGCTGGCCGTCGCGCCGCACGGCCTCGCGCCGCTCTGGGTGCTGCTGATGGCCCTCGGTCAGGGCGCGTTCCCGCTGATCCTGACCACCATCGGGCTGCGGGCTCGGACCGCCGAGGGCACCGTCGCGCTGTCGGCCTTCGCGCAGAGCACCGGGTACCTCATCGCCGCGCTCGGTCCGCTGCTGGTCGGCATCCTGTACGAGACGACCGGGGGCTGGACCGCGCCGATCGGCTTCCTGCTGGCGGCCCTCGCGATGCAGACGGCGGCAGGCCTGGTCATCGCCCGTCCCCGCTACATCGAGGACGAGCAGTTGCGTGCCGAGCGTCAGGAGGAGGTCGGCGTGGGGGCGCCCGCTACCGCCTGGTCGACCGTCGGGTAGGTGTTCAGCACCTCGACGAGGCCGCTGACCTCCAGGATGCGAAGCACGCCGCGCTGCGGGGCGGCCAGTCGCACCACACCGCCGGCCTCGTCGCAGCTGTTCTTGGCGCGGACGAACACCGACAGCCCGGTCGAGTCGCAGAACGACAGGGCCGCCAGGTCGAAGACGAGGCGGCTGCGACCCTTGTCCACCAGGTCCGTGATCTGGTCCTGAAGCTGCGGTGCCGTGGCCATGTCCAGCTCGCCCGCGACCGACACGACGACCACGTCGCCACGCTGTTCCGTGTGCACCGTCAGGGACATTCGTCGACCTCCTGTGTTCGATGGAACGGTAACCCACAAAGCGGGTGGTACGCGGAACGGGAGCCGGCAGCGGTGTTGTCGATCATTTCCTTGCTCGGCGACAAGGACCCGGTGATAGAGTCCGCCCGGCCGAGGTTCAGGGGGGTCACCATCCGCAGCGACGAGGACGTGGTGCGGGTCCGGCGGGCCGAACTGCTCGCCGAGCGGCTGGCCGCACTGGCCGACACCACCGTGCAGATGCACGCCGCGCCGAACTTCGTCCGCCTGATCGAGGCGGCGGCGGCCGGTGCCGCGCGGATCTTCAAGAGCCCGGCGATGGTGGTGGCGGAGACCTTCGACGGCGACTGCCTGGCGGGGGCGGCCGCCGGGCCGGACGCGTCGCCGACGGTGGTGCCGTGGACGGTGGACGACGCGGGACTGCCGATCGGCACCACCGTGCGGGTGGACGAGCCGGGCAACTGGGGCCTGGTCGGTTGGCCGGCCGGGGAAAGCGTCACCGTGGCCGCCGCCCGACTGCGCGAGGACCGGGCCCCGCTCTACGTGGTGGTGCCCACCGCCACCCAGACCGTCCGTACGCCGGTGCTGGTGCAGCTCGCCCAGGCCATCGCGTCGGCGGTGGAGGCCCAGCGTTCCTTCGACGAGGAGCACCGGATCGCGGTGACCCTCCAGCGCAGCCTGCTGCCCCGTCGGCTGCCCGAGATCGCCGGCCTCGACCTGGCCGTCCGCTACGAGCCGGCGAGTGCCCGGACCGAGGTGGGTGGCGATTTCTACGAACTGGTGATGCTCGACGGCCAACTGCTGGTGGCGATCGGCGACGTGGCCGGGCACTCGCTGCACGCCGCCACCGTGATGGCCGAGCTGCGGCACGCGATGCGGGCGTACGCGGTCGAGGGGCACCCGCCGGGGGCGATCCTGGACCGGCTCAACGAGTTGATGCACGCCCTGCTGCCGAGCGAGTTGGCCACGATCTGCGTGCTGCTGCTCGACCCGGGCAGCGGGCTGGTCCGGCTGGCCAGCGCGGGGCACCTGCCGGCCCTGATCAGCAGCGCGGGGCGGGTGCGGTTCGTACAGCAGTCCGCCCCACTGCTCGGGGTCCGCGCGTCCCGCCCGCCGGACCTGGAGTTCGTGCTGCCGGCCGGGGCGACGCTGGTCCTCTACACCGACGGGCTGATCGAGCGCCGGGACGCCACGATCGACGAGGGGTTGGCGGCGCTGGGCGCGTTGGCCACCCGGGTGGACGACGACCTCGACCGGTTCTGCCAGCGGCTGCTGGTCGAGCTGGCGCCGCCGGAGATCCAGGACGACGTCGCGGTGGTTACCGTCCGCCGCCGCTGATTCGGGTGTGCGCCACGGTTCCGCCGTCGTCGCGCCCACGCTCGGCGCGCCGCGCGGGCCGTTCTTGACATTGCTATTCGCTGAATGAATAGTGGTCGCCGTGTCCACACAGCACGTACTGCTCGGGCTGCTCGCCGGCGGTGCTCGGCACGGCTACGAGCTGAAGCACGCCCACGACGAGCGGCTGCCCCGGGCCCGCCCGCTCGCCTTCGGGCAGGTCTACGCGACCCTCGCCCGGCTCCAGCGGGACGGCCTGGTGGTCCCGGCCGGGCAGGAGCGCGAGGGCGGTCCCGACCGCACCACGTATGCGCTCACCGAGGAGGGGTGGTTGGCGCTCGACCGCTGGCTCGCCACCGTCGAGCCACCCATGCCCCACGTGGCGAGCACCCTGTTCGCCAAGGTGGTGGTCGCGCTGCTGGTCGCCGACGCCGACCGGGCCCGGTCCTACCTCATCGCCCAGCGCCGGGCGCACACCGAGCGGCTCCGCGAGCTGACCGCGGTGAAGACCGCCCCCTCGGCCAGCCTCGACGACGTGATCGCGGCCGACTTCGCCATCAACCATCTCGACGCCGACCTGCGGTGGCTGCACACCACCCTGGAGCGGGTCGCCGACTGGCACCGGGAGGTGCACTCGTGACGCAGCTGGAGGCCCGCGGTGTGGTCAAGGCGTACGGCAGGACGCCCGCCCTGCGCGGCGTGACGCTCGATGTGGCGGAGGGGGAGATCGTCGCCATCACCGGGCCGAGCGGTTGCGGCAAGTCCACCCTGCTGCACTGCCTCGCCGGCATCCTGCGCCCCGACTCGGGCGAGGTCACCTGGCGGGGCGAGCGCATCGACACCTGGTCGGAGGCGGCCCGGTCCCGGCTGCGCCGCACCGATTTCGGGGTGCTCTTCCAGTTCGGTCAGCTCGTCGCCGAGCTGACCGCGGCGGAGAACGTCGCCCTTCCGCTCCTTCTCGCCGGCACGGGGCGGCGAGAGGCGCGGACGGCGGCGTTGACCTGGCTGGAGCGGCTGGGCGTGGCCGACGTCGCCGACGTCCGGCCGGGCGAGATGTCCGGCGGGCAGCAGCAGCGCTGCGCCACCGCTCGGGCGCTGGTCACCGAGCCCCGGGTGCTCTTCGCCGACGAGCCGACCGGCGCGCTGGACACGCTCACCGGCGAGCAGGTGCTCACCGAGTTGGTCCGGCTCGCCCGCGAGCAGCGCACCACCGTTGTGCTGATCACCCACGAGCCACGCATCGCCGGGTACGCCGACCGCGAGGTGGCGCTCCGCGACGGGGTGGTGGACCACTCGGGCCTGGGTCTGGACTCGTCGGTGCCGGGGGGCCGCCGGTGAAGCCGATCGTGATGCTCCGGCTCGCCCTGGCCGGCACTCGCACCGACACTGCCCGGGTGACCCTGACCGCGCTGAGCGCCGCCCTGGCCACCCTCGCCGGCCTGGCGGCGCTGACCGTGCTGGCCATCCCGACGCCGCCGGCCACCCCCGACAACGGAGGCCGCTGGTCGCAGCAGTACGCCAACCAGCTCCTGGTCGAGCCGGGGCTGCGTGGTGGCACGGCGTTCGCCCTGTTGCTGCTGGCCATCCCGGTGCTGGGGCTGGCCGGGCAGTGCGCCCGACTCGGCGCACCGGCCCGTGACCGTCGGCTGGCCGCGTTCCGCCTGGCCGGGGCCACGCCTGGGCAGGTCACCCGGGTCGCCACGGCGGAGACCGGGGTGGCGACCCTGTTCGGCACGCTGGCCGGGCTGGCCCTCTACCTGGTCGGCCACCAGCTGTTGCATCGACCGGACGAGCGCGGCCGGCTGCCGCTGCCCACCGACGTGTACCCGTCGACCGTCGGGATGGTCGCACTGGTGCTTGGGCTGCCGCTGGTCGCCGCGCTGGCCACCGCGCTGATGCTCCGCCGGGTGACAACCACTCCGTCCGGTGTGGTCCGGAAGGTGCGGACCCGGGCCCCCTGGCCCTGGCCCGGCCTGCTGATCATCCTGGGGCTGGCCGCTTTCGCCGCGTTCCGGCCGGTGGGGATCTGGTACGACCGGCGGCTCAGCCAACCGCCGTCCTGGCTACTGCCGACGCTGCTGGTCGGCGGCGGGCTGGCCGCCATGATCGGTGTGGTCACCGGCACCGGCTGGATCTCCCACACCGTTGGGCGGCTGCTGCACCGGTACGCCCGACGGCCCGCCGCGCTGCTGGCCGGGCGTCGGCTGATGGCCGACCCGTGGGCGGGCAGCCGCACCTTCGCCGCGCTGCTCGCCGCGCTCATCTTCGGGGCCGGGGCCGCCGGGTACCGCGCCTACTTCCTCGCGATGCTGGAACTTGAGGGCCGGACGGGCGGCGAGATGGTCGCTTCAGACGACTTCTATCTCGGCACGATGGATCTGGTCGACCTGGCGGTGGCGGTGGCGTTGGCCATCGCGGCGGGCGGGTTGCTGGTCGCCCTGGTGGAGGGGATCACCGCTCGGCGGCGGACGTACGCGGCGTTGGTCGCGACGGGGGTGCCGCGCGGCACGCTGGGCCGGTCCATCCTCGGGCAGTCGCTCGTGCCGGCGGTGCCTGCGATCGCCATCGCCCTGACCGTCGGTCAACTGCTCGTGCGGGGCGCGCTCGGTTCGCCGAGCAGCGGCGGTTCCTTGCAGGAGGTCTGTGACGCGGGTGCCACGCTCTGCAGCGACCCAGCCACGCGCGCCCAGTACGCCCGCACGGAGTGGATCCCGGAGATCACCGTGGCTCCGGACGTACCGGTGGAGCAGTTGGCGTGGCTCGCGGGCGGCGCCCTGGTCGCGGTGCTGGCGATCGTCGGCGTCGGTCTGCTCTTCCTGAGGTCCAGCACGGCGGTGGAGGAACTGCGGACGACCTGACGTGACGCGTCGGCGGGCTCAGCGGCCACCGAAGAGGCCGGCGGACCAGGAGACGGCCAGGCCGATCACCGCCGAGCAGCAGCAGACGAGCAGGGCGGCGGCGACCACCGCGAGGATCACCCAGGTCGGCCCGCGCCGGGCCGCCCCCGGTTCTGCTTCCGCCGAGGGTACGTCCGCCCCCGCCGGCTCCTCCTCGGCCTCGCTCACCCGGGCAGTCTAGGTGCCACACGGCTCGGGGCGGCGGGTGTGGCCGGGGTGGGGGCAGGATGGGTCGATGGAGCTGATCTCGATCGAGGACATCCGGGTCGCCGCCGACGACATCGCGGGGACGGTGGTGCGTACCCCGCTGTTGCGAGCGCCCTGGGACGACGAGCTGTGGGTCAAGCCGGAGAGCCTGCAACCGGTCGGGTCGTTCAAGCTGCGCGGCGCGACGCACGCGGTGGCCCGGCTCGACCCGGCCGCCCGGTCCCTGGGCGTGGTCACGCACTCGTCCGGCAACCACGGCCAGGCCCTCGCGTACGCGGCCCGGAGGTTCTCGGTGCCGTGCACAGTGGTCGTCCCGGAGGGGGCGCCGCAGGTCAAGGTGGACCGGATCCGGGCGCTGGGGGCGGAGGTACGGCTGGTCGCGCCCGCCCGCCGGCTGGTCGAGGCGGAGCGGATCGCGGCCGGCACGGGGGCCGCGCTGGTGCCGCCCTTTGACGACCCGCGAATCATCGCCGGGCAGGGCACCATCGGGCTGGAGATCGTGGCGGACCTGTCCGACGTGGACGTGGTGCTGGTGCCGGTGGGTGGCGGTGGGCTCTCCTCCGGGGTCGCCACGGCGGTGAAGGCGCTGCGCCCGTCGGCCGCCGTGATCGGGGTGGAGCCGGCGCTGGCCGCCGACGCCCGGGATTCCCTCGCCGCCGGTGAGGTGGTGGTCTGGGACGTCGAGCGGACCTACCGGACCAGCGCGGACGGGCTGCGTACCCACCTGTCCGCGCTGACCCTGGCCCACCTGCGGGAGCGCCTCGACGGCATCGTCACGGTGACCGAGGAGGAGATCGCCCTGACGATGGGCCGGCTGGCCCGCGAGGCCCGGCTGGTGGTCGAGCCGAGCGGTGCGGTGGCGGTCGCGGCACGGCTGTTCCGACGGGACGAGCTGCCGTCGGGGCGTGTCATCGCGGTGATCACCGGCGGCAACGTCGACCCGGCGGTGCTGGCGGCGGTGCTCGGTACCCCCGACGTCGAGCGTTAAGAAGGGGCCCCTGCTCGTTAACAGGGGCCCCTTCTTTTCACTTCAGGCGATCGAGGATCCAGGCGTTGATGAACGCCTCCTCGCGCCACGCGTCGTAGCGGCCGCTCGGGCCGCCGTGGCCGGCGCCCATCTCGGTCTTGAGCAGGTAGTCGCCCTGCGGGGCGACGGCCCGCAGGCGGGCGACCCACTTGGCCGGCTCGTGGTAGAGCACCCGGGTGTCGTTGAGGCTGGTCACCGCGAGGATGGCCGGGTAGTCGACCGGGGCCACGTTCTCGTACGGGGTGTACGACTTCATGTACGCGTAGACCTCGGGGTCGTCGAGCGGGTTGCCCCACTCCTCCCACTCGGTGACGGTGAGCGGCAGCGACGGGTCGAGGATCGAGGTGAGCGCGTCCACGAAGGGCACCTGCGCGACGATCCCGGTGAACGCGTCCGGGGCGAGGTTGGCGACCGCGCCCATCAGCAGGCCGCCGGCCGAGGCACCCCGGGCCACCAGGCGGTCGGTGGCCGTCCAGCCGGCCTTGACCAGGTGCCGCGCGCAGGCCACGAAGTCGGTGAAGGTGTTCTTCTTGGCCAGCAGCTTGCCCTCGTCGTACCAGCGTCGGCCCAGCTCACCGCCGCCCCGGATGTGCGCGACGGCGAAGATGACGCCCCGATCGAGCAGGCTGAGCCGGGCGATGGAGAACCACGGGTCCATGCTCGCCTCGTACGAGCCGTAGCCGTAGATGACGCAGGGGGCGGAGCCGTCGCGCGGGGTGTCCTTCCGGCAGACCAGCGAGATCGGCACCCGGGTGCCGTCGTCGGCGAGCGCCCAGTCCCGGTGCTGCTCGTAGTCGGCCGGGTCGTACGGCCGCCCGTCCGGCCCGGGGCGGACCGGCTTCTGCTTGCGCAGCACCATTTGCCGGGTGCCCAGGTCGTAGTCGTAGACGGAGTCCGGGGTGACCAGCGACGTGAAGCGCAGCCGCACCTCGCTGGTGCGGTACTCCGGGTTGGCGTCCAACCCGACGTTGTAGATCGGCTCGGGGAAGTCGATGTCGTACGGGTCGCTGCCGCCGACCGGCAGCACCCGCAGCCCGGTCAGCCCGTTGCTGCGCAGCGAGACGACCAGGTAGCTCTCGAACGCGTCGACTGACTCCAGCCGGGTGCCCGGCGCGTGCTCGATCAGCGGCGTCCAGTCGCCGGGCGTGTCCGCCGAGGTGAACGCCAGCGCGAAGTCCTCCGCGCCGTCGTTGTGCAGGATCAGGAACCGGTGCCCGTGGTGCTCCACCGAGTACTCGACGCCCTGTCGGCGGGGCGCGACGATCGCTGGCTCGCCGGTGGGGTTGGCGGCCGGGATGACCCGTACCTCGCTGGTGATCTTGCTGTGGATGTCGATGACCACGAACCGCTCGGAGCGGGTCAGCTCGACGCCCACCCAGAACCGCTCGTCGTCCTCCTGGTGGACCACCACGTCCTCACTCGACGGGGTGCCGACGGTGTGCCGCCAGACCCGGTACGGCCGCCAGGCGTCGTCCACGGTGACGTAGAAGAGCGTGGAGGCGTCGGCGGACCATGCGGTGCCGTAGAAGGTGTCGGGGATCTCGTCGGCGAGCACCTCGCCCGTGCTCAGATCCTTGATCCGCAGGGTGAACCGCTCGTCCCCGGCGAAGTCCGTCGAGTAGGTCAGCCAACGCCCGTCCGGGCTGACGTCGAACGCGCCGAGGGCGAAGAAGTCGTGCCCCTCGGCGAGCAGGTTGCCGTCGAGCAGCACCTCCTCGCCGTCGAGCGGGGCGCCGTCGGCGCTGATCGGGGGTGCGGTCTCGCCGGCTTGAACGGGCCGGCGGCAGTGCACGCCGTACTGCTGGCCCTCGACCGTGCGGGTGTAGTACCAGTGCCCGTCCTTGCGGGTGGGCACCGACAGGTCGGTCTCCTGGGTGCGCCGGCGGGTCTCCTCGAACAGCTGGGCGCGCAGCCCCTCCAGGTGTGCGGTGCGCGCCTCGGTGTAGGCGTTCTCCGCGGTCAGGTGGGCGATCGTCTCGGGGTCGTCCTTGGCCGCCAGCCAGGCGTACTCGTCCACGACGGTGTCGCCGTGGTGGGTCCGCTCGGCCGGGAGGCGCTTGGCGACCGGCACGGGGGTCTCGGTGGTCACGGCGTCACGTTACCGGCCTCCAGGCGTGCATTCCGGACGCAGACGCCGCTGGTGCTTGCACGTTTAAAACTGGACAACTAATATCCAGGATATGCGGATGAGCCAAGGGGTCGAGTGGGCGATGCACACCTGCCTCAATCTCACCTACGTCGAGTCCGGGCAGGCCGTGCCCACCGCGTCGCTGGCGAAGTTCTACGCGTTGCCGCCCGCCTACCTGAACAAGCACCTCCAGGCCCTGGTGCGGGCTGGCATCCTGTCGTCCACCCCGGGGCCTCGTGGAGGTTTCCGGTTGGCCCGCCGACCGGAGGCGATCAGCCTGCTCGACGTCGTGACTGCTATTGAAGGGCCGGGCGAGGCGTTTCCCTGCGACCAGATCCTGCGGGCGGGGCCCGGTGGTCGGGCGGACGTCGACTACCGGCAGGCCTGCGTGATCGCCGGCTCCATGCGTCACGCCGAACTCGCCTGGCGGCGGGAGCTCGCCGGCCGCAGCCTGGCCGACGTCCGGGCCGAGGTGGAGGCGCGCTACCCGGACACCCCGAAGAACACCCGCGAACGGTTCGCCGCCCTTCGCGGCTGACTTGGCAGCACGCCCCTCGGCGGAGGGGCTTTTTGCGGCCAAAATCCTGGATAAAAAACATCCAGATATTGCTCCCGGCGGCCCGCCGGGACGACTCGATCAGGAGGAACAAATGAGCAATACCATCCCCAAGCCGCCCGTTGTCGTCACCGCTGCCGAGGCGGCGGTCCTCCAGGATGGCCCCACCAGCCTCATCACCCTGCTCGCCGACGCGGACCAGACCGGCGGCGCGTTCACCGTCAACCGGTCCCACCTGCGGGCGGGTTCGCCCGGGGCGCCGCCGCACCATCACACCCGCGCCACGGAGAGCTTCTTCGTCCTCGACGGGGTCCTCCAGGTGCTCGCGGGGGAGCGGATCCTCACCCTGCGTCGGGGTGACCTGCTGGTCGTGCCGCCTCGCCTGCCGCACGCCTTCGCGCCGGCCCCTGGAGAGGAAGCCGACATCCTGGTGACCTTCACGCCGGGTCTGGCCCGGTTCGACTACTACCGCCTGCTGGAGCGGGTCTACCGGGGCGAGGCCGATCCGGCGGAGATCGCGGCCAGTTCCGAGGAGTTCGACAACCACTACCACGACAGTCCGATGTGGCGGGCCCGCGCCGCCGGCTGACCGGACTTCGGCCGCCTGGTTCGACCCCGCCTCCGCCCGCCTCAGTGGAGGCGGGGTCGGCAAACCGCCACCTCACGCTTTCGAACATGTGTACGATGACGGACATGGCGGCTGCAGCGAGTTCCACGAACCGATCCGGAGCCCTCGAGATCACCCGTCGACTGGCGGAGATCTGCGGCCCGTCGTTCGCCCGGTTCGCCGGCCCGGCCGACGAGGTGGCCGGCCGGACGGCCCGCTGGGTGGCGGTGCCGGGCGGCCCGCACGCCGCCGCCGAGGTGCTGCGGCTGGCTGCGGCGCACGACCTCACCGTCGTGCCCCGAGGGGCCGGCACGAAGATCGACTGGGGTGCCGCCCCGGCGCAGGTCGACATCCTGCTCGACACCGGCCGGCTCGCCGGGGTCTGGCACGAGCCGCAGGGCTCCCCGGTGGCCGAGGTCGGCGCCGGCACCCCGCTGCGTGCGGTCCAGGCGAGCCTGGACCGCGCCGGCCGGCGCCTGCCGGTCGACGCGCCTTCCCCCGGGGCGACCCTGGGCGGGGTGCTCGCCGCCGACGAGGCCGGCCCGCTCCGGCACCGGCACGGCAGTCCGTGCGCCCAACTCGTCGGCGTTCGCTACCTGGACGCCAGCGGCGAGCTGATCAGCATCGGCGCGGCCGGCACGGCGTCGTTGGGCCGGGCAGCGCCGACGGCTCGCGACCAGGCGGGCGGCGGCCGGGCGGTGCCCGCCGGCCTGGCGGCCGATGCCGGTCCAGGCGGCGGTGCCGGGCCGGGTGGTGATGCTGGGCAGGCTGGCGGCGCTGCGGCGCTCTTCGGCGCTGGCGACCTGCCGGGGCTTGATGTGGCCCGGCTGCTCTGCGGCTCGCAGGGCGGCCTGGGGGTGCTGGTCTCGGCGACCCTGCGGGTGCAGGCCGTGCCGGCCAGCCGGGTCTGGGTGTCCCGCCCGGTCTGGACCCCGTTGGAGGTGCACGACCTGGTCCGGGCGGTGCTCGCCGCCCGGCTCGATCCGGCGGCCGTCGAGCTGGACCTGCCGGTGCCGTTGCCGCGCCGGCGGGTGAACCCGTCGCATCCGTCCGTGTTCGGGCGGCCCGACCATCCGGCGGTGATCGGGTGGGCCACTCGGCCGGCCGCGGCGGGCAGCCTGGTGGTGCTCCTGGAAGGCGGCCGCGCGGACGTCGCCGAGCGGGCCGAGCGGCTCAAGGCCCTGCTCGGCGGCGACGCGGTCGCCAGCCATGCGCCACCCGACTGGTGGGGGCGCTACCCGTTCGGCCCCGGCGACACCGCGCTGCGGATCGAGGTGCCGATCAACGACCTGCACGCGGCGGTCTACGCGCTGCGCGACGCCGCGGGCACCCCGGTGCCGGTGCGCGGCTCGGCCGGGGTCGGGACGGTGCACGCGGTGCTGCCCGCCGCCCTGCCTCCCGACCGGGTGGCCTCGATCCTCGCCGCCGTCCGCGGGGTGCTCCTCGCCCGGCAGGGCCGCTGCGTGGTGGTGGCCGCCCCCACCCCGATCCGGCGGGTCGTCGACCTCTGGGGCGAGCTGCCCGCCCTGCCCCGCCTCCGCATGGCGAAGGCACACCTCGATCCCCACCACCGGCTGGCCCCCGGCCGCCTCCCCGGCGGCCTGTAGCCGGCGAGTGTCAGAGCGCGTCGTTGCGGAGAACCAGGATGGCGATGTCGTCGCGGGGCGCCTCCGTCGAGAAGCCGATCGCCGTGGCGCGCAGCCGGGCGGCCACCACGTCCGCGGAATAGCCGGCCAACGGCGCTGTCGACGCGCGTAGCCGTTCGGTGCCGAAGAGGTCCCGGCCCCGCCGACGTTCGGTGACGCCGTCGGTATAGAAGATCAGCGCGTCGCCCGGGTCGAGCGAGATCTCGGCCGCCGGCGTGGTGATCGCGTCGAGCAGCCCGAGTGCCGTACCGCCCGTGCCGACGAAGGCAGCCCCACCGCCGCCGCTCAGCAGCACCGGGCGGTCGTGCCCGGCCAGGTGCAGGGACACGTCGAGCTGGTCCCCGTCGCCCGGCCTGACCGCCGCCAACGCGAGCGTGCAATATCGGCCGCTGCCCCGTTCGACCAGTGTCTCGTTGAGCCGGACCAGCACCTCCGGCAGCGGCTTGCCGTCCCCGGCCAGCACCCGGATCACGTCCCGGACCAGGCCGGTCACCGCCGCCGCCTGCACCCCCTTGCCCGAGACGTCGCCGATCACCACCAGCCAGCCGCCGTCCGGCAGCGGCACCACGTCGTAGAAGTCGCCGCCGACCTCGGCGTCGCCGCCGGTCGGCACGTACTCGGCGGCGAAGCCGATGCCCTCGACCACCGGGAGCACCGGGGGCAGCAGGGACTGCTGGAGCGTCTGGGCGACTCGCCGCCGCTCGGCGTGAATGCGGGCGTTCTCGATGGCGAGGGCGGCCCTCCGGGCCACGTCCTCCAGCACCGAGACCTCGTCCGGATCGTGTCGGTGCCCCTGGTGGCGGCCGACGGCCAGGGTGCCGAGCCGCTGCCCGCGGGCGATCAGCGGTACGGCGAACCCCTCCATCGGTCCGCTGAGCGGCACCTGTGCCGCGCTCCGGGACGCCTCCCGCAGCCGGGCCTGGATCGAGTCCGGCCCGGTCTCCTGGAGCACCCGGTGCAGTTGCGGCAGCACCGACTCGTCGGCGTGGCTGGACGCGGCGAGCCGCAGCCGGCCCCACTCGTCGGTGGTGTGCACCACGCACCACTGGCCGAGCCGGGGCACCACCAGTTGCGGGATGAGCGCCATGGTCAGCTCGACGTCCAGGGACTGGGCGAGCAGCTCGCTCGCCTCGGCGAGGAAGGTCAGCCAGGTCGACCGGCGGACGTCCGCCCGGCGCAGCCGGTCGTTCTCCAGGTGCAGCGAGAGCCGTTCGGCGGCCAGCACCGCCAGCGGCCGGGCGTACGCCGAAGGTGCCGCGTCCAGCTCGAGCTCGCCGGCGTACGGTCGGTGCACGGCGAGCGGGACCAGGAGCAGCTCGTTGCTCTCCCGGGGCTGCCGGCCGTACCGGGCGAGCACCTGGCTGCCCTGCCCGTCGCCCCGGTCCAGCCGGATCACGCCGCCGGCGGCGCCCACCATCTCGGCGAGCCGGGTCAGCAGCCCGGTAGCGAACTCCGGCAGCGGATCGTCCGCGTACGGGTCGGGGTTGGCCTGCATCAGCTCGCTCATCGCGGCGACGCTCGGGGTGTCCTCGACCGGGCCCGAGGTGATGACCGCCGCGGGGGGCTCGGCCGTGACCGGCCGAGGCTCGCTGTCGTGCCGGTCCAGCCGGAACCAGATGCCCTTCCCGGTGGGCAGGTAGGTGGTGCCCCACCGGCTGGCGAAGTGGTCGACCAGCAGCAGCCCGCGCCCGCGCTCGGCCACCTCGGTGATGTCCGGGCTGACGTTGCGTACGCCGACCATCAGCTCCTCGACCGGGCCGGCCGCGAAGTCGGTGACCGTGACGGTCAGCCCCGCGGTGTCCGCCTCGACCTCGATGTCCAGCTCGGTACGCGCGTGTTCCACCGCGTTGGTGGTGAGTTCCGTGGTGAGCAGCAACGCCTCGTCGAGCAGTTCGTCCAGGTTCGCCTCGCCGAGGACGGACCGGACCAGCGCCCGGGCCGCAGCGGGGGTGCGCCGGTCGGCGGGGAGCCGGACCCGGCGGACGTGCTCGTCCGCGCCGCCGCCGTTCGTCGCCGGCCCCGACTTTGCTGACACCTTCGTATCCTCCACCGCTGCCGCCCTGGGTGCCAAACGACAAGCCTTGCCGTACCGCCGGTCAGATACGGATGAACCAGGGCGAAGCCGGCGTACTCGTAGGTCGTCGCCTCGACGTTAGGCAGGCAAAATGGTGGGATGTCGGCACGAGCCGGTTGGCCCCGAGCTGAGCGAGGAATGATGACCACGGCGAAAAAGTCGGTAGCCGCGGACCTGTCCGCGCCCGAGCACGAGGCGCTCCTCGGTGACCTGGTGGAGGCGCTGCGGCAGGTGCGCCGCGGCGACCTCAGGGTCCGGCTGCCCCGGCGGGCCGGCCTTGCCGGTGAGGTGGCCGACGCCTTCAACGACGTGGTGTCGCTCCAGGAGCGGCAGCACCTGGACCTGCGCCGGATCAGCCGGATCGTCGGCCGGGACGGCCGGCTCACCGAACGCCTCGACGACGAGGGGCTGGACGGCTCGTGGGCGGAGGGCCAGCGGGCGATCAACTCGCTCATCGACGACCTGGGCCGACCGACCACCGAGATCGCCCGGGTCATCGTCGCGGTGGCCGACGGTGACCTGTCCCAGCACATGGCGTTGGAAATAGACGGCCGCCCGTTGCGCGGTGAATATCTGCACATCGGGCGCACCGTCAACACCATGGTCGACCAGCTGTCGTCCTTCTCGAACGAGGTGACCCGGGTGGCCCGCGAGGTGGGCACCGAGGGCAAGCTGGGCGGCCAGGCCGACGTACGCGGGGTCGCCGGCACCTGGAAGGACCTCACCGACTCGGTGAACACCATGGCGTCGAACCTGACGTATCAGGTCCGGTCGATCTCGCAGGTGGCCGCGGCGGTGGCCAAGGGCGACCTGTCGCAGAAGATCACCGTGTCGGCCATGGGCGAGGTGGCCGAGCTGGCCCACACCTTCAACTCGCTGACCGACACCCTCCGGCTCTTCGCCGAGCAGGTGACCCGGGTGGCCCGTGAGGTGGGCACCGAGGGCAAGCTGGGGGGCCAGGCGGAGGTGCCGAATGTCGCCGGCACCTGGAAGGACCTGACCGACAGCGTCAACTCGATGGCGTCGAACCTGACCGCCCAGGTGCGCAACATCGCCCAGGTCTCCACTGCGGTTGCCCGGGGCGACCTCTCCCAAAAGATCACGGTGGCCGCGCAGGGCGAGATCCTGGAGCTGAAGGACACCGTGAACACGATGGTGGATCAGCTGTCGTCGTTCGCGGACGAGGTGACCCGGGTGGCCCGCGAGGTCGGCATCGAGGGCAAGCTGGGTGGCCAGGCCCAGGTACGCGGTGTCTCCGGCACCTGGCGCGACCTCACCGAGAACGTGAACCAGCTCGCCGGCAACCTGACCAGCCAGGTCCGCAACATCTCGCAGGTCTCCACAGCGGTGGCGAAGGGTGACCTGTCACAGAAGATCACGGTGGATGCCCGGGGCGAGATCCTGGAGCTGAAGTCCACGGTGAACACGATGGTGGATCAGCTGTCGTCGTTCGCGGACGAGGTGACCCGGGTGGCCCGTGAGGTGGGCACCGAGGGCAAGCTGGGCGGCCAGGCCCAGGTGAAGGGCGTTTCGGGCACCTGGCGGGACCTGACCGACAACGTGAACTCGATGGCGTCGAACCTCACCTCGCAGGTCCGCAACATCGCCTCGGTGACCACGGCGGTGGCGAAGGGTGACCTGTCGCAGAAGATCACGGTGGACGCCCGGGGCGAGATCCTGGAGCTGAAGTCCACGGTGAACACGATGGTGGATCAGCTGTCGTCGTTCGCGGACGAGGTGACCCGGGTGGCCCGTGAGGTGGGCACCGAGGGCAAGCTGGGCGGCCAGGCCCAGGTACGCGGCGTCGCCGGCACCTGGCGGGACCTGACCGACAACGTGAACTCGATGGCGTCGAACCTGACCGCTCAGGTGCGCAACATCGCCCAGGTCTCCACGGCGGTGGCGAAGGGCGACCTGTCGCAGAAGATCACCGTGGATGCGCAGGGCGAGATCCTGGAGCTGAAGTCCACGGTGAACACGATGGTGGATCAGCTGTCGTCGTTCGCGGACGAGGTGACCCGGGTGGCCCGCGAGGTGGGCACCGAGGGCAAGCTCGGCGGGCAGGCCCAGGTGAAGGGAGTTTCCGGCACCTGGCGCGACCTCACCGACAACGTGAACTCGATGGCGTCGAACCTCACCTCGCAGGTGCGCAACATCGCCTCGGTGACCACGGCGGTCGCCAAGGGCGACCTGAGCCAGAAGATCACCGTCGACGCGCAGGGCGAGATCCTGGAGCTGAAGTCCACGGTCAACACGATGGTGGATCAGCTGTCGTCGTTCGCGGACGAGGTGACCCGGGTGGCCCGCGAGGTCGGCATCGAGGGCAAGCTCGGCGGGCAGGCCCAGGTGAAGGGGGTTTCCGGCACCTGGCGCGACCTCACCGAGAACGTCAACCAGCTCGCCTCGACGCTCACCACCCAGCTCCGGGCGATCTCCCAGGTCTCCACCTCGGTGACCCGGGGCGACCTGACCCAGCGGATCGCCGTGAAGGCGCAGGGCGAGGTCGCCGAGCTGAAGGACAACATCAACCAGATGATCGTCACCCTGCGGGAGACGACCAAGAAGAACGCCGAGCAGGGCTGGTTGGACTCCAACCTGGCCCGGATCGGCGGCCTGCTCCAGGGCCAGCGCGACCTTGGCGAGGTCTGCCGC
Source organism: Micromonospora sp. NPDC048999 (assembly GCF_040649295.1). Classification (NCBI taxonomy): domain Bacteria; kingdom Bacillati; phylum Actinomycetota; class Actinomycetes; order Micromonosporales; family Micromonosporaceae; genus Micromonospora; species Micromonospora sp. NPDC048999. The sequence continues at coordinate 463,412 of NZ_JBEZFI010000001.1, read as the reverse complement.
ATGATCATGCTGGAGGTGACCCCGCTGGTCGACGCGCAGCTCGGCGCGTTCTTCCTGGTGGACAGCTCCGAGGGCAGCATGCGGCTGCGGCTCACCGCCTCGTACGGCTATGTGGCGCGAGGGCACGACGTCACCTTCGGGCCGGGCGAGGGGCTGGTCGGGCAGGCCGCCCTGTCCCGGCGGACCATCCGGGTCAACACCCAGCCCGACGGGCGCCTGGTGCTGCGCTCCGGGCTCGCCGAGACGCCCCCGGCCGACCTGGTGGTGCTGCCCGTGCTGTTCGAGGGCGAGTTGCTCGGTGTGATCGAGTTCGCCGGCGTGATCACCTTCTCCGAGCTGCACCTGTCGTTCCTGGAGCGGCTGGTCGGCACGATCGGCATCGCGGTCAACACCATCCAGGCCAACCGGCGTACCGAGGAGCTGCTGGCCCAGTCGCAGCGGCTGGCGCACGAGTTGCAGGAGCAGTCGGCCGAACTCCAGCGCACCAACGCCGAGCTGGAGGACAAGGCCAAGCTGCTCTCCGAGCAGAAGACCAACATCGAGACCCAGAACCGGGAGATCGAGCTGGCCCGGCTCGGCCTGGAGGAGAAGGCGCAGCAGCTCACCCGGGCGTCGGCGTACAAGTCGGAGTTCCTGGCGAACATGAGCCACGAGCTGCGTACGCCGCTGAACTCGTTGCTGCTGCTGGCCCGGCTGCTCGCCGAGAACCCGGAGCAGAACCTCACGGCGAAGCAGATCGAGTTCGCCCGCACCATCCACAGCGCCGGATCGGACCTGCTCTCCCTGATCGACGACATCCTCGATCTGGCCAAGATCGAGGCGGGCCGGATGGACGTCGAGCCGACCGAGGTGCGCTTCACCGAGCTGCGCGGCTACGTCGAGCAGGCGTTCGCGCCGCAGGCCGAGGAGAAGGGCCTCGACTTCCAGGTACGGGTCAGCAAGGACCTGGCGCCGGCGCTGGTCACCGACGCCCAGCGGTTGCAGCAGATCCTGCGCAACATGCTCTCCAACGCGGTGAAGTTCACCGACAACGGCGCGGTGACGCTGCGGATCGCACCCGCCGCCGAGAACGCCGTCTTCGACGTGCCGGCGCTGACCAACGCCCGACGGGTCATCGCGTTCACGGTGATCGACACCGGCATCGGCATCTCGGACGACAAGCTCTCGCTGATCTTCGAGGCGTTCCAGCAGGCCGACGGCACCACCAGCCGGCGGTACGGCGGGACCGGGCTGGGCCTGTCGATCAGCCGGGACCTGGCCCGCCTGCTCGGCGGCACGATCACCGTGTCGTCGGCGCCCGGGCAGGGGTCGACCTTCACCCTCTTCCTGCCGGACGTGCTGGCTCCGGACGCGGTGGTGGCCCCGGCGCCACCGTCGCCGAGCCGCGCGGGGCTGCCGTCGTCGTTGCTGATGCCGATGGAGCTGCCCCCGCCGCCGGAGACTCCGGCGACCCGGCGGCTGGAGGGCGTGACCGTTCTGATCATCGACGATGACGTTCGGAACGTCTTCGCGCTGACCTCAGCGTTGGAACTTCATGGGATGACCGTGTTGTACTCGGACAACGGGGCGGACGGCGTCCGCCAGCTGGCCGAGCATCCGGAGGTGGACATCGTGCTCATGGACGCGATGATGCCGGACCAGGACGGATACGAGACGACCCGGCAGATCCGCCGCAACCACCGCTTCACCGACCTGCCGATCGTCTTCCTCACCGCGAAGGCGATGCCGGGTGACCGGGAGTCGGCGATCACGGCCGGCGGCAGCGACTACATCACCAAGCCGGTGGACCTGGACCAGCTGATCGAGATGATGTCGTCCTGGATCGGCCGCAGCCGAGGCAAGGAGCTGTCATGACCCCTACCGCCAAGGCCCTGCTGGTGGACGACCGGCGGGAGAACCTGATGGCCCTGGAGGCGATCCTCCAGGGGCTTCCGGTGCAGTCGGTCGCCGTGGAGAGCGGCGAGGCGGCGCTGAAGCAGCTCCTGGTCGACGACTTCGCGGTGATCCTGCTGGACGCGCAGATGCCGGACATGGACGGCTTCGAGACGGCCACCCACATCAAGCGGCGGGAGCGGACCCGGCACGTACCGATCATTTTTCTCACCGCGGCGGACCGCGACGCCCAGCTCGCCCTGCGTGGCTACGCGGTCGGCGCGGTGGACTACCTGACCAAGCCGTTCGATCCCTGGGTGCTGCGGGCGAAGGTGTCGGTCTTCGTGGAGCTGTGGGTGAAGACCCGCCAGCTCGCCGCCCAGTCGGACCTGGTGCGGGAGCGGGACGCCCAGTGGCGGGTGCTCACCGACGCGGTGGACGAGGCGACGGCGCTGCTGCGCGCCGACGACGGCCCGGAGTCTCGGGAACGCGCGGTGGACCTGCTGGAGCAGGCCCGCTGGGGCCACCCGGCCTGACCTGTCAGCTGGCGCGGCCACCGTGTCCGGTCGCGGCGCGTCGGGCCCGCCACCGCTCGCCGAGGGCGTCGATCTCCTCCTGTACGAAGAGGAAGAAGTCCCGCATCTCGGAGACCCGTTCGCCGGCCGGGGTGTCCCGCCCGAGTAGTGCGTCGACACCGCCGTTGGCGATGTCGATGAAGTTCTTGTAGAGGCCGGTCTTGGTGATGGTGGCCTCGTACCACGGGTTGTCCGGCATCCGGTAGCGGTCCCGGCGGGAGCCTTTGACCGGCTCGCGGACCAGCATGCCGAACTGGGTCAGATAGCGGACCGCGCCGGAGACGGCCGCCGCGCTGACCCCGAGCCGCTCGCCGATCTCGGCGGCGGTGAGCGGGTCGTCCGCGCTCATCACGGTGAAGAGCGCCCGGCCGGCCATCCGGGGAAAGCCGACGTCCGCGAAGGCCATCGCCATCCGCTCGACGAAGAGGTGGATCTCTTCCTCGTTCCGAGTCGGGCGGTGGTCGTCAGGCATCGGCGTGGGCTCCCTCCGTTGGCAGTCGTGAAGCTGATGGTGCCTCAGCTTCCACTGTCTTCACAAGTTTATGAAACGAGCGTAGCTTCCAAAACATGGAAACCCCGATTGAGGTGTCCGGCCTGGTGAAGACCTTCGGCCGGACCCGAGCACTCGACGGACTCGACCTCACCGTCCGCGCCGGGGAGGTGCACGGCTTCCTGGGCCCCAACGGCTCCGGCAAGTCGACCACCATCCGGGTGCTGCTCGGACTGCTGCGGGCGGACGCCGGGGCCGTCCGACTGCTCGGTGGCGACCCCTGGCGGGACGCCGTCGCCCTGCACCGCCGCCTCGCGTACGTCCCCGGCGACGTCACCCTCTGGCCCAACCTCAGCGGCGGCGAGGTGATCGACCTGCTCGGCCGGATGCGCGGCGGGCTCGACCCGAAGCGCCGTGCCGAGCTGCTGGAGTCCTTCGAGCTGGACCCGCGCAAGAAGGGCCGCGCCTACTCGAAGGGCAACCGGCAGAAGGTCGGCCTGGTCGCCGCGCTCGCCTCCGACGTCGAGCTGCTCATCCTCGACGAGCCGACCTCCGGGCTGGACCCGCTGATGGAGGAGGTCTTCCAGCACTGGGTACGCCGAGCCAAGCGGGATGGCCGCACCGTGCTGCTCTCCAGCCACATCCTGGCCGAGGTGGAGGCGCTCTGCGACCGGGTGACGATCATCCGCAACGGCCGCGCGGTCGAGTCCGGGACCCTCGGCGACCTGCGCCACCTGCACCGCACCTCGATCGAGGCCGAGGTCGCCGCCCCGCTGGACGGGCTCGCCGAACTGCCCGGCGTGCACGACCTGCGGGTGGACGGCCACCGGGTCCGCTTCGACGTGGACACCGCCGCGCTGGACACCGCGCTGCGCCGGCTCACCGAGCTGGGCGTACGCAGCCTGGTCAGCCAGCCGCCGACGCTGGAGGAGCTGTTCCTGCGGCACTACGAATCGGCCTCCGCCGAGTCAGCCCCCGCCGAGGCGGTCCAATGAGCACGGTGACCGGCACTCGCCACCTGCTTCGGCTGATCCTGCGCCGGGACCGCCTGCTGCTTCCGCTCTGGGTGCTAGTGCTCGCCGTCCTGCCGATGAGCTACGCGGCCAGCTTCTTCGAGCTCCTCCAGACGGACGCGCAGCGGGCCGCGTACGTCACCGGCACCGCTCGGAACCCGTCGATCATCGCGCTGCTCGGCCCGCTCTACGGCGACAGCATCGGCGCGTTGACCGCCCAGCGTTCCGGGTTCCTGCTGGTGATCGTCGCACTGGCCAGCCTGCTCACCGTCATCCGGCACACCCGGACCGAGGAGGAGGCCGGCCGCCGGGAGTTGCTCGGCAGCACGGTGCTCGGCCGGCACGCCGGGCTGACCGCCGCGCTGCTCGTGACGTACGCGGCCGACCTGCTACTCGGCCTGCTCACCACGGCCGGGCTGATCGCCACCGGGCTGCCGGCGACCGGGTCGGTCGCCTACGGCCTGGCCGCCGGGCTGACCGGCGTCGTCTTCGCCACGATCGGCGGGCTGGCCGCCCAGCTCACCGAGACGGCGGGCGGTGGCCGGGGCATCGCGATCGCGGTCCTCGGGGGCGCCTTCGGGCTCCGGCTGGTGGGCGACACCGCCGCGCACGACTGGCCGAGCTGGCTCTCGCCGTTGGGCTGGGCTGCCCGGGTGCGGGCGTACGAGGGGGAGCGCTGGTGGGTGCTGGCGCTGCCGCTGGCCGCGACGGTGCTGGTCGCGGCGGTCGCGTACCCGTTGTCGGTACGTCGTGACCTGGGCGCCGGCCTGCTGCCACCCCGCCTCGGGCCGGCCACCGCCGGTCGAGCCCTCTCTGGGCCGTTCGGGCTGGCCTGGCGGCTGCACCGCGGGCAGATCCTCTGGTGGTCGGTCGGCTTCGGCCTGCTCGGGCTGATCCTCGGCGGGGCGGCGCAGGCCGCCGGCCGGTCCGTCGAGGGCAACCCGCAACTGGAGGAGATCATGGCCCGGATCGGGGGCGCCACCGGGCTGGCCGACGCGTACCTCGGCGCCACGCTGAGCGTGGCCGGCCTGGCGGCGACCGGGTACGGCGTGCAGGCCGCGCTGCGGATGCGGTCGGAGGAGATCGCCGGGCGGGCCGAGCCGCTGCTGGCGACCGGGGCCCATCGCTCGACCTGGCTGCTGTCCCACGTGCTGTTCGCGCTGCTCGGGCCGGTGGTGGTGCTGGCCGTGACCGGCCTGGCCGCGGGGCTGACCTACGGCCAGAGCGTGCACGACGTGTCGGGGCAGCTGCCCCGGATGGTCGGTGCCGGGCTGGCCCAGGTGCCTGCGGCCTGGGTGCTGGCCGGGCTGGCGGTGCTCCTCTACGGCCTGCTGCCCCGGCTGGCCTCGGCGGCCTGGGCGGTGCTCGCGGTCTGCGTGCTGCTCGGCCAGCTAGGCGCGGTCCTGAACCTGAACCAGTGGCTGCTGGACCTCTCCCCGTTCACCCACACCCCCCAGGTGCTCCGGGACACCTGGAGCCCCACCCCCCTCTACACCCTGCCCGCCGTCGCCCTAGCCCTAGCCCTGGCTGGCCTAACCACCTTCCACCACCGCGACGTCCCCACCACCTGACCCACCCCGCGTTGTTGATCAAGGAGTTTGCGTCAGAAATCCGGCCGCGGTAGACGCAAACTCCTTGATCAACGCGGAAGGGTGGGCCGTCAACGGGAGGGGGCGGTGCGGATCATCAGGGCGGAGCGGAGGCCGGTGATGTCCAGGACGCGGAGGAGGAAATCGCCCACGTTGCTCAGGACCAGCAGGCTCTGGGCGTGACTGGCCTTGCGGCTCAGCACCACTAGGGTGCCGAGGCCCTGCGAGTCGCAGAAGGTCACGCCGCCCAGGTCGAGCACGATGCGCGGCGGAGGATCGGCCAGCACCTCGTTGACGACGGTCGACAGCTGGGCGGCCGTGAGCATGTCGATCTCACCGGCGAGACGAAGCACCGCTTCGTCGCCCGTCCGATGCACCGTGATGGACAGTTCGGCACGATCCACTCGGTCAGCCTATCGCGATCTCGACCACGCGGCCCGTCGAGCCGGCCCCGGTCGCCAGCGGCCCGCCCGAGGAGCGATGTCCGCCAACCCGAGGAGCGATGCGCGAGCCCCGAGGAGCGATGCCCGCCGACCCCGAAGCGCGTGAGCCCGGTAACCACCGGTGCGGGGTGGCTGCCGGTCAGCCGTCCGACGCTGACACAATGGCGGCATCGTGAGCGATTCCATTTCCGCCGGAACCGGCCGCTACCCGGCCGACGCACCGGCCTCCGAGGCCCTGTTCGACCGCGCCAAGGCCGTCGTGCCCGGCGGGGTGAACTCCCCTGTACGCGCGTTCCGTGCCGTGGGCGGCACCCCGCGTTTCATGGTGCGGGGGGACGGTCCCTGGCTGTTCGACGCCGACGGTCGCCGCTACGTCGACCTGGTCTGCTCCTGGGGGCCGCTGATCCTCGGCCACGCCCACCCGGCCGTGGTCGAGGCGCTCCGGGAGGCCGCCGCGCTCGGCACCAGCTTCGGCACCCCGACCCCGCGCGAGGTCGACCTGGCGGACGAGATCGTCGCGCGTACCCCGGTCGAGCAGGTCCGGCTGGTCAACTCGGGCACCGAGGCGACGATGTCGGCGATCCGGCTGGCCCGCGGCTTCACCGGCCGCGCCAAGATCATTAAGTTCTCCGGCTGCTACCACGGCCACTCCGACGCGCTGCTCGCCGCCGCCGGCTCCGGCGTGGCCACCTTCGGCCTGCCCGACTCGCCCGGCGTGACCGGCGCCGCCGCCGGCGACACCATCGTGCTGCCGTACAACGACCTCCGCGCGGTGGAGGAGGCCTTCGCCGCCGAGGGGCCGCACATCGCCGCGATCATCACCGAGGCGGCCGCCGGCAACATGGGCGTGATCGCCCCGCGCGACGGCTTCAACCAGCAGCTCGCCCGGATCGCCCACGCGTACGGCGCGCTGCTCATCGTCGACGAGGTGATGACCGGGTTCCGGGTCTCCCGCGCCGGCTGGCACGGCCTCGACCCGTCCGACGCCGACCTGTGGACGTACGGGAAGGTCATGGGCGGTGGCCTGCCCGCCGCGGCGTTCGGCGGGCGCGCGGAGATCATGGCGAAGCTGGCCCCGGCCGGCCCGGTCTACCAGGCCGGCACGCTCTCCGGTAATCCCCTCGCGTGTGCCGCCGGCCTGGCCACGCTCCGGCTCGCCGACGACGCGCTCTACCGCAAGCTCGACGAGACGGCCGCCGTGGTGGGCAAGCTCGCCACCGACGCGCTGGCCGCCGCCGGGGTGCCGCACCGCCTCTCGTACGCGGGCAACATGTTCTCGATCTTCTTCACCGACGCCGACGTGGTCGACTACGACAGCGCCCGCACCCAGCAGGTGCCCGCGTTCAAGGCGTTCTTCCACGCGATGCTCGCCGCCGGGGTCTACCTCCCGCCGAGCGCGTTCGAGTCGTGGTTCGTGTCGGCGGCGATCGACGACGCCGCCCTGGAGCAGATCGCCGACGCGCTGCCCGGCGCGGCGACGGCGGCGGCGGGAGGATAGCGGTGAGCGCGAGGAGTGAGCCGGGTTTGCGAGCCCCGCAGTCGCGAACGAAGGGGGCACAGTCGTGAGCAAGACGGTGGTCCACGTGCTGCGGCACGGCGAGGTGCACAACCCGGACGGCATCCTCTACGGCAGGCTGCCCGGTTTCCGCCTCTCCGAGCTGGGCGTCCAGATGGCCAAGGCCGCCGCCCAGGCGCTCGCCGACAAGACCGTGGTGCACGTGGTCGCCAGCCCGCTGGAACGCGCCCAGCAGACCGCCGAGCCGATCGCGGCGCAGTTCGGCCTGCCGATCGGGGCGGACGAGCGGCTGATCGAGAGCGCCAACTGGTTCGAGGGCAAGAAGGTCTCGGTCGGCGACGGCTCGTTCCGCGACCCGCGCAACTGGTGGGTGCTGCGCGACCCGCTCACCCCATCGTGGGGCGAGGCGTACCGGGCCATCGCCGAGCGGATGTTCGCCGGCCTGCACGCCGCCCGGATCGCCGCCGAGGGGCGCGAGGCCGTGATCGTCTCCCACCAGCTGCCCATCTGGACGCTGCGCCGGTGGGTCGAGCGCAAGCGGCTCTGGCACGACCCGCGCCGGCGACAGTGCGGGCTGGCCAGCCTCACCTCGTTCCACTTCGACGGCGCCAAGGTCGTCGGCATCAGCTACACCGAGCCGGCGGCTCACCTGGTCGCGATGTCGGCGAGCGCCCGGACGGCCAAGGGGGCCTGATGCTCAGCCGGAGGCTCGCCGCAGCCCTGCTCGCCGCCGTCACCGCCGGTACGGCGCTGGTCGGCTGCACCTCCGGCAACAAGGAGAGCCTGTGCGCGAGCGACGGCCTCACCGTCACCTGCGCCCCCGACCAGCGGTCGAAGACCCCGAAGGTGAGCGGTGAGCTGCTCACCGGCGGCAGCTACGACATCTCCAACGACCGCGGCAAGGTGGTCGTGGTCAACTTCTGGGGCTCCTGGTGCGCGCCCTGTCGCGCCGAGGCCGACGGCCTGGAGGCTACGTACCAGGCCACCAAGGATTCCGGGGTGACCTTCCTCGGCATCAACGTGCAGGACAGCCGGGACAAGGCGGTCGCCTTCGAGGAGGGCCGGGTCACCTACCCGAGCCTCTTCGACCCGGCCAGTCGGCAGGCGCTCAACTTCGACATCCCGCCGAACAGCACGCCGGCGACCGTCATCCTCGACCGGGACGGCCGTATCGCGGTGGTGATCCGCAGAGCCGTCACCAAGGACGAACTGCGACCGATCGTCGAGAAGGTCGCCGCCGAGCAGCCAGCGCCCAACGGGTCCCGCTGATGGGCGAGACCTTCAGTCAGGTCGCCCAGTCCGGCCCGCTGCTGCTGGCCATCGGCGCGGCGGCGCTCGCCGGGCTGGTCAGCTTCCTCTCCCCGTGCGTCCTGCCCCTGATGCCCGGCTACCTCTCCTACGTCACCGGCCTGGCTGGCGCCGACCTGGAGGGGCGCGTGCGGGCGGTGACGCCGTCCGGCGGGACCGACGGCCCGGCCGGCGGCGGGGTGACCGTCGCCGCGCCCCCGGCCCGGCCGCCGGCCGCGGTGAAGGGGCGGGTGCTGGCCGGGACGCTGCTCTTCATCGCCGGCTTCACCGTCGTCTTCGTCACCACCGCGATCGTGGTCTCCGGCATCGGAAAGGCCTTCTACCAGCACAAACGCCCGCTGGAGATCGTCATCGGCGGGCTGATCGTGCTGCTCGGGCTCGGCTACCTCGGCCTGATCCCCGGGATGCAGCGCGAGTTCCGGATCCACCGGCTGCCCGCCGCCGGGCTGCTCGGCGCCCCGGTGCTCGGGGTGGTCTTCGCGCTGAGCTGGATGCCCTGCACCGGCCCGACGCTCGGCGCGGTGCTCGGCCTGGCCGCGACGGAGGGCAAGACCGACCGGGCGGTGCTGCTCGCCGTGGCGTACTGCCTCGGGCTGGGGCTACCGTTCATCGTCTTCGGGCTGGGCTTCCATCGCCTGCTCGGGGTGTTCCGCGCCGTCCGGCGCAACAGCCGCTGGGTCACCCGGATCGGCGGTGCCCTGCTGATTCTGATCGGCCTGGCGCTGGTCACCGGCGGCTGGCAGAACTTCGTGATCTGGTTGCAGACGCACGTGGGCGTGGGCGAGGTGAGCATCTGATGACGACGGTCGACGACCGGCCGGCGGCACCGCCCGCTCCGAGGCGACGGGTCAACCCGGTGGTCGCCCTGCTGCGCAACTCGTGGCGGCAGCTCACCAGCATGCGTACCGCGTTGGTCCTGCTCTTCCTGCTCGCGGTCGGCGCGATCCCCGGCTCGGTGCTGCCGCAGCGCGGGGTCAGCCCGGAGAAGGTCAACCAGTGGTACGTCGACCACCCCGACCTGGCCCCGCGGCTGGACCAGCTCGGCATGTTCGAGGTGTTCGGCTCGGTCTGGTTCTCCGCGATCTACCTGCTGCTGTTCACCTCGCTGGTCGGCTGCATCCTGCCCCGGGCCCGCGACCACGTCCGGGCGCTGCTGATGAAGCCGCCGGCCGCGCCGAAGCGTCTCGACCGGCTGCCGCAGCACGCGGTGCTGGAGGCGCCGGCCGCCGCCGACCCGGAGGCGATCGCGGCGGTGCTGCGCCGCCGACGCTGGCGGGTCGTGGTACGCGGCAACGAGGTCTCCGCCGAGAAGGGCTACCTCAAGGAGACCGGCAACCTGCTCTTCCACGTATCGCTGGTCGCCCTCCTGGTCGGGGTCGCGGTCGGCTCCTGGTACGGCTGGCACGGCAACAAGCTGCTGGTGGCGGGGGCGGAGAACGCCTTCTGCAACACCCGCCAGCAGTACGCCGAGGTCTCGCTCGGCCCCCGGGTGGACAGCGCCGACCTGCCGCCCTTCTGCCTCACCCTCGACCGGTTCGAAGCGGGGTACCTCCCCTCCGGGCAGCCGTCGCGTTACCAGGCCACGGTGACCGTGGACCACCTGGACGGCCAGCCGACGGAGACCGCCACCTTCTCGGTCAACTCGCCGCTGCGGCTCCGCTCGGCCAACGTCTACCTGCTCGGCCACGGGTTCACGCCGATCCTGAAATACACCGACAAATACGGTCGGGCGCAGACCAGCAACACCCCGTTCAAGACCATCGACGACGCCACCCTGACGGGGGAGGGCGTGGCCGTCTTCCCGGACGCGAACCTCGACCCGAAGACCGGCACGCGCGCCTCGGACCAGCAGGTCGCCTTCAGTGGGATCTACCTGCCCACCGCCCCGGACACCGGGCCGTTCGTCCGCTCCACCTGGCCGGAGGAGCGGAACCCGACTTTGAACCTGATCGCCTACCGGGGCAACCTGGGGATGGACGCCGGCATCCCCGGCTCGGTCTACGAGCTCGACCAGCGGCAGATCGACAAGGGCAAGCTCAAGCAGATCGACACCAAGGTGCTGCGCCTGGGCGAGAAGTGGACCCTGGACGACGGCAGCACGCTGGAGTTCGTGGCCACCCAGCCCTACATCGCCATCTCCATCCGGCACGCCCCCGGGCAGACGCTGATGCTCGGCGCCTGCGCGACGCTGTTGCTCGGCCTGATGGGCTCGCTCTTCGCCCGGCGACGGCGGGTCTGGTTCCGGGTTTCGGCCCCCGAGGGTGGATCTCCGACGAACGGTAGTAGCTTGGTGGCGGCCGGTGGGCTGCCGCGCACCGAGCATCCGGGGTTCGCCGACGAGTTCGCGCAGCTCGTCGCCGCAGTCAGCGACGACGGGCGAGACGACCGGCGGGCGCGAGAAGGAGACGAGTGATGTCCGCACTCTCCGACCAGCTGGTCACGTACGCGATCCTGGCGTACCTGGTCGCGATGATCAGCCACGCCGTCGAGTACGCGTTGGGCAACGCCCGCGCGGTGTCGGCGCGGACGGCCGCCCCAGCCCGGGAGTTGGTCGGCGCCGGTCTCGGCGTCGCGGGCGGCAGCGTCGACGCGCCCGCGACCCCGGCCGAGGTCGCACCCTCGGCTGTGGCCGAGGTCGCGCCCACGGCCCGGCCGAGTCGCTCGGGCGCGCGGGCCGCGCTGGCCGGGCGGATCGCCGCCTGGGTCACCGTGCTCGCCGTCGCGCTGCACCTGGGCGCGGTGGTCACCCGGGGCGTGGCCGCCGAGCGGATGCCCTGGGGCAACATGTACGAGTTCGTGCTGACGGGCACCTTCATCGGGGCCGCAGCCTGGCTGGTGGTGCTCTGGAAGCAGCCGTCGCTGCGCCGGCTGGGGCTCTTCCTGACCCTGGTCATGGTGCTGCTGTTGGCGTTCGCCGAGCTGAAGCTCTACGTGCAGGTCACCCCGCTGATGCCGGCGCTGCAGTCGTACTGGTTCATCATCCACGTGTCGACGATCATCTTCGCCTCCGGCATCTTCCTGCTGGGCGTGGTGCCGGCCGGCGCGTACCTGATGCGGGCCGGTTGGGAGCAGGGGCGGCGGAGCTTCCCGTACACGCTGGCCCGCCGGCTGCCGGCGGCGGCCGGCCTGGAGCGGCTGACCTTCGCGCTGCACGCCTTCGCCTTCCCGATCTTCACCTTCGCGGTGATCGCCGGGGCGATCTGGGCCGAGGCGGCCTGGGGTCGGGCCTGGGGCTGGGACCCGAAGGAGACCTGGGCGTTCATCTCCTGGGTGGTGTACGCCGGCTACCTGCACGCTCGGGCCACCCCGAGCATCAGGCGGAACGTGGCCACCTGGATCTCGATCCTGGGCTTCCTGACCATGCTGATGAACCTGTTCGGGGTCAACTTCTTCTTCACCGGCCTGCACTCGTACGCCGGCGTCAACTGATCCCCGCGCTACGGCGTCGACCGGTAAGCAGCCGGTCTACGCCGAGCGTCACCTGGTAGGCGATCTCGGGGACGTCGGCCAGCTCGATCCGCTCGGCCCGCAGGGCCAACTGGGCGTGCAGCTCCCGGGCGACCGCGTCCCGGATCTCCCGCAACAGCGGGGAGAGACCGTCCGGATCGCCCACCACGTACGCGTCACTCATCCCCGTATCGTCCTGCCACGAGGCAGTGAGCGGGGTGATCCACTCCATGCTGCGCACATGGTGGCATTCGGTCTCGCGGAGACCACCACATGCCGCACACCGAGTCGATCAAGGCCTGGTCGGCGCGGACGGGCCTGGAGGGCGCCAGCCACGCCCCGGAGCAAAATGTAGGACTACACTTCTAAGAACTGTAGTTCTACGAAGTGCGGTGACCGCAGGTGACTCAACTGGCGAAACCGAAGGGGATCTTCGACCGGGACGTCGAGTGGGCGGAGCTAACCCGCTTCGCCGCCGACGAGCGCCCGGGCGCGACCCTCGGGGTCGTCAGCGGCCGGCGTCGCCAGGGCAAGACGTTGCTGCTCTATGAGCTGGCTCGGGCCACCGACGGCTTCTACTTCGGGGCCACCGAGGCCACGGCTGCGGAGTCGCTTCGGCGGCTCGGCGAGGCGCTCGGCGCCTACACGGGCGCGCTGGGGCCGGTTCAGCTGGCCGACTGGGGCGCGGCGGTGGATGCGCTGCTCGCCCTGGCGCGGGAACGCCCGGTGACCGTGGTCATCGACGAGTTCCCGTATCTCGTGCGCGTGGCCCGCGACCTCCCGTCGATCATTCAGCACGCGCTCACGCCTGGACGGCCGGAACGCACGCAGTCCCAGACCCGTCTGCTGCTCTGTGGATCGGCCCTGTCCTTCATGGGTGGCCTGCTCGCCGGGTCCGCGCCGCTTCGGGGCCGGGCCGGCCTGGAGCTGCCGGTGCAGCCGCTGGACTATCGGGCCGCCGCCGCCTTCTGGGGCATCCAGGACCCGTTGCTGGCCGTGAAGGTCTTCTCCATCGTGGGTGGCACGCCGGCCTACCGGCGCGAGTACGTCCAGGACGATGCGCCAGACGGCCCGGAGGACTTCGACAGCTGGGTGGTGCGGGCGGTCCTCAACCCGGCACGCCCGTTGTTCCGGGAGGCGCGTTACCTGCTCGTCGAGGACCCCGATCTGCGGGACACCGCCCTCTACCACTCCGTGCTGGCGGCAGTCGCCGAAGGCAACGCCAGCCGTGGCGGGATCGCCGGCTACATCGGGCGCAAGGCGAACGACCTGCAACATCCACTGACCGTGTTGGAGGACGCCGGCCTGCTCGTGCGGGAACCGGATCCACTCCGGAGCGGACGCAGCAGTTACCGGATCACCGAACCGCTCATCACCTTCTACCAGGCCGTCATGCGACCCGCCTGGACCGCGCTCGAACAGCGTCGTGGGGGGGACGTCTGGCGCCGCTCGAAACGCCGCTACACCAGTGCCGTCCTCGGGCCCCGGTTCGAGGAGATCGTCCGGCAGTGGGCCATCCGCTTCGCCGACCTCGACGTCTTCGACGGCATCGTCGCGGAGGCCAGCGCCGCGACCGTAACGGACCCGTCCACCCGGACCAGCCACGAGCTGGATCTCGTCGCGCTCGGTGAGCCGCCGCTCGGTGACGGACCGCGCACGCTGCTCGCGATCGGCGAGGTGAAGTGGGGCCGGCGGCTGGGGCAGGCGGACCTGGAGCGGCTGCGGCGCGTGCGGGAGTTGCTCGTCCACCGCCCCGGGATTGACGCCAGCCGCACCCGCCTGCTGTTGGCGAGCGGGGAAGGATTTACCGACGATCTGCGGCGGGCAGCCGCGTACCGGCCCGACATCGTCCTCGTCGACGCGGCGCGGCTCTACTCGGACTGACGGACATCCCCGGACCGGGGCGGCGGGGCGGGTCGTTGAGGCCCAGGGGTCAGGTGCCGAACCAGCCGGGGACGTCGAGGCGGAAGAAGTTCGGCTGAGCGACCGTACGCAGGTCGTCCTCCAGCGCCGCGACCCGGTCAGCGCCGAGCGTTGCCGCCCAGCGGTCGCGGAGCTGGTCGAACACGACCGCCGAGCGGTGCAGCCCGTCCAGCCCTCGGTCGGTCAGCCGGACCAGCTTTCGCCGGGCGTCGGCGGGGTCGTCGGCGCGTTCCAGGTAGCCGAGCGTGACCAGCCGGTCGACGGTCTTGCCGGCCGCCTGCTTGGAGACGCCCAGGCGCTGGCCCATCTCGGAGGCGGTGGTGCCCTCGATGCCGACCGCCTGGAGGGCGAAGCCGTGCACCGGGCGCATGTCGGGGTGGCCCTGCCGGGCCAGCTCGGCGTGCAGGTCGTCGATGAGCGTGCGGAAGCCGGCGAGCAGCAGCAGGGGGAGCGCAAAGCCGGGGCGGTCAGGCGTTGCCATTTTCGACAACCACGTTTACTGTTTGGTCAACCACGTTGACTATCGTACCCGGGAGGTCCCGGCGTGTCCCGACGCGTCTTCACCGCACACACCCCCGACACCGCGCCTGTCGCCGCCCGCGCCACCATGGCGGGCGTCCACCGCAACCTCGGTCACCTGCCCGCCGCCGTCGGCCTGATGGCCGAATCCCCGGAACTGCTCAAGGGCTTCCTCACCGCCAACGCCATCTTCGAGTCCACCGACCTGGACCCGGTCGCCCGCGAGGTGGTGGTGTTCGCCGTCGCCACCCGCAACGAGTGCCACCTCTGCGTTGCCATGCACACCGCCGCGCTCGCCCGTCAAGGCGCGGATCCGAAGCTGATCGACGCCCTGCGGGCCGGTACGGAGCTGCCCGACGCCCGGCTGGAGGCACTGCGCCGGTTCAGCCTCGCCGTGCTCGACCACCGGGGCGCCGTGCCGGACCCCGAGCTGGACGCCTTCCTCGCCGCCGGCTGGCAGCCGCGGCACGCGCTGGACGTGGTGCTCGGCGTCGGGACGTACACCATCTCGACCTTCGCGAACCGGCTCACCGACGCCCCGCTCGATGCGCCCCTGACCGCGTACGCCTGGCAGCCCGCCGCCTGATGGCCCACGGGCCGCGAATGCGACTCGGACCGGGTCGCTTCCTCAACGTCCTCGAGGAATGTGCGGTCGTCGCGCAACATGTAACTCCCGACCGGATGAGATGGAGGAGACAGGTGACTACTGGTGGCTTCTCATCGAAACGGCTGGGTCGGGTGCGAGAGCTGATCGAGCGTCACGTCGACTCCGGCTTCGTCCCGGGTGGGGTGGCCGTCCTCGCCCGCCACGGCGAGGTGCACATCCAAGCAACAGGCAATCTCGCGTTCGAGGGCGCAGGGTCGACGACACCGATGGCAGGCGACACGATCTGTCGTATGGGCTCGATGAGTAAGCCGATCGCCGCCGCGTGTGCGATGACGCTCGTCGAGGACTGCACCCTCCGCCTCGACGACCCGGTCGACGACCTCCTCCCAGAGCTGGCGGAGATGACCGTGCTCGCCGATCCCAACGGGCCACTGGAAGACACCGTTCCGGCGAACCGCCCGATAACGCTGCGGGATCTGCTGACCTACACCCTCGGCACCGGCATGGTCCCTGCCGAGCCGGGAACGGTCCCGATCGCCGACGCGCTGAACACACTCGACGAACCCGCCCCGATGGCGAGCGGGTCGCGCAGCGCGCCTCTGGACGAGTGGATGCGCCGGCTCGGCACGCTTCCGCTCGTCCACCAGCCCGGCGAACGCTGGATGTACGACATCGCCGCCGACGTGACGGGCGTGCTCATCTCCCGGGCCACTGGCATGTCCTTCGGGGATGCCTTGCGTGAGCGGGTCTGCGCTCCGCTCGGGATGAAGGACACCGCCTTCAGCGTGGGCGGCGAGAGCGTCGGCCGGTTGGCGACGGCGTACGAGCGCGACAACGCCGCCACCGGTGAGCCGGTCGTCGAGGACGGCCCCGACGGGCAGTGGAGCCGGCCACCGGCGTTCGAAGGAGGTGGCGGCGGGCTCGTCTCGACCGCCGACGACTACCTCGCCTTCGCCTCGGCTCTGCTCGCGGGCGGCACCCATCGTGGCGAGCGGATGCTTTCGCGACCGTCGGTGACGCTGATGACGAGCGACCACCTGACCCCGGCGCAGAAGTCGGTCTCCGGATTCTGGCCGGGGTACTTCGACACCATGGGCTGGGGTTTCGGGATGTCGGTCCGCACCCGCCGTACGCACCTCGGCCCCTCGGTCGGGAGCTACGGATGGCCCGGCTTCTACGGCACCGCCTGGTACAACGATCCCGCCGAGGACATGACGACGATCTTCATCATGCAGCGGGCGCACGCGGGCGACCAGAGGCTGCCGATGTGGCACGACCTCTGGACCGCTGTCTATCAGGCGGTCGATGACTGATCGCCGAGGAAGGGCAGGAGCAGGGCGGTCAGCTTCGCCGGGCGCTCCTCGAAGAGCCAGTGACCGCAGTTGTCGACCACCTCGCCGGTGTCCGTGTCGGCGTACCGGTGGGCCTGCTCGGCCACTTGACCGCCGAGGCTCGCCTGCGCGCCGATGGCGAGCACCGGCATCGACAGCTTCGTGGCCCGGTAGGCCGCGTTGTCCGCGATGTCCTGCCCGAACGCCCGGAAGTAGCCGAAGCTGGCCCGCAGGTGCGCCTCGTCGCGCAGGTGGCCGGCGTACTCCTCGATGTCGTCCGGGCCGAGGCTGCCCTTGTTGATCATGATGGAGTCGGTGAAGCGGTCGACCCAGAGCGCCTCCCGGCCTGCGACGAGATGCTCGGGCAGACCGTTGGGGACGTTGAAGAAACCGAAGTTCCACACGGCCGGGCCGGCGGCGGTCAGCGCGGGGATCGTGTAGATGCTCTCGTCGGGGATCGGCGCCTCGGTGAGCACCAGCCGGCTCACCTGGTCGGGGTGGGCGGCGGCGTAGGCGTACGCGACCATGGTGCCCAGGTCGTGGCCGACCAGCCGGATGTCCGTGGTCAGGCCGAGGCCGGCGAGCAGCCCGTGCAGGTCGGCGGCGACGGTCTTCTTGTCGTAACCGGTCGGCGGGGCGTCGCTGCCGCCGAAGCCGCGCAGGTCGGGTGCGACCACGTCGTACGACCGGGCCAGCTCGGACAGCAGGTGCCGCCACATGCGCCAGCACTGCGGGTAGCCGTGCAGCAACACCAGCGCGGGCCCGGCGCCGCCCCGGACATAGTTGATCATGAGGTCGCCGACCTGTGCCCGCTGCTCGGTGAACCCCGTCGGAACCCGTCCGTCGCTCATCGCCGCCCCTCCGCCGCGCCTGGGCGGCTCGACTACCCGGCCGGCTTTCGTCCATGCCGCCCGCGTTAACCGCGAGCCCTGCTCTGCCGGAGGGCGTTAACAAGGGGCCCTTCCGTGCACCTCAGTACGGTGGGGGAGACTGGCGGTATGGCGGCTCGTGGCTTTCCGTACACCGATCTCAGGGACTTTCTCGTGGCGCTGGAGCGCGCGGGCGAGCTGCGGCGGGTGAACGTCCCGGTCGACCCGACGCTGGAGATCAGCGAGATCGTCACCCGGACCGTGCGGGAAGGCGGGCCGGCGCTGCTGTTCGAGCGGCCGACCCGGGGCGAGATGCCGGTGGCGATCAACCTGTTCGGCACCGAGAAGCGGATGGCGATGGCGCTCGGCGTCGACTCGCTGGACGAGATCGGCGAGCGGATCGGCGGGCTGATCAAGCCGGAGCTGCCGGTCGGCTGGTCCGGCATCCGCGAGGGCCTGGGCAAGGTCATGCAACTCAAGTCGGTGCCGCCCCGCAAGGTCAAGACCGCGCCCTGCCAGCAGGTGGTCTACCGGGGCGACGACGTCGACCTGGACCGGCTGCCGGGCCTGCAGGTCTGGCCCGGTGACGGCGGCATCTTCCACAACTTCGGGCTGACCCACACCAAGCACCCGGAGACCGGCAAGCGCAACCTCGGCTTGTACCGCCTACAGCAGCACAGCCGCAACACGCTGGGCATGCACTGGCAGATCCACAAGGACTCCACCGCCCATCACGCCGTCGCCGAGCGGCTCGGCCAGCGGCTCCCGGTCGCCATCGCGATCGGCTGCGACCCGGTCGTCTCGTACGCCGCCACCGCGCCGCTGCCCAGCGACATCGACGAATACCTGTTCGCCGGGTTCCTGCGCGGCGAGCGGGTCGAGATGGTCGACTGCCTGACCGTGCCACTGCAGGTGCCGGCGCACGCCCAGGTGGTGCTGGAGGGCTACCTGGAGCCCGGCGAGCGGCTGCCCGAGGGGCCGTTCGGCGACCACACCGGCTTCTACACCCCGGTCGAGCCGTTCCCGGTGCTGCACGTCGAGGCCATGACCATGCAGCGCGACCCGGTCTACCACTCGATCGTCACGTCCAAGCCGCCGCAGGAGGACCTCGGCCTCGGCAAGGCCACCGAGCGGATCTTCCAGCCGCTGCTCAAGCTGATGATCCCGGACATCGTCGACTACGACCTGCCGGCCGCCGGGGTCTTCCACAACTGCGCGATCGTGTCGATCCGCAAGCGCTACCCGAAGCACGCACAGAAGGTGATGAACGCGATCTGGGGCGCGCACCTGATGTCGCTGACCAAGCTGATCGTGATCGTCGACGAGGACTGCGACGTGCACGACTACAACGAGGTCGCGTTCCGTGCCTTCGGCAACGTCGACTACGCCCGCGACCTGATGGTCACCGAGGGGCCGGTCGACCACCTCGACCACGCGTCGTACCAGCAGTTCTGGGGCGGCAAGGCGGGCATCGACGCCACCCGCAAGCTGCCCAGTGAGGGCTACACCCGGGGCTGGCCGGAGGAGATGACCATGTCGCCCGAGGTGATCTCGCTGGTCGACAAGCGCTGGAAGGAGTACGGAATCTGATGGCCGCCGTCGCCGAGGCCCCGGTGCAGCACCCGGGCCGGGTCAAGTCCTTCCTCAAGCTGGTCGCGATCGAGCACTCGGTCTTCGCGTTGCCGTTCGCGTACCTGTCGGCGCTGACCGCGATGCGGGTCGACGGCGGGCACGTCCGCTGGCTCGACCTGCTGCTGATCACCGTGGCGATGGTCGGGGCGCGCACGTTCGCCATGGCCGCCAACCGGATCCTCGACCGGCGGATCGACGCCCGGAACCCGCGTACCGCCAAGCGGGAACTTGTTACCGGGGCGGTGAGCCTGCGGACGGCCTGGACCGGCGCGGCGGTCGCGCTGGTGGTCTTCCTGGGCGCCGCCGCCCTGCTCAACCCGCTCTGCCTGGCCCTCGCGCCGCTCGCCGTGGTGCCGCTGGTCGTCTACCCCTACGGCAAGCGGTTCACCAACTGGCCGCACGCCATCCTGGCGATCGCCCAGGCGGTCGGGCCGGTCGGCGCCTGGATCGCGGTCACCGGCACCCTCGCCGGATCCGGGCCGGCCTGGCTGCTCGGCGCCGCCGTGGGCCTGTGGATCGGCGGCTTCGACCTGATCTACGCCTGCCAGGACGCCGACATCGACCGGAAGATCGGGGTGCACAGCGTCCCCGCCCGGTACGGGCTGCGCTTCGCGCTGCACGCCTCCACCGTGGCGCACGTGGTGACCTTCGCGCTGTTCCTCTGGTTCGGCGCGCTGGTCGGCTTCGGCTGGCTGTGGTGGATCGGGCTGGCGCTGACCGCGCTCGCCTTCGGCTACCAGCACCTGGTGGTCAGCCCGACCGACCTGAGCAAGGTCAACCGGGCCTTCTTCACCGCCAACGGCTTCGTCGGCATCGCGCTGTTCGTCTTCGCCCTGCTCGACCTGGTGGTCCGCCTCGGCCTACGCCCCTGAGCCGGCCGGGTAGCGGGCGCTTTCCAGGGTCCAGTCGACGGTGCCGCGGATCGCGTTGGCCAGCCCGTCGAGGTGGGCGGTGACCGACTCGTCCAGCGCCGGCCCGAAGGACGGCACGGCGGCGCGCAGCGCCACGAAACGCGCCATCTCCGTACGCCAGCGCGCGGCGACCAGGTCCACCGCGGTCGCCACGGGCACGCTCCGCTCGGCGGCCACCGCCAGCACCAGGTTGTGCCCCCCGGAGGCTGCCTGGTCCCGGTCCAGCGAGGCGATGTCGTTGAACCAGGAGAGCAGGTCGTTGGCGAGGTCGCCGAGCCGGCGCAGCGCGGGGTGGTGGTAGACGGCGTCGGGCAGCGGCCGGCCGGTCGCGAACTCGATCAGCGGGTACGACACGTACGCCGCCGAGGTGGCCCGGCGCAGCTCGACGTACTCGTCGACCCCGGGTGGGCGGCCGGCGGCCCGGGCCACAGCCTCCCGCCAGGCGCCGTCGAGATGGTGGGCGACGGCGTCGACGAAGCGGAGCCGCCAACAGGCCGGCATCCGGCGCCGTGGCTCCCGCCACGCCTGCACCAGCAGCCGGCGCAACGGACCGGTGAAGCCGGGACGGTGGGCGCGGGGCCCCTCCCGGAGCAGGGCGAGCGCGCCGTCGCGCAGCGCCCGGATCTGGGTCGGGTCCGGCCGGTCCGGCCCGTCGCAGGCGTCGTCCACCAGGAAGAACCAGGTGAACAGCGCGGCCAGTACGCGCAGGTCGGGCCCGGTGGCGTCCGGGTAGAGCCGGCCGGCGTAGCGGGCGAAGCCGGCCCGGGCCACCCCCTCCCGGGCGACAGCGTCCGGCGGCAGGCCGAGGCGGTCGAGTTGATCGACCAACCACTCCTGCGTCGGCTCCGAGTGCGGGGATGATCGGGGCGCGATCGGGCAGTCGGACCGGAGTGACCGGAGCACCGCCTCCGCCATCACCGATCCCTCCCCTCAACGGTGGGCCGCAGACGGAAGCATGGCAGGTTGCTGGGATTCCCGTGGTCCCTCGGGGGTGCCTGTCCGGCTCCCCGGCCGACCAGGCACGCTTGACGGTATGCGCGAACCATGGGTGGTGGGCGTCTCCGGGGCCTCCGGCACGCCGTACCCGGCCGCGGTCGTCCGAGGCCTGCTAGACGCCGGTGAGGCGGTGGACCTGATCGTCTCCCGGGCCGCCCGATTGACCATCCTCGACGAGACCGGGCGTCCCTTCCGGGACGCGCACTGGGCCGACGACCTGGCCGTCTGGTTGGGGCGCGACCTCGCCGACGCCGACGTGCGGTTCTGGCCCGCCGGCGACCTCGCCGCCGGACCGAGCAGCGGCTCCTACCGGGTACGCGGGATGGCGGTCGTCCCCGCCAGCACGGCGGCCTGCGCCGGCATCGCGATCGGGCTGTCGAAGGACCTGTTGCAGCGTGCCGCCGAGGTGAACCTCAAGGAGCGGCGGCCGGTGGTGGTGGTGCCGCGGGAAACCCCGGTGACTCGCAGTCACCTGGAGCATCTCCTCGCGTTGCACGACGCCGGCGCCGTCGTGCTACCGGCCAGCCCCGGCTTCTACGGTGCCGGCGCGACGGCCTCCGCCGAGCAGTTGGTCGACTTCGTGGCCGGCAAGGTGCTGGACGCGCTCGGTGTGTCGCACACGCTCTTCCGACGCTGGTCCGGTGAGCTGGCCGCAGCCCGCCGGGACGCGGACCGCACCTGACGGCCGGCCCGCGCGCCGATCGGGTCAGTACATTCCGGCGTTCGCCGGCCCGGGGCCGGTCGGCGCGGCCGGGCCCACGTTGCGTGGCTTGCCCATGTCTTCCGCCTCGTCCAGCATGCCCTCCCCCTCAAGCAGGGCCCGCACCTCGGATTCCCGAAACCGGCGATGCCCGCCTGGAGTCCGGATGCTGCCTATCCGGCCGGCCGCTGCCCATCTCGTCACGGTTTTCGGATCAACCCGAAACAGCGCGGCGACCTCGCCCGGTGTCAGCAGGCGATCTCCAGTGTCCACAGCCCCCTCCTCGCGTCGACGAAGCCCCCGGCTGAACACACTGCCCCGGCCGGTGCGAGCCCAGAGCCGTCATGAGGGACGTATGGCAATTACAGCACCAGCGACCTGGCCTGTCCGCCAAACGCGAAAAACGCACACAGTGAGAAGTTAGTAAATGATAGCGGCTCGGAACTCCCCCGACCACGAGTTTGGGAGCCCATACCCGTCGTCATGTTCAATTGGTGCCAAGCGTCGGCCGTCGCCGCCGAACCGATAAGGTCACACTCCGTGGATGCGATCGACCTCAGCCTCGTGGAGTTGCTGCGCGGCAACGCCCGCCTGTCGTACGCCGAACTCGCCCGCCAGGTCGGACTCTCCGCCCCGGCGGTACACGAGCGGGTCGGGAAGCTGGAGTCGAGCGGGGTCATCCGGGCGTACCGGGCCGAGGTGGAGCCGGAGTCGATCGGGCTCAGGGTCACCGCGCTGATCGGCATCGTGGAAGACTCCACCGCCGACACCGACGGTGTGCTTGAGGCGTTCCGGCAGATGCCCGAGATCGAGTCCTGCTATTTCATGGCCGGGGTCGAATCCTTCCTGCTCAAGGCCCGGGTCGGCACCATCGCCGAGTTGGAGCGGCTGATCGTCCGGCTGAACCGGACGCCGGGGGTGGCTTCCACCCGTACCGGAATCGCCCTGTCGACCAAGTGGGAGAACCGCCCCCAGCCGATCGAACCGCCCGGCGCCTGACCAGGCGGGCGGACGCAGACGCGAGCCGACCTCGCTTGTAACGTTGCCGGCGTGACTCATCTCGACCGCTGTGACGAGGCCAGCCGGACCTGGGTGACCGAGGCGATCGCCACGGTCGAGGCGGACGCCAACCGCTCCGCGGACACCCACCTGCTGCCCTTTCCCCTCCCCAGGGAATGGGGGATCGACCTCTACCTCAAGGACGAGTCGGTGCACCCCACCGGCTCGCTCAAGCACCGGCTGGCCCGCTCGCTCTTCCTGTACGGCCTCTGCAACGGCTGGATCGGGCCGGAGAGCACGATCATCGAGGCGTCGTCCGGCTCGACCGCGGTCTCCGAGGCGTACTTCGCCCGGATGCTGGGGCTGCCGTTCATCGCGGTGATGCCCGCCGCCACCTCGGCCGAGAAGATCGCGCAGATCGAGTTCCAGGGCGGCCGCTGCCACCTGGTCGAGGATCCGGCCAAGGTGGTGGTCGAGGCCCGCTGGCTCGCCGAGGACACCGGCGGGCACTTCATGGACCAGTTCACCTACGCCGAGCGAGCCACCGACTGGCGAGGTAACAACAACATCGCCGAGTCGATCTACGCGCAGCTCGCGCTGGAGCGGCACCCGGTGCCGGCGTGGATCGTGGTGGGCGCCGGAACCGGCGGCACCAGCGCCACCATCGGCCGGTACGCCCGCTACCGCCGGCTGCCCACCAAGCTCTGCGTGGTCGACCCGGACAACTCCGCCTTCTTCCCGGCCTGGCAGGCCGGCGACTGGTCGGTGCGGACCGACCGAGGCTCCCGGATCGAGGGAATCGGCCGGCCCTGCGTGGAGGCGTCCTTCCTCCCGTCGGTGGTGGACCGGATGGCTCACGTGCCGGACGCCGCGTCCCTCGCCGCCATGCGGGCCGGTTCGGCGGTGCTCGGTCGCCGGGTGGGCGGCTCCACCGGCACCAACCTGTGGGGGGCGTTCGGGCTGATCGCGGAGCTGCTCGCCGCCGGGCGGACCGGGTCGGTGGTCACGCTGATCTGCGACGCCGGGGACCGCTACGTGGACACGTACTACGCCGACGAGTGGGTGGCCGCCCAGGGCCTCGACCTCGCCCCCCACCTCGCCACCATCGACCGCTTCCTCACCACCGGCGCCTGGCCCGTGTGAAGGAAGGGCGAGGGCGCGCGGGCCTCGGCCGTCGCGCGGGTCAGCGCGGGTCGATCCGTTCGGCCAGGCCGGGGTAGCGCACCACGAAGCCGTTCGGGTCGATGTCCAGGTCGGCGGTCAAGGTGCCGCTGGCGAAACGGACCCGACCCGGCCCGAGCGAGGTGTAGACCTGCTCGGCCGGGAGCACAGCCAGGCCGGGCAGCCGTACCCAGGCCACGCTGACCTGTCGGGCGTGGTCCGCCGGAGTCCGGCCCAGCCCGATCCGGCGTACCGGAGGGGTGTTGAACAGCGGGGAGCCGCTCAGGTCGACGTCGAGCGCGGCGGCCAGCCGGTCCGGTTCGTCGGTGCCCGGCAGCCCGGCCGGTGGGTGCCCGGCCGCCCGCAGCGCCGCGTCCAGGTCGCCCTCCTCGCCGGTGCGCACCCGCCATCCGTCCCCGGCTCGTTCCAGACGTACGCTCCGCGCCCAGCCGGCCCCCTCGACCTCGGCCTCAAGCAGGCTGGTGGACCAGTCCGCACCAACCGTCAGCTGGTACCGGCAGGTGTACGGGAGGGGGTCCACGGCCAGCACCACGCCCCGCGCGAGGAGGCCCTGACGATCGTCGAAGACGACCTGTTCGGACCCGGCGGTGTCGGTTCTGGACCAGAAGAGCGACTTCGGCATGGTCGGCATGAAGCGGACGTTACGCCACGCATCAGGCCTCGCGCTGAGAGATCTTGGAAGGAACGTGCCCTTATAGGGGCCGATTCCTTCCAAGATCTCCGCGCGATTCCGAAGTGCGGTCAGTGGGTGCGGGAGGTGTGGCGGTCGTCGCGGGGGCGGGCGGCGGTGCGGAAGGTGCTTCGGTGATCCGTCGGCCGATGGTCGCCGCCCCGGTCGCTGAAGCGCCGATCACCACGGCCGTCCCGGTCGCCGAAGCGCCGCCCGTCCTGCGGGCGATCCTCGTACCGGCGCTCGGTCCGGTCGCCGTAGTGCCGTGTGTCGCGCTCGCCGTAGCTCCGGTTGCCGCTCGGCCCGTCCCCGATCCGGCGCTCGCCGCCCCGGTCCTCGGCCCGTTCGCGCCGCTCCCCGAAGGGCCGGCCGGAGCGCCGTTCATCCCGATCCACGAAAACCCTGTCGCCACGGTCGCCGAACCGGCGCTCGCCCTGCCCGCCCCGGTCGAACGATCCGCGCTCGCCCCGGTCGAACGATCCGCGTCCGGCCGGTTCGAACGATGCGCGCTCGCGGCGCTCGCCACGCTCGAAGGGCCTGCGGTCGCCTCGGTCGAACGATCCGCGCCCACCTCGGTCGAACGATCCGCGCTCCCGCCCCTCGAAGCGACGCGGGCCGGACGACCGGCCGCCGTGCCGGTGCGGCTCGGGCTCGTCCCGGACCGGCACGCCGCTGGGCTCGCGGGCGCCGGTCAGCTCGGCCAGCGCCGCGTCGCCCGCGCGAACGCGGGTCTCGGCCGGCTCGACGCCGGCCTTCTCCAGCATGGCGAGGGTCGTCCGGCGCTGCTTCGGCAGCACCAGGGTCGCCACCGCGCCCGACTCACCAGCCCGGGCGGTACGCCCCGCCCGGTGCAGGTAATCCTTCGGGTCCTTCGGCGGGTCGATGTGCAGCACCAGCGACACCCCGTCGACGTGGATGCCCCGGGCCGCCACGTCGGTGGCCACCAGCACGTTCGTCCGTCCCTCGCGGAACTCGGCCAGGGTCCGGGTACGCATCCGCTGGGTCTTGCCGCCGTGCAGGCCGCCCGCGCGTACGCCCACCGCGGCGAGCTGCTCGACCAGCCGGTCGACGCCGAGCTGGGTACGCGCGAAGAGCATGGTGCGCCCGTCGCGGGCCGCGATGGACGCCGCGACGGCGAACTTGTCGTGCGGCGGGATCAGCAGCAGGTGATGGTCCATGGTGGACACGGCGGCGGTCGGCGGCGCGGTGGAGTGGGTGATCGGGTCGGTCATGAACCGGGCGACCAGGCTGTCCACGTCGTTGTCCAGGGTGGCCGAGAAGAGCAGCCGCTGGGCGTCCGCCGGCGTCTTCGCCAGCAGTTGGGTGACCTCGGGCAGGAAGCCCATGTCGGCCATCTGGTCGGCCTCGTCGAGCACGGTGATCTCGACGTCGTCCAGCCTGCACATGCCGCGCTCGATCAGGTCGCCGAGCCGCCCCGGGGTGGCCACGACGATCTCCACACCCCGGCGCAGCGCGTCGATCTGCCGGTCGTACGGAACGCCGCCGACGGCGGTCTTGAGGAAGATGCCGACGGCCTTGCCGAGCGGCATCAGCGCGTCGTTGACCTGCATGGCCAGCTCACGGGTGGGCACCAGGACGAGGGCGCGCGGGTGCAGCGGACGGGCCCGGTTGCGGTCGGCGAGCCGGGCGATCACCGGCAGGCCGAAGGCCAGCGTCTTACCCGAGCCGGTCTGGCCCCGGCCCAGGACGTCGCGGCCGGCGAGGGCGTCCGGGAGGGTGGCCCGCTGAATCTCGAACGGGGTGGTGATGCCCTGTCGGGCGAGCGCGTCGACCAGCCGCCGGGGCAGGCCCAGCGTGGCGAAGTCGGGAGCCTCGGCGGCCGGAAGCTCCGGCGTCGGAGCCTGGTCGGCGGACGGGGACGTGCCGGGGGCAGCAGAAATGGTCAAGAAATGCCTTCCGAGCGGGGCGCATCTTCGCGATGGCCCGCTGCAGCGCTGAACGCCACCGAATCGCCCGCAAGATCGCCCATGGGCGCGCGACGGGCGCGCCAGGTCAATGATCCCCGCAATTGTACGGCGTCGCGGTGCGGTTGCCACCGCACCGCGATGCCGTAGTGGGCGGGCTCACCCCGTCAACTGCTCGGCGTGTTGTCGGTCAGCCCGCTCAGCGCGTCGTTCGCCAGGAACACCACCAGCAGGCTGATCGCGATCAGCAGGCCCAGCGAGGCGGCCAGCACGATCACCACCTTGGTGGTGTTGGACCGGGTGGTCGGGGCGTCCTCCGCCCAGCCCTGGGCCAGGATGTGCCCGGTCAGGGAGCCGGAATTCTCCAGCGGGTTGCCCTGCGGGAACGAGACCGTGGTGGAGCCGGGTCCGGTGCGTCCGTGGCTCGGACCGGCCGGGCCGTTCCGGTGTTCGGTCGGGTTGGTCGACGGCGGCCAGGCGGGCAGCGCAGGTGCCGGCACCACCGGCGTCGACGGGCCCGCCACCGACGGGCCCGCCACCGGCGGGGCGGAAACCGGCGGAGCCGCCAACGGCGGAGCCGCCAACGGCGGGGGTGCCGGCGTCCAGGCCGGCGTGGGAGCGGGTGCGGGTGCGGGCAGCCCCGGCGGCGTGGCGAGCGGCACGCTGGCCCGGGCCGCCGACGTGGTCGAAGGCGTGGCGATGGGCCGGCCCGCCGAGAAGGCCGTTGCCGGGCCGGTCAGGGTTGCGCCCGTCGGGCTGGCCATGGCGGGCGGCGGCGGGAACGGCGGCGCCGGCATCGGGCCAGGCGGCGACGGAGGCGCGGGCACCGGTGGAGCGGGCGGTGGCACCGGCGGAACGGGTGGTGGCCCCGGCGGCCCGGGCAGCGGCGGGACTGGACCGGGCGGAGGTGCGGGCACCGGTGGCGTCGGCCTCGGCGGTGGTGCGGGCACCGGTGGCGTCGGCACCGGTGGTGGCGTCGGCCGGAACGGCGGCTCCGGCTCCGGCACGGGCGGTGCCGGTGACGGCGGGGTGGGACCCGGTACGGGCGTGGGCGCCGGCTCGGGTTCCGGCGTGGGCGGTGTCGGCGGCTGCGCCGGCTCGGGCGGCTCGGGCGGCTCGGGGTTGACCGGACCCGCGCGGTAGACCTTGGCGGTGCCGGCCTGCGCCACGGCCGCGGCACCGATCTCGTCCGGCGACACCCGGCTCAGGCCGGGTACGGCGGCGCTGGCCCGGGCCTGCCCCGCCTCGGCCCGCGGCGCCGGGGCCGCCTGCGTCGGCTGGGACACGAGGGCCGCCTGCGTCGGCGGCGGCGTGGGGGTCGCCCACGGTGCCGGGGCCGCCTGCGCCGGAGCGCCCGCCCGGTAGGTGGTGGCGGCGGCCGGTGAGCTCGGCACCCCGTCGGCCGGTGGTACGGCGGCACCGGCGACGCTGACCCGTGCCCGGGCGATCGCGGCCGGGGCGGCCTCGTCCGGGCGTGCACCGAGGGCCGGGCGTGCACCGAGGGCTGGTCCGGCCCCCGGCCCGGTGGGTTCGGGCGTGGATCCGGGGTGGACCGACTCCGCCGGAACCTCTTGCTCGCCCATGCTCGCCCCTCCGCGCCCGCGCTCGCCCCCGGACCGTGGCGTCGGCCAGGAGTGCCTGGGTCTCACCGTGCCACATTCCGGCCGGGGAGCACAGCCGGAGTGGACGGTTGGGGTCAGCTACCGGCGCTCGGGTTGGACGAGGTGGTGCTCGCCACGCTGTTCGACGGCTCGACGGCGCTGGTGGTCACGCTCGGCTCGGTGCTCGCCTCGTCGATCGAGGAGGGGCTCGGCGACTCGGGCGGGCGGGACGTCGGCGACCCCGTGAGCGAACCGCTCGGCGAGGTCGACGGGCTGGGGCTCGGGCTTGAGGTGGTGGGCACCGGCGTGGGAGTCGGGGTCGGCTTCGGGGTGGCCGTCTGGGTGGGGGTCGGCGTCGGGGTCGACTTCGGCGGCGGAGTCGTGCCGGTCGGGGTCGGCGTCGGGGTGGCCGGGGCGGGGACCGCGCCGAGCACCCGGGTCGCGGCGTAGAGCCGGGACCAGCGGACCACCGAGATCTTGACGACGTCGCCGCTCCGCGGCGCCTCGACCATCTTGCCGTCGCCGATGTACATGGTGACGTGGTGGATGGTCGTCCAACTGCTCCCCGAGGCGAAGAAGAGCAGGTCGCCCGGGAGCAGCGCGTCCGGGTCCACGGTGCGGGAGCGGGTGGCGTAGTACTGGTCCTTGGCGACCCGGGGCAGGCCGCGGTAGCCGGCCGAGCGGTACGAGGCGAGGACCAGGCCGGAGCAGTCGAAGCGGTCCGGCCCCTCCGCGCCCCACAGGTACGGGGCGCCGAGGTGGGCGAGGGCGTACTTCACGGCATCCTGCGCCCGAGGGTCGGCGACCAGCCCGTTGACGTTCTGGTTGACGACGTGCGAGCTGCCGATCTGCTGCTCGGCGGCGTCCTGGCGCTTCTCGATCTCGAGCAGCAGCGCGGCGTTGTCCTTGCGCAGCTTGAGCAGCGCGTCTTCCTGCTTGTGCAGCTCCGCCTCGATGCGGGCGTACTCGGCGGCCTTCTCGGTGGCACGCAGCTCCACCGCGTCGTACGCCTCGCGGGCGATCTTCTCGGCGGCGGTGGCCCGGGCGACCTCGCCGTCGACCGCGGTGGTGGCCCCCTCGGCCTTGTCGCCGCGCGTGATCCGCTGGAGGGCGTTGAGGTCACGCAGATCGGCGCCGATCTGCCCGGGTGGCAGGGCGGCGGCGGCCTTGACCGCGTCGGTGGCGGCGGTACGGGCGTTCTCCTGCGCCTGGGCGAGCGCCGCCTCGGCCTCCCCGAGCGCGGCCTTCTTGAGTTCGAGATCGGCCTGCGCCGCGTCCCGTTCTTCCTTAATCTGGATGAGCTGGTCACCGAGCTGTGCGACCAGGGCGTCGACCTGGTTGATCTGCGCGATCAGCGGCCCGTCGGCCGGGTCGTTGACGGCCGGGGTCTGGCCGGGCGCGGCGGTAGCCGTGCCGGGCAGCTGCAGCGGGCCGCTGTAGGTGGGCCGGGAGCCGGTGTTCGGGATCGTGTCGGGCAGCGGGTCGGCCCAGGCCGGGGTGGCGAGCGCCGCCGCCGCCACCGCGCCGAGCAGGGCGGACCAGAGCGCCGGGCGGAGGACCGGGGAGATCAGCGGGCCGTTCCGTCGTTGTCGTCTGCCCTGCCTGTTGTCGACCATTCCACTCCCCGTCCGGTCTGCTGTTCCCCGCGCCGGATGGGCGCGCTGAGCAGGGACGGCCCCGTTGTCCGTGTTCCGCCCCACCCTGTCTTACCTCACGGGCCCAGTTATGTCGATGCGCGGAGGGTGACGGCCGAACGGGCGGCCGGTGAATTCCGTCGCTGCGGTCGACCGGGTCGTCGGTTCGTCGGAGGACCGACGTACGCTCGACCGGGACCGCAGGCGGAAGGGACGTGGCTTTCGATGGACGCCGGACTCAAGCGTGAGCTCGAAGCGAAGGTCTACGCGGGGGAGCGGCTCACCCGCGAGGACGGGATCGCGCTCTACGAGTGCGACGACCTCGCCTGGCTGGGTCGGCTTGCCCACCACAAGCGCACCGAGATGAACGGCGACCGGGTGATGTTCAACGTCAACCGGCACCTCAACCTGACCAACGTCTGCTCCGCGTCGTGCGCGTATTGCTCGTTCCAGCGTAAGCCGGGCGAGAAGGACGCCTACACGATGCGCATCGACGAGGCGGTCCGCAAGGCCAAGGAGATGGAGGACGAGCAGCTCACCGAGCTGCACATCGTCAACGGCCTGCACCCGACCCTGCCCTGGCGCTACTACCCCAAGGTGCTGCGCGAGCTGAAGGCGGCGCTGCCGAAGGTGAACCTCAAGGCGTTCACCGCGACCGAGGTGCAGTGGTTCGAGAAGATCAGCGGCCTGAGCGCCGACGAGATCCTCGACGAGCTGATGGACGCCGGCCTGGAGTCGCTGACCGGCGGCGGCGCGGAGATCTTCGACTGGGAGGTCCGGCAGCACATCGTCGACCACGCCTGCCACTGGGAGGACTGGTCGCGAATCCACCGGCTGGCTCACTCGAAGGGCATGAAGACCCCGTCGACCATGCTCTACGGCCACATCGAGGAGCCCCGGCACCGGGTCGACCACGTGCTGCGGCTGCGCGAGCTGCAGGACGAGACGGGCGGCTTCCAGGTCTTCATCCCGCTGCGCTACCAGCACGACTTCGTCGACTCGGCGGATGGCAAGATCCGTAACCGGATCCAGGCCCGGACCACGATGGCCTCGCCGGCCGAGTCGCTGAAGACCTTCGCCGTTTCCCGGCTGCTCTTCGACAACGTCCCGCACGTCAAGTGTTTCTGGGTGATGCACGGTCTCTCGGTGGCCCAACTGTCGTTGAACTTCGGCGTGGACGACCTGGACGGCTCCGTCGTGGAATACAAGATCACCCACGACGCCGACGCGTACGGCACGCCGAACACGATGCACCGCGACGACCTGCTGCACCTGATCTGGGACGCCGGCTTCCGCCCGGTCGAGCGGAACACCCGCTACGAGACCGTCCGCGAATATGACGCGGCCCCGTCGCTGGCCGAGCGCCGCGCCGAGCCGCAGCAGGTCTGGGCCTGACGGCGCGCCGATGACCACAGAGGAGCAGCAGCGCACCTTCCCCCGGCGAGACGCCGAGGGGCGCATCCTGACCCTGGGTGACCTGCTCGGGGTGAGTCTCGCCGGCCTGGTGATCGGGGTGTTGGCGCTGGTGCTCTTCGAGTGGGCGTTCGCCACGATGGGTGCGGGCGCGTTCGGGCGTACCAACGGCTGGCTGGCGGTGATCCTGCCGGTCTGGCTCTTCTGGGACGACTTCCGGGCCTGGGACTTCGGCGCCGCCCGGGTGG
Source organism: Micromonospora sp. NPDC048999 (assembly GCF_040649295.1). Lineage (NCBI taxonomy): Bacteria > Bacillati > Actinomycetota > Actinomycetes > Micromonosporales > Micromonosporaceae > Micromonospora > Micromonospora sp. NPDC048999. Next base: position 431,999 of record NZ_JBEZFI010000001.1, on the reverse strand, counting down.
TGGCGGCGCTGGCCGGCATCGCGGTCGGAGTCGTCGCGGGGCTGTTGGCGGCCGGCCTGGCCGCCGGGCTGCCGCCGCTGCTGTCCGGCGCGCTGGCTGCGGCGGTGTTCACCGTGGTCTACGCGGTGATCTGGTTTCCTGGCGTGCACTGGCTCGCCCGGCGTACGGGTTGAGGCCGCGCGAGCGGTGATGGAGCAGAACGGAGTGCGAACGTGAGCGCGGCGGTCAAGTACACGCTGGGCCGGATCGGGCTGTTCGTCGGCGTGCTGGCGGCCCTCTGGTTCGTCGAGATGAACATGTTCCTGCGCCTGATGCTGGCGCTGGCCGCTTCCGCCGGGCTCTCGTTCGTCCTGCTGCGTAGCTGGCGGGACGAGATGGCCGGGGAGATGGCCGAGGCGTCGGATCGGCGCCGCGCCGAGAAGGAGCGGCTGCGCTCGGCGCTCGCCGGGGACGACCAGCCGGAGCCGGCGGAACAGCGCCGCGAGGAGTAGCCCCCAGCACCGCGCGGCCACGAGCCGGGGCCCGAAAAGTGGACAGCGCGACCGGGCCGGGGCCGCTATGGTCCGCCGCTATGGGTATTCTGAGCAAGATCAATGGGTGGCGGACGAAGATCTTCGTCTGGATCGGTCTCCCGGTCATCGCCGTCGCCGGACTGATATTTGGCGCCCACGACCTCGCCCCCGCCTGGCAGGCGAAGAACGGTGGCGGAACCGAGGGCACCTTCACCGCGGTGCACGAGGAGTGCGGCCGACGCAACTGTGAGTGGCGCGGGACCTTCGTCGCCGACAAGGGCGGTGCCGAGCGCACCGACGTGATCCTCTACGACGCGCCGGATGGGCTGACCACGGGCACCACTGCCCCGGCCCGTGACACGGGCGCCCGTTCCGGCGTCTTCTCCACCGCCGGCGGGTCGACGTATCTGCTGGTCACCGGGCTCACCCTGGCTGGCGCGGCGGCAGCGGTGGCCTGGGTGGTGATCATCGTACGGGCGATCCGCCGCCGTGCGGGAGCGGCCGAGCCGTCGACCCCGCCGACGTCGTTCGCCCCGTCGGCGTAACGCGACCGGCAACGGTATTGCCGGGCCCGGCACGGTGGCCGTGCCGGGCCCGTCCCGTCACCAGTTGGTCGAGCCCGGTACGACCGGCCAGGGCCGGTTCGCCGGCTTGATCAGGTACGCGATGCCGCCCGAGCCGCCGGCCACCGTGCCGTTCGCCCGGTACCGCTTGGTCCGCAGCCAGATCTGCTCGAACTGCTCCCGCTTGTAGACGTTGCGCACCTCGGCGTCGGACGACGAGGCGGGGTCGTTGATGATCACGTCACCCTGGGCGGTGAACCCGACCACCACGAACAGGTGCCCGGAGGTGCCGTAGTTCGCCCCGTCCAGCTCCTCTGCGAGGAAGGACTGCGAGGTGACGACCGGGATGCCGGCCTTGATGAAGCGTTCCACCTCGTCGAGCGAGTGCAGCCGGGTGACCCGCGCGTCCATGTCCGGGAAGCTGGCCGCGTACGCGGTGTTGAACGGCCAGTTGCCGGCGCCCTCGTACTCGTAGTCGTAGGTCATCCGGGCGGCGTGGTCGACGGTGGGGTCGGCGTAGCTCGGGTTGACCCAGGCGATGTCCGCGGCCGAGGGCTTGCGGCCCCAGTACTCGACCACCATCTCCGTGGAGGTCGGCGAGCACCAGGCCTCGCCACCGTTGTCGTACTCCGGATACTCGCCTCGGTGGATGTTCTGCGAGTAGCGCGGGACGGGCAGCTCGATGCCCCAGGCGATCCGGCCCCTGCTCGGCGTGACGTTGAACCGGTCCGGCACGTTCGAGCTCATCGCGCCGAGCATCCAGACCCGCGGCGAGGCGGCCTGCCCCGGTGCCCGGTAGAGGGTCAGCCGAAGCTGGTACGACCGCAGCAGCACGCCCTTCGCGGCGTTGTCGATGGAGAAGGTGTCGGTCCAGATGGTCGACCAGGGGTCGCCCTGACCGTCCAGGGTGGCCCGCTTGATGTCCTGGTCCCCGGAGGCCCAGCGGCCCATCACGTACCAGGGAGTCTGCTGGCCGGTGTTGTAGGTGCCGTGCAGCTCGACCTGGATCCAGGTGCCGGCCGGGGTCTCCGCGTTCCACGAGGCGACCAGTTCGGTGGCGTCGAAGCCGATCGCCTGCTCCGGGGAGGTCCAGGTGGCGTACTCCCAGGTGCGGGTGGTGCCGCCGTGCGGGTCGGTGAACCGGGTGGTGCCGACCGGCCGGTCGATGGTGATTCCGGTGCGGTGTCCGGGGATGGCCCGCGTCCCCTGGTGGGTGCCGGTACGCCAGTCCGGGTGCTTCGACCACTCCTGGAAGGTGATCTGCTCGTCGTGCGGACCGGCCGGGAGGTTGTTGCCCGCCTGGGCGGGCGCGGTGGTGGCGAGGAGGGCGAGCGCGGTGACGCCGGCGAGGGCGGCCGCGCGCAACGGTTTCGTGATCATGGGCAGCTCCCAGATGAGAACGCATCGTTGCCGTTCACTGTCGCTCCTGACGGGAATTTTCGCCAGAGCTCGGCATGTGGAAAATCTTTGCCGGCGGAAGCGCGGGGGGTCACACCCACATGTCCCATCCGGGCGATCTTCGCTGGTCGTGCGCTACGGTGCTACCGGCCAAACCGCAGCGAAGCTGGTGCGAAACCGGCGCTGTCCCGCAACTGTGATGCCCCGCTCGCGGCGGGGACGAGCCAGGCCGCCTGCGGCACGGTCGCGACACGCGCTCTCGAGGAAGGGCGCCTCGCGGACGGGTACGCCCAGGCGCTCCCTGTCGGCGAAGCACCACGCTCCTCGACCGACAGGAGGACCGATGTCCAGACGTACCCCCCGGCTTTTCGCCGCCGCCCTCGCGGTCGGCGCTCTCCTGCTCGGCGGCTGCGCCGAGAAGACCTCGACCGACACCCCCGCCGCCGGCGGTAGCTCCGCCGCGTCCTTCCCGGCCACGGTCGGCAAGCTGACCCTGGACAAGCGCCCGGAGAAGATCGTCTCGCTGTCGCCGACCACGACCGAGATGCTCTTCGCCATCGGCGCCGGCGAGCAGGTCACCGCCGTCGACGACCAGTCGAACTACCCGCCGGAGGCGCCGAAGAGTGACCTCTCCGGCTACCAGCCGAACGCCGAGGCGATCGCCGGCAAGAGCCCCGACCTGGTGGTGCTCTCCAACGACCTGAACAAGATCGTTGACCAGCTCACCACGCTGAAGATCCCGGTGCTGCTCACCCCGGCCGCGGCCACGCTGGACGACACGTACCAGCAGATCGCCGACCTGGGCACGCTCACCGGCCACTCGGGCGAGGCGGCGGACCTGGTCAAGAAGATGAAGGACGAGATCACCGCGCTCACCGGCAGCCTGCCGCAGCGGGCGGAGAAGCTCACCTACTTCCACGAGCTGGGCCCGGAGCTCTACACCGCCACCAGCAAGACCTTCATCGGCTCGATCTACGCCCTCGCCGGGTTGGAGAACATCGCCGACCCGTCGGACGCCGACGGCAAGAACGGCGGCTATCCGCAGCTCTCCCAGGAGGTCATCGTCCAGGCGAACCCGGACTTCGTCTTCCTGTCCGACACCAAGTGCTGCGAGCAGACGGCGGCGACGGTCAAGGCCCGCAGCGGCTGGGCCGGCGTCACGGCGGTGAAGAACAGCCAGATCGTCGCCCTCGACGACGACATCGCCTCGCGCTGGGGCCCGCGCGTGGTCGACCTGCTCCGGGTGATCGTCGAGGCCACCGCCAAGGTCCCGGCGTGACCTGTCGGTGAGCGTGCGACCAGCGGACACCGCCGGCCCGTCGGCCGGGACGCCCCGAGCGTCCCGGCCCGCCGGCGTACGCAGGGCCGGGCCGGTGCCCCCGGCCCGGCCGGCCGGGCTGCGCAAACGCTGGCTGGCAGCCGGGATCGGCGCGGTACTGGTCGCGCTGGTCGCCGGGGTGTCCCTCGGCCCGGTCAGCCTGCCGCCCGGCAGCGTCGCCGCCGAACTGCTCAACCTGCTGCCCGGGGTGCACCTGGACAGCGGGCTCACCGAGCGCGAGATCGCCATCGTCACCGAGCTGCGGCTGCCCCGGGTCGTGCTCGGCCTGCTCGTCGGCGCGCTGCTCGCCCTGGCCGGCGGCTGCTACCAGGGCGTCTTCCGTAACCCGCTGGCCGACCCGTACCTGCTGGGCGTGGCGGCCGGAGCCGGGCTCGCGGTGACCGCGGTGATCGCGCTCGGCGTCGGGGCGGGCGGCGCAGTCAGCGGCATGCCGCTGGCCATCCCGCTCGCCGCGTTCGTCGGGTCGCTCGGCGCGGTCGCCCTGACGTACCTGCTCGGCGCGGCCGGCGGGCGCGACCGATCACCCGCCGCGCTGATCCTGGCCGGGGTGGCGGTCTCGGCGTTCCTCGCCGCCGGGCAGACCTACCTGTTGCAACGGCACGCCGAGAGCCTCCAACAGGTCTACTCCTGGCTGCTCGGCCGGCTGGCCACCGCCGGCTGGCACGACGTCCGGCTGGTCCTGCCGTACTTCCTGTTCACCTCGGTCGTGGTGCTGCTGCACCGGCGCGAGCTGGACGTGCTCTCCGTCGGCGACGACGAGGCCACCGGCCTCGGGCTGCACCCGCAGCGCTCCCGGTACCTGCTGATCGCCGCCGCCTCGCTGGGCACCGCCGCCGCGGTCTCCGCCTCGGGGCTGATCGGCTTCGTCGGCATCATCGTGCCGCACACCGTACGGCTGCTCGCCGGGTCCAGCTACCGGGTGATCCTGCCGCTGTCGATGCTCTTCGGCGGGGCGTTCCTGGCGCTGACGGACGTTGTCGCCCGGACCGCCGCCGCCCCCGCCGAGATCCCGATCGGCGTGGTTACCGCGCTGCTCGGCGGCCCGTTCTTCGTCCTGGTGCTGCGGACCGCCCGCCGGGTGTTCACATGAGCGAGGTGGTCGCATGAGCGCCGTGGAGGTTCGGGGCCTGCGGGTCGAGCTGGGCGGCGCGTCGATCCTGGCCGGCGTGGACCTGACCGTCGCCGTGGGCGAGTGGGTCACCGTGATCGGCCCGAACGGCGCGGGCAAGTCGACCCTGCTGCGCGCCGTCGGCGGCCTGCTGCCCGCTCCGGGCGCGGTCTCCCTCTTCGGTACGCCGATCCAGGCGCTCCGCCGTCGCGACCGGGCCCGGGTCGTCGCCACCGTCGCGCAGTCCCCGGTGATACCGGTCGGCATGTCGGTGTTCGACTACGTGCTGCTCGGGCGTACGCCGTACATTCCGGCGCTCGGCCGGGAGTCGGCCGCCGACCTGGCCGCCGTGCACGAGGTGCTGGACCGGCTCGACCTGGGCGGGTTCGCGCACCGGGAGCTGGCCACCCTCTCCGGCGGGGAGCGGCAGCGGGTGTTCCTGGCCCGCGCCCTCGCCCAGGGCGCCACCCTGCTGCTGCTCGACGAGCCGACCAGCGCGTTGGACATCGGCCACCAGCAGGAGGTGCTGGAGCTGGTGGACCAGCTTCGCCGCGAGCACGGCCTGACCGTGCTCGCCACCATGCACGACCTGTCGATCGCCGGCGAGTACGCCGACCGCCTGGTGCTGCTCGCCGACGGCCGGGTGGCGGCCGCCGGCCCCCCGCACGAGGTGCTCACCGAGGACCTGCTCGCCACCCACTACCGCGCCCACGTCCGGATCGTCCAGGGCGACCACGGCCCCCTCGTCCTCCCCGTCCGCTGGAAAGGAGGGGCGGCGGCTACGCCGTAGCGCGGCGTACGGGTCGGGGAGCGAGAGTGGAGAAGATGGCGCCCTGCGGGTCGCGGAGGGCGGTGAGCTGACCCTTCGGGGTGTCCCGGGGCGGAACCAGGACGGTCGCGCCCAGCTCGGTGGCGCGGGCTGCGGTCACGTCGGCGTCGGCCACCGCGAACCACACCGACCAGTACGCCGGCAGATCGGCCGGCAGCTCCGCCAGCGGCCGCGTCATCCCGCCGACGATCACCGCGCCGCACCGCCACCCGGTGTACGGGTACGGCTCGCCCGGCTGCTCCTCCGCGTGCCAGCCGAAGACCAGTGCGTAGAAGTCCCTGGCCCCCTCCGGATCGGGGGTGACCAGCTCGTTCCAGCACATCGACCCGGGCGCGTTGAACAGCTCCGCGCCGCGCATCGCCATCGGCTGCCAGACGCTGAACACCGCCCCGGCCGGATCGGAGAGGACCGCCATCCGGCCCTGGTCGAGGACGTCGAAGGGAGCCACCACCACCTGGCCGCCGGCCGCCTCCACGCGGGTGGCCACCAGGTCGGCGTCGTCGGTCGCCACGTACGTCGACCAGATCGGCACCTGGTCCGGGGAGGCCGGCGGGCCCACCCCGGCCACGGCCCGGCCGTCCTTGAGGAACACGGTGTAGCCGCCGGCCGCGGGCTCCGGGGAGACCCGGCCGGTCCAGCCGAACAGCTCCGAGTAGAACCGCCTCGCGTCCGGCAGCCCCGGGGTCGCCAGGTCGGTCCAGCAGGGCGTGCCGGGTTCCACGCCGTTCACGGTGGCCCCTCTCGCCGGGGGCGGCCCCGCTGGCACGCCCTGCCGGCATCGTGGCACCGTCGCGTCCGTGGCGGGCCGAAATCGGGCAGAACGTCAGGTGAAGAGGCTTCCTCCGTACTGCTGGGAGTCGCCTGGTGATCACGCGTCGCGGTGAAGCGATAGCGGGTGGACGGTCAGTCCTGAATGGATATTCAACGGAGGGTCCGTTGCCTGAAACTTATTAGCATTGGCAGATACCGATGCCGAGTGCATCGGCGATGGGTGTCGTGTGAGGGAGGAAGCGGTGCAGGGATCCGGCGAGTACACCTTTCCGGCATCCTCGGCTCAGGAATGGATCTGGCTGGCCGGTCAGGTCGACACCGAATCCGCCGCCTACAACCTGCGTGCCTACGCCTCGCTCCCGGCGCGGATCGACGCCGACGTCGTACACGCCGCGCTGGCCGAACTCGTCCGGCGGCACGAGCCGTTGCGCACCGCGCTGCGGTCGCACGACGGCACCCTCACCCAGGTCGTGCACGCCGAGGTGCCCGTCGAACTCGCCCACCTGGACGTCGCCGACCTGCCCGAGGCGGAGCGGGTACGCCGGCTGGCCGAGGCCAGAGACGCCGACCTGGGCGAACCGTTCGCGCTCGACCAGGCCCCGCTGTGGCGAGCCCGGCTGATCCGCATGCCCGGGCAGAGCGGACTGCTGTTCGTCGCCCACCACTCGATCTTCGACGGCAACTCGGTGCCGATCCTGGCCGCCGAGATGCGCGAGCTGTGCGAGGCCGCCGTCGAGGGCCGGCCGGCCCGGCTGCCCGAGCTGGAGATCCAGTACGCCGACTACGCCGCCTGGCAGACCGAGCGGCTGCGTACCGGCGCCGGCGACGCGGACCTGGCCTACTGGCGGGATCGGCTGGCCGGGGTGCCGGTCGTACACGGCCTGCCCACCGACCGCCCGCGCACCGCCGAGCCGGGTCGCCCCGGCGCGGAACTTGTCTTCGACCTTCCCGAGGAACTGCATACCGAACTCGGTGCCCTCGGCCGCCGGCACGCGGCGAGCCCCGCCATGGTTCTGCTCGCCGGCTACGCGGCGCTGCTGCACCGACTCTCCGGTGACGCCACGGTGCTGGTCGGCCTGCCGGTGGCCGGTCGGGACCGGCCCGAGCTGGCGCCGCTGATCGGCATGTTCGTCAACACCCTGGTGCTGCGCATCGACACCACCGGCGACCCCGGCTTCGGCGAACTCGTCGAGCGAGTGCGGGACACCATGCTGTCCGCCCTTGAGCATCAGGAGCTGCCGCTGCCCCGGCTGGTCGAGGCGCTGTCACCGCCCCGTACGCCGGGGGTGCAGCCGCTCTACCAGCTCGGCTTCAACTACCTGGGCAAGGTGAAGCTGAGCACCAGCAACGGCAGCGCGCACGAGGAGCTGCTGCTGGAGTTGAACGAGACACAGGGGCGGCTGGAGTACCGCAGCGACCTGTTCGACGCCAGCACCGCCGAGCGCCTGGTGCACCGCTACCTGAGCCTGCTGGGCGCCGCGCTGGCCGCGCCTGATGCCAGCCTGTCGGCGCTGCCCCTGCTGGACGAGGCGGAACGGCTGCTGCTGGCCGGGTGGACCACCGGCGGCCTCGCGGAGTCGCCCGGCGGCACGGTCGTCGACCTGATCCGGGCTCGGGCCGCCGAGCGCCCGGCGGCGGTCGCCCTGCGCGACGGCGTCACCTCGATCACGTACGCGGAGTTGGACCGGCGGACCGCCCGGCTGGCCGCGCGGCTGCGGGCCGCCGGCGTCGGCCCCGAACAGCTCGTCGGCGTCGCCCTGCCCCGCTCCGCCGACGTAGTCGTGGCGATGTTGGCGGTGCTCAGGTCCGGCGCGGCGTACGTCCCGCTGGATCCGGCCTCCCCGGCGCAGCGGCTGGCGTACCTCGTCGACGACGCGGCCGCGTCGGTGGTCGTCACCGCGACCGGCCTGCGGCCGGCCCTGCCGTCGGGGCCGTACACCGTGCTCTGCGTGGACGACCCCGACCCGGATCCGGCCGGGGCGGACGGCCCCGAGCCGGCCGTCCTCGCCCCCGGCGATCTGGCGTACGTCATCCACACCTCCGGCTCGACCGGCCGTCCGAAGGGCGCGATGGTCGAGCACCGGTCCCTCGCCGCGCACGCCGTCTGGTTCGCCCGGCGGCTCGACGTCACCCCGGCCGACCGCCTGCTCGTCCTCACCTCGCCCAGCTTCGACGTCTTCGGTCAGGAGGTCTACCCGGCTCTCGTGGCCGGCGCGACCCTGGTCATCGCCCCGCCGGACGGCGCGTTGGATGCGCCCGCCCTGCTGGACACCGTGCGGCGGGAGGAGGTCACGCTGCTGTCCTGTGTGCCCACCGTGCTCAAGCACCTGGTCGCCGAGCCGGGCCTGGCCGACTGCCGGAGCGTACGCCGGGTCACCTGCATCGGCGAACAGCTCACCGGTGACCTGGCGGCCGAGCTCGCCGCGGTCCTGGCGGTGCCGCTGCACAACCTGTACGGGCCGACCGAGACCACCATCGCGGTCTCCGCCCATTCGGTGCCGGCCGGCGAGCGCGTCGCCGGGCCCGTGCCGATCGGCGTACCGATGCCGGGTTGCTCGTTGCACGTGCTGGACGAGCGCGGCGAGCCCACGCCGGTCGGAGTGCCCGGGCACCTGCACATCGCGGGCGTCCCGGTCGGCCGGGGCTACCTGCGCCGGCCGGCCGAGACCGCGGCGGCCTTCGTCCCGGACCCCTTCGGCCCGCCCGGCTCCCGGCTCTACCGCACCGGCGACCGCTGCCGTTGGCGACCGGACGGCGCGCTGGAGTTCCTCGAACGCCTCGATCGCCAGGTGAAGGTCAACGGCCTGCGGGTGGAGCTCGGCGAGGTCGAGACCGCGCTGCGCGCCCAGCCGGGGGTGCGGGAGGCCGCCGTCGTGGTGCACGCCGATCCGCGCGGGCAACGCCTCATCGGGTACGTCGTCGGCGACGCCGAGCCGGACGCCCTGCGGTCGGCCCTGCGCACGATCCTGCCCGCGGGCCTCGTCCCGGCCGCCGTCATCGGACTGCCCGCGCTGCCGACGCTGCCCAGCGGCAAGCTGGACACCGCCGCGCTGCCCGCCCCCGCCGACGCGGCGCCGTCGACGTCGACGCCGCCGAGCACCGCCGCGGAGGAGATGGTCGCCTCCGTCTGGGCGGAGGTGCTCGGCACCGCGATGGTGGACGTGCACGCCAACTTCTTCGACCTGGGCGGGCAGTCGCTGCTGGCCGGCCAGGTGATGGCCCGGCTGGCCGACGCGCTCGACCTCAAGCTGCCGATCCACGTGCTGTTCGCCCGTCCCACCGTGGCCGGGCTCGCGGTCGAGCTCGAACGGCGGCTCGTCACCCGGCTCGACCAGCTCTCCGACGACGAGGCAGCCGAACTGCTCACCGCCCGCGAGAGGTGACCCAGATGCCCCCAGCACCGGACTCGGCCACCCGGGACGTCCGGCTCTCCGCGACCAAACAGGCACTCCTGGAACGGATGCTGCGCCCCCGCGCGGCCGCCGGCCCCCGCGTCACGACGCGGCCACCGGACCAGCCGCGCGTGCTGTCGTACGCGCAGGAGCGGCTCTGGTTCGTCGAACAGCTCGGCACCGGCGCGACCGCGTACCACGTCTCGGTGGGTGTCTGGCTGGACGGCGACCTCGACCCCGACACGCTGCGGGCGGCGCTCGACGAGGTGACCGCCCGACAGGAGAGCCTGCGGATGAGCTTCCCGCCGGACGCCGACGGGCAGCCGTCCGTCGCCGTCGCCGCGGCGCTCTCCGTACCGTTCCAGCTCGTCGAGGTGACCGCCGCCGACCCGGCCGACGCCCGCCGGCAGGCCCTGGACCTCGCCCGCGCCGAGGCCGCCGCCCCCTTCGACCTGACCGCCGGCCCGCTGGTCCGGGCCCGGCTGATCCGGTACGGCGAGCAGGCCCACCTGCTGTCCCTGGAGACCCATCACATCGTCAGTGACGGATGGTCCATCGACGTGCTGGTCGGCGACCTGCTGACCGCGTATCGGGCCCGGCGGGACGGGACGGAGCCGGCCTGGCCGCCGCTGCCCGTGCAGTACGGCGACTACGCCCACTGGCAGCGCCAGGACGCCGAGAGCGAGCGGGGGCTGGCGTACTGGGTCGAGCACCTCGCCGGCGTGCCCACCCTGGAGCTGCCGACCGACCGCACCCGGCCGCCGACCCAGCGCTTCGACGGTGCCAGCCACCGGTTCGAGATCGACGCGGAGCTGACCACCGCCGTCACCGAGCTGGCCCGCCGGCACGACGCCACGCTCTACATGACCCTGCTCGCCGCCTACGAGGTGCTCCTCGGCCGGTACGCCGGGCAGGACGACTTCGCGGTCGGCTCCCCGGTGGCCGGGCGTGGCCACCCGGAGTTGGAGGGCCTGGTCGGCATGTTCGTCAACATGCTGCCGATGCGGGCGCGGCTGGATGACGCCGAGTCGTTCGCCGGCCTGCTCGCCCGTACCCGGCAGACGGTCCTCGACGGGCTCACCCACGAGCGGGTGCAGTTCGAGCAGATCGTCGCCGAGCTGGGCGTGCCCCGCGACGTCAGCCGCGCGCCGCTGTTCCAGGTCACCTTCGCGCTGCAGAACTACCAGATGCGCGACCACGCCGACGGGGCAGCCGGCGGTGGCCCGGCCGCCCGGTGGGAGGTCCTGGACCTGTCGGCCACCCGCTTCGACCTCGAGCTGCTCGCCATCCAGACGCGTGAGGGGCGGCTGTGGTGCGAGTTCAACTACAACGTCGCGCTGTTCGACGCCGCGACGATCGAGGCGCTGAGCCGTCACCTGAGCCAGCTGCTGCGCGTGGTGACCGCCCGTCCGGACGCCCCGCTTCGCGAGGTCGACCTGCTCGACGACGACGAGCGGGCGCTGATCGTCGGCGAGTGGGCCGGCGGCACGGCGCGGCACCCCGTGGAGCAGACCCTGCACGGGCTGTTCGAGGCGCAGGCCGCCCGCCGACCCGACGCCGTCGCGGTGGTCTGCGGCGCGACCGAGGTCAGCTACGCCGAGCTGAACCGGCGGGCCGACCGGCTCGCCCGTCGGCTGCGCCGCCTCGGGGTCGGTCCGGACACGCTGGTCGCCCTGCACCTGGAGCCCAGCGTGGCGACCGTCGAGGCGATCCTCGGCGTGCTCAAGGCGGGCGGCGCGTACGTGCCGCTGAACCTGGCGTACCCCCGGGAGCGGCTGGAGTTCATCCTCGCCGACACCGGCGCGTCGATCCTGATCACCGAACGGGAGCTGGGCGACCAGCTGCCGAGCCACGCCGGCCAGGTGGTCTGCCTGGACGACGACGAGCCGGACCAGCCCGAGGACGTCACCTCGCAGCGGGCGGCGGTCACCCCCGCCCACCTGGCGTACGTCATCTACACCTCCGGGTCGACCGGCACCCCGAAGGGCGTGCTGATCGAGCACCGGCAGGTGGTGCGCCTGCTCACCACCACCGAGGCGCACTTCGACTTCGACGACACCGACGTCTGGGCGATGGTGCACTCGTACGCGTTCGACTTCTCCGTCTGGGAGATGTGGGGCGCGCTGGCCTACGGGGGCCGGCTCGTCGTCGTCCCCGCCGACGTCGTACGCGACCAGGAGCAGTTGCTCGACGTCCTGGCCGAGCAGCGGGTGACCGTGCTCAACCAGACCCCCGCGGCGTTCCGGGGCCTGCGGGCCACCCTCACCGAGACCGACCGGTCCTTCGCCGACCTCGACGTGCGCACCATCGTCTTCGGCGGCGACGCGCTGCACGTGCGGGAGTTGCGGCACTGGCTGAACCAGTACGGCGACGACCGGCCGGCACTGGTCAACATGTACGGCATCACCGAGACCACGGTGCACGTGACCGCTCAGCGCATCCGCCGCGCCGACGTCCGCCGCAAGGTCTCCTCGCCGATCGGCCGCACCCTGGACGACCTGCGCGGCTACGTCCTGGACCGCAACCTCAACCCGGTACCGGCCGGCGTCCCCGGCGAGCTGTATGTCGCCGGCGCGGGCCTGGCCCGTGGCTACCTCAACCGGGCGGGCCTGACCGCCGAGCGGTTCCTGCCCGAGCCGTTCAGCGGCACCCCCGGCGCCCGGATGTACCGCACCGGAGACCGGGTGCGCTGGCTGGCCGACGGGACCCTGGAATACCTGGGCCGGGTGGACCGGCAGGTCAAGATCCGGGGGTACCGGATCGAGCTCGGTGAGATCGAGACCGCCCTGCAGACCCACCCGGGCGTACGCACGGCAGTGGTGCTGGTCGACGAGGACGCCGGCGGCGACCGGCGGTTGGTCGCCTACGTCGTACCGGCCGACGACGGCGACCGGCCGACCGCCGGCCACCTGCGCGACCACCTGGGGCGCAGCCTCGCCGACTACCTGGTGCCGGCGGTGTTCGTGCTGCTCGACGCGCTGCCGCTGACGCCGAACGGCAAGCTCGACCACCGCGCGCTGCCGAACCCGGACCTGGCCCGGGAGGCCGAGCAGGAGTTCGCCGAGCCGCGTACCCCGTACGAGCGGTTGATCGCCGGGATCTGGGCCGAGCTGCTGAAGCTGGAGCAGGTCGGCATCGACGACGACTTCTTCCTCATCGGCGGGCACTCGCTGCTGGCCACCCAGGCCATCACCCGGATCCGGCGCGGCGTCGAGGCGGCCGGCGGCAGCGGCTCCGTCTCGCTGATGGACCTGTTCCGCTGTCGGACGGTCCGCGAGCTCGCCCGGCAGCTCGACGAGCCGGCCGGCGAGGCTGCCCCGGCCCGGCTGCTGCACGAGCTGACCCGGCCGGTGCCGGCCGACGAGTTGGTGTCGTCGTTCGTCTGCGTGCCGTACGGCGGTGGCAGCGCCGCGATCTACCAGGCGCTGGCCGAGGCGATGCCGGCCGGGCACCGGCTGTACTCGGTGGCCATCCACGGCGAGGAGGCCGGCGGCTCGCAGGACACCACGGAGTTCGCCGAGCTGGTCAACGGCTGCGTCGACGAGATCCTCCGCGACGTGGCGGGCCCGCTGGTCCTGTACGGGCACTGCGGCATCGGCAGCGCCCTCGTGGTCGAGGTGGCCCGCCGGCTGGAGGCTGCCGGCCGGGCGCTCGACGCCGTGTACGTCGGCGGGATCTTCCCGTTCGCCCGGCCCCGGGGGATCCTCAGCAGGCTGTCCCGGCTTGCCGAGATGGAGCCGCTGCTCAGCAACCGGACTTTCATCAACCGCCTCGTCGGCCGGGGCGTCGACATCGAGGAACTCGGCCTCGACGAGGTGAACCGGATCATCCGTAACATGCGGCACGACACGCGCAGCGCGGAGGATTACTACGGCGGGCTGCTGGACCAGCGCATCGCCAAGATCAACGCCCCGGTGATCTCCGTCATCGGTGAGCAGGACCCGGCCACCGACTACTACGAGGAACGCTTCCGCGAGTGGGACTTCCTCTCCGACACCTGCGTGCTCGTGGTGCTGGACGAGGGCGGCCACTACTTCAACCGGTACCGGGCCACCGAGCTGGCCGAGATCGTCACCACCACCCATCGGGCCGTCGCCGAGGACGACGGGGCCGCGCTGACCCTGGCCAGCCGTGGCCCGGACAGCGACTGGTGGCTGCACGGCGTGCACCGAACCGACCGGCCCGACCCCGCCACGGCGGCGCGTCGGGCGGACCCCGCTGAGCCGGCCGATGCCGCCGACCGGGCCGCCGCGCCCGCCCCGGCCCGGCGCCGCCGGCCGGCCGAGCCGAGCATGGGCCGCTTCCTCGCCGCCGCCTCCGGCCAACTGATCTCCCTCATCGGCTCGGCCTTCACCGCCTGGGCCATCCCGATCTGGATCTACCTCAACACCGGCTCGGTCACCCGGCTCGCGGTCTTCGTCACGCTGGGCCTCGTGCCGGGGTTGGTGGTCGCGCCGCTGGCCGGCGCGGTCGTCGACCGCGCCAACCGCAAGCTCGTGCTGCTCGGCGGCGATATCGCGGCCTGGGCCCTCCAGCTCACGCTCGGCGTCCTGCTGTGGACCGACACCCTCCAGTTGTGGCACCTGTACGGCCTGATGGTCGGGCTGTCGGTGGCCACCGCCTTCCAGCGCCTCGCGTACGTCGCGTCCGTGCCGCAGCTCGTGCCGAAGCGATACCTGCGGCACGCCATCGGCGTGGTGGAGATGGTCAACGGCTTCGGCACCCTGTTCGTGCCGCTGGTCGCGGCCGGCATGCTGGCCACGATCGGGCTGGGCGGCATCCTGGCGCTCGACATCGTCAGCTACTGCGTCGCCATCGTGGTCACCGCGGCAATCCGCTGGCCGGCGATGTTGGGCTGGCACCGGCGGGAGACCCTGGTCGCCGAGATCGCCAACGGCTTCCGGTATTCCTGGGGGCATCGGCACCTGCGCGCGATGCTGATCTTCTTCCTGGTGTTGAACCTCTTCCTGGCCCCACCGTTGATCCTGACCAGCCCGCTGGTGCTGTCCTTCGGAACGCTCGGCGACGTGGCCCGGGTGTCGTTCCTGTCCGGGCTGGGCGCCACGGTCGCCGGGCTCGTGGTCGCCATCTGGGGCGGGCCGGCCCGCCGCCCGATGCGCGGCGTGCTGTTGTCCGTCCTGACCATGGCGCTCTCCTGCGTCCTGGTCGGACTGCGCCCGGACCTGGTCACGGTGGCGGCCGGCGCCTGCGGCATCGCGGCGGGGCTCACCCTGACCACCGGCATCTACCGCGCGATCGTGCAGGTGAAGATCCCTCAGCGGTACCACGGCCGGGCCGCCGCTCTGAACCAGATGATCTCGTGGTCCACGCTGCCGCTCGGCTTCGCGGTGTTGGCCCCGGCCGCGACGGCGTTCTTCGAGCCGAAGCTGATGCCCGGTGGGGCGTTCGCCTCGACCGCGGGCCGGCTGGTCGGAGTGGGCCCGGGCCGCGGCATCGCCCTGGTGTACGTGCTGGCCGGGCTCGCCATCGCCGTCCTCGTCCTGGTGGCGTCCCGGATCAACGCGGTGGCCCGGTTCGACACCGAGGCGCCCGACGCCATCCCTGACGATCTCGTCGGCGTGCAGTCGCTGCAGCACCGGCGGGACCCGGCGGCGGACGGGCCGGTGGCCGCGTCCCGGCCGAGGGCGGCGGTCGGCGCCGGGGAACGGTCGTGACGGCCCTGGCCGCGTCGGTCGGGCCGGTCGAGGTCGAGGTCATCGTCGCCACGGCCGACCGGCAGCGGATCCTCGGCCGGCGCGACGGCGACGCCCCCGTCCCGCCCCGGCTGCGGCTGGGCGCCGCCTGGCCACCGCCGAGCAGCCAACTGCCGGGTGCGGTGGCCGCCGCGACCGGGGTGGCGGTGGCGCTGGTCGAGCCGCTGGACGCCACGCTGTTCGTGGCGGAACCGCTGGACGGCGAGCCCACCGGCGGGTACGCCTGGTTCGACGCCGACACGTTCGGCCCCGGCATCGTCCGCGACTGGCTCGACCGGCCCACGGCCGGCACAGGTCCAGCGTGGTACCGGCCCGGCTGGTACGCCCGCGCGGTCGACTGGCTCGACGCCGCGCTGGCCGGGCAGGGCGTGCGGCGGACCGGACCGGCTGCCCAGATCCGGCACTGGACCACGTCTTGCGTGCTGTGCGCCCCGACCACCGTCGGTCGGGTGTTCCTCAAGGCGGGGCTGGCGCACCTGGCGCACGAGCCGGAGCTCATCGGCCACCTCGCGCGCACCTGGCCGGACGCGGTGCCCCGGGTGCTCGCCTCCTCGCCCGAGGACGGCTGGTGGCTGAGCGCGGATTTCGGCGCCCAGCCGCCGGTGCGGGATGCGGCCGGTGCCCTGCGGACGCTGGCCCGCATCCAGGCCGGCACCGTCGGCCGGACGGCGCCGCTGATCGAGTTGGGCTGCCCGACGTTGACGCTGGACGACCTGGCCGGCCGGGTGCCGGCGCTGCTGCGGCAGCCGCGGCTGTGGCAGCCGTCCGGTGAGCCGGACCGGGCCCGGTTGACCCGGGTCGGGATGTGGTTGCAGGACCGCTGCGCCGAACTGGACGACTTCGACCTGCCCGAGAGCCTTGTGCACGGGGATTTTCACCAGCACAACGCCGCCGATGGGCCCGCCGGCCCGCTGCTGTTCGACTGGAGCTTCGCCGCGGTTTCCCACCCGCTGCTCGACCTCGGCGGCTGGCTGCACGCCGTCGCCGAGCCGGACGCCCGCCGCCACGTCGCGGCGTACCTGGAGGGCTGGCGGCACCTCGCGCCGCCCGGCGTGCTCCAGGAGGCGTGGCCGGCGGCCCGGCCGGTCGCCGCGCTGTTCGAGCTGGTCAAGTTCGCCGACCTGGCCGACCGGATGGGGCCGGCGTACGAGTTCGACTACCTGCCGATGGCCTACCTGTGGGCTCGGCGGGTGCAGGACGCGTACGCCGGCCGGGGCACCGACCTGACCGGCTGGCCGGACTCTCGCTGACCGGCCGCCCCCGCCCGCTTGATCAACTCAGTGTGCGGCATGTGGTGGTCTCCGCAGCCGGGGAGACCACCACATGCCGCACATCGACTTGATCAAGCGGATTCAGCCGGCCAGGGGTGCGGGGAGCGGGTCCCGGTGCAGCACCGCGAGGCGGGAGACCGCCCGGGTCAGCACCACGTAGAGGCGGTGCAGACCGCGCGGCTCGGCGGCCACGATCGCGGCCGGCTCGACGACCACGACGTGGTCGTACTCCAGGCCCTTGACCAGGGTCGCCGGGACGACGGTGACCCGCGCCGCAGTCTCGACGTCGTCGGCGGTCGCGGTCTCGACGCCCGCCGCGGCGAGCGCCGCGCGTAGCGGTTCCACCGCGTCGTCGGCGGCGATCACGCCGATCGAGCCGTCGTGCGCGAGCGCCGCGCGCACCTCGGCCACCGTCGCCGCCGTCAGGTCGTCCACGGTACGCACATCCAGCGTCCCGTCGCGGCGCAGCGACTCGGCCGGGGGTACGTCGACCGCGAGCGCGGGCAGCAGCCGGTTCGCGAACGCGACCACCGCCGCAGGCACCCGGAAGCCGACGCTCAACGGCACCACGGCCGCGCCCGGCTTGCCCAGGTGGGCCAGGGACTCCCGCCAGTCGGTGGCCGCCCACGGCGCGGTCCCCTGGGCCAGGTCGCCGAGCAGGGTGATCGAGCCGTGCTCGCTGCGGCGGGCGATGGCCCGGCACTGCATCGGGGAGAGGTCCTGCGCCTCGTCGACCACCACGTGCCCGAAACCGCCGGGCCGCTCGATCAGCCCGGCCGCCTCGTCGATCAACGTGGCGTCCGCAGCGGTCCACTTCGTCGCCTTCGGGGTACGGCCCAGCGCCGTGCCGGCCCGGTTGGGCCGTCGCCCGGTCGCCGCCGCGCTCCCGGTCGCCGCCGCGCTCCCGGTCGCCGCCGCGCTCCCGGCTGCCGGGGCGAGCAGCGCGGCCTGCTCCTCGGCGGTGAACAGGCTGTCGGCCGCCGCGGCGAGGGCGTCGGCGTCGGACCAGAGTCGGTGCAGCAGCCCCTCCGGGGTGAGCGCCGGCCAGACCGCGTCCAGGAAGGCGGTGATCGGCTTGACCTTGCCCATCCGGCGCAGCCAGGCGTCGCTGGGCGACTCCGCTCGGTGGGCCTCGGACTGCCGTTGCAGCAGCCCCACCACCCGGGCCCGGACGCGTTCCCGGCCGGTGGCGTAGGGCAGCCCTTCCTGTCGGGTCTCCTCGACCACGCGGTGCAGGGGGTCGAGGCCGATCCGCCAGCGGAACGAGCCGTCCGACACAATGATCGGCTCGGTGGGCGTACCGATGTGGGCGTCGACGGCGCGGCGCAGCACCTCGGCCATCCGGACGTCGTGCTTCAGTGTGGCGACGGCCGGGTCGTCGACCGCGCGTACCGGCACCCGGGCGACCAGGTCCTCCACCGTGGCCTGTTCGACCTCGACCTCGCCGAGCGCCGGCAGCACCGCGGCGATGTACGACAGGAACGCCCGGTTCGGCCCGACGATCAGCACGCCGGACCGGCGCAGCCGTTCCCGGTGCAGGTAGAGCAGGTACGCCGCGCGGTGCAGCCCGACCGCAGTCTTGCCGGTGCCCGGCGCGCCCTGCACGCAGATCGAGTCGGCCAGGTCGGCCCGGACCAGCTCGTCCTGCTCGGGCTGGATGGTGGCGACGATGTCCCGCATCGGGCCGACGCGGGGGCGCTCGATCTCGGCGGTGAGGATCCGGCTGGCCGTGCCCAGCTCCTCGCCCCGGTCAAGGCGCTCGTCCTCGAAGCTGGTCAGCAGGCCGGCGCTGAACCCGAACCGGCGTCGGACGGCGACGCCCTGCGGGTCGCGCGCGCTGGCCCGGTAGAACGACCGGGAGACCGGGGCCCGCCAGTCCAGCACCAGTGGCTCGCCCAACTCGTCGGTGACGTGTCGCCGCCCGACGTGGTAGTCGCGCCCAGCGTGGTCCGGGTCGTGTTCGCCGAAGTCGAGCCGGCCGAAGAAGAGCGGGGTGGTGGGGTCGTCGGCCAGTTCCTTGACCCGCCGGGCCATGTGCCGGCCCAGTTGCTCGGCGGTGTACGCGTCCCCGGCGACCTTGTCGCCGGTGGCGAAGAGGGCCTCGGCGCGCTCGCGCATCCGGCGCAGCGCCGCGCGGGAGGTGTCCAGGTGGGAGCGTTCGGCGGTGAGCTCGGCGTCCAGGGTCTGAACGGGCGGGTGTGGGGTCTGTTCTTGGGCGTGCAGGGTCATCCACGTACCTCTCGTCACGGGAAAAACGCTGCCGCTCGCGTTTCCGACGTCGGTCGGCGCGGGGACGTCCTGTGCGGTGCTACTCACCACGGCCGTCGGGCGGGACAAAGCAGCTTACTCCGCTCGACGAGCCGGACAACCGAATTTCGCCGAGCCGTCGCGGGGGCGGGATCATGGGGGCATGACCGAGGCGCGCCCCGAGCAGCGCCGGGTGACGATCAGCGACCCGCAGGTGATGCGGGCCCTCGCCCACCCGGCCCGTATGGCGATCATGGAACACCTCAGCACGGTGGAGGGCGGTGCGACAGCCACGGAGTGCGCCGAGATCGCCGGCCTCTCCCCGAGCGCGACCAGCTACCACCTGCGGGAGCTGGCGAAGTTCGGGCTGATCGAGGAGGCCCCGAGCCGGGGTGACGCCCGGGAGCGGGTCTGGTTCAGCCCGTCGTACTACGTCGAGTCGGGTCCGGATGCCGACTCCGAGGCCCGCGCCGCCGAGCTGGCCCTGGTCGACGCGCACCTGGCCCGGGACAGCCAGCGGGTCCGGGACTGGATCCGGCGGGCCCCGGACGAGCCCGGCGAGTGGTACGAGGCTGCCTGGTTCGCCGACAGTGTGCTGCTGCTTACCGCAGAGGAACTGACCGGGCTCAACAACGCGATCCATGAGCTGCTCGGCCCGTACCGGCGGCGGGTGCGGACCAATCCCCCCGAAGGGGCCCGAAGCGTCGCGGTGCAATACCGGTCGTTGCCCCTCGACTGACATTTCGGGGTTGAGCGAACCAGGTGTGAAGGATTATTTTCGAAGTATGTCCTTCGTATCTGGTCCGTCGCGCTGGTCCGACGTCTGGCTGGTCACCGCCGCCCGGGGCACCTCCGCCTGCGGGGACTTCCTCGCCGCGGCCACCCTCACGCTGGCCCTCCAATCCGCCGGGGCGGGCGGCCTCGCCGTGTCCGGGCTGATGCTTGCCGCCACCCTGCCGCTGGTGGTGCTCGCCCCGCTGACCGGCCGCCTCGCCGACCGGGTGGACAGCCGGCTCCTGCTGGTCGGGGCCGGTCTCGCCCAGGCCGCCGTCTGCCTCGCCCTCGCGTACGCCGGGCACCCGGCCGTGGTCATCGCGCTGGTGGCGCTGCTCGCCTCCGGCCTGGCGGTCACCCAACCGGTGCTCTCCGCGCTGGTGCCGATCATGGTCCGGGCCGAGGACCTGCCCCGGGCCGCCGCGCTCAACCAGACCGCCGGGACGCTCGGCGCGCTCGCCGGTCCGGCGCTGGCCGGGGTGCTGGTCGGCGGGTTCGGCACCCGGCTGCCGCTGCTGTTGGACGCCGCCAGCTACCTCGCGCTGGTCGTCGCGGGGCTGCTGATCCGGACCCGCCGGGGCGGTAGCCGCCGACCGGCCGCAACGATGTCCCCCGGTACGGCCGCACCGGACGCCGGCTGGCGGTTGCGGGAGGACCCGCTGCTGGTCGCCATGATCATCACCATCGCCGGGGTGATCGCCGCAGTCGGCGCGATCAACGTGGTCGAGGTCTTCTTCATCCGGGAGACCCTGGGCAGCTCCACCACGATGTACGGGCTGGTCACCGGCTCCTGGACGCTCGGCATCCTGATCGGGGCCTGGCTGTTCGCCCGCCTCGCCCGGCGGCTGACCGACGACGGTCGGATGCTCGGCGGCTACCTGGCCCTGATCGCCGGCTGCTGCCTGATGATCCTGCTCTCCGCCGCGGTGCCCACCGCGCTGCTGCTGGTGCCCGTCTGGCTGCTTGGCGGCGTGAGCAACGGCGGCGCGAACGTCTTCGACAACGTGCTGCTGGCGCGGCGGGTGCCCGAGGCGGCGCGCGGTCGGGCGTACGCGGCACTCAGCGGGTGCGTCCAGGGCGCCTCGATGGTCGGCTTCCTGCTCGGTGGCCTGCTGCTGGCGGTGGCCACCCCGCGCTCCCTGGTCGCCGGCTGCGGGGCCGTCGGGCTGCTGGTGGTCGCGCTGGTCGTGCCGCCGGTCATCCGGGCCATCCGGACCGAGCGGGCGGTCGCCGAGGACCGCCCGGCCGAGGATGCGGAGTTGGCCACTCCGGGTCCCACCCGCTGAACCGGCGCCACCGGGCGGGGATACGGTCAGGTCATGGCTGACCGCATCGCCCGCCCCCGGGTCGGGCACATCCAGTTCCTGAACTGTCTGCCGATCTACTGGGGGCTGATGCGGTCCGGCGCGCTGATCGACGTCGACCTGCACAAGGACTCACCGGACCGGTTGAGCGCCGCGCTGGTCGCCGGTGACCTGGACATCGGGCCGATCTCGCACGTGGAATACCTGCGGCACGCCGACGAGCTGCTGCTCCTGCCGGACCTGGCGGTCGGCAGCGACGGCCCGGTGCTCTCGGTCAACGTGGTCTCCACCCGGCCCCTCGACGAGCTGGACGGGGCTCGGGTCGCGCTCGGCTCGACCTCGCGTACCGGGGTGCTCCTGGCCCAACTGCTGCTCGGTGAGCGGTACGGCGTGCGGCCGGAATACTTCCGCTGCCCGCCCGACCTGACCCAGATGCTGCTGGAGGCCGACGCCGGCGTGCTGATCGGCGACGTGGCGCTGCGGGCGCTCTACGAGGCGCCCCACAAGGGCCTTCAGGTGACCGATCTCGGGCAGGCATGGCGAGAGTGGACCGGCCTGCCGATGGTCTTCGCCGTCTGGGCGGTACGCCGGGACTTCGCCGCCGCTCATCCCGGTCTGGTCAAGGAGGTGCACGAGGCGTTCCTACGCTCGCGTGACCTCTGCCTGGCGGAGCTGGACCAGGTGGCCGAGGCCGGGGCCCGCTGGGAACCGTTCGACGCGGCGACGCTGGCGACCTACTTCCGTACCCTCGACTTCTCGCTGGGCGAGCGGCAGGTGGCCGGGCTGCGCGAGTTCGCCCGGCGGGTCGCCGCGATCGGCGAGGCCCCCGCCCTGCCGACGGACGGGCCACGGTTCTTCGCCGGCTGACCGCGTCGGCTGGCCAAGTGGTGGCTGGTCGCTCACAGCTATCGCCGGTGTGGCAACTCGGTCAGGTGGCTGGTTGGAGCAGCGCCTCGGTGATCTTCTGGCAGTTGCCCATGGCGTAGTCCCAGCCCAGGTTGAGCGGGGAGCGGATCATCACGCCCATCGTCCAGGTGTCGCCGATGGCCAGGCAGCTGACGTGCATCTCCTGCTTCTCCGGCCGGTCGACCCAGCCGTTCTTGATGGCGATGGTCTTCTGCACCTTGGCGGGGAACACCTTGCGGATGCCGAAGTCACCGGCGCCGCGGACCAGCCGCATCTCGTTCAGCAGCCAATCGGTCCACTTCGGGCCGGCTGCGCGACCGTCGTCGATGCAGAGCGCGAGCCGGGCGGTGTCCTGGGGAGAGAGCATGGTCTCGCTCCAGCCGCCGTCGCTGGCGACCTTGCTGTCGGTCAGCCCGCATGTCTTGATCAGCCGCTTGATCGAGGCGGACCGGCCCACCTCGTTGTAGAACTGCTGGGCGAGGGTGTTGTCGCTGTCTCGGATGATCTTCGTGGCCTCGGCCAGCTTCGCGTTGCTCGGCGTCTGCCCGGCTTCGGCCGTACGGCGCAGGTAGTCGGCGACGATCCAGGACTTGACCATCGAGGCGGTGGTGCTGGTCTGGGTCATGTTCTTCGAGCCGATGATCTTCCCGGTGCGCTTGTCCAGCACGCTCCAGCCGTACCAGCCCTTGATGTCGAGGTCGTCGAGGCTCTGTGCGGTGAACGGCAGTGGCTCCAGCGACGGGGAGGGGCTCGGCTGGGGGCGGGTGCTGCGGTTGGCCGTATCCGTGGACCGGCCGCTCGCGATGGCGTGGGCCGTGTCGGCGGTGGGGCTCAGCGGGGAGCCGGGCACCCACCGGAGCGAGATGAGCACCAGGCCGACGAGGATCACCGCGACCGCGCTGAACGCCAGCGGCCGGTGGTGGCTGCCCGGCCGGCGTCGCTTGCCGCCGGCCATCAGAGCTTCCCCACGGGCTGCTGCGGCACCTTGAGGGCGGCACCGGGCTGCGGGGTTACGAGTTGGGTGGCGACGCTGGCGCAGACCTGCGCGCCGTATCCGAGGCCGCGGCTGGCCGGGTAGCGCATCATCACGGCGAGACTCCACTTGTTGGTGACGGCCAGGCAGTTGACGTGCCAGTTGCCGTCGTAGCCGAGCAGGGTCCAGCCGTTCTTGATGCTCACCGGCCCCTGCGCTTTGATCTCGGCGGGCAGGCCGTCGATGATGCCCCACCTGCCGCCGCCGGACGTGGCGTGCTGGTCCTTGACGCCGCCCCGGACATTGCTCATCTCGCGTAGGACCCACATGGTCCACTTCTTGCCGGCGGCCTTGCCGGAGGCGATGCAGTCACCGAGCCGGACGGTGTCCCGGGGCGACATCTCGGTGAAGCTCCACCAGCCTGCTTTCTCGGCCACGCTGCTGCGCCTGGTGTCGGTGAGACCGCAGATCGTGATGGCCCGCTGGATCACCGGGTCAGGCTTGCCGTCCTGCTGCGGCCGGTACGACCCGCCGGCGGCGAAGTAGACCTGGTCCGCCGCATTGTCATCGCTGTCCCGGATGGCCAGGCTCGCCGCCGTCTGCAACGTCGCCGACGGATCCTTGCTGCCGAGTTGGCGCAGGTAGTCGGAGACGATCCAGACCTTGAGCATCGACTCGGTCGAACTGGTCTCGCTCATGTTCTTCGAGCCGTCGATCTTGCCGGTCGACCGGTCCTTCAGGGCCCAGCCGAAGAAATCACCCTTGAAGTCCACCGAGACCGGCCCGGCGGCCAGGGTGGGCGGGGGCGGCGTGGAGGACGACGGCGTGAGCGGGGAGGGCTGCTCCGCGCCACCGCCGGCGCTGGCGAGGTTGCCCCCGTTGTTGTCGATAACGAGGCGGGCGGCGGCAGGCACCAGCATGACGACACCGACGAGGACCGCCACGACGGCGAGCGTCAGGGTCACGCGAGGTCGCATGGGTGGGTGAACTCCAGATGTCTGGCCGGGGGGACCGGCTTTTCCGAGAGATTCGGCCTGATCGCCCGGGCCCCGGGGGGATGACCTGGAACGGGTGGCGATCGTCGACAGCCGATCGGTGTGCCGGGGGAAGTCTACTTCCGGACAGGCCGGTTGCCAGGGGTCGGCACCTGGGAACTGGCTAGGAAGGCGGGGTAATCAACCCTTTGGCCCCCCTTGGGGGGATTCGCGGCCAATGCGTGGCCGACGTCACACCGGCGCGAGCTTCGGCGTCCGTCACTGAAAGCGGTCATCCAGTGGCGGAAGGTGGTCGGCGAAACCTGTTACACCCTCTGGTGTCGGCGGCCAAAAGCTGTAACACTGGCCTCATGTATGGCAACGACTTCGCTCCGCCCGAGGACGGTCCGGGCGGCGGCCTGCTCGGCGAGGTGGAGGCGGCGGAGGCGGCCCTGCGGGAGGCGGCGGCCCGGTCCCGGCATGGCGGTCCCGCCCCCGACGACGACCTCGAGGCTTACTTCGCGGACGTGATCGCCGCCGATCAGAAGATCGAGCCGCGCGACTGGATGCCGGAGGCCTACCGGAAGACGCTGATCCGGCAGATCGCCCAGCACGCGCACTCCGAGATCATCGGCATGCAGCCGGAGGGGAACTGGATCAGCCGCGCCCCCTCGCTCAAGCGCAAGGCGATCCTGCTGGCCAAGGTGCAGGACGAGGCCGGTCACGGCCTCTACCTCTATGCCGCGGCCGAGACGCTGGGGATCAGCCGGGACGAGCTGGTGGAGCTGCTGCTCGAAGGGCGGCAGAAGTACAGCTCGATCTTCAACTACCCGACGCTGACCTGGGCGGACGTGGGCGCGATCGGCTGGCTGGTCGACGGCGCGGCGATTGTCAACCAGGTGCCGCTGTGCCGCTGCTCCTACGGCCCGTACGCCCGAGCGATGATCCGGGTCTGCAAGGAGGAGTCGTTCCACCAGCGGCAGGGCTTCGAGATCCTGCACGTCCTGGCCCACGGCACCCCGGCGCAGAAGGCGATGGCCCAGGACGCGCTGAACCGGTGGTGGTATCCGTCGCTGGCGATGTTCGGCCCGCCGGACACCGACTCGACCCACTCCGCGCAGTCGATGGCCTGGAAGATCAAGCGGTTCTCCAACGACGAGCTGCGCCAGCGCTTCGTCGACATGTGCGTGCAGCAGGCCGAGATCCTCGGGCTGACCCTGCCCGACCCGGACCTGCGTTGGAACGACGAGCTGCAGTCGTACGACTACACCCAGCCCGACTATGACGAGCTCATGCAGGTGATCAAGGGCAACGGGCCGTGCAACCGGGAGCGGATGGCGCACCGGCGTCGCGCCCACGAAGACGGCGCCTGGGTACGCGAGGCCGCCGCGGCGTACGCCGCGAAGCGGGCCGAGAAGAACAAGGAGAAGGTGGCGGCGTGAGCAAGGAACAGACCCCGCTCTGGGAGGTCTTCGTGCGGGCCCGGCGCGGGCTGTCGCACACCCACGTCGGCAGCCTGCACGCGCCCGACGCCGAGCTGGCCCTGCGTAACGCCCGAGACCTCTACACCCGCCGTCAGGAGGGCGTTTCCATCTGGGTGGTGCCGGCCAGCGCGATCACCGCGTCCAGCCCGGACGAGAAGGACGCCTTCTTCGACCCGGCAGCCGACAAGGTCTACCGCCACCCCACCTTCTACGAGGTGCCGGACGGGGTGGCCCACCTGTGAACGGCCGATTCGACTTCACCCTCGCCCTCGGCGACGACGCGCTGATCACCGCGCAGCGGCTCGGCGAGTGGGCCTCCCACGCGCCGGAGATGGAAGAGGACATCGCGCTGGCGAACATCGCCCTCGACCAGCTCGGCGCGGCCCGGCTCCTGCTCACGTACGCAGGCGAGCTGGAGGGCGCCGGCCGGGACGAGGACGCGCTGGCGTACCTCCGCGATGACCGGGAGTTTCGCAACTGTCTCCTGGTCGAGCTGCCCAACGGCGACTTCGCGGTCACCATGGCGAAGCTGTTCTTCCTGGCCGCGTACCAGCTTCCGCTCTACACCGCGCTGGCCGGGTGCGCCGACGAGCGGCTCGCCGCGATCGGCGCGAAGGCCCGCAAGGAGTCCGCGTACCACCTGGACCACGCCGCGCTCTGGGTGAAGCGGCTCGGCGACGGCACCGAGGAGTCGCACCGCCGGATGCAGGCGGCGGTGGACCAGGTGTGGCCGTACACTCACGAGCTGTTCGCGGCGGCACCGGCGGCGCCGGTCGACCCGGCCACCCTGCGGGTCGACTTCGACTCCTGCGTCGACGACGTGCTGGCCGAGGCGACGCTGACCCGTCCGGCGGCCGGCTGGGCCCCCGGCGGCGGCCGGGACGGCGTCCACACCGAACACCTCTCATACCTGCTGGCCGAGATGCAGGTGCTGCACCGCGCCCATCCCGGAGCGCAGTGGTGAGTGACCCGAGGGCGGCCGTGGCGGCGGTGGTGGACCCGGAGATCCGGGTCATCACCATCGACGACCTGGGCATCCTCCGGTCGGTGGACGAGGACCCGGCCACCGGCCGGGTGGTCGTCACCATCACCCCCACCTACACCGGCTGCCCGGCGATGGACGTGATCCGCGCTGACATCCGCCGGGCGCTGGCCGCCGCCGGTCACGCCGACGCCGAGATCCGTACGGTGCACTCTCCGGCGTGGAGCACGGACTGGATCTCGGAGCAGGGCCGGGCCAAGCTCGCCGCCGCCGGGATTGCCCCGCCCGCGCCGGCCCGGGCCGGCAACGTCGTACCGCTGACCCTCGCCGTCCGCTGCCCGCGCTGCGGCTCGCCGGACACCGAACAGGTCAGCCGCTTCGGCTCCACCGCGTGCAAGGCGCTGTGGCGCTGCCGCTCCTGCCTCGAACCCTTCGACCATGTGAAGGCGCTGTGACTGTCACCATCACCCGACCGGTCCGTCGCCGGCCGGCCTTCCACCCGCTGCCGGTCGCCGCCGTCGATCGGCTCACCGACGACGCCGTGGCGATCACCTTCGCCGTACCCGAGGAACTGCGGGAAACCTTCGCGTTCTCCGCCGGTCAGCACCTGACCGTGCGTCGTCCCGCCGGAGGCGGGCTCACCGGCTCCGCCGGTGCCGACGGCGAGGACGTGCGGCGGTCGTACTCGATCTGCTCGACCCCGCAGGAGCTGGCGCGGCACGGACGGCTGCGGATCGGGGTACGGGAGATCCCCGGCGGTGCCTTCTCCGCGTACGCCTGCGGTGCCCTGCGCGACGGCGACACCGTCGACGTGCTGCCCCCGCTCGGCAACTTCACCACCGCGTTCGCGCCGGACCGGGTTCGCCGCTACGGCGCGGTGGTCGCCGGCTCCGGGATCACCCCGGTGCTCTCGCTGGTCGCGACCGCGCTGGCCGTCGAGCCGGCCAGCACCTTCACCCTGGTGTACGGCAACCGCACCGCCAACTCGGTCATGTTCGCCGAGGAGTTGGCCGACCTGAAGGACCGGTATCCGACCCGGTTGCACCTGGTGCACGTGCTCTCCCGCGAGCAGGGCGAGTCGCCGCTGCTGTCCGGCCGGATCGACGCCGACCGGCTGGCCCGGCTGCTGGACACCATCGTCCCCGGCGACACCATCGAGGAATGGTTCCTCTGCGGACCGTACGGGATGGTGGTGGACGCCAAGGCGGTGCTCACCGGCCGGGGGCTGCCGGAGTCGGCGGTCCGCACCGAGCTGTTCCACGTCGACGCCCCGCCGGAGCCGGTCCGCCGCCCCGACGACGAGCCGGGCGCCGGCGCCGAGGTGACGATCATGCTCGACGGGCGCTCGTCCAGCTTCACCATGGGACGCGACGAGCGGGTGCTGGACGCCGCGCTGAAGGTCCGCAGCGAGCTGCCGTACGCCTGCAAGGGCGGGGTCTGCTCGACCTGCAAGGCCAAGGTGGTCTCCGGTGAGGTGACCATGGCGCGCAACTACGCGCTGGAGCCCGACGAGGTCGCGGCCGGCTACGTCCTCACCTGCCAGGCGAGCCCGGTCACCGACAAGCTCGCCGTCGACTACGACGCGTAGACGGCCCG
This sequence comes from Micromonospora sp. NPDC048999, assembly GCF_040649295.1. Classification (NCBI taxonomy): domain Bacteria; kingdom Bacillati; phylum Actinomycetota; class Actinomycetes; order Micromonosporales; family Micromonosporaceae; genus Micromonospora; species Micromonospora sp. NPDC048999. Next base: position 403,862 of record NZ_JBEZFI010000001.1, on the reverse strand, counting down.
GCGTGGCTCGACGACCCGGGCACACGCTTCGTCGTCGCCTATGGAGCTGATAGCACCAACGACTCACCAGCGCGCCCCTGGCGCCGACGGTCAGTTCTGGTGGCGGAGGTTGGCGGTCCAATAGGTCAGGTCGGAGCGGTGCTCCGTCAGGGCCACCGGCTCGCCGCACGCCTCCTCGATCAGCTTGGCGGCCTCGTCCAGGTGGGCCGGGTAGTGGTCCCAGTCGGTGTCGTGGAACAGGTGGAGGCCGGCCTCGCCCCGGTCGTCGCCGAATGCCTCCGCGGCCTCCGGTGATACCAGCACCACGGTGTAGCGGGCTGCCTCGATCTCCGCCTCGGACGGCTCCGGCTGTTCCGTACGCCCCCGCCGCCGGAACCGTTCGATGACCGACGGAATCGGGCCGGGAGAGTCGGCCGGGTCGTAAGGCCGGAGCCAGGCGGGCTTGATGAGGCTTGCGAATCGTCGATTCCACGACGACCTCCTGTCGGTGGCAACGAGCCATAGCAACGTTGCTTGCGATGGTTGTGGAATGGTGAGATCAAGTCAATACTCAACGCGATGACTTCGTCACCGTGGCGAGATGCGCCGCGTTGCGCAGCGGAGGTGGCGGATGCCCATGGCGAACCAACCGACCGTCGTCGGCCGGGGCCTCGGTGGTGAGCTTCGGGAGTTGCGGCAGGCCCGCAAGCTGGCCCTGCGCCGGGTGGCGATCCGGCTCGGCTGGCAGCCGTCGAAGCTGTCCCGGATGGAGACCGGCATCCAGGGCATCCACGTCGAGGACGTCGCCTCGCTGCTGGTGATCTACGGCGTCACCGGCAACGAGCGGAAGCGGCTGCTCGGCATGGCGGAGCGGTCCGCCGAGTCCGGCTGGTGGGAGTTGATCGGCGGGCTCTCCGACGAGTCGCGGACGCTGATCCGGCTGGAGGCGGAGGCGACCACCATCGTCAACTGGGAGCCGCTGTTGGTGCCCGGCCTGCTGCAGATCCCGGACTACGCCAAGACGGTGATGCGCGGGTGCGGGATTCCGGAAGACGAGGCGCAGGCTCGGGTCGCCGCCCGGCTCGGCCGACAGGCCGTCCTCAGCCGCGCCGAGCCGCCTCGGCTGCACGCCCTGCTCGACGAGGCGGTGTTGCGCCGGGTGGTCGGCGACCGGCAGGTGATGGCCCGGCAGTTGCGGCACCTGGTGGCGGCAGCCGAGCGGCCGCAGGTCACGCTCCGGGTGGTGCCGCTGGCGGTCGGCGCGCACACCGGGCTCGACGGCTCGTTCGCGCTGCTTGACTTTCCCCGCAACCGATCCGTGGTCTATCTCGACCACAAGCTGTCCGGGTTGTTCCTTGAGGAGGGGCCGCAGGTGGCGTACTTCCGGGGCGAGGCGGATAGGCTGGCGGGCGTGGCATTGAGCCCCGCCGAATCGGCGCGGCTTGTTGCGCAGGTGGCAACGGAGCACGAACGGGAGTGAGCCGTCGATGATCATTGCCGAGCTGTCGGACGCGGTCTGGCGCAAGTCGAGCCGCAGCGGATCGAACGCCAACTGCGTCGAGGTCGCGGAGCTGCCCCGCGCGATCGCCGTACGCGATTCGAAGGACCCGGCCGGGCCGGTGCTGGCCTTCGAGCGCGCGGCCTGGTCCGCCTTCGTCGACGGCGTGCCAGAGTAGCCGGAGCGGTGGCAGCTACTCATCTACGACAATGCCGGACGGTTGATAGAAAGCCCGCCCTGCGCCTTGTGGAGGTAACCCCGATAGGGCTCCATCGCCGCCGCTGACATAGCGACATCGGCGTGGCGCAGGCGAGGGGGCACCTTCCTTGAGGCCGGTATGTCTCTGGGGCGTATTTGTGCCTAAGCGGCATATCGCTCGTACCCGTTCTTCAAAAGTAAGCACTACGCTCAGTTAGCTGTCACCTTGCAGATGCGGAGGGTGGTTGGCCACTCGGCCGGCGTCGTCCGCTGCGAGCCCTTGACGTCGGGGTTTGGTCGGGGACGTAGGCTCGGGGGCGTGACGGTGAGCCGGGAGATCGACGACATCCTGCAGCGCGGCGCGGACGGCGGGCGGATCACGCCCGAGGAGGCCCTGCTGCTCTACACCGAGGCGCCCTTCCACGCGCTGGGCGAGGCGGCGGACGCGGTGCGCCGGCGGCGCTACCCGGACAACATCGTCACGTACCTGATCGACCGCAACATCAACTACACCAACGTCTGCGTGACGGCGTGCAAGTTCTGCGCCTTCTACCGCGCGCCCAAGCACAAGGAGGGGTGGACCCACCCCACCGAGGAGATCCTGCGCCGCTGCGGCGAGGCGGTCGAGCTGGGCGCCACCCAGGTGATGCTCCAGGGCGGCCACCACCCGGACTACGGCGTGGAGTACTACGAGGAGCTGTTCTCCTCGGTCAAGCAGGCGTACCCGCAGCTGGCCATCCACTCGATCGGCCCGAGCGAGATCCTGCACATGGCCAAGGTCTCCGGCGTGAGCCTGGACGAGGCGATCGCCCGGATCAAGGCGGCCGGGCTGGACTCGATCGCCGGCGCCGGCGCCGAGATGCTGCCGGACCGGCCGCGCAAGGCCATCGCCCCGCTCAAGGAGTCCGGCGCGCGCTGGCTGGAGGTCATGGAGCTGGCGCACCGGCAGGGCCTCGAGTCGACCGCGACCATGATGATGGGCACCGGCGAGACGAACGCCGAGCGGATCGAGCACCTGCGGATGATCCGGGACGTGCAGGACCGCACCGGGGGCTTCCGGGCCTTCATCCCGTGGACGTACCAGCCGGAGAACAACCACCTCAAGGGCCGCACCCAGGCGACCACCCTGGAATACCTGCGGCTGATCGCGGTGGCCCGGCTCTTCTTCGAGACGGTGCCGCACCTGCAGGCATCGTGGCTGACCACCGGCAAGGACGCCGGCCAGCTCGCCCTGCACATGGGCGTGGACGACCTCGGCTCGATCATGCTGGAGGAGAACGTCATCTCCTCGGCCGGCGCCCGGCACCGCTCCAACCTGCACGAGCTGATCGGCATGATCCGTACCGCCGGCCGGATCCCCGCCCAGCGGGACACCCTCTACCACCGGCTTTCGGTGCACTGGACGCCGGCCGACGACCCGAGCGACGACCGGGTGGTGTCGCACTTCTCCTCGATTGCCCTGCCCGGCGGCGGGGTCGGGAAGTCGCTGCCGCTCGTCGAGGTCAACTGAGCCCTGTGCGACGCTCGACGTACGCGGGGTGACTGCGATCTGGTCGACCGAACGGCCACTACACGGTCTTCGCGGGGCTGTTTCCGATGCCCGTTCACCCGAGCGTCATCGGGCCCACCGCACAGCAAGACCCGTCAATCCAGGCAATCCTTAGCTGACTCTTAGGCGAGCAGGTGCTGGAGCCTCGGCGTGGGGGGTGGCGTGGGTGATCGCGAGTCGCTAACGTGCCGGCTCGTCCCCGTTACTTTCTTCGATCCCGCGGGGGGATTGAACTCATGATCTTCCGTCACCGGCCGCTGGTGCGGCTCGGCGCCGCCGCTCTGCTCGCCGCCGGGGCGTTCACGGCCTTCGGTGCGCCCGCCCACGCCGCCGGTACCGAGACCGACCTCGCGCTCGACGTGGTGGGCACCAAGGTCGCCGACGGTGTCAACGGCAAGGTGGCCTTCGCCAGGGTGACCAACAAGGGCGAGAACACCCCCTCCGAGCTGGCGGTCCGCGTCGACGTCTCCAAGCTCGACTGGTCGAAGGTCGTCGTGGACCCGGGCCCCGCGTGCGAGCCGGAGGGCCAGGCCACTCCGCCCGCCTTCCTCTGCCACGCGCCAAAGGACGAGCTGCCGGGCCCCGGGGAAACCTTCGAGCTGCCGTTGATCCTCCTCAAGCCGGACGGCCCGCTGGCGGCCCCCTACAGCGTCCCGGTCGGCTTCGAGATCGTCAGCAAGGACGACACCAACAAGGAGAACAACACCAAGTCGGTGAACGTCGAGTTCACCAAGGAGAGCGGCGCGGATCTGTATGTGACGGCCGACGACGTGAAGAACGCCGTCAAGGTCAAGAACGGCGACGAGATCGAGTTCGCCGGTGACCTGCACGCGGGCGACACGGCGGCGCTCATCTACGACGTGTGGAACCAGGGCGACCTGGCCACCGCCGGTTTCAAGGTGACGGTCAAGCTGCCCGAGGGCGTGACCTTCACCGAGACCGAGGACGACTGCGAGTACGCCGCGGGCAAGGGCTCGCTCGTCTGCACCTACCCCGAGCTGCCGTTCGTCCCGTGGAGCCAGGTCGGCGGGGGCGACGACGGCGTCCCCGGCGGCGTCTTCTGCCACCTGCTCTCGGTGGGCGCGGACGTCAAGGCCGGCGCGTTGACCGGGGGCACCGTCTCGGTCGAGCCGATCCTGCCGGCCAAGGGCGTCGAGATCACGTCGTTCAAGATCAAGAACAAGCCGGCGAACATGACTCTTCTGAAGAAGGCGGACCTCGACGGCGACCTCGACCCGAGCGACAACACCGACGGCTTCGCGGTCATCGTCGCGGCCGACGGCGGCGCCGGCGGTGGCCTGCCGGTGACCGGCGCCAAGGCCGGCCTGATCGGTGGCATCGGCGTGGCGGTGCTCGCCGTGGGTGGGGCGCTGTTCCTGATCGCCCGCCGGCGTCGGGTGGTTCTGGTGACCCCGGCCGACGAGAAGTCGACCGACTGACGGTCATCCTTTATCGGTCCGCGAGGGCCGTTTACATAACGCACGGCAGCAGGGGCGGGATGGGTCACCATCCCGCCCCTGCTGTCTGCGCTCACCGGCGGAATCGTCCGGGCACCCGTCGAACGCGGGTCGGCGACCGGCTGGCAGAGTGGAGGGGTGAGCCGTAACCCGCAGGGCCAGCGCGCCAGTCTGGACAAGCAGCCGCACGAGGTCGCCGCGATGTTCGACGGCGTGGCGGCCCGTTACGACCTGACCAACACCGTGCTCTCCTTCGGGCAGGACCGGTTCTGGCGGCGGGCCACCCGGGAGGCGCTCGGGCTGCGCCCCGGCGAGCGGGTGCTGGACGTGGGCGCGGGCACCGGCGTCTCGACCGAGGAACTGGCCCACTCCGGGGCGTACGCGGTGGGTGCCGACCTGTCGCTGGGCATGCTGCACGCCGGCAAGCGCACCCGTCCGGCGGTGCCGCTGCTGGCCGGGGACGCCCTGCGGCTGCCCTTCGCCGACGCCAGCTTCGACGCGGTCACCATCTCCTTCGCCCTGCGCAACGTGAACGACACCGATGCGGCGCTGCGCGAGCTGGCTCGGGTGACGCGGCCGGGCGGCCGGCTGGTGGTGTGCGAGTTCAGCACCCCGGTCAACCCCGCCTTCCGCACGATCTACCTGTCGTACCTGATGCGGTCGCTGCCGGCGGTGGCGCGGACGGTCTCCAGCAACCCCGACGCGTACGTCTATCTGGCCGAGTCGATCCGGGCCTGGCCGGACCAGGAAGCCCTCGCCGGGCGGATCGGTGCGGCCGGGTGGAGCCGGGTGGCCTGGCGCAACCTCACCGGTGGCGTCGTCGCGCTGCACCGGGCGGTCCGGGACTGACGGCAGGCCCGTTACTGACGGCCGGCCCCGACGGGCCGTCACCGGCAGTGATCCACCTAATTCCGTGAATATCCGTTTTTATTCTACTTAGTCCCGTAGGCTCGCCCCCATGACGGGACCAGACCAGGCGGCCTTGGAGGACGACGCCGCGGAACTCATCGCGCAGCTCAAGGAGCTGGCCGGCGCGGATCCCGCGGATGTGCGCCAGGTGGTCGCCGAGGTGCTGGCCGCGCTTGATCGGGCGGCCGGCGGCGCGTTGCGGGAGCACCTGCCGGAGGCCATCCGTCTGGACGCCGGCCTCGGACCTGCCGCATCGGCCCGTCCGTGACGCCAAAGTGGACTCCGACCGGCGCGTTTCCACGAAGTTAGGTATGCCTTACCCGGTGCCGGTGTAATCCCCGCCATAGACTCCAACCCGATCGGCTTGTGAAGCATTTCACGAGCGTACGGGAGGAGGCGCAGATGACCGCGGTGGAGAACGACGCCGACGTGATCGTCGTGGGCGCCGGTCCCGGAGGATCGGCAACCGCGTACCACCTGGCTCGGCACGGCGTACGCGTGTTGCTCCTGGAGAAGACCGAGTTTCCTCGGGAGAAGGTCTGCGGCGATGGGCTCACCCCCCGGGCCGTGCGGCAGCTCATCCGGATGGGCGTGGACACCTCGCCCGAGGCCGGCTGGCTGCACAACAAGGGCCTCCGGGTGATCGGTGGCGGGGTACGCCTCGAACTGGACTGGCCCGACCTGGCCAGCTTCCCCAACTACGGCCTGGTCCGGACCCGGCTCGACTTCGACGACCTGCTCGTCCAGCGGGCCGTCGCCGCCGGGGCGAAGCTGCGGACCGGCGTGAACGTGACCGGTCCGGTGCTCGGCGCCGACGACCGGGTGATCGGGGTGCAGGCCGAGGTGGGCCCGGACAAGGAACCGGCCACCTTCCACGCCCCGCTGGTGGTCGCCGCGGACGGCGTCTCCGGCCGCTTCCCGCTCGCCCTCGGCCTGCCGAAGCGGGAGGACCGGCCGATCGGTGTGGCGGTCCGCCGCTACTACCGCTCGCCCGCGAAGCACGACGACAACTACCTTGAGTCCTGGTTGGAGCTGCGGGCCAAGGGCAGCGACGCGCTGCTGCCCGGCTACGGCTGGATCTTCGGCCTCGGCGACGGCCGGGTCAACGTCGGCCTGGGCGTGCTCAACTCCTCCGCCGCCTTCGGCAAGACCAACTACCGGCGGCTGCTCACCGACTGGCTGGCCAACACCCCCGAGGACTGGGGGATGACCGACGAGACCAACGCGGAGGGCCCGATCGGCGGGGCCGCGCTGCCGATGGGCTTCAACCGGGTGCCGCACTACACCCGTGGCGTGCTGCTGGTCGGCGACTCCGGTGGCATGGTCAACCCGTTCAACGGCGAGGGCATCGCGTACGCGATGGAGTCCGGCGAGCTGGCCGCCGAGGTGGTGGTGCAGGCGCTGGCCCGGCCCGCCGGTGTCGAGCGGGAGCGGGCGCTGCAGGCGTACCCGCAGGAGCTGAAGGCCCGCTTCGGCGGCTACTACCGGCTCGGCGGGATCTTCGTGAAGCTGATCGGCCGCCCGGAGGTCATGCGGCTGGCCACCAAGCACGGCATGCCGCACCCGATGTTGATGCGCTTCGTGCTCAAGCTCCTGGCGAACCTGACCGACCCGCGGGGCGGGGACGCGATGGACCGGGTCATCAACGCGATGACGAAGGTGGCGCCAGCCGTATAGACCCCCGTCCCGAGGGGCGCCGTCGCCCCGCGGAACGGCCAGAGATCGACCCCGCCGGCCGAGGTCATGAGGGACGTGAATAGTGTGATTTTCGCTAACCACCGAGGTCAGGGAAGGACGAGCAGGAGACAACGATGACGCTCTCTCCTTACGCACCCATCATCGGGCTGTTCGCCCTCGCCGCGGGATTCGCGCTGTTCTCCGTGGCCTCCGCCCGACTCGCCGGCCCCCGGCGGCTGAACAAGGCCAAGCTCGAGGCGTACGAGTGTGGCATCGAGCCGAGCCCGCAGCCGGTTGGCGGCGGCCGGTTCCCGGTCAAGTTCTACCTGACGGCGATGCTCTTCATCGTCTTCGACATCGAGATCATCTTCCTCTACCCCTGGGCGGTCTCCTTCGACGCCCTGCCGATCTTCGGCTTCGTGGAGATGGTCATGTTCATCGTCGCGGTCTTCGTCGCCTACGCCTACGTCTGGCGGCGCGGCGGCCTGGACTGGGACTGAGGGAGGTACGGCAGATGGGCATCGAGGAGAAGCTTCCCTCCGGCGTCCTGCTCACCACCGTCGAGGCGCTGGTCAACTGGTCGCGGAAGTCGTCCGTCTGGGGGGCGACCTTCGGCCTGGCCTGCTGCGCCATTGAGATGATGGCGGCTGGTGGCCCGCACTACGACATGGGCCGCTGGGGCATGGAGGTCTTCCGGGCCTCGCCCCGGCAGGCGGACCTGATGATCGTGGCCGGCCGGGTGAGCCAGAAGATGGCCCCGGTCCTGCGCCAGATCTACGACCAGATGGCCGAGCCCCGCTGGGTGCTCTCGATGGGCGTCTGCGCCAGCAGCGGCGGCATGTTCAACAACTACGCCATCGTGCAGGGCGTCGACCACGTCGTCCCGGTCGACATGTACCTCCCGGGCTGCCCGCCCCGGCCCGAGATGCTCATCGACGCGGTTCTCAAGCTCCGCGAAAAGATCGGGCACGAGCCGCTGGGCCCGAACGGCCGCAAGATGCTCCAGGCCCGCCAGGAGCGCGGTGACGTGCCCGTGGTGCCGTACGGCTCGATGCCGTCGTCGTACCGCAACGACAAGGCCCGGCGTGCCGAGTGGACCAAGGCGGTCCGCGAGGGGCGCGAGGAGCAGCTGCGGATTGAGAACTGGATGAAGGCCCAGAACCACCTCCACCCGCAGGGGGGCCCGAAGTGAGCGCGACTGACGACAGGACCACCAACGGGGGCGTGCCGGTGCCGGCCACCCCGGCCGGGGCCACCGACGGCGCCCCGGCCGAGCACCCGCCGGCCAGCCCCGCCAGCCGCGGCATGTTCGGCGTGCGCGGCAGCGGCGACGTCTCCGGCTACGGCGGCCTGGTCCGCCCGCGCCAGCCGATCGAGGAGAGCCCCCGGCCGTACGGCGGCTACTTCGACGAGGTTCGGGACGCGCTGGAGGAGGCGTACCCCGAGTTCGGCGACGCGATCGAGAAGATCGTGGTCGACCGGGGCGAGCTGACCCTGCACGTCCGCCCGGAGCGGATCGCCGAGGTCTGCCAGGTGATGCGCGACGACCTGGCGCTGCGCTTCGAGCTCTGCTCCTCGGTGTCCGGCGTGGACTACCTGGGCGCGGACGAGCGCCGGCTGCACGTCGTCTACCAGCTCACCTCGATGACCTACCGGCGTCGGGTCCGGCTGGAGGCCGCGGTCTCCGCCGAGGACCCGCACCTGCCGAGCGTCACCAACGTCTACCCGACCGCCGACTGGCAGGAGCGGGAGACGTACGACATGTTCGGCATCGTCTTCGACGGCCACCCCAACCTGACCCGGATCCTGATGCCGGACGACTGGGAGGGGCACCCGCAGCGCAAGGACTACCCCCTCGGCGGCGTACCCGTCGAGTACAAGGGCGCTGAGATCCCGCCGCCGGACCGGAGGAGGTCCTACCAGTGACCACGTCGAACTACGCGGCCGAGCGCGAGACCACCGAGGGCAAGGTCTTCACCGTCACCGGTGGGGACTGGGACACGGTCGTCTCCGGCACCGACCCGATCAACGACGAGCGGATCGTCGTCAACATGGGCCCGCAGCACCCGTCCACGCACGGCGTGCTCCGACTGGTGCTGGAGCTGGAGGGCGAGACGGTCCGCGAGGCCCGCTCGGTCATCGGCTACCTGCACACCGGCATCGAGAAGAACCTCGAATACCGCAACTGGGTCCAGGGCTCGACCTTCGTGACCCGGATGGACTACCTCGCTCCGCTGTTCAACGAGACGGCGTACGCGCTGGCGGTGGAGAAGCTGCTCGGCATCACCGACGACATCACCGAGCGGGCCAACACCATCCGGGTGCTGATGATGGAGCTCAACCGGATCTCCTCGCACCTGGTCTGGCTGGCCACCACCGGCATGGAGCTCGGCGCGATCTCGATCATGCTGTACGGCTTCCGCGAGCGGGAGTACATCCTCGACATCTTCGAGACCATCACGGGCCTGCGCATGAACCACGCGTACGTGCGGCCGGGCGGGGTGGCGCAGGACGTGCCGGACGAGGCGATCGCCAAGATCCGGGACTTCCTCAAGATGATGCCGAAGAAGCTCAAGGAGTACGAGGACCTCCTCTCCGGCCAGCCGATCTGGACCGAGCGCACCAAGAACGTGGCCGTGCTCGACGTGACCGCCTGCCTGGCGCTCGGCGTCACCGGTCCGGTGCTCCGCTCCGCGGGTCTCGCCTGGGACCTGCGCAAGACCATGCCGTACTGCGGCTACGAGACGTACGAGTTCGACGTCCCGACCCACACCGGCGGCGACGTCTGGGGCCGCTACCTGGTTCGGCTCGCCGAGATCCGCGAGTCACTGAAGCTGGTCGAGCAGGCGGTGGACCGGCTCGGCAAGCGTGGCCCGGTGATGGTGTCCGACAAGAAGATCGCCTGGCCGGCGCAGCTGGCCATCGGCGTCGACGGGATGGGCAACTCGCTGGAGCACGTCGCCAAGATCATGGGTCAGTCGATGGAGTCGCTGATCCACCACTTCAAGCTCGTCACCGAGGGCTTCCGCGTCCCGCCGGGCCAGGTGTACGTCGGCATCGAGTCGCCCCGCGGCGAGCTGGGCGTGCACGCCGTCTCCGACGGTGGCACCCGGCCGTACCGGGTGCACTACCGGGAGCCGAGCTTCGTCAACCTCCAGGCGCTCCCGGCGATGGCCGAGGGTGGCCTGATCGCCGACGTGATCGCCGGTGGCGCCTCGCTGGACCCCGTGATGGGTGGATGTGACCGATGACGACTGCTTTTACTGAAGAGACTCGGGCCCGGGCGCGGGAGATCATCGCCCGGTACCCGGCGGACCGGTCCCGCTCGGCGCTCCTGCCGCTGCTGCACCTGGTCCAGTCCGAGGAGGGATACGTATCCCCGGCCGGTGTCGAGTTCTGCGCCGAGGTGCTCGGCCTGAACAAGGCCCAGGTCGGCGCGGTGGCCACCTTCTACACCATGTACAAGCGCAAGCCGACCGGCGACTACCTGGTCAGCGTCTGCACCAACACGATGTGCAACGTGCTGGGCGGTCAGGAGGTCTACGACACCCTGTCCGAGCACCTGGGCGTCGGGCACGACGAGACCACCGAGGACGGCAAGATCACCCTGGAGCACGCCGAGTGCCTGGCGGCGTGTGACTACGGCCCGGTGATGACGGTCAACTACGACTTCTTCGACAACGTCGACGCGCAGTCCGCGCTCGGCGTCGTCGAGGAGCTGCGGGCCGGGGGCCGGCCGATGCCGACCCGGGGCGCGCGGCTCTGCACGTTGAAGGAGATGGCCGTGCAGCTCGCCGGCTTCGCCGACGAACGGGAGGGCGCCGTCGCCGACGGCGGGCCGGGCGAGCCGACCCTGCGCGGCGTGCGGCTCGCCGAGCAGCACGGCATCTCGGTGCCTGGGTTCGACCCGAACACCCCGATCCGCAGCAAGGAAGCGGAGGCTCAGAAGTGACGACGCCTCGGCCGGAGACGCTGGCCAAGCTCACGCCGGTGCTGACCAAGCGCTGGCTGTCGCCGGACGCCTGGCGGATCGGCACCTACGAGAAGCTGGACGGCTACGCCGCCCTGCGCAAGGCGCTCAAGGCGCACCCGGACGACCTGATCCAGCTGATCAAGGACTCCGGGCTGCGTGGGCGCGGTGGCGCGGGCTTCCCGACCGGTCTCAAGTGGGGGTTCATCCCGCAGGGCGACGGCAAGCCGCACTACCTGGTGGTGAACGCCGACGAGGGCGAGCCGGGCACCTGCAAGGACCTGCCGCTGATGGCCCACGACCCGCACTCGCTGGTTGAGGGCGTGATCATCGCCTCGTACGCGATCCGGGCCAGCCGGGCCTACATCTACATCCGCGGTGAGGCGGTGCACGCCGCCCGCCGGCTGCGCAGCGCCGTGCAGGAGGCGTACGCCAAGGGCTACCTCGGGCGGAACATCCTCGGCAGCGGGTTCGACCTGGAGCTGGTGGTGCACTCCGGCGCCGGGGCGTACATCTGCGGCGAGGAGACCGCGCTGCTGGACTCGCTGGAGGGCTTCCGGGGCCAGCCCCGGCTGCGCCCGCCGTTCCCGGCGACCCACGGCCTGTACGCCAGCCCGACCGTGGTCAACAACGTCGGCACCATCGCCAGCGTGCCGTACGTCGTGCTCGGCGGCGCCGACTGGTGGAAGACCATGGGCACGGAGAAGTCCTCCGGCCCGATGATCTACTCGCTCTCCGGCCGGATCGCCAACCCCGGCCAGTACGAGTGCTCGATGGGGATCACGCTGCGCGAGCTGATCGAGCTGGCCGGCGGCATGCAGCCCGGGCACAACCTGAGGTTCTGGACCCCGGGCGGCTCGTCCACCCCGCTGCTCACCGCCGAGCACCTGGACGTGCCGCTGGACTTCGAGGGGGTGGCGGCGGCCGGCTCGATCCTGGGCACCACGGCCACGCAGATCTTCTCCGACCAGGACTGCCCGGTGTACGCGACCTACCGGTGGCTGGAGTTCTACCACCACGAGTCGTGCGGCAAGTGCACCCCGTGCCGCGAGGGCAACTACTGGATGGTCCGGGTCTACCGGCGGATCCTCGCCGGCCAGGGCACCCACGAGGACCTGGACACCCTGCTCGACACCTGCGACAACATCCTCGGCCGCTCGTTCTGCGGTCTGGGTGACGGTGCGACCAGCTCGGTGACCTCGTCGCTGAAGTACTTCAAGCAGGACTACCTCGACTACATCGAGGGACGTACCGCGCCGAAGCTGTCGGACAAGCAGCTGGTGGGAGCGCACTGATGACCGACGTAGCCAAGCAGACCGAGACCGTCACCCTGACCATCGACGGTGTTCAGGTCACCGCGCCCAAGGGGACGCTGCTGATCCGGGTCGCCGAGCAGCTGGGCACCGAGATCCCGCGCTTCTGCGACCACCCGCTGCTGGCCCCGGCCGGCGCCTGCCGGCAGTGCCTGGTGGAGGTGGAGGGCCAGCGCAAGCCGGTCGCCTCCTGCACTCAGACCGTCGCCGAGGGCATGGTGGTCCGCACCCAGCTCACCTCGCCGGTCGCCAAGAAGGCGCAGGAGGGGGTGATGGAGCTGCTGCTCCTCAACCACCCCCTGGACTGCCCGATGTGTGACAAGGGCGGTGAGTGCCCGCTGCAGAACCAGGCGATGTCCACCGGCCGCACGGACTCCCGCTTCCACGAGCACAAGCGGGAGTACCCGAAGCCGCTGCCGATCAGCACCCAGGTGCTGCTCGACCGCGAGCGCTGCGTGCTCTGCCAGCGCTGCACCCGTTTCTCTGAGGAGATCGCCGGCGACAAGTTCATCGACCTGATGAACCGGTCGTCCGCCGAGGAGATCAACATCTACCGGGACGACGCGTACGGCGAAGAGGGCGACGCCGGGAACGTCCCGTTCAACTCGTACTTCTCCGGGAACACGGTGCAGATCTGCCCGGTGGGCGCGCTGACCGGCGCGCAGTACCGGTTCCGGGCCCGCCCGTTCGACCTGGTCTCCACCCCGAGCGTCTGCGAGCACTGCTCGGCCGGCTGCGCCCAGCGCACCGACTGGCGGCGCGGCAAGGTGCTGCGCCGGCTGGCCGGCGACGACCCGGCGGTGAACGAGGAGTGGAACTGCGACAAGGGCCGCTGGGGCTTCCAGTACGCTCGCGCGTTCGACCGGCTCACCACCCCGCTGGTGCGGGACGAGCAGACCGGTGAGCTGCGCGAGGCGTCCTGGAGCGAGGCGCTGACCCGGGCCGCCGAGGGGCTGCGCGCCGCCCGCGACGGCGGGTCGGGCACGGCGGTGCTGACCGGTGGCCGGCTGACCGTCGAGGACGCCTACGCGTACGCGAAGTTCGCCCGGGTGGCGCTGCGCACCAACGACATCGACTTCCGGGCCCGCCCGGTCTCCCGTGAGGAGGCCGACTTCCTGGCCAGCAGCGTCGCCGGGGTCACCGACGTGACCTACTCGGACGTGGAGAACGCGCCCGCGGTGGTGCTGGTCGGCCTGGAGCCGGAGGAGGAGTGCCCGGTCCTCTTCCTGCGGATGCGCAAGGCGTACCTGAAGAACAAGCTCACCGTGTACGCGATCGCGCCGTTCGCCACCCGCGGCTTGGAGAAGCTCGGGGCCAAGCTGGCCCGGGTGGTGCCGGGCGAGGAGGCCAGCGTGCTGGCCGAGCACGCCACGGTGGCCGAGGCGCTGAGCCGGCCGGGGGCGATCCTGATCGTCGGCGAGCGGCTGGGTGCGGTGCCCGGCGGGCTGTCCGCCGCGGCGGACGTGGCCCGGCGTACCGGCGCGAAGCTGGCCTGGGTGCCGCGGCGCGCGGGTGACCGCGGCGCGGTCGACGCGGGCTGCCTGCCCAACCTGCTCCCCGGTGGCCGCCCGGTCACCGAGCCGGCCGCCCGCGCCGAGCTGGGCGAGGCGTGGGACATCGCGGCCGGGGTGATCCCGAGCCAGACCGGCCGGGACACCGACGGCATCCTCACCGCGGCGGTCAACGGTCAACTCGGCGCCCTCGTGGTGGCCGGTGTGGACCCGGCCGACCTGGCCGACCCGCGCCTGGCCGAGCAGGCCCTGGACGCGGTGCCGTTCCTGGTCAGCTTGGAGCTGCGGATGAGCGCGGTGGCCCGCCGGGCGGACGTGGTCCTCCCGGTCGCCCCGGTGGTCGAGAAGGCCGGCAGCTTCCTGGACTGGGAGGGCCGGCTGCGCACCTTCGACAAGGTGCTGGACACCGCGGCGATGAGCGACGGCCGGGTGGTCGACGCGCTGGCCGCGCAGCTCGACGTCCGGCTCGGCACCGGCGACGTGGCGGGCGTCCGCCGGGAGCTGGGCGGGCTGCCGCCGACCCGGGCGGACCGGCCGTCCGCGCCGTCGGTGGAGCCGGCCGCCGTCCGACAGCCCGGGCCGGGCGAGGCCGTGCTGGCCACCTGGCACCAGCTGATCGACCTGGGCACCCTCACCGACGGCGACGAGCACCTCGCCGGCACCGCCCGCCCGCCGGTGGTCCGGCTGGGCAAGGGCACCGCCGAGGCGATCGGCGTGGCCGATGGTGACCCGGTGACCGTGGGCACCGACCGCGGCGCGGTCACCCTGCCGGCGGCGATCACCGAGATGCCGGACGGCGTCGTCTGGCTGCCGACCAACTCGCCCGGCTCGACCCTTCGGCGCAGCCTCGGCGCGGCGGCCGGCGCGGTCGTACAGATCTCCGCCGGCGCGGTCGGCGATGCGGCCGGTCGCCCGGGTCCGCTCCTCAACGCAGGGGGTGTTCAGTGAGCCCGGTCATTCTGGCCGCGCAGGACCCGACGCTGGCCGACTTCGGCAAGGACCCCTGGTGGCTGGTCCTCGGGAAGATCGTCTTCGCGTTCGTCTTCGGCCTGCTCGCCACGCTGCTCGGCGTCTGGTTCGAACGGCGGGTCGTGGGTTACATGCAGGTCCGCCCCGGGCCCAACCAGGTCGGCCCGTTCGGTCTGCTGCAGACGCTCGCCGACGGTATGAAGATGGCCTTCAAGGAGGACATCCTGCCGCGGGCCGCGGACAAGGTCGTCTACTTCTTCGCGCCGACCATCTCGGTGATCTGCGCGGTCACCGCGCTGTCGGTGGTGCCGTTCGGCCCGATGGTCAGCATCGCCGGCCACCACACGCCGCTGCAGGTCACCGACGTGCCGGTGGCGGTGCTGGTGCTGCTGGCCTGTTCCTCGATGGGCATCTACGGCATCGTGCTCGGCGGTTGGGCCTCCGGCTCGACCTACCCGCTGCTCGGCGGCCTCCGGTCCACCGCCCAGATGATCTCGTACGAGGTCGCGATGGGGCTGAGCATCGTGGCGGTGTTCATGACCGCCGGCACGATGTCCACCAGCGGGATCGTCGCCGCCCAGAAGAGCGCCACCCAGCTGAACATCCTGGGCGTCGACGTCCCGGCGCCGGGCTGGTACGCCATCCTCCTGCTGCCGAGCTTCGTCATCTTCTTCATCGCCACCGTCGGCGAGACCAACCGGGCGCCGTTCGACCTGCCCGAGGCGGAGTCGGAGCTGGTCGCGGGCTTCATGACCGAGTACAGCTCGCTCAAGTTCGCACTCTTCATGCTCGCCGAGTACGTCTCGATGGTGACCATGTCCGCGGTCACCACCACGCTCTTCCTCGGTGGCTGGCGGGCCCCGGCCCCGATCACCACCGTCTGGGCCGGCGCCAACTCCGGTTGGTGGCCGATGCTCTGGTTCTTCGCGAAGGTGGTCCTGCTGGTCTTCGTCTTCGTGTGGCTGCGGGGCACCCTTCCCCGGCTTCGGTACGACCAGTTCATGCGCTTCGGCTGGAAGGTCCTGCTGCCGATCAACCTGGTCTGGATCCTGGTGCTGAGCGGGCTGCGCTCGATCGAGGGCTGGGAGACCAGGGACCGGCTGCTCGTCACCGGCATCGGCGCGGGTGTGCTGCTGCTGATCACGCTTTTCTGGCCGAGCAAGAAGAAGGAGCTGCAGCCGACGCTCCAGGAGCAGGTCAACAGCCGTCCGCACGGCAGCTTCCCGCTGCCGCCGATGGATCTTCAGGTACCGCCGAGCCCGCGCATCACGCGCGTGGTCGCCGAGCGGGAGCCGGCCAATGTCGTCGCCGGCTCGGACTCCAGGGAGGTGTGACGTGGGCACGATCACCGGAACGTTCAAGGGCTTCGGGGTCACCTTCTCGCACATGTTCAGGAAGGTCGTCACCACCGACTACCCGTTCAAGCCGCCGGTCTCGGCGCCGCGCTACCACGGGCGGCACATCCTCAACCGGCACCCGGACGGCCTGGAGAAGTGCATCGGCTGCGAGCTGTGCGCGTGGGCCTGCCCGGCGGACGCGATCTTCGTGGAGGGTGGCGACAACACCGAGGAGCAGCGCTTCTCCCCGGGTGAGCGGTACGCCAGCGTCTACCAGATCAACTACGCCCGGTGCATCTTCTGCGGGCTCTGCATCGAGGCCTGCCCGACCCGTTCGCTGACCATGAGCAACGAGTACGAGCTGGCCCGGGACAACCGGCAGGACCTGATCTTCACGAAGGAGCAGCTGCTCGCGCCGCTGCTGCCGGGCATGGAGCAGCCGCCGCACCCGATGCGGCTGGGCGACAGCGAGAAGGACTACTACGTCGGCGCGTTGACCAACCCGGGTACCTCGGCCGGTGCCGAGCGCTCGCCGATGAGCCCGGCCGCGGCTGGCAAGGGAGACACGGCATGATCACGCAGACGGTGCTCGCCGAGGCGGCCTCGGTCTCCACCGGCGAGGCGGTGACCTTCTGGATCCTCGCCCCGCTCGCGCTGATCGGCGCGATCGGCATGGTGTGGGCCCGCAACGCGGTGCACTCGGCGCTCTGGCTGGTGCTGACGATGCTCTGCCTGGGCGTGTTCTACGTCCTGCAGGCCGGGCCGTTCATCGGCATGGTGCAGATCATCGTCTACACCGGCGCGATCATGATGCTCTTCCTGTTCGTGCTGATGCTGGTCGGCCGGGACTCCTCGGACTCGCTGATCGAGACGCTGCGCGGGCAGCGGGTCGCCGCGGTGCTGCTCGGCCTCGGCTTCGCCGGCCTGGTCGGCAGCGGCCTCTACCGGGCCCTGGAGGGGGTCCAGGCCGTCGGCCTGGACAAGGCCAACGCCGACGGCAACGTGCAGGGCATCGCCCGGCTGCTCTTCACCAAGTACGTCTTCGGCTTCGAGCTGACCTCCGCGCTGCTGATCACGGCAGCCGTCGGCGCGATGGTGCTGGCGCACCGGGAACGGCGCAAGGAGGACCGGATGGACCAGGTCGCCACGATGAAGGCCCGGTTCCGCCCCGGCAACTACCCGGGCCCGAAGCCCGGACCGGGTGTCTTCGCCACCTCGTCCTCGGTGGCCACCCCGGCCCGGCTGCCCGACGGTCGGCTGAGCGACCGCAGCATCCCCGAGATCCTGCCGGTCCGCGAGCTGTCCGCCGAGGAGACCTCTTTGAAGGGGACGGAGAAGTGACCCCGGACTACTACCTGATCCTCGCCGCGGTGCTGTTCACCATCGGTGCCGTCGGCGTGCTGATCCGGCGTAACGCGATCGTGCTGTTCATGTGCGTCGAGTTGATGCTCAACGCGGCCAACCTGACGCTGGTCACCTTCAGCCGGATCAACGGCGACCTGAACGGCCAGATCATGGCGTTCTTCGTGATGGTGGTGGCGGCGGCCGAGGTCGTCGTCGGGCTCGCGATCATCATGTCGATCTTCCGGACTCGGCGCTCGGCGAGCGTCGACGACGCCAACCTGCTGAAGTACTGAGGGGTCCACCGGTGGATGAGATTCTGATGCATGCTTCGGCTGCTCCGGAAGGTGCCATCACCTTCGCTCCGGCCGACGGCCTGCTCGGCAGCGTCTGGCTGCTGGTGGCCGTACCGCTGGTCAGCGCGGCGATCCTGCTGCTGTTGGGCCGGCGCGCGGACCGCTGGGGCCACTGGCTGGGGGTGGGCGCGATCGCCGCCACCTTCGGGCTCGGCCTGACCTATTTCCTTCAGCTCCGCGGCCTGGAGAACAAGCAGGTCCAGCTGAGCCTCTGGCAGTTCATCGCGGTCGGCGACTTCAAGGTGGACTTCGGTCTGCTCTTCGACCCGCTGGCCGCGGTTTTCGTCCTGCTGATCACCGGGGTGGGCTTCCTGATCCACCTCTACGCGGTCGAGTACATGGCGCACGATGAGGGCCGGCGGCGGTTCTTCGGGTACTTCAACCTGTTCGTCGCCGCGATGCTGCTGCTGGTGCTCGGCAACAACTACGTGATGCTCTACTTCGGCTGGGAGGGCGTCGGTCTGGCGTCGTACCTGCTGATCTCCTTCTGGTACGGCCGGCCGAGCGCGGCCACCGCCGGCAAGAAGGCGTTCCTGATGAACCGGGTCGGCGACGCCGGCCTGGCCATCGGCATCTTCGTCCTCTTCGCCACCCTGGGCACCACCCAGTACGACCAGGTGTTCAACGGGGTCGGCTCGCTGTCCGCGACCACGGTGCTGGTGCTGGGCCTGCTGCTGCTGCTCGGGGCGACCGGTAAGTCCGGCCAGTTCCCGCTCCAGGCGTGGCTGCCGGACGCGATGGAGGGCCCGACCCCGGTTTCCGCGCTCATCCACGCGGCCACCATGGTCACCGCGGGCGTCTACCTGATCGCCCGCTCCAACCCGATCTTCTCGGCCAACGCCAACCTCCAGCTGGTGGTGGTCAGCGTCGGTGCGGTCACCCTGCTGATGGGCTGCCTCATCGGCGCGGCGAAGGACGACATCAAGCGGGTGCTGGCCTGGTCCACGGTGAGCCAGATCGGCTACATGTTCGTCGGTGTCGGCCTGGGTGGCGCGGCGTACGCGCTGGCCATCGTGCACCTGCTGGCGCACGGCTTCTTCAAGGCCAACATGTTCCTCGGCGCCGGCTCGGTCATGCACGGCATGAACGACCAGGTCGACATCCGCCGCTTCGGCGCGCTGTCGAAGCACATGAGGGTCACCTGGCTGACCTTCATGATGGGCTGGCTGGCCATCATCGGCATCCCGCCGCTCTCCGGCTACTTCTCCAAGGAGCCGATCATCGCGGCCGCGTTCGAGCGGGGGGACTGGACGTCCTGGCTGTTCGGTGGCGCCGCGCTGCTCGGCGCCGGGCTCACCGCCTTCTACATGACCCGGCTCTTCGTGCTCACCTTCCACGGCCCGGCGCGCTGGACCGAGGACATCGAGCACCCGCACGAGTCGCCGAAGCTGATGACCGTCCCGCTGATCCTGCTGGCGATCGGCTCGGTGGCCGCCGGCGCGCTGATGGCCACCACGGTGCCGGACTGGCTGACCGCCACCGCCGGCCTGGGCGGCGAGCACGCGGAGCACGACCCGGTCCTCGCGCACTGGCTGATCACCGCGCTGTCGATCCTGGTGACCGTGCTCGGCGCCGGACTGGCCTGGTTCCTGTTCCGCAACGGCACGGCCACCGCGCCGCAGCCGGCCGGCGTGCTGGTCACCGCCGCCCGCCGGAACCTCTACACCGACGCCGTCAACGAGGCGGTCTTCGAGAAGCCGGGCATCTTCCTCACCCGGGCGCTGGTCTTCCTCGACAACCGGGGCGTCGACGGGCTGGTCAACGGCCTGGCCGCCGCGGTGGGCGGGGGCTCGGGCCGGCTCCGGCGGCTGCAGACCGGTTTCGTGCGGTCGTACGCGACCTCGATCCTGACCGGCGCGCTGCTCGTGGTGGCGGCGTTCCTGGCGGTGCAGGCGGGGTGGTTGGCGTGATCGACCTCAACGCGGCCGCCCCCGCCGGCGGGCCACGCAGTCACGACGGAGGTAAGGCCGAATAATGTCCAACTTCCCGTTCCTCTCGGTGCTGACCGTGGCACCGCTGGTCGGTGCTCTGGTGGTGGCCCTGCTGCCCCGGCGCCGGCCGGACCTGGTCAAACTGGTGGCGTTCGGCTGGTCGCTGCTGGTCCTGGTGCTGTCGGTGGTCATGTGGATCACCTTCCAGGCCGACGGTGACCGGTTCCAGTTCCGCGAGTCGTACGCGTGGATCCCGACCTGGGGGGTCAACTTCACCTTCGCGGCCGACGGCATCGCGCTGGTCATGCTGATGCTGATCGCGATCCTGGTGCCGCTGGTGATCCTGGCCTCCTGGCACGACGCCGAGTCGTCGAAGCGCTCGGTGCCGGTCTACTTCGCGCTGCTGCTCATCCTCGAGTGCACGATGATCGGCGTCTTCGCCGCCGCCGACGTCTTCCTCTTCTACGTGTTCTTCGAGGTCATGCTGGTGCCGATGTACTTCCTGATCGGCAGCTACGGCGGCCATCAGCGGCAGTACGCGGCGGTCAAGTTCTTCCTCTACTCCCTGGTCGGCGGTCTGTTCATGCTGGCCGCGGTGATCGGCCTCTGGGTGGTCGGCGGGAAGACCTTCGACTGGCAGGCGCTGACCCAGGCCGAGATGGCCACCAACACGGCCCGCTGGCTCTTCCTCGGGTTCTTCGTCGCGTTCGCGATCAAGGCGCCGTTCTTCCCGTTCCACACCTGGCTGCCGGACGCCGGTGGCGCGGCCCCGGCCGGCGCGGCGGCGCTGCTGGTCGGCGTGCTGGACAAGGTCGGCACCTTCGGGATCCTGCGGTACTGCCTGCCGCTCTTCCCCGAGGCGTCGAAGTGGTTCGCCCCGTGGGCGCTGGCGCTGGGCCTGATCGGCATCATCTACGCCGCGCTGCTGGCGGTCGGGCAGAACGACCTCAAGCGGCTGGTGTCGTACACCTCGATCGCGCACTTCGGCTTCATCGGGGTCGGCATCTTCGCCTTCACCACCCAGGCCGGCACCGGTGCGGTGCTCTACATGCTCAACCACGGTCTGGCCACCGGCCTGCTCTTCCTGGTGGTGGGCATGCTGATCGCCCGCCGGGGCTCGGCGCTGATCAGCGACTTCGGCGGCGCGGGCAAGCTGGTGCCGGTGCTGGCCGGGGTGTTCTTCTTCGCCGGTCTCGCCTCGCTGGCGCTGCCCGGCACCGCGCCGTTCATCTCCGAGTTCCTGGTGCTGATCGGCACGTTCACCACCAACAAGCCGGTCGCGGTGATCGCCACTCTCGGCATCATCCTGGCCGCGGCGTACGTGCTGTGGATGGTGCAGCGCACCACCCAGGGCACCCTCAACCCGGCCCTGGCCGAGGTGGAGGGCATGCGCCGAGACCTCACTCTGCGCGAGAAGGTCGTGGTCGCCCCGCTGATCGCGCTGATCGTGCTGCTCGGCTTCTATCCCAAGCCGGTCACCGATGTCATCAACCCCGCCGTCAAGGCGACCATGCAGGACGTCGGTCGGACCGACCCCGCCCCGACGGTCGGTAGCGTCCAGGAGGCCGCAAAATGACCGAGTTGAAGTTGCCGTCGCTCGACTACGCGGCGCTCGCTCCGATCCTGATCATGCTGGGCGCAGCCCTGGTCGGCGTCCTGGTCGAGGCGTTCGTGCCGCGGCGGCTGCGCAACACGGTGCAGCTGCTGGTCGCCCTGGCGGCCGTGTTCGCCGCGCTGACCATGGTGGTCCGGGGCGCCGGCAGTCGGCTGATCACGGCCGGCTCGGCCATCGCGGTGGACGGGCCGACGCTCTTCCTCCAGGGCGCGATCCTCATCCTGGCCGCGATGGCGCTGCTGCTGATCGGTGAGCGCGCGGTGGAGCGGGGCGGAGCCTTCGTGGCCCACGCCGCGGTCACCGCCGAGTCGGCCGACGACCGGCGACAGGCCGAGGCGGCTGGCGGTGCCACCGAGGTGTACCCGCTGGCCACGTTCGCGATCGGCGGCATGCTGATCTTCGTGGCGGCGAACGACCTGCTGACCATGTTCATCGCGCTTGAGGTCTTCTCGCTGCCGCTCTACCTGCTCTGCGCGCTGGCCCGCCGCCGGCGGCTGCTGAGCCAGGAGGCCGCGCTGAAGTACTTCATGCTCGGCGCGTACGCCTCGGCGTTCTTCCTGTTCGGCGTGGCGCTGATCTACGGCTTCACCGGGGGCCTCCCGGACCGGGCGGCCGGCGTCGACTTCGCCACCGTGCACGCCGCCGTCGGCGGTTCCACGTCCAGCGCGGTGCTGCTCTTCGCCGGCATGGCGCTGCTCGCCATCGGTCTGCTCTTCAAGGCCGCCGCCGCGCCGTTCCACGTCTGGACCCCGGACGTCTACCAGGGCGCCCCGACCCCGGTGACCGGCTTCATGGCCGCCTGCACCAAGGTCGCCGCCTTCGGCGCCCTGCTCCGGGTCTTCCACGTCGCCTTCGCCGGTGCCGCCTGGGACTTCACCCCGGTGCTCGGCGCGGTGGCGGTGCTGACCATGCTGGTCGGCGCGGTGCTGGCGGTCACCCAGACCGACATCAAGCGGCTGCTGGCGTACTCGTCGATCGCGAACGCCGGTTACCTGCTGGTGGGCGTGCTGTCGCCGGGCAAGGACGGGCTCTCCGGCACGATGTTCTACCTGGTCGCGTACGGCTTCTCGGTGCTCGCCGCGTTCGCCGTGGTGACCCTGGTCCGGGACGCCGACGGGGAGGCCACCCACCTGTCCCGCTGGGCCGGGCTGGGCCGCCGGTCGCCGTTCTTCGCCGCGATCTTCACCTTCATCCTGCTGGCCTTCGCCGGTATCCCGCTGACCAGTGGGTTCACCAGCAAGTTCGCGATCTTCGCCCCGGCGCTGGAGGCGAATCAGGCCTGGCTGGTGATCGCCGGTGTGCTGACCAGCATGGTGCTGGCTTTCCCGTACCTGCGGGTCGTGGTGATGATGTGGCTCTCCGAGCCGGGCGACGCCACCCCGACCGTCGCGGTCCCGGGCGCGCTCACCTCGGCGGCCCTGGCCATCGGGGTGCTGGCCACCCTGGCGCTCGGTGTCGCCCCGGCACCGCTGCTCGACCTGGCCAACGGCGCCGCCGAATTCGTGCGATGACAATGGTTCTCCCGCCGGGGGCCGGTACGCCGTGGCGTGCCGGCCCCCGGTCCGTATCCCCTTACTGGGCAGGTCGAACGGGTGTGGCATGGTGGAAGGCGTGGTGATTCCGGCTGGCGAGCGTTCAGGTGTCACCGGCTCCGGCGGTCGTCGGGGTCCGGCGGGCACAGGTCAGTTCGGCGCGCTCGGCCTGCACCTCGCCGACCCGCGCGTCGAGGCGTCCGTGCTGGGCCTGCTGGAGCGGGTCGAGAGTGAGCTGCGCTCCAGCGTGGCCAGCGCCGACCCGCTGGTCACCGAGGCATCCCGGCATCTGGTCGAGGCCGGCGGCAAGCGGTTCCGCCCGCTGCTGGTGGCGCTGGGCGCCCAGTTCGGCGACCCGACCGCCGCGCAGGTCGTACCGGCCGCTGTGGTGATGGAACTCACCCACCTGGCGACGCTCTACCACGACGACGTGATGGACGAGGCCGCCGTGCGGCGGGGCGCCCCGAGCGCCAACTCGCGCTGGACCAACTCGGTCGCCATCCTGGTCGGCGACTATCTCTTCGCCCGGGCCGCGGACATCGCGGCCGACCTCGGCCCCGAGGCCGTACGCCTGCAGGCACGCACCTTCGCCCGGCTGGTGCACGGGCAGATCGCGGAGACCGTCGGCCCGCGCGGCGGCGACCCGGTCGCGCACTACCTGTACGTCATCGCCGAGAAGACCGGGTCGCTGATCGCCACTTCGGCCCGCTTCGGTGGCATGTTCGGCGGGGCCTCCGCCGAGCACATCGACGCCCTGGCCGGATACGGCGAGACCATCGGGTTGGCCTTCCAGCTCTCCGACGACCTGCTGGACATCGCCTCCGAGTCGATGCAGTCGGGCAAGACGCCCGGCACCGACCTGCGCGAGGGCGTACCGACCCTGCCGGTGCTCTACGCGCTCGCCTCGGACGACTCCGACGCCGCCTCGGTGCGGTTGCGGGAGATCCTGGCCACCGGCCCCCTGGTCGACGACGCGCTGCACGCCGAGGCGCTCGGTCTGCTCCGCGAGTCACCCGCGCTCAAGCGTGCCCGGGAGACCGTCCGCAGCTATGCCGAGGACGCCCGCGCCCGGCTCGCCCCGCTGCCCGCCAACCCGGCCCGCCAAGCCCTCGAATCCCTCTGCGACTACATAGCCGACCGCACCAGCTGATCCCCCCTCTCTCCTTGGCGAGTTGATCAAGAAGTTTGCGTCGAGACAGCACAGACGCAAACTCCTTGATCAACGGGGTTGGGGGTGGGACAGGCGGCGGTTGGCGAGGAGCATGAGGGCGGCGGCCAGGAGCATGGCGGCGGCGGCACTTGCCCACATCGTGCGGTAGCCCTGCTGATTGGCCAGGGTGCCCAGGGCCAGGGGGCCGAGGCAGCCGCCCGCGTACACGCCGGTCTGGGTGATCGAGGTGGCGGCGGCCGGGGCCTGCGGATGGAGCCGGACCACCGCGAAGTTCAGCAGCCCGGGCCAGGCCCAGCCGAGCCCGAAGCCGAGCACCACGCCGGCGACCAGCGACACGGCGCCGGTCAGGGCCAGCAGGGCCAGCCCGACCGCGCCGACCACCAGCATCCCGGCGATCAGCGCGACATGCCCGGTCTCCCGGCGGTCGGCGAGCCAGCCGGCACCGACCCGGGCCACCACGCAGACCACGCTGCCCAGGGTCAGGGTGAGGCCAGCCAGGGCCGGGGACAGGCCCCGACCGGCCGACGAGTCCACCACGAAGGTGCTCAGCGCGTTGGCGGCGCCCGCCGCCAGCGTGGCGGCCAGGCCTACCACCACCAGCGCCCCGGTGGCCCCGCCGGACCGTCCGGTGGCCGACGGCCGGGCCGGGTCCTTGCCTGCCCCGGGTACGGCGGGCAGGGCGGCCAGCGCCGCCCCGGCGGCGGCCACGAACGCCCAGCGCCAGCCGGCGGTCAGCGCGATGGTGGGCACCGCCGCGCCGGCCAGCAAGGTGGAGAACGGGATGGCCGCCTGCTTCACGCCGAAGGAGAGCCCCTGCCGGTGGGCGGGCACGTGCCGGGCCAGCGCCGCGTTGCTGGCGAGCTGCCCGAGGGCGTTCGCGGCGGCGCTGAGCCCGAGCAGGCCGACCAGCATCGGGTACGACCGGGCCAGCCCCGCCACGGCCAGTAGCGAGCCGGCCGAGAGCAGGATGCCGGCGCGGGCCACCACGGCCGCGTCGTACCGCTCCACGAGCACCCCGGCAGGCACCGACGCGAGCGCGCTGACCCCGAAGTAGACCGACACCGCCAGGCCCAGCCCGGCGGGGGAGAACCGTAGGTCGTGGCCCATCTGCACGGCGAGGCCGCCGACCAGGAAGACGGGCAGGACGCAGGCGATCGTGGTGGCGACCGCACCCGCGCTGGCGCGGATGGTGGGCCGGGACGTGGCGGGTGGGGGGCGCAGGGCGGTGTCGGTCATGGTGCGGCAAACCTACGCCGGTCACGTTTTGGCCGCCGATCGTGTCTGTCGGTGCACAGGCTGTGCCCGCCGATCTGGCATCCTCGATCCGAACAGGCATTTCGCACGCGGCCTGTTTTTCATATGGTGTAAGTCCCCGGCGGCGGAGGTGGTTGTGCGTGACCCCTTGGCGGAACCTTCGGACCTGATCCGAAGTGTCTCCCGCGCGCTTCGAGTGCTCGAGTCGGTCGGCCGTGCGCCGAGGGGACTCACCGTCAAGCAGATCGCCCGTCGGTGCGAGCTGACCGTCGCCACCACCTACCACCTGGTGCGCACCCTGGCGTACGAGGGCTACGTGATCCGGCGGGAGGACGGCACGTACATCGTCGGGTTGGAGGTGGCCGACCGCTACCGGGAGCTGGTGACCGCGTTCCGGGGCCCGCCGGCGGTCGGCGAGTCGCTGCGGCGGGCTGCGGCGGAGACCGGCTGGAGCCACTACCTGGGGCGCTTCGTGGGCGGCCAGGTGGCGGTCACGGCGGTCGCCGAGGGGCCCCGCTCGCCGTACCTGGAGGATCTGGTGCCGGGCTTCGACGAGGGGGCGCACGCCACCGCCCTCGGCAAGAGCCTGCTCGCCACGCTCACTCCCGAGCAGCGCGTCCGCTACCTGCGCGAGTACGGCATGCGCCCGTTCACCAGCGCCACCCTGACCACGGGCGAGGCGTTCGAGGCCGACCTGGCCGCCGGCGACCGGCGCGGCATGCAGCTGGAGCTGGGGCAGTTCCGCCAGGGGGTGGCCTGCGCGGCGGTGCTGGTCACCCCGGACAAGGACATCGAGCGCCGGGTGGTGCTGGCCTGCGCGCTGCCGGCCAGCGAGATGATGACCTCCGCCCGGGTGGTTCGGGCCAAGCTGCTCAGCGCGGCCCGCGCCATCGCCGACGGCCTCGCCGCCGAGCACTGATCCCGGCCGGGCCGGTCAGTGGGTCGGGACGGGAACCGGCGTAGCGGCCCGTGCCGCGGCGCGGGTGCGGTGAGCGGTGCGGAGGGCGTCCGTGGTGAAGACCAGCAGGGCGAGCCAGACCAGGGCGAAGCCGACCAGGCGGGCGGGCGGCATCGGCTCGTGGTAGATCAGCACCCCGCAGCCGAGCTGGAGGATCGGGCCGACGTACTGCAGCATGCCGAGGGTGGACAGCGGCAGCCGGTTGGCCGCCCCGGCGAAGAGCAGCAGCGGGATCGCGGTGGCCGCGCCGGCCAGCACCAGCAGCACGGTGTGCCCGACGGAGACGTGCCCGAACGTCGCCGTGCTGCCCCGGGTCAACCAACCCAGGTAGGCCAGCGCCGGCAGCGCCAGCACCGCCGACTCGACGAAGAGCCCCTCCGCGGCGGGCAGCGCCAGCCGCTTCTTGACCAGGCCGTACCCGGCGAAGCTGAAGGCCAGCACGAGCGCCAGGTAGGGCGGGCGGCCGTAGTCGACGGTCAGCACCGCGACGGCGAGGCCGCCCACGCCGAGCGCCACCCACTGCGCCGGGCGCAGCCGCTCGCGCAGGAAGAAGACCCCGATCAGCACGATGACCAGCGGATTGATGAAGTAGCCCAGGGCGGTCTCGACCACCCGGTCGGAGTTCACCCCGTAGATGTAGGTGCCCCAGTTCACGGCGATCAGTGCGGCGGCCGTGCCGATGCCGGCCATGGCTCGGGGCCGCCGGGCCAGCGACCGCAGGAAGCCGATGTTGCGCATCGCGGCCAGCACCAGCGCCACGAAGACCACCGACCAGACGATCCGGTGCGCGAGGATCTCCATCGGCCCGGCCGGGCGGAGCAGCTTCAGGTAGATCGGGAAGAAGCCCCAGATCAGGTACGCGCCGAAGCCGTAGAGATAACCGAGACGGGTCTGGTTCACCCCTCCACCGTAAGTGGTGAAGTCGGGCTTTGGTCCTTTCCGGTGACCTGGGTCACCCGCTGGTCGAGATGCATCCACCGGTCCGGCTCGACCGGGGTGAAGCCGACCTTGGCGTACACCCCGTGCGCGTCGGCGGTGGACAGCACGATTCGGCGTACGCCCAGCTCGGCCAGGTGGTCACGGACCGCGCCGGCCAGCCAGGTGCCCAGCCCCCGACCCCGCTCGGCCCGGTCCACGTAGACGTCGCAGAGCCAGGCGAAGGTGGCCCGGTCGGTGACCACCCGGGCCACCGCCACCTGCTGCCCGTCGCCGGGCCGGTAGACGCCGAAGCCGATCGAGCCGGCAAAGGCCCGCCCGACCGTGGCCCGCTCCCGCCCGATCGCCCAGTACGCGTCGGTGGCGAGCCACCGGTGCACCCGGTCGAGGTCGAGCCGGGCCGGATCGGTGCTGAGCTGGTAGCCGTCGGGGCGGGTCAGGGCGAACACGCTGTCACGCTACTGCCGGTGAACCCGCCCCTCACCAGCCAATTCCCGCCCACTGGCCTGGCCGGCCGGTTCAGGGCGACAGCGGCTTGACCCAGCGCCGCCACCCCGGTTGGCGTCGGTAGCCGGTGGCCGTCCAGGCCCGCCCGCCCAGCTCGTTGCCGTGGAGCACCATCGCGTCGACGCGCCGACCGCCGAGCCGGGCGATGCGCAGCTCGGCGGCGGCCAGCAGCGCGCGGCCGACGCCTTGCCGGCGGCGGTCCGGGTGGACGGCGAACCGGTAGAGGTGTGCCCGCCAGCCGTCCCAGCCAGCGATCAGCGAGCCGATCGCCGCGCCCTGGTCGACTGCCAGCAGCAGGGCGTCCGGATCGCGCGCGACCAGCCGGTGCACCGCCTCCGCCGTGTCGTGCCGGTCGGTGCCCTCGGCGGCGAGTCGCCAGAAGGCCAGCACCGCCTCGACGTCCTCGCTCGTCCCGGCCCGGATCTGGAACCCCGTCATGCCGCGCTCCGCTGTCGGAGATCTTGGACAGTTGCCGCTCGCTGCTGACGGCAACTCTCCAAGATCAAGGCTGTTGGTCGTCAGTCCCGGTCGAAGATGCTGCCGAGGAGCCAGGTCACGATGCCGACGAGAAGAGCGCCCAGCACGGCGGCCGGCCAGAAGCCGTCCACGTGGAACGGCAGCCCGGCCTCACCGGCGATCCAGCTCGTCAACAGGAAGAGCAGGCCGTTGACCACCAGCGCGATCAGGCCGAGGGTGAGCAGGTAGAAGGCGCAGCCGACGGTCTTGATGATCGGCTGGAGCACCGCGTTGACCACCCCGAAGATCGCCGCGACCAGCAACAGCGTGGTCACCTTCTCGGTGGTCGTCGTGGCGCTCAGGGTGATGCCCGGGATGATCAGGGTGGCCAGCCAGAAGGCCACCGCCGTCGAGGCCACCCGGATCAAAAGACCCTTCAGGAATTCCATGGCCCGGATCGTGCCACGCTCCGTCCACCGGGGAAACCCGGGAAGATCGACGAATCGTGGTCGGCTCAGCGGCGACCCGGCCGACCGACCAGCTGCGACTCGATCGGCGTCGGTGACAGCAGCGCCCAGCGGAGCGCGCGACGGTTCACCACCGCGACCATGTCGTCCCGGATCCGGGTCAGCCACTCCGCGGAGCCGCCGAGGCCCAGTGCCGCACCGGCCAGCGCCGCCTCGTCGGGAGCGAGCGGTTGCAGGATCGCCAGGTCTGCCCGGGCCAGCAGCGCGGTGTCCGCCGGGGTGAGCGCGTCCCGCACCACCAGGACGGATTGCCAGGCCGCCGCCGGCCCCACCTCCGGTGGCGCCGGCCCGGCGTCGACCACCAGCAGCAACGGGTGCAGCGGTGAACCCGGCGCGCCGCCAACCGGCCGGCCGGGCGGGATCAGCGGCACCGCGTCGCGGGGGGCACCCACCCCGCGCACGAACGGCTCCCACACCCTCGGCCGGGTGGTCTGCACCACCACCCGGGCGCCGAGCGCCAGCGCCCGCAGCGCGACGAGCTGCGCGGCGCGTACCCCGCCGAGCAGCAGCAGCCGGGTCGTCCCGGGGCGGAACAGGCGTACGGTCACCGCGCCGCCATGCCGGTGGGTGCCCACCATCAGCCCGGACTCGCCGAGGCAGAGCTCCAGCGCCGCCAGGCCGGCCGGGGCCGGGGGACTCGCGCCCCGGGCCACCGCCAGCGGCAGGGTCGCGGCCAGACCGGCCAGGTGCTCGCCGTCGAGCCGCCGAAGCTCCGCGCCGAGATCACCGACGAGCCGGCGCAGTGCCCCCTCGGTGGTGGACAGCTCCGTCGTGGTCCGAGCGGCCACGCGTACGGTCAGCTCGGTGGGCACCGGCCCGGTATCGGCGCGCGGGCCGACGCAGAGCGAGACGGTGGTGGCGGTGGCCGGCAGGGCGAGCAGCCGGGGAACCAGCCGTCGAGCCGGGTCGGTGCGCGGATCCGGCCAGCGTCGCAGCCGCCAGGTGGTCTGCGGGAGCCCGCCCACCGTCACCGCCGGCCAGCTCTCGCGGACCGGTGCTCCGTGGTCGTGGTGGGCCAGTTCGGCGACCACCCGCAGGGCCGCCGCCCCGCCCAGCGGCCGGCCGGTCAGCGGGCCGAGTCGGCGCACGATGCGGCGTACCGTGCCGGAGAGTGCCCGGCGCAGCTCCTCGTCCGACCAGCCGTCGCCCCGCAGTGTCCGGACGGCGAGCACCGCCCGGGCCCGGCTCGCCAGCCGCCCGTCGGTGAGCTGCCGGTACGACGCCCCGGCCGCGCCCGAAGCGCCGGCCGGTGCCGGGGCGGGGGAGGCGGAGAGCAGCAGCTGGAGCCGGACCGGCGGGCTCTCCGGCCCCGACGGCGGCAGCAGCGACAACGGTGCGGGAAGGGGCTGCGGTCCGGCACCGAGCAGGTCGTCCGGGTCACCGATCTCCAGCAGCGCGGTCATCCCGTCGGCGTCCTCGATCACGGCGGCCAGGCCGCCGGCCAGCTCGGCCGGGCGCACCGTCGCGCCGGGGACCACCAGGTCCAGCACGGCACCCGCCCCGGACGCCGCCGGCAGGGCCCGCCGACGGGTCAGATACGCCAGCCCCACCAGCAGCCACTCGTAGAGCCACCGGCCGCGCAGGCGCACCCAGGCAGCCGGCAGCAGCAGCATCGTCGACAACAGGGCGGCCGCGGTCACCGCCACCCCCCGGCCGACGGCGGCGGCCAGCATCGCCACCGCGACCTGTGCCGCCACCACCTGCCCGGCCCGTACACCGGCGGTCGTCCACCGCGGCGGTCGACTAGCCGCGGGCACCGCCCGGGCGGTGGCGGTCATGGTCACCGCGCCCTCCTCGCCTGTTCACCGCGTGACGTCAGCGTGGCTCATCGTAAGGCTTCTTTGTCCACAGGGGAGTCAAGGGGGTGGCATATCCGGAACCGGGCGGCTACCGTCAGCGACGAGCTGCGCCGAGTGCGGTCGTCCCCACCCCTCGAATCAGGATCTGCGCCCGGCGAGTCCACGGTGGTCGCTCCGACGACCAGCCACGACCGAGGAGACGAGGTGACGTCCAGGGTGTCCCAGACCCAGGCGGAAGCGGCGGTGATGCAGCAGACCGCCGCGAAGTTCGAGCAGGTGGATCAGTCGTTGCAGAGCATGCTGAGCGGCCTGATGGCCGAGCTGGAGGTGTTGCAGCAGGCCTGGCGGGGCGCCGGTGGGCGCTCGTTCGAGCAGGTCAAGCAGCAGTGGGCGCAGGACCAGGCGGCGCTGCAGCGCGCCCTGCGGGAGACCGCCACCGCGATCCGCACCGCCGGTGCGCAGTACGACGTCTCGGACAGCGAGGCCGCCAGCCGGGTCGCCGGCACTCACCGCGGCATCCAGCTGCCGCTCTGACGACGGAAGGACGGATGTGATGGACCACGGTGTGCTGGTCGTCAACTTCGCCGCGCTGCATCAGGCCGGCGCGGACATTCAGAAGGCGCTGAACACCCTCGACAGCCAGCTCGGCCAGCTCGAGCGGGATGCCGCGCCGCTGGTCGCGAGCTGGTCCGGCGAGGCTCGCCAGGCGTACGAGCAGCGGCAGGCGCGGTGGCGGGGCGCCTCGCAGGACCTGCAGGCCATGCTGCGCGACATCAAGCTGGCGGTGGAGGAATCCGCCGCTGACTACCTCGACACCGAGAAGCGGAACGCCAACCTCTTCCAGTAGTCGTCGCCGCCCGCGTCCAGGATCCGCACCACCTCCCGGCCCCCGGTAGTGCGGGTCCTGACGCTTGTGTGGATCCCGGCCGGTGGCGCGGCGCAGCGGCCGGGGTCAGGACGGGCCGGCCGGACGCCAGCGGCGGCGGGCCCCGCGGGGCAGCACCACGGCGAGCAGCACCACCACCAGGGTCGCCGTGCCGGTCGCGCCGGCCACCAGCAGCGCCCGGTCCCGGGCCGCCGCCCGTCTCGTCCGCTGCGCCACCTCGACCGGGTCCGGCCGGTCCACCGCCAGGGTCGCCGCCCGGCGTGGGTGCGCCACCGCCGGCCCGGGTGCCTCCGTGACCGCCCGGTACGGGTTCAGCACCCCGGCACCGGTCTCGCCCCCGCCCCCCGGGGCCGGGTCTGCGCTGTCCACGATTCGCCAGGCCACCTCGGTCGCGGTCAACTCGGGGCGGTACTGGCGCAGTAGCGCCGCGGTGGCCGCCACGAAGGGCGCCGCGTAGCTTGTCCCCTCCGCCCGCCGGTGCCCCTGCCCCGGCGCCGCCATCAGCACATCGCTGCCCGGCGCGACGAGGTCGACGTGCGGGCCGGTCTGGGAGAAATCGGCGCGGGTGCCGTCCGCCCCGAGCACCCCGTCGTACGCGGCCGGGTACGGCCGGGGATTCCCGCTGTCGTGGAGGTTGCCGGCGGCGGCCACCACGACGACGTCATGGTGCGCCGCGTACGCGATCGCGAGGCGGACGGCCGGGTTGTCCGCGTACAGCACGACGGAGAGGTTGAGCACGTCGGCACCGTGGTCCACCGCCCACCGGATGGCCCGGGCGAAGTCGGCCGCGCCGACCGTACGCCCCGACTCCCGCCCCTCGACCACCTGCTGTTCGCTGACCCGTACCGGAAGGATGCGGGCACCCGGCGCGAGCCCCTGGAACGCCACCCCGGGCCGGGGCGTCGCCGCGATGATGCTCGCCACCCCGGTGCCGTGCCCGGCGCAGTCCCGGGTGCCGTCGCCGCCCGGATCGAGGAAATCGGCGCCGGCGAGCACCCGCCCGGCCAGTTGCGGATGACCACGGTCCACGCCGGAGTCGACGACCGCGACGGTCACTCCGGCGCCGGTCGCGAGCGGGGCGAGGCGGTCCGGCGCGTACCGTTGCTGCGGCCACGGCTGTTCGGTCACGGGGCGGGCCGGGGTGGGTGGCGCGGCGCACGCCGACGGCGCGCGGGCCGCCGCCGGGCCGGCCGGTGGCAGGGCGGCGAGGACGGCTGCCACAACGGCCAGGGCCGGTCGCGTGATGGGCCGGGACATCGACCGCCTCCGTAACGTGTCGGCTCCGAAACGGGATGTTAACTGCTCGTCGGCGGCCCGACGCACCGCCGACGGCCAGCCATTGTGATGTGGCTGCCACCTTGTAGGTTGTAGGCGATGCCTATGGCCTGTACACGGAGGGAGAGGTGGCCGTGACCGGATGGGAGCCGGCCACCGAGGCCGAGGTGGCGATGGGGGACGCGCTGCGCGCGCAGGACCAACAGCTCTACTTCCGTATCCTGACCCGCGTCGATCTGCTGCTGCCGGTCGCCGGGGAGTCGCCAGCCGGGCGCTCCTCGGTGGGCTGGGGCACCTGGACCAGCGACGGCCGGACGCACATCCTCGCGTTCACCTCCGTCACCGCGTTGCGGGCCTGCCTGGGCGACAACGCCGGCCCCACCCGCCGCGTCCCGTACGCCGAACTGGCCGCCGGGTGGCCGAACCACGAGTGGTGGCTGGCGGTCAATCCCGGTCTGCCGATCGAGGGCTATCTGCCGGCCTGGTTCGTGGCGCAGCTCTTCCGGGGGGACGTCCGGCTGCCGGGCCGGACCATGGGCACCCGTGCCCGCCTGGAGCGGGTGGGGACCGCCGCCTGGGTCCGTGGTGCCGGTGCCTCCGACCAGGGCGTCACGGCCTCGCCGCCGGCGGCCGCGCCCACGGGCCGGCCGCCGGCCGCGTCGGTTCCGCCCGCGGCCGTTCCACCGGCGTCGGTTCCGCCCGCGCCCATTCCGCCCGCGCACGTTGCACCGGTGCCGGTTCCGCACGCGTCCGTTTCGCCCGCGTCCGTTCCGCCAGCAGCGGTTTCGCCCGGCTCGGGCGGTCGCGTCTCGGCAGTCGCGGACGAGCCGTCGACCGTTCCGATCTCCATTTCGGCAGCCCGGCCCACCGTGTCCGGCGCGACCGGGCCGGCCGGTCCACCGTTCGCCCCGACGACCGACCACCGCGGGCCGGACCGCCCGGCCCCCCTCGACCGGCAACCCGGCTGGGCGGCCCGTACCGCCTTCGCCGGTGGCGCCGCCGGCCGGGCCGAGTCCGGCTCCGACAACCTCTCCGGTTGGCTCGACGACCTGCGCCGGCGTCCGGACGAGCCGGACCCGTTCGCCGACAACGGCCGCACCGGTGTGGCGAACGGCCGTTCCGGCGAGCCCCCGCCGCCCCCGGCCCGGTCGTTCTTCGAGCCCGCCTCGGGCCGCTCGTCCCGCCGACCGTCGTCCCTGGATCCGGCGCACCGGGCCGGTGAGCGTGCGGTACCGCCGTCCCGGCTCGCCCGGGGCGGCCAGCCGTTCCCGCGTCGCCGGCCGTTGAACGAGCCGGTGCCGGAGCAACCCGCCAGGCCGTTGGGGATGGATAGCGGGGAGACCACGCAGGCACTCCACCACGACGCGCCGGCCCGGCCGTTCCAGCCCACCTCGGCGGCTTCGACCGAGGAGGCGACCCAGGCGTTGCCCCGTCGTCGCCCCCTCTCCGCCGACGGGCCGGGTGCGGACGAGCGGACCCACCCGACCCCGAAAGACCCGGGGAACGGGGCTCTCCGGTCGGACGAGGCGGAAGAGCTGCCCCCGTCGATCGCCGAACCGGTGTCCGGGCCCCCCACACCGCAGCGGGGCTTCAAGCCGATCGTCATCGAGGGCACCGTGATCGAGGCCCGGGACCTCACCGGTCCCGAAGAGCCGCCGTCGATCCGGCCGGCCGTTGATCCGATGTTCGAGGCGCCCGAGCCTGCGGTGTCGCTGTTCGAGGTGCCCGCGCCGGAGGCGGCCGAGCCCACGGTGTCGCTGTTCGAGGCGCCCGCGCCGGAACCGGTGCCGGCCGATTTCGCACCGGCGAACGACGTCGAGGAGGAACTGCTCGGCGCGGTGGGTAGCGGCAGCACCGACGGTTTCCTCTCCACTCTGCTGCTGGCCCGGGTGCTGCTGCCCGTCGCGGCCGGCTCCGCGCTCGAGAGCCGCCCCGGCGACCCCGGCTTCGTCTGGCGGACGGAGCAGCTCGACGGCGAGACGTACGTGGTGGTCTACACCTCGCCGGAGCGGCTGGCCGATCGGGTCGACCCGCCCGTCGACACCGTACGCGTGAAGTTCGTTCAGCTCATCCGGCGCTGGCCGGACGAGAGTTGGTCGTTCGCGGTGAATCCGGGCACCCCGGTCGGGGCGAAGTACCCCGGCGAGCAGGTCCTCGCGCTGGCCAACTGGGCTGCCGAGGTCGGGCTCGGCGACGACCCGGAGAGCGAGCCGGAGCCGCCCGCCACCGAGGCCGACCCGGTGGCCGAGACCCGGCCCGCCGCGCCGCCGGTCGACCCGAGCCGCCCGGTGACGATGCAGAAGGCGATCGCCCCGAGCCAGCTCGCCTACTACCTGGAGCGTGGCTACGACCGGGTTTCCGGCTTCGTGCACCGGGCCAGCGAGCTGGCCCACCTGAGCACCCCGGCTCAGCTCTACGACGCGCTCGGCCTCGGCCACCCGGACTCGCCGTTTGGTCGGGAAGCCGAGGAGATTTACGTGTTGCGCTGGCCGGCGTACCGCCCGAGCCTCTACCGCATCCCGTACGGCGGGCAGAACGAGGCCGCGATGCGGGCGATGGAGGGCTGGGTGATCGAGCGTCCCCCGTTCCGCGGCAACGGCTTCGCGCCGGGAGAGAGCACCGACGTGATCGCCGAGTTCAAGGTGGACAGCGCCCGGCTGCCGCACGGCGCCGAACTGTGCCGGATCGGGGCGGACGGCAGCGACCGGGTGGTGGCGGTCCTGGACACCGACACGCTGCTCTGGCGACGGGTCGGTGAGCCGTGACCCGGGACGGCTATGTGGCCCGCTGGCAGGGCCGGGAGTACCAGGCCAGCCCGGACGGCGACGACGTCCGCCTCTACCAGCCCGAACCGGGTGAGGGCTTCGACGAGGTACGCCCCGGCCGCCACCTCCGGGTGGTGCCGGCCGCCGAGATCGACGAGTTGGTGTACGTCCGGACCACCTGCACCTGGCAGGGGCAGCCGTTCATCGTGCTGGCCGAGCAGGACGGCTGGCTGCGGGTGGAGTACACCGGTGGCCGGTGGCCGGTGGCCCGCGCGCTGGGTCTCGAGGCGTTCGACTTCGGGGTCTACCAGGGCTGGGCGCCGGCGAACGAGGTCGTCGACCTGCGGGAGCGGCGGCTTTGAGTCAGGCCTTCGCCCAGCGCAGGATCTCGCCGAGCACCACGTCCGGGGCTTCCAGGTGCGGGAAGTGGCCGACCTCGTCGAGCAGCCGCCACTCGTACGGGGCGGTCACATAGCGGCCCGAGCCCTGTGCGGTACGCGGCAGGGACGCCTGGTCCAGCGCGCCGTGCAGTTGAAGGGTGGGTGTGACCAACGGCCGCTGCATCAGCTTGACGAACCGGTAGCCGTGCAGGCGCAGCACCGACCGGAACGCCCAGCGGTAGCCCTCCATGGCGCAGAAGGCCGCCTGCGGGATCTGCATCGCCTCCCGGCAGGACCGGGCGTACGCCGCGAAGCCGGGGCCGTTCACCCAGCGCGGCCCGCCCCAGCGGCGCAGGATCGCCTCCACCTCGGCGGCGTCGTCGCGGGTCAGCACGTGCTCGTACCGCGGAAGCTGGAATTTCAGGGTCGGGGTGGAGGCGGCGAACTGGCCGCGCGGGTCGGCGAAGATGGCGGCCCGCAGCCGGAGCGGGTGCGGCGCCCCGAGCACCACCAGCCGGCGAACCAGGCTGGGGTGGAACGAGGCGGCGGTCCACGCGATGAGGCCGCCGGCCCCGGAGCCGACCAGGCTCGCCGACCGCTCGCCGAGCGCCCGGATCAGCCCGGCCACGTCGGCGGCGAGGGTGTAACCGTCGTACCCCCGGGGTGGCTTGTCGCTCGCGCCGTAACCGCGCAGGTCCACCGCGACCGCCCGGAAGCCCGCGTCGGCGACCGCCGGGAGAATCTCCTGCCAGGCCAGCCAGTATTCCGGAAAGCCGTGCAGGAAGAGCACCATCGGGCCGGCGCCGGCCTCGACGACGTGGAAGCGGCTCCCGTTGGCGCCGACGAACCGGTGCGTCCACGGCCCGTCGGGGAGGACGCAGGACTCGTCGACGGGTCCGCGTCGCTGGTCGGTCATGGGGCACAGCCTAGGGGCGGTAGCTCCCCGGTGGCCGCGCAGGTGGTGCGGATCAGGGGATTCTCCGGGACACCACCGGAGGGGTGGCCCCCGAAGGGCGATGCCCAGGCAGCGGGCCCGCCCGGAGCAGTGCGCTCCGGACGGGCCCGCCCGACGTGCTTGATCCGCGACAGCGGGTCAGGTCACCGCTTCGCCGGGGTCACGAACACGGTGGCGTACGAGTTGTCCTTGGCAACATGCTTGATGGTGATCGCGACGCCGTAGGCGACGCCCGCGTCACCCGGGTTGCCGGTTCCGAGCACGATGGCCCCGCCGCCGAGCGTCGCCCCGTAGTACCCCGTGGCCGGGGTGCCGTCGGGGTTCACCACGCGAGTGGTGTAGAACGCGTTGTTCTTCGACGGCAGCACCACCGAGGCGTCGTTGTCCCGGGCGTACGCCGTGCCGTTGCGGATCTCGATGCCCGGGTACCAACCCTTGGCGTCGGTGAAGGCCGACACCGGAGCCTGGGCGCCGAAGCTGGTGCAGTACTCGCTGTACAGCTCGCCCGCCGCCTCCAGGCACTCCTTGAACGGGTACGTGGGGTTCAGCGAGAAGGCCGCGTTGGACGACTGCGGCCGGCTGGGCAGGTTCTTCAGCACCGACGGGTCCTTGCTCGCCGCCACGCCGGTGCGGCGCAGCGGGTCGAAGTGCGAGTCGACGATGAGCAGGCCGCCCTTGGCGCCGTAGCTGGGTAGCGAGGTCATCTGTGCGGTGACGTGGTTGACGTTGCCCAGCATGGTGTCCCGGTACCAGACCAGCATGCCCGGGGCGTTGTACGCGACCCGTTCGACCTTCCACGCCTCGTGCGAGTAGGCCGTGGTGTAGGTGTACTTCAGGCCGGCGTCGAAGCCGTCGAAGTTGCGCCACTCGGCCAGGTAGTACTGCGCCTTGACCTGGGTGCCGCTGTCGATCTGCCAGCCCGCGCCGCTGGTGTCGGTGAAGGTGCCACCGGTGAGGGTCCAGCCGTTGGCGCCGTGCTCGACGTCGTCGCTCCAGGTGGTGGCCCCGCCGCCGGTGACCGAGAAGTCGTCGGCGAACCAGCCGCGCTCCACGAACGCCGCGTCCGTGCAGTACCGCAGCCGCACCTGCACCGTCTGACCGGCGTACGCCGACAGGTTGATGTAGTCGTGCCGCCACCCGTTGGTGGTGCCGGTCAGGCCGTACTTCTTGCCGCCGTAGTCGGCCATCCGCCCGTTCGGGTCGGGGTAGCCGTCGTTGGTGGAGACCAGCTTGCCGGATTCGTCGTACACCTTCTGCTCGGTCCAGGTGGCGCCGCCGTTGGTGGAGACCTCGACGAAGCCCATGTCCCAGTCATCCTCGATGACGTAGTTGTTCCACATCCAGAACTTCGCGTCGGCCGCCGCCGGAACGTTCACCTGGCGGCTGAGCTTGACATCGGCCCAGTTCTGGTCTGCGCCGCTGTACCACATGTTGGCCCCGCTGTGCGGCTCGGCCAGGCTGATCACCTTGTCCGGCAAGTCGATCTTGATGCCGTCCTCGGTGCCGACCGGCGTACGCGAGGTCTGGCCGAGCTGCACCGCGTGCCCGTTGCTACCCGGCTTGAAGGTCAGCGGATCGGCCCAGCCGAGCACCCACTTGTCCCAGAGACCCATGTGGGTGGGCAGAGCCTGGAAGATCTCACCGGAGTGCGAGCCCGAGGCCATCAGGTCCCAGAAGTCGACGTCCGAGTCGGCGTTGCCCGAGGTGTCGTAGAGGTCCGGCAGGCCGAGGTCGTGCCCGAATTCGTGGGAGAACACACCGACGCCGGCGTCCTCCGGCTGCACGATGTAGTTCGACACCTTCAGATTGGTGCCCGGGATGGTGTAGCCGCCGGCCACCGAGGACGAGTGCGCCCAGACCGCGTTGACGCCCTGGTCGCCGCCGCCGCTGGACTTGCCCTTGCCGGCGTGCACCAGCACCAGGTGGTCGATGACGCCGTCCGGCTCGTTGTAGTTGCCGTTGCCGTTCCGGTCGCTCTGGTCCTCGATGTCGTAGTCGGCCCAGGGGAAGTTCGGGTCCATCTGGGCCAGCGCGTCGATCGCGTCGATGGCGAGCCGCGCGGCGCCCAGCGGGTTGTCCGGGTGGCCGTTCATCGACTGCTGCCGCCCGGCTACCCAGTTGCCGTTCTCGTCCTGGGTGCAGCGGGAGGCGGCGTACCAGGCCTCCGAGTGCGGCAACTTGATCCACGGGCTGGCCTGCCCGTCGACCGTGTACGCGCCCTTGGACATCTCCAGGTACATGTTGTGCATGGTCCGGCCGGCCAGGCTGATGCCGGGCTTGCCGTCCGGCCCGGTCAGGTCCTTGCGGACCCGCTCGGTGATGCCCTCCTTGGTGTAGAGCATCTTGTCGTAGTGCGCCGGCGAGAAGTCCGGCACCCACATCGAGTTGTTGTCCTTGTGCGGCAAGGTGGCCGGGTTGGCGATGTGGTTGTGCGTCGGGCCGTTCTGGACGGTGCCCGGGACGCAGGTCCGGTCGTCGAAGACCGTCCTGGGGACCATGACGTTGGTGAAGTCGTCGTTGGCCTGGTCGTTGAACTCCACGAGCAGCGTGAGCAGCTTGGCCTTCTGGGTGCTCTTGGCCTGCTTGATCTTACGTGGGCTCTGGCCAGTCTTGATCGCCTTGGCCTCCAGCTTGGCCAGCTCCCGCGCGGTCGCCGGGTTGCCGCCGGCGTACTTGCGGTCATAGGCCCGGGCCTCGTCGGCGGGCGAGGTGTAGACGCCGTCCTTGCCCTTGACCTCCTTGCCGCCGGTGCCCGGTTGCACCTCAGGCTCGGCGTAGTTGATGTAGTACTCGTCCGCCCCGATCGTGGCCGGTGCCGGGCCGGACGTCTGGGCGGCCGCGCTGCCTGTCACGGTCAGTGACGCGGCGGCGAGGGCGACGGCGGGCAGCGCGACGAGTAGGCGCCGGCGTGACCCGGATTGCGGAAATGTGTGCATGCCACTCCGTTCGTCGGGCATGGGAGGAGAAACGGACGGTCAGTCATCGCAATGATGATCGTCAAACCGTCCGATGTGGCTGAACCTAGAGGAAAAGACGCCCCCGCCGACAGAGGTGCGCCTTCCCTCTGTCCGTTCAGCCCGTCGCGCCTCCACCGAACCTCCGAGACGGATGATGGAAAAGACGACGGCGGGTGACGGCCCGTCCGGACCGTCACCCGCCGCAGCCGTACGCCTGTCGTCAGTCCTCGTCGGACTTGCCGCCACCCAGGCCGGCGGAGATCAGGTCCATCACCGAGGAGTCCTGCAGGGTGGTGACGTCGCCGAGCGAGCGGCGCTCCGCGACGTCCCGCAGCAGCCGGCGCATGATCTTGCCGGAGCGGGTCTTCGGCAGCTCGGCCACCAGCATGATCTGCCGTGGCTTGGCGATCGGGCCGAGCGTCTTCGCCACGTGGTTGCGCAGGTCGGCGATGAGCTGCTCGCCGGCCTCGCCGGAGGTCTCCGCGTTGCCGCGCGGGATGGCGAAGGCGACGATCGCCTGGCCGGTGGTCGGGTCGGTCGCGCCGACCACTGCGGCCTCGGCCACCGACGGGTGACTGACCAGGGCGGACTCCACCTCGGTGGTGGAGATGTTGTGCCCGGACACCAGCATCACGTCGTCGACCCGGCCGAGCAGCCAGATGTGCCCGTCGTCGTCCTTCTTCGCCCCGTCGCCGGCGAAGTAGACCCACTCGTCGCCACCGCTGCCCCCGGCTCCCGCGCCGAACCGCGACCAGTACGTCTCGATGAACCGGTTGTCGTCGCCCCAGATGGTGCGCAGCATCGACGGCCACGGCTGGGTGAGCACCAGGTAGCCACCGCCACCGTTCGGCACCGACTGGCCCTGGTCGTCCACCACGTCGGCGGCGATGCCGGGCAACGGGGTCATCGCCGAGCCCGGCTTGGCCTCGGTGACCCCCGGCAGTGGGGAGATCATGATCGCGCCGGTCTCGGTCTGCCACCAGGTGTCCACGACCGGCAGCTCACCCCGGCCGACGTGCTGGCGGTACCAGATCCACGCCTCCGGGTTGATCGGCTCGCCGACGCTGCCGAGCAGCCGCAGCGAGCGCAGGTCGTACCCGGCCGGAATATCCTCGCCCCACTTCATCATGGTGCGGATCAGGGTCGGTGCGGTGTACAGGATGGTGACCCGGTACTTGTCGACGATCTCCCAGAACCGGCCCTTGTGCGGGGTGTCCGGGGTGCCCTCGTACATGACCTGGGTGACGCCGTTGGAGAGCGGGCCGTACACGATGTAGGAGTGCCCGGTGACCCAGCCGATGTCGGCGGTGCACCAGTAGACGTCGGTCTCCGGCTTCAGGTCGAACACCGCGTGCGCGGTGTACGACGCCTGGGTCAGGTAGCCGCCAGTGGTGTGCAGGATGCCCTTCGGCCGGGCGGTGGTGCCGCTGGTGTAGAGGATGAAGAGCGGGTGCTCGGCATCGAACGGCTGGGCGGTGTGCTCCGGGGAGGCGGTCTCCACCGTCTCGTGCCACCAGTGGTCCTTCGCCGACCAGGCGACCTCCTCGCCCGTGCGGCGGACGACCAGCACGTGCTCCACCGACGGGCAGTTGGCCACCGCCTCGTCCACGGTCGGCTTCAACGCCGACGGCTTGCCCCGGCGGAAGCCGCCATCCGCGGTGATCACCACCTTGGCGGTGGCGTCCTGGATCCGGTTGGTCAGCGCGTCCGCGGAGAAGCCGCCGAAGACCACGCTGTGCGTCGCGCCGATCCGGGCGCAGGCCAGCATCGCCACCGCCGCCTCGGGGACCATCGGCAGATAGATCGCCACCCGGTCGCCCGCGGTCACGCCCAGGTCGGTCAGCGCGTTCGCCGCCTGGCAGGTGAGCCGGTGCAGGTCGGCGTAGGTCAGGGTGCGGGTGTCGCCGGGCTCGCCCTCCCAGTGGATCGCCACCTTGTCGCCCCGGCCGGCCGCCACGTGCCGGTCCAGGCAGTTGTACGCCACGTTGAGCTGGCCGCCCACGAACCACTTGGCGAACGGCGCGTTCGACCAGTCGAGCACCTGATCCCACTGCTTCGCCCAGGTCAGCCGGCCGGCCTGGCGCTCCCAGAAGCCGAGCCGGTCGCCCTCCGCCTCGGCGTACGCGTCGGCCTTGACGTTGGCGTTCGCGGCGAGTTCGGCCGGCGGCGGGAACTGGCGCGTCTCGTTCAGCAAGTTGGCCAATGCCTCGCTCATGCGGTGACTCTCCTTCGTCGCGTGACCTACGTCTCCTATCGGCATGAGGTTAGTCCCGCGCACCCGCCGCCGCGACGCCGGCGAGGCCGCACGCGCCCAACGGCCCCCGGCGCGCGCC
This sequence comes from Micromonospora sp. NPDC048999, assembly GCF_040649295.1. Classification (NCBI taxonomy): domain Bacteria; kingdom Bacillati; phylum Actinomycetota; class Actinomycetes; order Micromonosporales; family Micromonosporaceae; genus Micromonospora; species Micromonospora sp. NPDC048999. Next base: position 361,561 of record NZ_JBEZFI010000001.1, on the reverse strand, counting down.
GAGAAGTAAGGAAGGGGGAACGGGGGTTGGGTGGGTGGCGCCCGGCGGGGTGGATAGCGTGACGAGGTGACCAGCGACCCGCTCGCCCCCCTGCTCGCGCTCGCCGACATCGCCCCCGCCGTCGAGCGGGCCCGCGACCGGGTCGACCAGACCCACCGGCACCGCGCGCTGCGCCGCCACGGCGGCCAGGTCGCCGCCGAGGTCAGCCTCCGCAGCGCGGTGGCCAGCGCCGCCCTGGAGGGCCGGGTGCACGACCGTGAGGAGGTACGCGCCGGCACGGTCACCGACCCGGTGCTGCAGGGGGCGCTGCGGGTGGCCGGGGCGCTGCCCGGGCTGAGCGAACTCTGGCCGAGGGCCCCCCGTCAGGTCCTCGCGCGGCTGCACGTCCTCGCCGCCCGGGACGTCGTCGCCGAGGCGGAACTGGGCCGGCCGGTGGCCGACCCGGTGGTCGCGGCGCGGCTCGACGGGCTGGCCGGGCTGGTCGCCGGTGGCACGAAGGCGCCGCCGCTGGTGCTGGCCGCAGTGGTGCACGGTGAGCTGCTGAACCTGCGCCCGTTCGCCGGTCCGTCCGGGGTGGTCGCGCGGGCCGCCGCCCGGTTGGTGCTGATCTCCACCGGTTTCGACCCGCGCGGGCTGGTCGCCGTCGACGTCGGTCACCGTGAGCGTGAGCCGGAGTACGTCGGCGCGGCCGGCGCCTTCGCCACCGGCACACCCGACGGGCTGCGCTCGTGGCTGCGCCGCTACATGGCGGCGGTCGAGGTCGGCGCAGACCAGATCACCTCGATCGGTGACGAGGTACTCGCCTCCTCGTGACCCGTTTCGCGGTGGGGTGACTTCGTCCGCGGTGACGGTGCCGAGGAATCAGGCGGTGGGTGCGGCGGCGGTGCGGGTGCGGCGGTGCCGGCCGTACCAGGCGATCCCGATGGCGACCCCGACACCGACCCCGAGCGCCGCGGCGGCGACCGGCACTGCGGGGCGCTCACGCAGCCGCCGGCCGAGCGGGACCGGGTGCCGGAACTCCAGCACCGGCCAGGAGTTCTCCAAGGCCAGCTTGCGCAGCGCCCGGTCCGGGTTGACCGCGGTCGGGTGGCCCACGCACTCCAGCAGCGGCCGGTCGCTGTACGAGTCGGAGTAAGCGTACGAGTCGGCCAGGTCGTATCCGCGCTCGGTGGCCAGCTCGCCGACCGCGTCGACCTTGCTCGGGCCGGCCGCGTAGAACTCGACCTCGCCGCTGTAGCGGCCGTCCTCGACCGCCATCCGGGTGGCGATCACATCGGTGATGCCGAGCAGCTCGCCGATCGGCCGAACCATCTCCTCGCCGGAGGCGGAGACGAGCACCACGTCCCGGCCGGCGGCCCGGTGCTCCTCGATCAGGGCGGCGGCCTCGGCGTACACATAGGGGTTGATCAGCTCGTGCAGTGTCTCCGCGACGATCTGACGGACCTGTTCCACCTGCCAGCCCTTACAGAGCGTGGCAAGGTAGTCCCGGGTCCGGGCCATGGTCTGCTCGTCGGTCCCGCCCAGTCGGAACATCAGCTGCGCGTACGCCGACTTGACCACGTCACGCCGAGTAATCAGCCCGTCCCGGTAGAACGGCCGACCGAACGCCAACGCGCTCGACTTGGCGATGACGGTCTTGTCGAGATCGAAAAAAGCGGCACCTCGGCCCACGGCGCGAAGTCTAGCCCGACAGGGAACAGTGAGCGGGTGCCCGGGGTGGCGCGGCCGGCGGTGCGGACATCGGGGTCAGTCGACCGTGATGCCGGTCACATTGTGCGGATGCAATTTAGCGGTGGGTGGAGCGGACACCACTCGACGTATAAGGGTTGGCTGCGGCATGCTTGTGCTCGCGACGGGAGTTCACGTCCCGTCTGCCAGAAGGCCCTCGGCGGTTGCACCCCCCGTGACCGCTGAGCGGGTTCGGCTCGACCCCCCCGGAGCCGAACCTCCCGACGACCCCCGTCACCCCCCGACGGGGGTCGTCCCTATCTGGGAGCGCTACCCCGTAGCAGGTCACAGGCCCTCCTCGTCCTCGTACAGTGCGCTCTCCGCCGGCGGTTTCCCGTCCAGAGTCAGCAAATCGTCAGCAGGCAGCGTGAAGGCATCCAAGATGCGAGCGGCATAGTCGTCCGGGGTGTGCGTATAACGATTGAGCGTCGTTGACGCCTTCTCGTGGCCCATCACTCGCTGCACCAGGTTGACCGGGACGCCGTCGGTGACCAGCCACGTGGCGTAGGTGTGCCGCAGGTCGTGGAAGCGCATCCCGCCGACAGCCTTGGCCGCCACGCAGGCGACCGCTTCTCTCTCAGTGGTGAACTCCGCTGACCACTCGACGCCCTCCCGATCGGGCCACACCGCGCGGTAGCGGTGCGGACCGGTCTTGAGGACCTGGCCGAGCAGGCCGGCGCGGACCAGCGAGGGCAGCCACACACGGCGGCGGAAGTTCGACCGACGCAGCGGGCGATCGACCCGATCATGGAAAACCAGGGATCGCGACGCCGGGGTTACATCCTCGGCCGGCAGGAGGGCACGTAGCTCCGCGACGAGGAAGCCCGGCAGCGGCACCGTTCGGACGCCAGCACGGGTCTTCGGGTACGGACGGAGGACCACGCCGCCGTGCGTCTCCTCCGCGACCTGGACCACCCGCAGCACGGCCCGGTTGAGGTCAAGCGACGACCAGGTCAGACCCGCACACTCTCCCCAGCGCAGGCCCGCGCCGGCGGCTGCGCAGACGATCGCCCGGTGGCGGGGCGGCACAACCGGAAGCAGCTTGCCGAAGAAGTCCTCCCGGCTGAGCGTCACCGGCTTGACCTCACGCGACCGGTCGCGGGGGAGCTTCACTCCCTCGGCCGGGTTGATGGCGATCAGTCGCGCCTGAACGGCCGTGCGGAGGATCATCGACAGCAGCTGGTAGCACTTGGCGACCGTGGTCGGAGCGCGGCCACGAGCCCGCGCGGCGCAGGGGAGCGGACGCCGGCCGCGTCGGCGAGCCGGCGGCGGTCTCGGGGTTGCGGCTACTGCGCCTCGGGCGGGGGCGCTCCGGCTCCAGGATGGCCGGGGCTGCGTCGGCGCGTCGCGGTCCGTGGGTGGTTGCGGAAGGGAGCCATCCCGCCTGCCATCGACCCGGGCAAGCCGAGCAGACCACCGCCCGACCCGCCAGCGTCCGAACTTGGGCCAAGGTCCGCTTGACGTGGCGGGCCGGCCGGCGGCCCGCTCCCCGGAGGGCGGGTCGATGGCAGACAGTGAGGATGGTGGGGTGGGTCGCCGGGCCGGTCTGACTCACCGGCAGACCGACGAACGTTGTCCTTATCCCGATTCGTCGGCCGGCCCGGTGGCCCCGCTAGCTGCATATCACCGGCCAGGCGTCGTGACCTGATAGGAGCCTGTGCGAGAGGCGCCCACCACTGTGTTGTCCCTCTGCCTGACCGCTGATGTGTCCACAGATCTCTACGCGGACGAGAAGGGCGGACCTCACCAGCATGGCAGCCAAGAAGCGACCCGTGATCGGTGGTGTCGATACCCACCGCGATACTCACCACGCCGCCGTCATCGACAGCACAGGCGGACTGTTGGCCGACGCCGAGTTCCCCGCGACCACCGCCGGCTACGCGGAACTGCTGGTCTGGATGCGCTCCTTCGGCCGTCCCGTCGCCGTTGGCGTCGAGGGCACGGGCAGCTACGGCGCTGGTCTGGCCCGTCACCTGGCCGCCGAGAAGATCACCCTCGTCGAGGTGGACCGGCCTGACCGCCGGACCAAGGGCAAGTCTGACCCGATCGACGCCATCGCCGCTGCTCGGGCCACCCTCGCCGGCACCGCCATGGGCACCCCGAAGACCCGCAGCGGCCCCGTCGAGGCGATCCGCGCCCTGCGGGTCGCCCGGCAAGGCGCGGTCAAGGCCCGCACCGCTGCGATCAATCAGATGCGCGGCCTGGTCACCGCCGCCCCCGAAGCTGTACGCGCCCAGTTGACCAAGCTCAGCGCCGCCGTGCTGATCAAACGATGCGCCACTCTCGCCTACGACCCGGCCCTGCTGCACGACCCCGAACACGCCACCGCCGCCGCGCTGGAAGGACTGGCCCGTCGGGCCACCGCTCTGACCGAGGAGATCACCACCCTGGACCGGCAACTCACCCCGCTGGTCCGCCGAGCCGCGCCCCGTACCAGGGCCCTGTTCGGCGTCGGCACCGACGTCGCCGCGCAACTGCTCACGACCGCCGGCGACAACCCCGACCGACTTCGATCCGAAGCAGCACTGGCGCACCTCTGCGGCGCAGCCCCCATACCCGCCAGCTCAGGACGGGTACGCCGCCACCGCCTGCACCGAGGCGGCGACCGCGGCGCCAACCACGCCCTGCACACCATCGCGCTGTGCCGCCTGCGCTACGACCAGAGAACACGCGCCTACCTGCACCGACGCATCTCCGAGGGCCTGAGCAAGCAGGAGATCCTGCGCTGCCTCAAGCGCTACATCGTCCGCGACGTCTACACCGCCCTACGCGCCGACTTCGCCGCCCTCACCCCTTGACATCCGTAGGAGCATCGGGATGACGAAGTGGCGCTAGCTGCGCCCGTCTAGGTCGATATACTGAGCTGCTTCGATCAGGCCAAGTTGAATCTCACGCCGCTGTTCTTTTGCAGGCTTAATGACGCCCTCTACCCGCACTAACGCATGGGCAACACCAATCTCTGGGTCCTCTTTGTCCTCTTCGTCTATGACGCCTGCCTTAAGGGCCCGAACCGCACCCACACCGATCTTGAACAAAACGTATCCGTCGTTTCGACGGACCTGTTTAGGTGTCAAGCCGTGCTGTACGCACAGCAGATGCCGATAAACCGACATCCCGTCGCCATCGAACCGAAAGGCATTTCGACCGATCACGGGCTTTGAGTCGAGGACATCTTTTTGCTGAAAAAAGTCAGGCCGCCGAGGCACCCGACGGTAAAGCCATTCCGAGTCTGGAATTTGAGGATCATTCCATGGAGGGGTTTCTTCCATAGCTCCTACCGAGCGAAAAGCGCGCGCCAAGTGGGGTTTTCTAGACCGACCCGAACCGACAAATCGAGAAGCAGGCGACGTAGTTTGTGTTCGCTCTGAGGAGAGACTTCCCCCGTGAGGACCTCGTGGCCATCTTCGTCCGACGCATAGAAAAGGGCATTACCTTCGCCGTCGACCTCGATCTCAATCCTCTGTTTGCGCGCGTGCCACTCCGCTAGGACTCCGCCCTCCCCATCTGGAGATAAGAACGGAAAGACGGTGCGCCTGTCTGAGACCTTCTGCAAGAACTCGAACATAGAGATCACAGCATTGGTGGTGCATGCTTCACCACCCTCCCCGTCCCAGTCATACGGGAGGGATCGTAGATGATGCAGCTTCACCTCTGCGTAACGCAACAGCTCGTATGGAGAACTTGCGGACTTTCCTCTAGGGCGTGTAGCGGTCTGTGGTTCGGGCTGCGACTCATAGACGTACCAGACGCCGGAGGACGAGTCTGGGCGATAGCACGGATCGCGGACCGCTGAAGATCTTGAAAGCGAACCAGACCGAGCCAAGCCGTGCTGCTTAGCGTGCGCTGCGCTTTCATAGCTAGGCGTCCTCACTACGCAACCCCCATTTCGTCCTCATGTCGTTGTTCGTCAGTTCAAAGAACTTTCTAACAACAGCGTCGTGAGCAATCGCCAGCGGCCGATCCACACTCGGGGCATCTTGGAGAGAGATGGCCCCCTCAATCTCAAGAGACGCACATGGGTCGTCCCGCTCTCGATCCCTGTCGAACGAGGGGTCGACCATAATCGTCAGGGCTACGTCTTCCTCAAGCTCAGGCGAGCAGTAGTGCAGCCGAAGACCAGCCAATTCCGGCGGGTCCAATTGAGCCAATGAAGTCTGCCAGTTAGTAAGAATGCCAACGGCAAGGCTCTCGGGCAGCACCCCTTCGATCAGATTCGTGTATGAGACATGGATGTCGGTGGGTTCGATCTCTTGTATGAGCGAACTGGAAACGGCTCGGCGGAATTCCGCGAACCGCAGCAGCAGCTCCGCCACAAGTTCATCGTAGCCAGGATATGTCTTTGGTCCTTGGTGGAAGCGCCATACGATACCAAATCGATCATTCTGAAGCTCGATAGTCTGATCGCCCCGAGCGTTCGTGAAGGCCGTTAATGGCATTGGCCAAAAAGAATTTCCACCAAGATACTGACGCATTGGCGCATCGCCTCGCAGGGCCGGGCGAGGTGGCACCTCACTGACCTTTGGGTAGGATTCATTCCAATCGACGCGGAGTTGCGCAAGATTGAGAGACTGCAATGTGGCGACTCGCTCGAAGAACACAGTGAGGCTCACTTCGCGGACGGGTGGCTCCTCGAAGCGGAGGTCACTTCCCATGTTGAGCGCTCCTAGCTTGATCTACGGCTATCACTCACTCTAACGACCAAGCATAGTGGATGGTGTCCGCTACTTGTCTCGTCTTTGCAGCGACGATCAGGTATCACGAAGGATCTTGACGGCCTACGCGGACCCCTCTGATGTCCAGCTTTAAGGGCACAAGAACGGGCAGGGGCGGCCGTGGCTCGAACGTACGTTCGGCGTGCGATCGCCGAGATCAACCGAGGGTGTACAGCAGAGAAGTGCACCAACGAATCCGACTGCCGGAGCACCCGAGCCTCAGACCAGACAGTCGAGGCTTATGACCTGCACGCGGAGTCGTCTACCACCGCCTCGCCGGCAATCCATAGATCCAGGTTCTGGAGTCAGGGTCCGGAACATGTGCGGAATGATCAAGCGTGGCGGCGGGGGCCGTCGGGTGGTTGCCCTGGTAGTGCGAGGGGTGGCCCAGCAGGCGCTACCCCGTTCCTAAACCGTGTCCCTGGAGGGCGTCGTGGGCCGGCCAACCGTCGGCGTAGCTGTTGCCCAGAGCCTCTAACGTGCTCTCATGTGAGTAGGTCTGAGATCTGGGCGCCGGTAGTGGCGGCTATTGGAGCTACGCTCCTTACAGCGCTGGCGACGTTTGGAGCGCTGTGGGTGCAGCGGCGGTGGTCCGCTAGGGAGGCCTCCCAGCAGGACCGGATCGCGGCTTACCAGGAGCTGTTGGCGCGGACCATGACCCTCGCGTTGCGGGCGGACGCCGCCCGCCAGGCGATTCGCTTCCGGTCCGGCCTCGCGGAGGGTCTTAGCGTCACACTTCGTCAACGACGACCACTCGACCCGTTCGAGCTTCACGACTGGCTGAGCGAAGACTGGCGACCCGTCAGCGATGCTTGGTCACGAGTTCATGTCGTCGGGTCGCAGCGCGCGATCGACGTCGCCGATCGTCTACTAGACGCATGCGGTGACCTCCTTGCAGCCGCCACTGCCTTTGATCAAAGCCGCAACCGCTTCACCCGGGCAGTCCGCGGTGAGGCACAGTCTGATGAGCAAGCTGAGGCATATCGGGCTGCATTCAGACGCGTGGCCGGCGAGCGAGTAGCCCTCGCGCGGCTTGCCCGCGATGAGGCTGGCAACGAGGAGGTCGTGTTCGCATTCGACCGGGCAATGGCCGAGTCCGAGTCCGAGACCCGGCCGTCATAGCACCCAGCGGCCAGGGTTCGGTCCGGCCGCAGGTGCCGCCGGGAACGCAGCCGACAGCAACGCTGACAGCAACGCCGCCGGACAGGGGCGTATCAGCGAGCGTGGAGATGGACGCAACTCCGAGCTGGCGACCGTTCCCGGACGCGGGCGGACCTGCTGCACAGAGCTTGTAAGCGAGGACTCACGCCGCCAGTCATGCAGGACTTGAGCCGTAGGTGCTTCAGAGCGGCGGGGCTAGCGGTCGGTGCGGCTGAGGGTGCGGCTGATGGCAGGGACGACGGCCAGCACGAGGGCGTAGCCGAGGATCTGCAGGCCCAGCGCGATGGCGTAGCTGGTGCCAGTGAGGGTGACGCTTTCGCGGATGCCGAAGGGCGCTGTGGGCACGGTGGCGTCCAGGGCGAGGAGCAGGGCGTTGGCGTTGGTGTTGCTGGTAGGTGCTTTGGGTGCTACGTCGTGTAGGAATGCGGTGCCGGTGATGACGGCGGCGATCAGCCAGCAGAAGGCGCGCCAAGGCGCATATCCGTAGCCGGAGAGGGCGTCGATGAGCCAGCCCGGGATGCGCCAGGCGGCGGCGAGTAGGGGGCGCAGGTAGCGCGGTGTCCGCCAGGTGCCGGGTGTGCTGCGGCGGCGGGTGCGTTGTTTGGCCAGCAGCACACGCCGGGCGTCGCGGTCGTGGCCGATGCTGCGGTAGTAGGCGGCGAGCTGCTCATAGGGTTGGGGATGGAAGCCGGCAGGGTCGCGGCGTAGCCAGGTGATGCGGTGGCGAGCCGGCGGGTCGGGGTCGGGGTCCAGATCGTTGTACGTGAGTCCGGCCAGCCGCATGGGCGGCTGGTTTAGCACGGCGGGCACGTCGAGGACGCCCAGGCGAGCGTTGGCCAGGTCGAGTCGGCCTTTGGCCTGTGGCGGCAGCCGTACGTGTGGACATTCGACGCCCCCCAGGGCCAGAGCAAGTCCACGGGGGTTGGTCAGGGTGGCGCCGTTGAAGGCGAGTTGGCCGCCGATGTGGGCGCCGGGGAGGCGTATCTCGCCGGTGGCGGTGAACCCGTCGATGCAGAACACGTCCTGGTCGACGGTGAGCCGGTCGGCGCTGAGAGCGACGCCGTA